>CAYWGD010000019.1:0-9682 GCA_964457335.1 uncultured Enterobacteriaceae bacterium | reverse complement strand
CGACGCGCACCGTGAGGCGGGCGCCCTCCGCGAGCGCGTCCACGAGGCGCGCCTCCCGCGCCGCGAGCCGCCGGAGCTTCCCGAACTGCGGGGGATCGAGGCTGATCGTCAGCCCGACGGTCAGGAGCCCGTCCGCCTTGCGGTCGAGCACGGCGCCGAGCCCCGGCGCCGCCTCCCAGGTGGCGCCCTCGGGCAGCTCGTTGGCGGCGACCGTGGCGTTCACGCAGCCCCACCGGGCGAGGAGCGCGCGCAGGCAGTCGGCGTCCCACGCGGAGAACGCGAGCAACAGGGCATCCTGGAGCGCGAGAAGCGAGCGGGGCGGCCCGTCGAAGCGCGCGGCGCGGCCGAGCGCGGCCTCGAAGAGGCGGAGGCCCCCGAACCCGGCAACCTCGACGTGTTCGATGTACATGGCGGATTCCTAACCGGAAACCAGCGGTCTCCCGAGGCGCCCGGCCACTGCGGCGGCTCGCCGCCGCGTTCGCGCCCGCCCGCGGACCGGCCGCGGCGGAGATAGCATGGGCGGATGCTGCTCCTCCTCGCTGGAACCGTGCACGCAGGCGTGCTCTTCGGAGGCGCGTGGACGCCCGCGGGCATCGGCGCCCTCGCCTGGGACGACGCCGGCAACTTCTCCGGGACGCTCGCGGGGGAGTTCGACGGGCTCATCCGCCCGCCGCTGACGGCGCACGGCGGCTGGGTGGGCGCCCATGACGCCGTCCTCGGCAACGTCGCGCTCGTGCAGATCACGTCGACGAGCTTCTCGGACAACACGTCGATCCGCGCCGCCGGCGGCGTGCGGCTCGGCATGGACTACCGCCGCTACCTGTTCGCGCGCGAGGCCGGAGCGGTGAACTTCTACGGCGACGTCGGCGGCTTCGGCATCCTCCCGAACGCCGCGGACACCGACTCCGCCTACACCGAGGAGGAGCAGGCCGACGCGGACGAAGGCGCGGCGTCCGACCGCGCCCGCATCGGCGGCTTCGGGGCCCAGGCCGGCCTCGGCGCCGAGTACGTGATCGGCGACGCGAAGGGCCGCCCCGCCGTGGCGGTGGGCGTGCGCTGGCTCGCGCGCGGATACCGCGGGCAGGAGGGCGAGGACGACGCGATCCGGGTCTCCACCGTGATCGCGAGCGAGGCCGCCCTCGTGCTCGAGTTCGTGCGGTAGCGCCTATGGCGCCGCCGCCTCGCCGTCCTGCTTCGCCGCGTTCTCCTTCGCCTTCTTCATCATCTCCTCCATCGTGAGGGGACGACCGAGCGGGGTCGGCGTGGCGTCGTGCGGGTCCGGAGCGGCGCCGGCGTCCGGGGCGGCGTCGGTGCCGGCCCCCTCGGTGGCGCCCTCGGCCGCGGCGTTCTCCTTGGCCTTCCGCATCATCTCTTCCATCGTCATCGGCCTGGCGGCCCCGGCCGGCGCCTCCGGGGCGCCCGCTCCGGGCTCGGAAGGGGCGGGCACGTCCTCGGCGACCGCCTCCTTGCCGCCGTCCCAGGGGAACGGCTCGTAGAAGGCCTGTCCCTCTCGCAGGTTGAGCGGGCCCGTGGAGATCGTCGGGATGTACATCAGCACGACGAGCGCGGCGCAGATGATCGAGAGCGTCGGCACGATCGCCTTCGCCACGTCCATGAACGGCTGGCGGAAGATCGCCGCGGCCACGAACAGGTTCGTCGCGACCGGCGGCGCGATGTACCCGATCTCCATGTTCACCACGAACACGATGCCGAAGTGGATCGGGTCCATGCCGTAGTGGTTGATGGCCACCGGCGCGAGGATGGGCGCGAACACGAGCGTGGCGGACATGCTGTCCATCAGCGCGCCGAGCACGATGAGCACGATGTTCACGAGCAGCATGAACTGCCAGGCGCTCATGTCGGCCGTGCGCACCCACTCCTGGATGACCCCCGGCGCGTCGATGAGCGCGAGGAAGTCGTTGAGCCCGAACGCCAGCACGACGATCAGGATCAAGCTCCCGATGAGGGTGGCCGCCTCGACCAGGATCGACGGCACCTTCGTCCACGGCACGTCGCCGTGGATCGCGCAGGTGACGAGGACGCTCGCGGCGAACGCCATCGCGCCCGCCTCGGTGGGCGTGAAGAGCCCGCTGTAGATGCCGCCGAGCACGATGAGCGGGAGCGTGAGCGCCCAGGCCGCGTCCTTGAAGGCGCCCCAGAGCTGCCCGCCGTCGAAGGGCTGGCGGGACTCCGGCACCTTCGTGCCCACCCACACCGCGTAGAGCGCGAGGAGCCCGGCGATGAACAGCGCGGGGATGATGCCGGCGAAGAACAGGTCGGCGGGGTCGACCGCGGCGGAGCCCTGCACGCTGATCGCGTAGATGAGCATCGCGATCGCGGGCGGGATCATGCAGCCGAGGCTGCCCGCGCTGGTGATGAGGCCGATGGAGAAGGACTTCGGGTAGCCGCTCTTCACGAGCGCGGGGAACATGACGCTCCCCACGGCGACCAGCGTCACCGGCGAGGAGCCCGAGATCGCCGCGAACACGATGCACGCGATGACCGAGGCCACGGCGAGCCCGCCGGGCATCCACCCCACGGCCGCGGACGCGAGGTTCGTCAGGCGGCGCGCGATGCCGCCCTTCGTCATGATCGTGCCGGACGCGATGAAGAACGGGATCGACAGGAACACGTTCTTCGAGGTCAGCGACTCCATCTTGGTGACGATGCGGTCCACCTGCTGGAGCGCGCCTTCGAAGCCCGTGTAGTCCGTGTAGAAGAGGAAGCAGAGCGCGGTCGCGACGCCGACCACGACGAACAGGCGCGAGCCGAAGAGCGCCAGCGTCAGCATCACCGCCACGAGGAGGACTGCGGTCACGACGCCTCCTCGATGCCGAGCTGGTGGAGCGTGTCATCCCCGCCGATCTCGACGAGGCCGAGCCAGGTGCGCACCGCCTCCAGGGCGAAGCGGAAGGCGAGGACGACCATGCCGTACGGGATCGAGAGGAACACGGCCCACTTCGGGATGGGCGTCCCGGCGAGCATGCCGGCGCCGCCCTTCCACACGTCGAAGTGGCCGGGCACGTGCGAGCCGGAGTCCTCGAAGCCGAGGATCGAGCGCACGGAGAAGAAGAGGATGACGAGGCAGAAGGCCGCGGTCAGGACGTGCCCGAACGCGGCGATCTTCGGGGCCAGCGACGGCGGCCAGATCTTGGAGCCCACGTCGAGCGCGAGGTGGCGCCGCTCGTACGCCGCGAGCGACGCGCCGAGCGTGCCGAGCCAGAGCGTGAGCCCGAGCGCCAGCGACTGGGACCACACGAGGCCGTTGGGCACGAGCCGCACGAAGGCGAACTGCGCCCCGGCCACCGCGAGCCCCACCGCGACGCCCTTGCCGACGGCGTTCGACGCCGCGCGCGTGCGGAACGCGAGCACCGCGACGACCATGGCCGCGACGGCCACGAAGGCCGGGTGCGCCAGCAGGCTGCCCGTGCGCGTGCTCACGCGGTGCACCACGTCGAGGAACACGACGAGGCCCATGACCGCGAGCAGCACGGCGACCACCGCGCGCTCCGCCCGGACGATGCCGCCGTCCAGGCGCTCGAGGGCACTGATCACCGGGCGCCCCCGCGGTAGGCCTCGATGCCCTTCACGATCTGCGCGTAGAGCGCCTTCTCGCCGGCGGACGCCTTCGCGAGGTAGGCGTCGCGCGCGGCCTTGGCCGGCCCCTCGAACGTCGCGAGCTCGGTGGCGGTGGGGGTGTAGACCTGCACCTTCATCTCCGACAGGTTCTGGATGAGGATCGGGTTGAGCGCCCGGATCTCCTTGCGCATCTGCGGAGCGAGGCCGGTGCGGGCCTTCATGACGATGGCCTGGAGGTCCTTCGGCTGCGCGTCGAACCAGGCCTTGTTGAAGGCGATCGCCGCCGGCTGGTAGATGTGGCGGGTCAGCGACACGTACTTGGTCGCGCCCGTCCACTGCGCGGCGAACGCGAACAGCGGCGTGTTGTCCCAGCCGTCGATCACGCCGGTCTGGAGCGAGGTGAGCACCTCGGTGACCGGGATCGGCACGGGGGACGCGCCGAAGGAGCGGTACATCTGCAGGTGCAGCTCGTGCTCCTGCGACCGCATCTTGTGCCCCTTGAGATCCGCCGGCGACTTGATCGGGCCCCAGTTGCTGCCGAAGCTGCGGTAGCCGTTCTCGCTCCAGAAGCCGAGCACGAGGCCCTTGTTGCGGAAGGCGGTCTCGAGCGTGGAGAGGACGACCTTGTCGAGGACGTAGTCGGCCTCCGCCTCGGTCCGGAACAGGTAGGGGAGCTCGAGCACCGCGAGCTCGGGGACGATCGACGCGATCGCGCCCGTGGACGCGCCGACGCCCTGGATCTGCCCGCGCTGGCAGGCCTGCACCGACTCGTTCTCGTCCCCGAGGACGCCACCGAGGAACGTGCGCACCTTCATCCGCCCGCCCGAGTCGGTCTCGACCTGCTTCTTGAGCTGGGAGAGGCCGTCGGCCCAGGGCGTACCCTCGGGGGCGACGGTGGCGATCTTCAGGGTGGCCGGCTCCTGGGCCTCGGCGGAGGGGAGGGCCAGGAGGAGCGCGGCGGCGGCGAGGGGGAGGATCGTACGGAGAAGGCGCATGCAGGGTCCTCGGGGCGCCCTTCTACCACGAACCGGACCGGGTTTTCATTCAGCCGCCGCCGGGCGTCCGCGCCCCGCGCAGGGGGGCTCCGCGGGGCGGCGGACACCGTCCCGACCGATCTCGCGCGTCGCCTCCCGCCACCCCTTGCCCAGACGCGGACCGCGCGATAGTCCGGCGGCCCTTTACGGGTGATCCGATGAACATCATCCCGGATCTGGTGCTGACCGCCGCGTTGATGGTGCCGTTCCTGGTGCTCGTCGCGGGGATGCACTTCATCCTCTACAAGCCCATGCTCGCCTACCTGGATGCACGCGCCCACGCGACCGTGGGCGCTCGCAAGGAGGCCGAGGCGCTGCAGGCCAAGGCCGGCGCGCGCCTCGGCGAGTGGGAAGCCGCCCTCGCCCGCGCCCAGGCCGAGGTCACCGAGTACCGCGCGCAGCGCCGGGCCGCCGCGCAGGCGACCTACCAGAAGATCGTGGCCGAAGCCCGCGTCGTCGCCGACGCCCGCCTCGCCGACGCGCTGACCGCGCTCCGCGCCGAGGCCGCCGTTGCGCGCACCGAGCTGGACGGCGCCGCCCGCGTGCTCTCGCGCGATGTCGCGGACCGCGTGCTCGGTCGCGCCCTGCCCCAGGTGGAGGCCTGATGATCCCGCTCATCGTCTCGACCCTGGCCTGGGCCGCCGGTGGCGCCGCGCACGGCGCGGAGGCCCACGGCGCCGCCGAGGCCGCCCACGGCGCCGCCGAGGCCGCCCACGGCGCCGAAGGTGCGCACGCCATCCCCTGGGACATGATCGGCCTCCAGGCCGTCAACGTCGTCCTCTTCCTCGTGATCCTCGTGTGGTTCGCGCGCAAGCCGGTCGGTGACGCGCTCAAGAACCGCTCCCTCGCCGTCGGCCGCCAGCTCGACGAGGCCACCCGGCTCAAGGAGGAGGCCGCCGCGCGCGCCGCCGACATCGAGTCGAAGCTCGTCTCCCTCGGCAAGCGCGTCGAGGAGATGAAGGCCGAGGCATCCATCGAGGCCGACAAGGAAGCGAAGCGGATCGAGGAGCGTGCCCACGCCGACGCCGCCCGCATCAAGGAGACCGCCGAGCGCACCATCCGCGAGGAGTCCACGCGCGCCCGCAACGAGCTCCGCGGCGAGGCGGCCCGCCTCGCGGTGCAGCTCGCCCGCGAGACGCTGAAGCGCTCCGTGACCCCGGACGACCAGGAGCGGCTGGCCCGCGAGTTCCTCGCCGCCGTCGAGAAGGAGACGCCCAATGGTTGAGGGATCCATCGCCCGTCGCTACGCCAAGGCGCTCCTCGAGATCGGCCGCGAAGAGAGCCAGGTCGACCGCTTCGGCGACGACCTCCAGCGCCTCCTGCGCGTGTGCGAGTCCGCCGGCATCCTCACGAGCGTGATGGCCAACCCGGTCTTCACGCTGGCCGAGCGCCGCGGCGTCCTCGACCAGCTCTTCGCCGGGCAGGCGCTCCACCCGCACACGAGCAACTTCCTGCGCCTGGTGCTCGACAAGGACCGCTTCGCGGCCCTGCCGGACATCGTCCGGGAGTACCGCGCGCTCGCCGACGCCGAGGCCGGCCGCGTGCGCGCCACCGTCACCACCGCCGCCGAGCTCACGCCCGCCACGCGCGAGGCCGTCGCCCGCGCGCTCGCGCAGGCCACCGGCAAGAAGGTGGTGCTCGACACCCGCATCGATCCCTCCTTGCTCGGCGGGCTCGTGGCCCAGGTCGGCGGCCGCGTCTTCGACGCGTCGCTCCGCACCCGGCTCGATCGCCTCCAGCTCACCCTCGTCAACCCTCCCCAGGCCTAGCCCGGCGGCCACCACCCGCCCCCCGAGGACCCCATGGACATCCGCGCCGAAGAGATCAGCCAGATCCTCAAGCAGCAGATCAAGAACTACGACGCCCGGGTCGCCATCAGCGAGACCGGCACCGTCCTCAGCGTGGGCGACGGCATCGCCCGCATCTACGGCCTCGAGAACGCCCTCGCCGGCGAGCTCCTCGAGTTCCCGGGCGGGCTGAAGGGCATGGTCCTCAACCTCGAAGAGGACAACGTCGGCGCCGCCGTCTTCGGCGACGACCGCGCCATCAAGGAAGGCGACACCGTCTCCCGCACCGGCCAGATCGTGTCGGTGCCGGTCGGCCCCGCCACCCTCGGCCGCGTGCTCGACGCGCTCGGCAACCCGATCGACGGCGGGCCGCCCATCCCGCAGGACCAGCTGATGCCGGTCGAGATCAAGGCGCCGGGCATCGTGAAGCGCAAGTCGGTGCACGAGCCGGTCGAGACCGGCATCAAGGCCATCGACGGCATGATCCCCATCGGCCGCGGCCAGCGCGAGCTCATCATCGGCGACCGGCAGACCGGCAAGACCGCGGTCGCCATCGACGCGATCATCAACCAGAAGCAGTTCCTGAACGACCCCAAGCGCAAGATGCACTGCATCTACGTGGCGGTCGGCCAGAAGCAGTCGACGGTCGCGCAGGTCGTCGAGAAGCTGAAGCAGTACGGCGCGATGGAGTACACCACCGTCATCAGCGCCCCGGCCTCCGCGCCCGCGCCGCTCCAGTTCCTCGCCCCGTACACCGGCGCCACGCTCGGCGAGTACTACCGCGACAACGGCATGCACGCGCTGATCGTGTACGACGACCTCTCCAAGCAGGCCGCCGCGTACCGCCAGCTCTCCCTCCTCCTCCGCCGCCCGCCGGGCCGCGAGGCGTACCCCGGCGACGTGTTCTACCTGCACTCGCGGCTCCTCGAGCGCGCCGCCAAGATGTCCGACGACGTCGGCGCGGGCTCGCTCACCGCGCTCCCGATCATCGAGACCCAGGCCGGTGACGTGTCGGCCTACATCCCGACGAACGTCATCTCCATCACCGACGGCCAGATCTTCCTCGAGACCAACCTGTTCTACTCGGGCGTCCGCCCGGCGGTGAACGTCGGACTCTCGGTGTCCCGCGTCGGTGGCTCCGCGCAGGTCGCGGCGATGAAGGCGGTCGCGGGCCAGCTCAAGCTGACCCTCGCCCAGTACCGCGAGCTCCAGGCGTTCTCCGCGTTCGCCTCCGACCTCGACGAGGCCACCCGCAAGCAGCTCGCCCGCGGCGCCCGCCTCGTCGAGCTGCTCAAGCAGGACCAGTACACGCCGGTCGCGATGCACGTGCAGATCATCCAGATCCTCGCCGGCACCGAGGGCCTCCTCGACGACATCGAGGTCTCCGAGGTGCGGCGCTTCCTCTCGGACCTCGCCGTGCACCTCGAGACCAACCCCGTCGCCCAGGAGCTCGCCCAGAAGCTCACGTTCAAGGGCAACGACCTCAAGGAGCGCTCGCTCCAGGCGGTCAAGTCCTTCCGGGCCACCTGGAAGTAGCTCCGTAGGAGGTCGAGATGGCGTCGCTCCGCGACATCCGCACGCGCATCGCGTCGGTCAAGAACACGAAGCAGATCACGAGCGCCATGAAGATGGTGTCGGCGGCCAAGCTCCGTCGCGCCACGGAGGCCGCCACCTCGGCTCGCCCCTACCAGCAGACCCTGACGAAGACGCTCCAGCGCGTGGCCGTGGCCGCGGGCGACGACATCACCCACCCCCTCCTCACCTCGCGCGACGTGGTGAAGAAGGTGCTGGTCGTCGTCGTCACGTCCGACCGTGGCCTCTGCGGCGGCTTCAACAGCACGCTGAACCGCCGCACCGAGGACTTCGTGCGGCGCCAGCGCGCCGACGGGAAGCAGGTCGAGCTGCGCACGTACGGCCGCAAGGCGCGGGACTACTTCAAGGCCCGCGGCTTCAACACGGAGAAGGGCCGCACCGACCTCGTCCGCCAGCAGTTCGCGGACGAGGCCCTCGCGCTGGCCGAGACGCTCACCGCGGAGTTCGCGGCGGGCGGGTTCGACGAGGCGTACATCGCCTTCAACCAGTTCAAGTCCGTGCTCGCGCAGGTCCCGACGTTCAGCCGGGTGCTCCCGCTCTCGATCGAGGGCGGCGGTGAGGGCGCGGGCGCCGACTACATCTACGAGCCGAACGGCCAGGAGCTCCTGGGCGCGCTGCTCCCGATGTACCTCCGCACGCTCCTCCTCCAGTCCTTCCTGGAGACCGAGGCCGGCGAGCACGCGGCGCGCATGACGGCGATGGACAACGCGACGCGGAACGCGTCCGACCTCATCTCCGCCCTGACCCTCGAGTACAACCGCGGCCGCCAGGCCGCGATCACCAAGGAACTCATCGAGATCGTGTCGGGCGCCGAGGCGCTCTAGCGCCTCCCCCGGATCTCGCCCTCTCTTCCCTACCGGAGCCGAACATGGAAGCCAACATCGGAACCGTCAAGCAGGTCATGGGACCGGTCGTCGACGTGGAGTTCGCGCCGGGCAAGCTCCCCGCGATCTACTCGGCGCTCAAGATCTCGAACCCCTTCATCGGCCCCGACGCCGACAACCTCACCGTCGAGGTCGCCCAGCACCTCGGCGAGAACACCGTCCGCTGCATCGCGATGGACGTGACCGACGGCGTGGGCCGCGGCTTTTCGGTGAAGGACACCGGCGGCCCGATCCAGATGCCGGTCGGCCCCGAGGTGCTCGGCCGCATCCTCAACGTCATCGGCGAGCCGGTCGACGAGCGCGGCGCGGTGCACAACACCCGCGCGTGGCCGATCCACCGCAAGCCGCCCGAGTTCACCCAGCAGTCGACGCAGATCGAGATGTTCGAGACGGGCATCAAGGTCATCGACCTCCTCGCGCCGTACACCCGCGGCGGGAAGATCGGCCTGTTCGGCGGCGCCGGCGTCGGCAAGACCGTGCTCATCCAGGAGCTCATCAACAACGTCGCGAAGAAGCACGGCGGTTACTCCGTGTTCGCCGGCGTCGGCGAGCGCACCCGCGAGGGCAACGACCTCTGGCACGAGATGGAGGACTCCAAGCTCGGTGACGGCGCCTCCGTGCTCTCCAAGACCGCGCTCATCTACGGCCAGATGAACGAGCCGCCCGGCGCCCGCGCCCGCGTCGCGCTCTCCGCGCTCACCTGCGCCGAGTACTTCCGCGACGAGGAGGGGCAGGACGTGCTCCTCTTCATCGACAACATCTTCCGCTTCACCCAGGCGGGCTCCGAGGTGTCGGCGCTCCTCGG
>CAYWGD010000018.1:0-84486 GCA_964457335.1 uncultured Enterobacteriaceae bacterium | reverse complement strand
GCGAGGAGCGCCGGCTCCTTCAGCAGCGGCGGCAGCTCGTCGGCGGGCGCGTCCGGAGCGGGCGCGTCCGCAGGCGGCGCGTCCGGCGCAGGCGGCGCGTCCGGAGCGGGCGGCGCGTCCGGAGCGGGCGGCTCCTCGGCGCGGGCGGGCATGGCGAGGATGGAGAGCAGCGCGAGCACGACGGCGGACGGGTAGCACGCCGCCGGGCCCCCGGCCCAGGCGCCGGGGTGTGACGACGCAAGTGTTCACCAGCGGTGAACACTTTCGGCGCGGCGCGCGGCCCCCGCCCACGATGCCGCTTGTTCGCGGGTTCGTAACGACCGAGCGCACGGAGCGGCGGCCGATCCACGGGGTCCCCCCAAAAAGGGGGGGCGGGCCCGGGCTACGGACCTCGAGCCGAGGCACCAACCCATGTCCGACCACTTGTTCGATCGACCACACGCGTTGCGCGCGGAGGCCATCCGCTGGGCGATCGCCGAGACCGGGGCGGACGCCGGACACCACCACATGCTCGTCCGCGGGCGGGACCAGATCGTGCGCTTCCACGGGGTCCGTGGGATCGGCGCCCCGCCGGCCGCCGAGGAGCGCTGGCGCGTCTCGGAGGGCCTCGCGGCCGTGCTCGCGGAGTCGGATCCCGACCACGTCGCGCCGCTCAACATCCTCGGCGACCCGCCGGAGGACTTCTACCTCTCCCGCCTGTGGCGCTTCTCGTTCGCCGAGGTCGGCTACCGCCGGGCGATCCACATCAACGTGACGGACGGCATCGAGGTGCGCGGCCACGTGTCGCTCGTGCGCGTCTCCGCGGCGCCGTGGGTCGTGGCGGACGCGGTCCGCGAGCGCGTCGCCGCCCGCCTGCGGGACGCCTTCCGCACCGCGTGGGGCATGGAGGTCGTGCTGGCCGCGCCCGAGGGCGTCGTCGAGGTGCGCCCCGACGGCACGGCGAGCGCCGACGAGTCGGTGTGCGGCTGGCTCGCCGCGCACGGCGCCTCCGACTGGCTCCGCGCGCGGGCGAGCTGCTTTTTGCGCAAGGAAGGGACGGTGTTCGGGCGGAGCGACCGCGCCTGGATGCCCGGCGCCTTCGTGCACGGCCGGGCCATGCCGGGCGGCGGGATGCTCTACGAGTTCGAGCCGGTCGCGCCGATGGAGCTCCCGCCGGTGCTCGCCCGCCTCACCCCGCTCCAGCGGCGCATCGCGTCGCTCGCGGCGGCCGGCGCCACCGCGGTCGAGATCGCGCGCGACCTCGAGCGGAGCCCGGAGACCGTCCGCGAGCACCTCACCCGCATCTACGACCGCCTCGGGCTCGCCTCGCGCTCGGAGCTGGCGACCGCCTGCCGGCGCATGATGATCTGACCGCGTCGGTCAGAACACCCCGAGCTTCCCCGGCCACTCCACGTCGAGCGTGAGCGTCCACCCCCAGCCCTCGGGCGGCCCGTCCCCGGCGCCGTGCACGAGCTGGGCGCCGAAGCCGACGGACGCGAGCGACACGCGCGCCGACACGAGCGGCGAGACCGTGTCGTCGAACCAGCGCACGCCCCCGCCGAGGTCGAAGCTCGTGGAGAGCGGCCCGCGGCCGACGCGCTGGCGCGCCTCGAGCGTGAGGAGCCCGAAGGGCTGGGCGTCGCCGAGCCCGAGCCCGAGCCACCCGCGCGCCACGAGCCGCTCGCGGACCACGACCACGACGTTGCCGCCGATCTCGGCGCGCTCGCCCTGGAAAAAGCCCGCCCCGAGCCCCCAGCTCCCGCCGAGGAACGGCCCCATGTCGGGCTCCGCGGCCATCTCCTGCACCCGGTCGGCGCGCGCGGCGAAGCCGATCCCCTCCCCGGCGATCTTCCGGGACACGATCCCGATCACGCGCCCCTGCTCGTCGACGAGCGGGCCGCCGGAGTTGCCCGGGTTGAGCGCCGTGTCGGTCTGCACGAGCCAGGGGCCCACGCCGCCGACCATCCCGCGCGACGCGCTCCACACGAGCAGGTCCTGGAGCTTGCCGCCCGTCGCCTGCCCGTAGGGGTGGCCGAGCGCGTAGACGGTGTCCCCCACCGCGGGGGGCTCGGGGCGCAGCGGGAGGCCCACCACGTCGGCCTCGACGGCGATGAGCGCGAGGTCGTGGGCGGGGTCGCGCGCCACGACACGCCCCACGGCCGCGCCCCCGTCCCGGAAGCTCACGAGCGGGCGCATCCCGGCCGCCACGCAATGGTACGCCGTGGCGACCGTCCGCTCCGGCCCCGTGCTCGCGCGGTCGGTCGGATCCTCGGCGAGCACGACGCCCGCGCACAACGAGGGGCCTACCTGCACCATCACCACGGCGTCGAGCCACGCATCCAGCATCGGCGCAGGTTAAGCCGGCGGCCCCCACGGAGGGCCCGTGTTCCTGCTCCTCGTCCTCGCCGGCTGCGACCCCACGATCACCGACAAGGAGCCCGGAGACACCGGCGGGAGCGACGACACCGCGCCCGACACCGACACCGACACCGACACCGGCGACACCGACCCGCCCGACGGCGGCGACGTCGAGGGCCCCGACCTCCCCGACTGCGAGGCGCAGGCCGGCAGCGGCGACGCCGTGGCGCTGTCCGGCGTGGTGCTCGCGCCCGAGGGGCCGGTCGCCGGGTACGTCGTCTACTCGCGCTCCAGCGGCACGATCTCCTGCGTCGGCGCCGACTGCGACACGACGGGCGCCGAGGTCGTGTGCACCGAGGGCGTGATCTCCCCCGGCCTCGTCGACGCGCACAACCACCTCCAGTACAACACCCTCCCCCCCTGGGAGATCGGCCCCGAGTTCGAGGACCGCTACGACTGGCAGGGCGACGATCGCTACGACGACTACCGCGTCGCCTACCTCGAGATCAGCAGCACCTACCGCTGCGAGATCATGAAGTGGGCCGAGGCCCGCGAGCTCGTGTACGGCACGACCGCCGCGGTCGGCTCGAGCGGCGAGGACGACTGCATCGACACGCTGATCCGCAACCTCGACGAGGGCAGCGCGGCCAGCGGGCTCGACGGCTACGACATCGACTACAGCGCGAGCAACGTCACGGACACGCTCGACGCGAGCGACGGCGCCTCGACCACCTCCGAGCTGGCCTCCGGCGCGCTCGACGCGGCGCTCTACCACGTGGCCGAGGGCAAGGACGGCTCCGTGCGCGACGAGGTCGACCACATGTTCGACATCGGCATGGTCGGCCCCGGGCAGTACTACGTGCACAGCGCGGACGCGACGACCTCGCAGCTCGCGCAGATGGCCGCCGACGGCACCGGCCTCATCTGGTCGCCGCGCTCGAACCTCGCGCTCTACGGCACGACCACCCCCGTCGAGATCGCCACCGCGCTCGGCGTCCCCTGGGCGATCGGCACGGACTGGACACCCTCGGGCTCGATGGCCCCGGTGCAGGAGCTCGCCTGCGCCGCGGACTGGCTCGCCGCCAAGGGGAGCCCGCTCTCCGACGTGGAGCTCTGGGAGAAGTCGACCACCGACGCCGCGCGCGCGGTCGGCGCCGACGGCGTCCTCGGGCAGCTCGCCGCGGGGATGCAGGCCGACATCTCGGTCTTCACCTGGGACCGCACCCCCTACCGCAAGATCATCGAGGCGCAGGTCACCGACGTGCGCCTCGTCGTGGTCGCCGGGCAGGCCCGGTACGGCCTGACCGACCTCGTGCAGCCGCTGACCGACACCCCGGACTGGTGCGAGGCGCTCGACGTGTGCGGCGAGTCGCGCAGCATCTGCGTCGCCGACGGCGACAGCGGCGACGACGCCGACACGCTCGCGGACGTCGAGGCCACCCTCACCGCGGCGCTCGCGGGGATCTCGATGCCGTCCGGCTACGAGTACGCCGGCGAGCTCTTCGCGCTCTACACCTGCACCGACGAGCGCGACAGCTGCGACCTCTCCGCGCCCACGAGCGGCGACGCCGACGGCGACGGCGTGGCCGACGGCGACGACCTCTGCGCGTCGGTGTACGACCCGAACCAGTGGGACGAGGACGGCGACGGGATTGGCGACGCCTGCGACGAGTGCCCGCTCACCGTCGAGACGGAGTGTGAGGGCGGCGCGGCCGACATCGACGACGACGGCGTGCCCAACGAGGACGACAACTGCCCGCGCGAGGGCAACGCCGACCAGGCGGACGCCGACGGCGACGGCCTCGGCGACGTGTGCGACGCCTGCCCCGAGGAGGCGAGCCCCGACGGCGCCTGCACCACCACCGTCGACGCCATCCGCGACCCGTCGCACGCCGAGCACCCCGCCGAGGGCGCGGTCCTCGCCATCGAGGACGTGGTCGTGACCGGCGTGCGCGAGGGCAGCGGCTTCTTCGTCCAGGATCCGTCGCTCGCGACGTACGGCGGCCTGTACGTCTACGACTACGGCGACAACGCCGTCTCCGTGGGCGACGTGGTCCGCGTGTCGGGCACCTACGACGAGTACTACGACCTCACCGAGCTCACCTCCCCGACCGTCACCGTCACCGGGACCGGCGTCGTGCCCGACCCGATCACCGTCGACCCGTGCGACGTCGGCACCGGCGGCTCGCTCGCGGAGCCCTACGAGGGCATGTTGCTCGTGGTCACGGACGTGTCCGTGACGAACGCCAACCCCGACGACCCGGGCGACTACGACGAGTTCGAGGTCGGCGGCTGCCTCCGCGTCGACGACTTCCTCTGGGACGCGCTGGACCAGCCCGCGGGTTCTCCGACCTACGCCTCGGTCACCGGCGTGCTCAACTACAGCTTCGAGAACTTCAAGCTGGCGCCGCGGGGCGCGGAGGACCTGGTCGAATGAGCCGTACTCTCCTGCTGCTCGCGCTCGTCGTGGCCGCCTGCTCGGGCGACAAGCCCGGCAACATGCCGCCGGAGCTCCCCACCGTGCCCCCGCCGGAGGTGCCGGCCGTGGGCGCCGCGGTCGCGTCGCCGTCCGCCGCCGCCCCCGAGATGCCCCGCGTCCCCGCCACGACCACCGACCGCATGGCCGCCAGCCACGTGCTCGTGTCCTACGCCGGCGCGGTGAACGCGCTCCCGGGCGTAACGCGCACGAAGGAGGAGGCCCGGGCCCGCGCCGAGGAGGTCCGCACCCGGATCGCCGCCGGCGAGGACTTCGCGGAGGTCGCCAAGGCCTACTCCGACGACTCCACCGGCCCCCGCGGCGGGTCGCTCGGCGGCTTCATGAAGGGCACCATGGTGGAGCCCTTCGAGAAGGCCGTCGCGGCGCTGCCCGTCGGGCAGGTCAGCGAGGTCGTGGAGTCGCCGTTCGGCTACCACGTGATCCGCCGCGACCCCCTGGCGGAGGTGCACGCCAAGCACCTGCTCGTGTCCTGGGCGGGCGCCGAGCGCGCGCCCGCGGGGATCTCGCGGTCCAAGGACGACGCGCGCAAGCGCATGGACGAGGTCGTGGCGAAGCTCGCGGCCGGCGAGAGCTGGGACGAGCTCGTCCGGAAGTACTCCGACGGCCCGCTCAAGGACGACGGCGGCGACCTCGGCTGGTTCTCCAAGGGCCAGCTCGCCGCGGACCTCGACAAGACCGCGTTCGACCTCGACATCGGCGCCGCGAGCGGCGTCGTGGAGTCGCCGCGGGGCTTCCACCTGCTCAAGCGGGTGGAGTAGCGTCCTTCCGCCTCCGCCGGGCCGCGAAGAGCAGGAACGGCGGGAACACGCCGATCGCGCAGACGCCGCCGTCGCAGGAGAGCGCCGGGCCGGCCTCGCGCAGGTCGAGCTCGCAGGGCGGGAGCCCGTCGAGGGTGCCGTCCGTCGGGGCCAGCGTGACGGCGTGGAACTGCAGCGTGGCGCAGCTCTCCGCGCCCGTGCCGACGCAGTCGAAGCAGCGGCCGCCGAGCGCCTGGAGCGTCCCGCAGACGTCGTCCTCCGCGTAGGCGGACACCGGCGCGAGGTCGAGCGCGAAGCCGCCCTCCGCCCCGCCGGCGGCCGAGCCGTCGGCGAGGAAACCGACGCGGAGCCAGAGGTCCCGCAGCCCCGAGGGCTCCGGCACCGTCGGCGCGTCCCGGGCCGCCTCGGACCACGTGAGGAGCCCCTCGGGGGTGAGCGTGCCCGTGCCCTCCAGGAGCAGGCACTCGAGGCCCTCGTAGCTCCACGCGACGCGGAACGGGGCGCCGTCGTCGCCGGCGGACAGGATCTCGAGGCGGAACGCGTCCGCGTAGGTGGGCCCGAGGCCGCCGATGCCGCCGGGCTGCACGCCGAGGCCGCTGTCCTTGACGCCCACCCAGACCTTCCCGACGACGTTCGCCGCGTCGAAGCCCGGGTCGACCCCGTACGGGAGCACGTCGAACGGCACCTCGACGGGCTCGTCGACGCCGTCGGGCCCCGAGGCGGTGTACGCGCCCGGCTCGAGGTCGGTCGCGGGCACCCAGGCGAGCACCGCGCCGTCGCGATCGGTCAGCTCGACGTAGGGGCGCTCGCCCCCCGCGGCGTCGACGACGGTGGGCGCGGCGACGACGTCGTCGGAGCGGTCCGTCGTGATCGGGTCCCAGCCGGCCTGGCCCTGCACCGTCACGTCGCCCACGATCGGAGGCGGCGGCGGCTCGCCGGTGTCCTTCTCCTCGGGCTCGCAGCCGACGAGGAGCAACGCCAGGGCGGCGTGCATCAGAACTGCCCGTCGATCGCCGCGCGGATGCCCTCGTCGGTGACCACCGTGACGTCCTCGACCACGACGCTGTCCTGGTCGATGAGGAGCACCGCCGGGAAGCCCCGGCCGCCCGTCACGAGCTGGTAGGTGTAGCCCTCGTCGTCCGAGAGGATCGGCTCGGCGAGCTCGAAGTCCTCGCTCCAGTCCATGAGCTCGTCCTGGTCCGGCGGCTCGGAGCCCGTGTCCTGCGGCATGACCGTCAGGTAGACGAGCCCGATGTCCTCGTAGTCGTCCGCGAGCGCCTGCGCGTCCTCCGCGAGCTCGGCGCAGGGGGCGCACCACATCGTCGAGAAGTCGAGCACCACCGGGCAGCCGTGGAACTGCCAGAGCGACACCTCGGCGCCGTGCTGGTCCAGGAGGCGGAAGTCGGGCGCGACCTCGCCGACCGAGAGGCCTTCTCCCTCGAACCCCTCCGGCGGCCCGTCGCAGAGGCCCCAGCTGTTCTCGGGCGCGAGCCAGGGGCCCGCGTCGTCCTTGGATCCCGGCGGGCTCGTGAGCACCGGGATGCACGCGACGAGGGCGACGGGGAAGAGACGAGCGAGCAACATTGTGTCCTGACCTCGGGCCCTACTATATCCGCGCTTGACGGGGGGTTGCGTCCGAGTGACGGGGCCCGACATTTTCCGAAGAGGTCCCCCGTGCCCGACCGCATCACCCTGGACGCGCTCCTCGCCTCCTACCGCTCCTACGGCACTCCGCGCGAGCGGTGGCTCGTGGGTGGAGAGTACGAACGAGCGGTCGTCCGCGGAGACGGTCGGGCCGTCGACTACCACGATCCGGACGGCATCCGCTGGATCGTCGAGCAGCTCGCGGAGCGGACGGGCTGGAAGAAGAAGTACGAGGGGGAGAACCCGGTGGAGTGCGCCGGGGACGGCGCCAGCATCACGCTGGAGCCGGGCGGGCAGGTCGAGCTCTCGGGCGCGCCCTTCTCCCGGCTCGAGGACCTCGCGACCGAGCTCCGTCGCAACCGCGACATGCTCGTCGACATCGCCCGTGGGCACGATCTCCACTGGATCGCGTGCGGGCTCACGCCCTACGCCCGGATCGCCGACATCCGCTTCGTGCCGAAGGGCCGCTACGCGGTGATGCGCGAGTACCTCCCGCAGCACGGCGAGCTCGCCCACTGGATGATGAAGGGCACCTGCTCGGTCCAGGCGAACTTCGACTACGCCGACGAGGCCGACTGCGCGCGGAAGTTCCACGTCGCCCAGGCGCTCGGCCCGCTGAACACCGCGCTGTTCGCGAACTCACCGCTCTCCGAGGGCAAGCTCACGGGCTTCGCGTCGTACCGCGGCTACGTGTGGACGCGCACCGACCCCGCGCGCACCGGCTTCCCCGCGGCCGTCCGCGCCGGCTACACGCACGCGCGCTGGATCGACTACCTGCTCGACACGCCGATGATGTTCTACAAGCCGGGCGGGGAGTGGCGGCCGGCCAACGGCGTCACGTTCCGACGCTGGATGGACCACGGCATCGACGGCGTGTTCCCCACCGAGGCGGACTGGACGCTCCACCAGACGAGCGTGTTCCCCGAGGTGCGGGTCAAGCGCACCATCGAGATCCGCGGCGCCGACGCCGTGAGCGTCGACCTCGCCGTGGCGTTCTGCGCGTTCTGGACCGGGCTCCTCTACGGGGCGCTGGACGAGGCCGTCGCGCTCGCGGACGCCTTCGTCGCCACCGAGGGCACCCCCGAGGAGCGGCACCTCGCCGGCGCCCGCAGCGGGCTCGCCGCGCGGTACGGCACCCGGGAAGCCGCGGGCTGGGCCCGGGACGCGGTCGAGATCGCCGCGAAGGGCCTCCGCGCCATCGGCGAGGACCTCGCGCTGCTCGAGCCCCTACGAGCCGTGGCCGGGTCGGGCCGCTCGCCCGCCCTCGACGTGATCGCGGCGTGGGAGCGCGACCCGTCGCCCGCGAACGTGCTGAAGGCCGTCGCGTACTGATCGGGGGCGGGCCCTCGATCAGGCCGCCTCCCCGGCAGGAACGCCCTCGAACACGACACGCCGCTCCAGGAGCGGCACCGAGTACGACAAAAGTCCGTGTTCGCCGCTCGGACCACCCGGAGCGCTCCGAAAAACCCGGCGTTCCATCGTGTGGGCACGGTCTCCCGCCGCACGTAGGAGCGACGTTTGTCGTATTCGGTGCCGCTCCTGACCGCGCGTGTCGTATTCGGGTGCTCTCCTCTCCCGAGAGGACGGCATCGCACCCGCCTCGCACGTCCTCTCGCCCCCGTCGGCCCGCGCCCTACCCCCGCGGCGCCGCGTCCGCGCAGGCCTCGGGGCCACCGGCCTGGTAGCCCTGCCGGAACCAGCGCATGCGCTCCTCCGAGGAGCCGTGGGTCCAGGTCTCCGGCTGCACGGTGCCGGTCGCTGCGCGCTGGAGCCGGTCGTCGCCGACCGCGGCCGCCGCGCCCTGGCCCTCCTCGAGGTCCCCCGGCTCCACGAGCCCGCGCTCCTCGGCCGAGCGCGCCCACACCCCCGCGAGGCAGTCCGCCTGGAGCTCGCGGCGCACGGACGCGGCGTTGTCCCGGCTGTCGCCTCCCGCGTCGCCGAGCTGCCGCTGAACGTGGTGGCCGATCTCGTGCGCGATCACGTAGGCCTGCGCGAAGTCGCCCTCCGCGCCGTAGCGCTGCGCGAGCTCGCGGTAGAAGTCGAGGTCGATGTACACGCGCTCGTCGTTGGGGCAGTAGAACGGTCCGACCTGCGCGGTCCCGCGCCCGCAGGCGGACATCGTCGAGCCGCTGAACAGCACGAGCTCCGCGCGATCGTAGGCGCCGCCGCGCTGCGCGAACAGGCTCTCCCAGGTGGCCTGGTTGTCGTCGAGCACGAACGACACGAACGACGCCGCCTCGTCGTCCGGGCCCCGCGTCGCCTCCCCGGTCGGGGCCGAGCCGCCCGTCAGGAAGCGCGGCCCGCCCAGGAAGAAGAAGAGCGCGACGCCCGCCGCGAGCAGCAGGAGCCCGGGGAGCCCCAGCCGCGGGAGCAGCCGCGCGAGCAGCATCACCCCGCCCAGCCCCGGCCCGCCTCCACCGCCCTCGCCGCGCCGGTCGATGACGTCCCGGCTCCGATGCCCACGGTTCCAACGCATGGATGCGACGTAGGCACACGCGCGCGGCCCGGCGATCCCGAGCGCGGGGGTGCTCGGGTGCGCCCCTCGCTCCCCTACCCCTTCTTCGCCGCCACCTGCCGCACCCGCTCGAAGAGCAGGATCCCCGCCGTGACGCTCACGTTGAGCGACTGGAGCCCGCCCGCGAGCGGGATGCCCGCGATGGCGTCGCAGCGCTTGCGGACGGGGTCGGTCAGCCCCTTGTCCTCGCCGCCGAGCACGAACGCCAGCGGCCCGGTGAGATCGAGCTCCCAGGGGGGCGCGCCGTCCATGTCGGCCCCGATGACGCGCACACCCGCGCGCCGGATGTCCGCGAGCGCCGAGGAGATGCCCGCGCGCGTGACGGGCACGGCCTCCGCGCCGCCCATGCTCACCCGTTGGACGACGGGTGTCAGCCCCTTCCCACGTTGGGTGGGGATGACCACGCCGGTGACACCCGCGCCCAACGCGCTCCGGAGCACGGCGCCGAGGTTGTGCTCGTACTGGACCTCGTCGATGAGCACGAGGAAGGGCTCGCGCTCCTCGAGCAGCTCCCGCACGCTCGGCTCGGGCAACGGGTCGGCCTCGGCGATGACGCCGTTGTGCACGCCGGTGAGGCTCATGCGGTCGAGCAGCGTGCGCTCGACGCGCTTCACGCGGTCGCCGGCGAGCGCGAGGATGCGCGTCACCTTGTCGTCCGGGCGCGCGCCCGCGTCGAGCCAGATGGTCCGGACCGGCCGCCGGCCGCGCTCCAGGGCCTCGACGACGACGTTGCGGCCTTCGAGGCGGTCCCCGCGCACGGGCGGGAGCTCCGCGGGCCTCGGGGCAGCCGCTCCGCGCTGCGGCGGCGGCGTGCCGCGGAGGGCCGTCGGCGGCTCGGGTGCCCGTCCGGAGCGCCCCCCTCCGGAGCGCCCCCCTTCGGAGCGGCGGTCGGAGCGGTTCGGATCGGCACCGGGCTTGGGCGGGGGGCGTCGCATGGGGCGGGCTCCTAACGTGGCGGACCGTGGGCGGAGCCCGAGCGGGTCCGGGAACGCCCGGCTATCCTCGCTCGATGCGGCCCCTCCGCCTCGTCGTCCCGTTCCTCGCCGCCTGGAGCCTCGCCTGCTTTTCCGGCAACCGCCGCGTCGAGCAGACCGAGTACACCCGCGTCGTCACGCAGAACACCGCGGTGCCGGCCGCGCGCGGGCCCGCTGCCGCCGGGCCGCTCGCGCCCGCGGGCCGCGTGACGATCGAGGCCAGCGGGACCGGCGCGTACTTCCAGTCGCCCCTCCGCACGCCGATGGAGGGCGGCCCCGGCCAGTGGACCGCCGGCGACTGGATGGGCGGGCGCGTGTCCGTGGGCGTGAACGACTGGTTCGAGCTCGGCGCGTCGGGGGACGCCTCCCCGCTCGCGCTCGCCAACCGCTCCTCGCAGCACCTCACCCGGCTCGACGCGGACTGGCTGGGCCGCGGCTCGCTCCAGATGCGCTTCGGGCCGAAGCTCGGCGAGAACGTGCGCTTCGTCACGTCGCTCGAGGCGGACATCGTGAACGCCCCCTACGAGCGGCGCGAGTCGATCTCCTCGATCACGACGTACTACTCGGAGCAGGCGCCTCGCACGACGGAGGTCGACGAGTGGGGCGACGTCGAGCGGAGCGCGCGGCTGCAGTGGGCCGCGCGCCTCGGCGCGGGCGTACACGGCGACGTGGGCCCGGCGTCGTTCGGCGGCGGCGTTGCGGTCCAGACGATGCCGGTGTTCTTCGGGCGCGACGTGGTGACCTGGTCGTGCACGTCCTGGGAGGACGGATCGAAGGACTGCGAGGACCCGGGGACGACGCCCGCGTCGACGAGCTCGCTGGTGACGAGCGTGTACGCGATGGCCGCGTACCGGTTCTCCGACCGCGTGATGCTCGTCGCGCAGCCCTGGCTGAACCTCGCCGGTGACGACCAGGATGCCGCGCTCAGCGCCCCCGCGGGCGTGCTGGTGGCGATGCGCTTCACGTCGGCGGGGCCGGAGTAGTCACACCTCGACCTCGCGCGCCGCCCGGCAGCGTCGAACACACGCGACCCTGGCTGTCACGCTCGCGTTACGTCCGTTCGTCCGGGAGGCCCATGCTCGTCCTCGCGCTGCTCGCCTGCCAGAGCGGGTCGGTCTCCGTCGGTGACGACCCGCGCCCGCCCCGCGACACCGACGCGGACACCGCTCCGGCCGACTCAGTGGAGGACGTGGGCGAGAACCCCGCGCCCACCGCGCCCGTCGTCAGCTTCGACCCGCCGGCCGGCACGTTCACCCGCTCGGTCACGGTGGACCTCGCGCTCGAGCCCGGCGAGACCGCGCGCTACACGACCGACGGCTCCGACCCCACCACCGGCCGGGCGTGGACCGCCCCGATCACGCTGGACGCGAGCGCCGAGGTCCGCGTGTTCGTCACCGACGGCGCGCTCTCCACCTACGCCTCCGCCAGCTACCTCGCGCTGGAGGACGAGGTCGTCGGCTTCACCTCGCGGCTCCCCCTGGTCGTGGCCTGGACCGACGGCGCGGGCGCCGACCGCGAGGACGACTACGCGGAGATCGCGCTCCAGGTGCACGACGGCGGCGGCGCCGACGTGTCGCTCCTCGGCGCGGCCGCGACGAGCGCGCGCGCGGGCCTGCGGGTGCGCGGGTCGAGCACCTCGTACGAGCCGAAGCACTCCTACGCGCTCGAGCTCCGCGGGGACGCCGACGACGCGGACGCCGACCGCGCGCTCCTCGGCATGCCCGCCGACTCCGACTGGGTGCTCTACGCGCCGCTCGACTACGACCGGAGCTTCCTGCGGAACGCGCTCCTCTTCCGGCTCAGCGACGAGATCGGCCGCTACGCCCCGCGCACGCGCTTCGTCGAGCTCTTCGAGGCCTCCCGCGGCGACGCGATCGGGCTCGACGCCTACGCGGGCGTCTACGTGCTCATGGAGCGCATCCGCCGCTCGCCGGACCGCGTGGACGTCGAGAAGCTCGCGCCCGAGGACGTGAGCTACCCCGAAGTGACCGGCGGCTACGTCTTCAAGCGCGACCGCACCGGCGAGGACGAGGAGGGCTTCTGGGCCGGCGAGGCCGGGGGCGCCTTCAGCTTCGCGGACCCGCTCGTGTACGTCTACCCGCGCGAGGAGGACATCGAGCGGCAGCAGGCCGCCTACCTCGCGGACGCCGTCGACGCGTTCGCGGACGCCGTGGCCGCCGCGGACGGCGTCGGGCCCGACGGGCGCTCCTACGCGGAGCACGCCGACGTCGCGAGCTTCATCGACCACCACATCCTGAACTTCTACGCCAAGAACCCCGATGCGCTCCGCTTGAGCGGGTACATGCACAAGGACCGGGAGGGCCCCATCGTCGCCGGGCCCCTCTGGGACTTCGACCGCGCCGCGGGCGCGGAGGACAGCCGCTCCCAGGACCCGACGTGGTGGGACGCGACGAACATCACCTCGGACACCACGGCGTTCGACTACGGCTGGTACGGCGGGCTCTTCGAGCACGCGGCGTACCGGCAGGCCTACTGGGCCCGCTGGCGCGAGCTCCTCGCCGCCGAGCTCTCCGTCGAGCACGTGCACGCCGTCATCGACGAGATGGTCGCCGAGATCGGCGAGGACGCCGCGACCCGCAACTTCCGCGCGTGGTCGAGCTACCCGCCGCGGGACGGCCGCTGGGAGAACGAGATCGAGGATCTCAAGGGCTGGTTCGCCGCCCGGCACGCGTGGATCTCCGCGTGCCTGGACGCGCGCCCGGACGCGCCGGAGACCTGCACGGGAGGCTGATCTCCGGCCCCTGTCCCCGGCCTACCCGGCCGAGCGCTCCCGCAGCCCGTCATAGAAGCCGCGCAGCTGCTCCATCACCATGCGGGACGGGCCCACGACGCGCCGCGCGTTCGGCAGCGACTGGAGGAACACGCGCCCGTACCACATCTCGTGCAGGCGCCGGTCGAGCACGAGCACCGCGCCGCGGTCGGTGCCGGAGCGCACGAGCCGCCCGAAGCCCTGGCGCAGCTTGAGCACGGCCTCGGGCAGCGAGTAGGCGCGGAACGGATCGCCACCCTGGGCGCGGATGCGCTCGTAGCGGGCCTCCGACACGGGCTCGGTCGGCACGCGGAACGGGAGGCGCGGGATCGCCACGAGCCGCAGCCCGTCGCCGCGCACGCTCACGCCCTCCCAGAAGGAGTCCGTGCCGAAGAGCACGGCGCCGCGGTCCTCGCGGAACATCTGGAGGAGCCGGCCCTTCGCGCCCTTGCCCTGGCGGAGCACGGCGTGCCGGCGCCCGATGGCGGACTGCACGCGGTCGCCCAGGGTGCGCACCGCGTCGTGGCTCGTGCAGAGCACGAAGGCGCCGCCGCGGCTCGCGTCGATGGCCTGGACGAGCACGTCGGCGACCGCGTCGAGCCACGCCGGGGACTCCGGCGGCGGGAGGTCCTTCGGGAGCGCGAGGAGCGCCTGCTTCTCGTAGTCGAAGGGGCTCGGGAAGGTCTCGAACGCCGCGTCGGCGAGGCCGGTGCGGCCGACGAAGTGGTCGATGCGGCCGTTCACGGCGAGCGTCGCGCTGGTCAGGACGGTTGCGAACTGCCGCTCCACGAGCACGTCGCGGAGGAACGGCGCCACGTCGACCGGGGCGCGCGCGGCCGCGACCGCGGTCTTCCCCGGGTCGAACCAGCGGACCTCGTCCTGCTCGTCGTTCAGGAAGGCGCGCGTCGTCTGCGCGGCCTCCTCGAGCCGGCGCCGCGCGCGGCCGAGGTCGAGGATCGGCTGGGCGTCGTCGACCTTCACCTCCTCGCCCTCCAGGGCCGCCTGCACCGCGCCGAGCCGCGCGGCGGCGCGCTCCATCGTGTCGGCGAGGTCGACGAAGAAGTCGAGGTGCGGCGGGTCGCCGCGGACACGGGTGGGCTGCGACACCTCGTCGGAGAGCTGCTCGAAGCCGATGCGGGCGAGGTCGCGCGCCGCGGTGGCGGCCTGGTGGGCCTCCCCGGCCACGTCGAGGAGCTTCGGCCACTTCAGCCCGAGCCGCTCCAGCGCGCCCGGGCGGCGGTTTCGGCCGACCACGGGCGTGATCGCGCGCGAGATCGCGAGCGCCGAGACGCGCGCGGCCGACACCGACGTGGCGGCCTGCTCCAGGTGGTGGGCCTCGTCGAGCACGACGCGGTCGAACGCGGGGAGGATGCCGACGCCGTCGGTCTGCCGCTTGACGGAGAGGTCGGAGAGCAGGAGCGCGTGGTTGACCACGACGACGTGCGCCGCCGCCGCCGTCCGCCGGGCCTGGTAGTAGAAGCAGGTGTTGAAGTGAGGACAGCGGGCGCGGAGCGTCTGGTCGGTGTCGCTCTCGACGCGGTCCCACACGTCGTCCTCGACGTCGAAGCCGAGCTCGGCGATGTCCCCGGTGGCGCTCGACGCCGCCCACGCCGCGATGGGCGCCACGGCCTCGTCGCCCGCGGCGGCCTCGAGCTTGCGGCGGCACAGGTAGTTGTTGCGGCCCTTGAGCACGGCCGTGCGGAGGTTCGTCAGCCCGAGCGCCGCGATGCCGCGGGTGAGCATCGGGAGGTCGTCGGACACGAGCTGCGCCTGGAGCGTGCGCGTGTAGGTGCTGACCACCACCTTCTTGTCGTTCGCGAGCGCCCAGAGCGCGGCGGGCGCGAGGTACGCTAGCGACTTGCCGGTGCCCGTGCCCGCTTCGAGCACGACCGGCCCCCCTTCCGACAGCGCGACCGCGACGCGCTCGGCCATCTGGAGCTGCCCGGGGCGCGGCTCCCAGCCCGGGAGGATGGCCGGGAGGCCCTCGACGAAGAAGCGGTCGAGCAGCGCGGCGTCGACGGGCGCCTCGCGCTTCCGCAGCGGCTCGACGACCCAGTTCGAGCGCCCGACCGGGTTGTCCACGATGACGAAGCCGACGCCGTCCTCGCCGAAGACCCCGGCGAGGCGCATGTCGGGGTCGGACGGGCGGAGGTCGCCGCTCGGGTGGTTGTGGATGACCACCTGGCCGGCGCGCGCGCGCGACCGCAGCGCGACGACCGCGCCTTCCTGCCCGCGCGCGTGCACCTCGATCCGCTCGACGTTCGCCTTCCCGTCGACGTCGCCGACCGCGAACACCTCGATGCCGCCGGCGTCGGCGATGGCCGCGCGCAGGGCGGCCGCGGCGGCGGGGGTGAAGCGGAGGGACGTTGCCACGCGGCGTCCTATCCCGTCCCCCCCCGTGGGTTAGAACGCCGGCCCATGCCCCACACCGTGATCCTCGCCGGCGGCGGCACCGGCGGCCACGTCTACCCCGCGCTCGCGATGGGCGATGCGCTGCGCGCGCGCGGCCACACCGTGCGCTACTACGGCGACGCCGCGCGGCTCGAAGGGCGCGTCGCGCCCGCCCGCGGGTACGAGTTCCGCGGCGTCGACGCCGCGCAGTTCCCCCGGGCGGGCCTCGGCGCGAAGCTGAAGTTCGCGGGGTCGCTCCTGCGCTCCGTGCTGCAGGCGCGGCGTCTCCTGCGCGAGGACGGCGCCACGATGGTGCTCGGCGTGGGCGGCTACGTGATGGCCCCCACCGTCCTCGCCGCGTGGTCGCTCGGCCTCCCCGCCGCGATCCACGAGTCGAACGTCGCGCCGGGCCTCGCCAACCGGCTGTGCGCGCGCGTGGCGAAGCTCGTGCTGCTCACCTACCCGGAGACGGCGGGCCGGCTCCCCGGCGCCGCCGAGAAGCGCGTCGTCGGCTGCCCGGTGAACCCCGCCGTCCTCACCGGGGACCGCGCGGCCGCGGCCCGGCGCTACGGGCTCGACCCGGCGCGGCCGATCCTGGTCGCGGTCGGCGGCTCGCTGGGCGCGGCGAAGCTCAACGAGCTCACCATCGCCATCGCGCGCGACCCGGAGCGGACCTTCCAGGTGCTGCACGTGACCGGTCCCCGCTACGAGGACGAGGTGCGCGCGGCCTACGGCGCGCTGCCGCCCGGCGTGGTGCTCCGGGGCTACGAGGACCGCATGGCCGACGCCTTCGCGGTGGCCGACCTGCTGCTGTGCCGGTCCGGCTCGAGCACGCTCGCGGAGGTGTGCGCCGTCGGGAAGGCGTCAGTGCTCCTGCCCTCGCCCAACGTGACCGACAACCACCAGGAGGAGAACGCGCGCGGGCTCGAGCGGGCCGGCGCGGCCGAGGTGGTGGTCGAGAAAGGGATGGACGTGCCCGCGGTGGTGGCCCGGGTGCGGGCGCTGATGGCGGACGCGCCCCGTCGCGAGGCCATGGCGCAGGCGGCGCGCGGGCTCGCGCGGCCCGACGTGGCCGGCGAGGTCGCGGCGCTGCTCGACGCGCGTTTTCCCGCGCCCGTCTGAGCGCCGCCGGAAGCCCGCCGCGGCCGCCCCGAAGGGGGGCGCGGGCGCGACCGGTTTCTTGATAGGCTGCAAGCACCCGGAGACACAGGGACGATGCTCCCCCTCTTGCTTCTCGCCGCGCTCGCCTCCGCCGAGGAGCCGACCCCCGCCGCCGACGCGCCGGCCCCGGCCCCCGCGGGCACCAGCGGCACGCCTGCCCCGGAAGCTCCGCCGGCTCCGTCCGCGGCTCCGTCCGCGGCTCCTGCGCCGGCTCCTGCACCCGCGCCGGCCGCCCCGGCCCCCACCGCGGCCGCCCCCGCGCCGGTCGAGGCGCCGCCCACGACCGCGCTCTTCCCCATCCGCGCCGCCAACCTCGGCGCCGCCGAGGTCCGCGCCGCCGAGATCCTCTTCCGCCGCCGCTACGAGGTGGCGACGGGCACGCCCACGATCGAGGAGCCCCGCGTCCTCGCGGCCATCCCCGCCGCCGACGACAAGGGGCTGCTCGCGGCCTGCCAGGCGCTCAGCTGCGCGCGCTGGCTCACCGTCGACCTCGTGCGCCTCGACAAGGAGATCTTCGTCACCGTGATGGAGCGCGACGCCACCGGCGCCGTCCTCCAGCGCATCGAGGCGCAGGCCCCCGGCTTCGACGCCCTCTCGCCGCTGTTCGAGCGCGTGGCGCGCGCCCTCGCCACCCGGGTCCCGCTGGATCGGGTGCCCGCCGCCGCGGCGCCGCCCCCCGAGGCGACGGCCCCGCCGGTGGAGATCACCGCCCCCGACGACGACGAGCCCGTCTCCTCCCGCGCCCGCACGCGCGCCAAGGCGCTCGACGACACGGCCATCGGCTTCAAGTTCGGGCTCCACGGGCCGCTCTGGCCCGACTTCCAGCTCGCGCTCTCGAACGTCTTCACCTACCGCAAGGAGTCGAAGGACAAGTTCTTCGAGGTGAACGCCGGCTTCACGCTCCCGCTCGGCCTCTCGGAGCAGCGCCCGTGGGGCATGCTCTTCACCGAGGTCGGGCTCTTCCAGGTGTTCCCCTCCCGCGGCGGCACGGCCTTCTACGCGGGGGGCGGGCTCGGCCCGCGCATCGGCGGCTACGACGACCTCGGCTTCGGCGCGGGGGTGTACGGCGAAGGCGGCGTCATGTTCGGGCGCAACGGCCGCTCGCGGACCTTCCTCCAGGTGAAGCTCGGCGGCGACGTGTTCACCGGCTCGATCGAGCCCTACATCGTCAGCTACGCGGGGCTCGAGGCCGGCGTCGGCTTCTGACGGAGCCGGCGCTCACCCGCCGAGGCCCTCCGCGGCGGCGCTCATCTTCTTGAGCAGCGCGTCGAGCTGCTCCTGCTCGCGCGCGGAGAGCGCCGCGAGGAGGCGCTCCTCGTTCTCGACGTGGGCCGTGACGGCGGCGTCGACGCGCGCCCGCCCCTCGTCGGTGAGCGCGACGATCGTGCCGCGGCGGTCGTGCGGGTCGGGGAGGCGCCGGACGAGGCCCGCGGCTTCGAGCCGATCGAGGCGGTTCGTCATCGCCCCCGAGGACAACATCATCGTCTTGTAGAGGTCCGTCGGGTTGAGCTGGAAGGGCGGCCCCGCGCGGCGGAGCGCGGCGAGGACGTCGAACTCGCCGAGCTTGAGGTCGAAGGGGGCGAGCCCGTCCTCGACGAGCCGCCGACCGATCCCGCCCAGCCGCCCGAGCCGGCCGAAGATCCGCATCGCCCGGAGCGGGAGATCCGGCCGCTCGCGGCGCCACTGCGCGACGATCGCCTCGACGGGGTCGGTGTTGTCCGGGGTTTCGCCGCCCATGAAGCCTCTCGACGTGAAGATGCTTGACGCCTAACCTGCTCCGATTTATCTCGATGTCGAGAAACTCAAGAACGAGATTCTCGACCCGGAGGTCATCATGCGTTTCCGCCCTTCCGTCCTGCTCGCCGGTCTCGCGCTCGCCGCCCTCGCCGCCCTCGCCGCCCCCCAGGTGCTCGACCGCGACGCGATCCCCTGGGAGGGCCCCGCCCGGGTCACCCTCGGCGGCGGCACCGCCAGCCGCCTGCACGTCTTCGAGACGGGCCGCCTGCCGATCGACGCCTGGATGGCCTACGAGGGCGGCGAGGGCGTCCTCTGGATGGACCAGCCCGCCTACGTGATCGAGCACCCCACGGCCGGGCTCCTGATGTTCGAGGCCGGCCACCACTCGGAGATCGCGAGCGGCGCGGGCGAGCACCTCGGGTGGATCCACGCGGTGGGGCTCATGCCGATGGAGCAGGACCCCGGGCAGGACGCCCGCACGCAGATGCGCGCCGCCGGCCTCGACCCGGACGCCGTCGGCGGCATCGTCGTCTCGCACTTCCACCCCGAGCACGTGGGCGCCGTGGAGGAGTTCCCGCGCGCGGAGGTGATCGCCGACCGCGTGGAGATCACCTACGGCACGGGGTCCCCCAAGTACAACTTCGTCCCGGGCGAGTACGACGACGTGCACTTCCGGCCGCTGGACTTCGGCGCGAGCGCGCCCTTCGGCCCCTTCCCCGGCGCCATCGATCTGCTCGGCGACGGCTCGGTCCTCGTCGTGTCGACGCCGGGCCATACGCCCGGCCACGTCTCGCTGCTCGTGCGGCTCCCCGAGGGCCCGGTGCTCCTCGCCGGCGACGTGGCGTGGGCCGAGGGGAACCTCCGGTCGGGCACGATCGGGCTGCCCTTCGTCAGCGTGGACGGCCCCGCGGCGCGCGCCGCGCTGGGCCAGCTGGCGGCGTTCTCGAAGGAGAACCCCGACGTGACGATCGTGCCGGGCCATGACCTGAGCCCGCTGCGACGCGCGGGCCGCGGCGACGTGGTCCTGCACCCGTGGTCGCACGCGCGGGGCGCGGTGGCGGCGAAGTAGCCGCGTCCTACAACACGATCCCGAACGCCACGAGGCACATCTCGTCGAGCGTCTCCTCGCCGAGGAGCACGTCGACCGGCGCGTCGAGGCCGGCGTCCTCGAGCGCGGCGCGGGTGCCAGGGTTGTCGAGCGTGTTGTCGTAGGTGCAGCGCAGGCGGATCACGTCGCCGGCGCGGATGGTGGGGACCTCGTCGAGCGGCGCGTCGTAGGCGTAGCCGCGCTGCCAGTCGAAGTCCCAGCGCGGCGTCTGCAGGAGGCACTCCGGGCCGTCGCCCTCCGCGGCGGTCGGTCGGGCGTGCTCGACCTCCACGAGCATGTCCGTGCCGATGTAGTGCATGTGCGTGGCGACGGAGAAGACGGACAAGGCGCCCAGGGGCAGCGTGTACTCGATGGTCTCGGTGTGGTCCGCCGCCCCGGCGGGGATGCGGAACTCCGGGCTCGCGCCGTCGTCGGGGCCCGGGAGGAGGCCCTCGCTCCGGTCGGCGGCGTTCCCGAGGAGCGCGAGCACGGCCTCGCGCTCCGGCGGCCCCTCCGCCCAGCGCAGCTGCAGCGTGGTCGCGTCGGGCGCGGCCTGCTCGCCGGACGGGTGGTAGTGCACCTGCATCACGAGCCGCGACCCGGCCGTGACGCGGATGCCCGTGCCCTCGGGGGCCCGGAACGGCAACGCGCCGGGCGCCCACGCGCCGAGGGGCAGGCTGCCGGGCACGCCGCTCCCGCCGAAGCAGTCGTAGCTGCCGTCGGGCCCCACCTCGGCCGCGCTGCGCCCGAGCGGATCCGAGAAGACGATCACGTGGTGGACCACCGCCTCGTTCTCGGGCACGACCTGGAGCCCGGTCAGCCAGCGGTCCTCGTCCAGCGACGGGTCGAGCGAGAAGCAGCGGAACTCGTCGGCGTCACCCGAGGTGGCGTAGCCCTGGTCCGGGGTGAGCTCGAGGTCGGCGTCGGGGAGCCCGAGCTCCAACGGCTCCGGCAACGGCGCCGCGGCGGCGGGATCGCCCTCGGGCGCGCCCGCGTCCGCCCAGGCCCGCAGGACCCCCTTCTCGTCCTCCGTCAGCCGGATGTCGTCCTGGAAGCCGAAGCGCGGCGCGCACTCGTCGGTCGACTCCGCGCCCCAGGGCGGCATCGTCCCGGCGTCGACCGCCGCGACCAGGCTCGTCGCCACGGGGGCGGCCGACGCGAACGTGTCGAGCGCGAGCGGCGCGACGCCCCCGGCGGCGTGGCAGGAGCCGCAGTGCTCGGCGACGATCGGCGCCACGTCGGCGTGCCAGGTGGGAGCGTCGGCCGCGGGCGCGACGAGATCGCGGGCGCAGCCGAGCAGCAGGGCGAGGAGCAAGCGACACCTCCGCACGTCCGACCCGCGGGCGGGCGGGACGCGAAACGGATCAGGCGACCGCCCACCAGTCGCGCCCCTCGACCAGCTCGGGGCGCATCGCGGCGATCCTGCCCCGGATCTCGTCACGGGCTCCGCGCGCGCCCACCGCGACGAGCAACAGGTCGAAACGGAGTGTCTCGAGCGCCTCGGGCGGGAGGATGGGCGCGCCCTGCCGCGTCGAGCCGTGCTTGATGTCGAGGACCGCGGGGACGTCGTGGCCCGCCTGCACGAGCCAGCGGATCCACGGGGTGCCCTCCTGCCCCGCGCCCCACACCACCACCCTGCGACGCGCGGGGAGCAGCACCCGGGCCACCCAGTCCCGCTTGAGCGGGAAGAAGGCGCGCCGGGCGTAGCGCGGGTCGGTGCGCGTCAGGCGGCCGGGCCGGTCCCGGAGGAGCACGACGTCTTGCGCGGCCGCGCCGATGCGCCAGCCCCCCGCGACGAAACGCAGCCAGAGGTCGTAGTCCTCGGGGAAGTCGCCGTCGCGGTAGCCGCCCACGGCCTCCACCGCGGCGGCGCGCATCAGCACCGCCGGGTGGAACAGTGGGCTCTCGACGAGGATGCCCCGGTGCGGGTCGTCGAGGCTGTTCACCCACTCGGTGTAGCGGCGCATGCCCTCGGGCACCTCGCCGGAGTCGGCCCGCATCCGCGCGCGCCCCCCCACCGCCGCGAGCCCCGGGTCCGCGGCGAGCAGCGCGCGCTGGGCCGCGATCCGCCCCGGGAGCGCCACGTCGTCGGCGTCGAGCCGCGCGATGAGCGGCGTGTCCAGCTCCCGGCGCCCCCGCTCCATCGCCGCCACGATGCCGAGCGGCGGCTGGTGGATCACGCGCAGCCGCGGGTCGTCCGCAAGCACCGAGAGCGGATCGTCGCGGCTCCCGTCGTCGACCACGAGCACCTCGTCCTCCGGCGCGCACTCCGCGAGCGCGGACTGGACGGCCTCGCCGAGCCAGCGCGCGGCGTCCCGCACGGGAATGAGCCAGCCGACACGTTCCATCCGAGCCGCTAACGCGCGTTCGCGCCGGGCGTGCAGGCCGGCGACGCCCCCGCGAGCGCGCGGTCCGGCGCCGCCTCCCGGTCCGAGGACGGCGTGTCGAGCGGGGCCCAGCCGGGCTCGCGGCGCGCCCGGGCGGCGTCGACGTCCGCCCGGTCGTAGCGCTCGCCCAGGTCGGGGTACTCGGCGTTCTCGTGCGTCGGGAGCCCCTCGGCGCGCACCTCGTCGACCGACACGCCCCACTCGAGCGCCACCCGCTCCGGCGAGGGCTCGAGGAAGCCCACGCTGAGCTGCTCCGCCCACTCGTGGGTCGCGGCCGAGAAGTCGACCGCGGGCACCGTCGCCCGCGCCGCGGCCATCCACGCCTCGGCGGCCTCGACCTCCGCGACGAACGCGGCGTGGTCGAGGTAGCCCGGCGCGCTCGGGTTCTCGGGCGTGCCGCGCTGCACGTTCCCCTCGTGGCACCACATGCACTTCCCCGGCTGGCCCGCCGCGGACAGCGCCGCCGCCGCCCGCAGCTCGCCGTCGCCGTCGTACACCGCGAAGCGCTGCTGCCCGTTCGCCATCACGTCCACGGTCTCGAACTCGTGCGCCGCGAAGCTCGCGTCCTCGAGGCTCCCCTCCCCCTCGGACGCGAGCCACGCCAGGGACCCGACCGCCCCATCCACGTCGCCGTCCGTCGGCGCCACGTTCAGCTCCACCAGCCGATCCCCGGGCACGAGCTGCGAGACCGTCACCGCGTAGAGCGCTGGCTCGGCCGCCTGCCGCGCGGCGCGCCACTCCCCGAGCGTCGCGCACGCCCCGGTGATCGCGTAGTAGCGGCCGGGCTCGTAGAGGGTCGCCATCAGGAAGCGGCCCAGGTCCACCGGGCCCTCCGACCACGCCTTCACGGGCGCGACCGCGTCGGCCACGTCCGGGAGGCGGTCCTCGGGGAAGCCGACGGCCGCGAGGTCGAGCGTGAGCGCCACCGCGTCGCCTTCTTCCGTCACGACGAGCGCCGCCTCGTCCGTCGGCGCCGCGCCGAGGTTCGAGAGCGCCCACCACAGGCCCGCGCGGGCCTCGTCCCAGGAGCCGGGCGCGTCTCCGTACCAGGCGAGGTCGACCACGAGCGGATCGTCCGCCTCGTCGGCGGGCGCGCACGCCGCGAGCGGGAGCAGCAGGTGGATCCCGACGAGCCGCATCGGCGGCAGGATAGCGCGCGCTCCACGGCCCCGCGCACGGTCGTCGCGCCGGCGCACGCTCGTCACGCGCACGCGTCCGCGCCGGGCATGATAGCGGCTCGCCGCGATGTCCCCCGACGCCCGCACCACCCCGCGCCTCCTCCGGGTCCCGGTGCTGGCGCTCCTCGTGGCGCTGGCCGGCTACAACGCCTGGTGCTGGAAGAACGCGCTGGGCGAGGGCGAGCCCTCGGTCGTGCGCTGGCTCGGCACCTGGCAGATGTTCACGCTGCGCGACCCGGGCCACAGCGAGCTGTTCGCCGAGGGCCAGTTCGGCGGCGAGTGGCGCGACATCGAGCTCGAGTCGCTCTTCCCCACGCGCTGGGAGTCGGGCCCCCGCTACGCCCGCTCGAGCTTTTGGAAGTCGCCGCCCCGCCTGCGCGTGCTCGCGGCCTCCACCTGCGGCCGCCACCCGGACCACCCCACGCGCGTGCGCTTCCGCGTCGAGCGCTGGAAGAAGACGCTGGGCTCGAAGAAGCAGCCCAAGCGCAAGGTCGAGACGAAGGAGCTCCTGGACTGGTCCTGCGACCGGCCGGTCCCCCTCCCCAAGGGCACGCCGGTATGAGCGCCGCCGATCCCACCGCCGCCGAGGCCACCACCCCCGCGACGTCCGCGGCCGCGCCCGCCGGCCTCCTGGACCGCCTCTTCACCCCGGCGTGGGCCGGCGGCTGGACCGCCACGCGCGTCGTGTGGGCCGTGGTCCTGCTGGTCTTCGCGCTCCACCAGGCCCCCGCCCTGGCCGACGCCTACGCCGCCGAGGACATGGTCTTCGCCGGCTGGCCCTTCTACCTCGCCGAGCACTACCGCATCACGTTGCGCACGGCCTGGCTCCTCTGGGGCGGCGTCGTCCTGGGGCTCCTCGCCGTGCTGCGCGGCGGGCGCTGGGTGCGGCCCGGCGTGTTGCTCTGGCTCGTCTGCGAGTGGACGCTGCTCGCCGCCGAGGCGCTCAACATCAAGGCCCACGACCGCCTCTCCCTCTGGATCGCGCTCGGGCTGTTGTTGTCGCCCGCCTCCGAGCGCGGCCTCGCGTCCAAGTGGCGCGCCCCGGCCGCGCGCTGGTACCTCGTCGTCGTGTTCATGGGCCTGTACGGCTCGACCGGGTGGCTCAAGCTCTTGGAGGAGCCCGGCTGGTGGAGCGGCGAGGTCCTCGCCTACCACCTCGTGCACCGCCACTTCGCCGGCGGCGCGCTCGCGGCCTGGCTGTCCGGGCAGCGCTGGCTCGTCGCGCCGATGGGCTGGACCACGGTGGTCTTCGAGTGCCTGTTCCCGCTGCTCGTGTGGTCTCGGCGGATCAACCCGTGGCTCCTGCTCATCGGCGCGAGCTTCCACCTCGGCGTCGCCGTGCTGATGAACGTCGGGAAGTTCAGCTGGATCGCGCTCTCCGCCTACCCGGTGCTCCTGCACCCCGAGGTGGCCCGCCAGCTCTGGGAGCGCGTCCGGGCGCGGCTCCCCGCGCGCTTCACGGGGGCGGCGTGACCGACGACACCACCCGCATCGCCGAGCTGCGCGCGCGCCTGCGCGCCTTCAACGCCGAGCGCGACTGGGGGAAGTACCACTCGCCCCGCAACCTCGCGATGGCCGTGGCCGTCGAGGCCGGCGAGCTGCTCGAGCTCTACCTCTGGAGCGCCGACGAAGGCCCCCAGCCGCCCGTCGCCGAGCGCGCCCCCCGCGTCGCCGACGAGGCCGCCGACGTGTTCATCTCGCTGCTCAACCTCTGCGAGGCGGCCGGCATCGACCTCGCGGCCGCCACCGCCGCCAAGATCGAGAAGAACGCCCGGAAGTACCCGGTCGCGCAGGCGAGCGGCCGCCTGGAGAAGTGGGACGAGCTCGAATAGGGCTGGGCGCGCCCCCGCGAAGACGCGGGGTCGGTGCCCTGCGGGCTCGGCGCGGAGCGCCTCGGTCGGCTGGCCGCGCGCCAGCCGACCGCGGCGGGCCCTGGGCCTCGACGTGGGCCTCCGGCCCGCCGCGGGGAGCGCGCCCGCCGCGCCCTCCGGTCCCCTCGCGCATCAGAGCCCGTACGCGCTCGCGTCGTACTCCCGGCTCACGTCCCAGCCGCCGATCGTCCCCGCCACGGTGACCACGTAGCGGCCCCCCGAGAGCGTCACGCGGGTCACCGTCGAGATCTCGCCCGTGCCGGCCGCGGAGCCGCCCCCGACGAGATCGCCCACGACGGTCGAGGTGTGCGTCAACCGCCCGCCCTCGTAGGTCGCCACGACCTCCCACCGCACGTCGCCGCCGAGCTCGACGGTGCCGAAGCCGACCTCCTGGTAGCTCGCGTCCATGTCCCACGAGTAGGCCCAGTCGTCGCCCTCGGCGGCGGTGATGCCGTAGGTTCCGGTCAGCGCGACGATCCCGGTCCAGCTCCCTGGCCCGTCGACCGTGCCCTCGAAGCTGCCGCCCTCCGCGGCGTTGTGCCACTGCATGCCCTTGGCGTCGGCCTCGGCGGCCGTGTCGGAGTCGGCGTCGGCGTCGGAGTCCGAGTCCGTGTCGGCGTCCCCCGCCAGGGGGATCTCGGACGCGGTGTCCAGGTCTTCTTCGGTGGGGAGCGGCTTCGTGCGCGACCAGACGAGCGCGTAGACGTCCTCGTTGACCCCACTCACGGCGCCGTAGACGGCCTCGGCCTCCTCCTCCGTGAAGGGGCCCGGCGCGCACGCGATCAGGAGCAGGATCATGCCCATCCTCCGGACCTCAAGGTAGCCCATCCTGGGCGGATCGGCGGGGTTGGCGGCGGGGCCCGCCCCTCGACGGAGGCAGGATCACCCTTAGATCCTCAACGAGGGGGACCGTGCCGGACACCGTGCTGATCCTCGTCGCGCCCGAGTTCGACGATCTCGAGGTGTGGTACCCGAAGCTGCGGTTGGAAGAGGCCGGCTACGTGGTGCGGACCGCGGGCCTCGGCGACGACGTGTACCGGGGCCGGAACGGGCTCTCGATCTCCGTCGATGGAAGCATCACCGACTTCTCGCCCTACGACCTCTCCGGGGTCGTGATCCCGGGCGGGTGGGCACCGGACTGGCTCCGTCGCGATCCCGACGTGCTCGCCTGCATCCGCACGCTCGACGAGCGCGGCCAGCTCGTGGCCACGATCTGCCACGGCGGCTCGGTGCTCATCTCGGCGGGCATCGTGCGCGGGCGGCGCATGACGTCCACGATCGGGATCCGCGACGACCTCGTCAACGCGGGCGCCGACTGGATCCAGGCCCCCGTCGTGATCGACGAGAACCTGGTCACCTCGCGGCTCGCCCGGGACCTGCCGGCGTTCGGCCTCGCGCTGGTCGAGGTGCTCGCCTCGACGCCGCAGGAGGAGGAGAAGGACCAGCAGTGAGCCGCCGAGGGCGCCCGGCGCCTACCGCCCGAAGAGCTCGACGTCGCCGGAGCCGGTGGTCACCGTGATGGTCGCCTGCGCGCCGCCGACGTCGTCGAGGCCCGACACGGCCACGTCGCCCGAGTTGGTGTCGGTGGAGAGGTCGTAGGAGCCGGCGGGCACGACGAGGCGCACGTCGCCGGAGCCGGTCTCGAGCCGCACGACCTCGGGCGTCGCGTCCTGCTCGAGGTCGACGTCGCCGGACCCCAGCTTCACGCGCAGCTCGGCGCCTTCGAGGCGGCGCCCGAAGAGGTCGCCCGAGCCGCCGGTGACCACCACGTCGCCGGTGAGCCCGTCGAGCGTGACGTCGCCGCTGCCGAGGGCGAGGTCGACCGCTCGCTCCAGCCCCGTGACGGACACGTCGCCCGAGCCGAAGGTCCCGATCATGCTGGCGGTGGCCGGCACCTCGACCGTGAGGTCGAGGTCGCAGCCGACGCCGATGGTGAACACGGTCTCGCAGCCGCCCACGATGGTGAGCTGGCCGCCCACGAGCTCGAGATCGAGCCGCGGTCGTTCGTCCTGGAATGTGGCGCGCTCCACGATGCGCGCGCCGTCGAGGCCCTCCACGGCGACCACGTCGACGTCGGAGGAGCCGGCGTCCACCAGCAGCGTGTCGACGGCGCCGGTGAAGGTGTGCTCGTCGACGGTCTGGTGGCCGACACAAGCGACGAGGGGGAGGAGGGACAGGGCGGGGAGGATGCGGTTCATCATGTGCTCTCGGTGACGCACCACCGATACGCCGGCCAGCCCGCCTGCTTCCACACACAGTTGGTTTCAGCCCGCTACAAGGTGTCGCGACCGTCGCCGCGGTTGTGACGGCCCCCGCCGCCGGGCGACCGGAAAGGGGAACGACCGGAAGGCGGGCGGCCGTCCATGCTCGCCCGCCTCGGCGCACGCGAGGCTAGTGGTGCCCGTGCCCGTCCGGCCCGTGGATGTGGCCGTGCGCGAGCTCCTCGGGGGTGGCGCCGCGGACGCCGAGGATCTCCACGTCGAAGTGGAGCGTCTCCCCCGCGAGCGGGTGGTTCGGGTCGATGAGCACGACGTCGTCCTCGACGCCGACCACCCACACCGGGAGGTGCTCGCCGTCGGGCCCGCGGGCGTGGAACTGCATGCCGGGCTCGATCTCCATGTCCGGCGGGAAGGCCTGCCGCGGCACGCGCTGGGGCTCGACCTCCATGCGCTCGCCGTAGCCGAGCTGCGGGGGCACCTCGACCTGGAGCTTGGCGCCCACGGCCGCGCCGTCGAGCGCGGACTCGAGCCCGGGGATGATGTTCCCGTGGCCGTGCAGGTAGTCGATGCGCCCGCTCTCGATGACGTCGCCGTCGGAGCCGGAGAGGGTGTACTGGAGGGACACGGCGCAGTCGGCGCCGATGGCGTTGGGGGTCATGTTGGCTCCGGGTGGAGGGTGGGAACCCGGCAGCCGGACCCGCGGTGGGCGACGACTGCAGAGGCGGCTCGTCTAACCGGACCGGGCGCCCCGACGCGCGCCGGAAACGCCCCGGATGGCGCGCTTTGACGATCCGCGGCGGTGTTAGGGAAGCGCGGACGCCGCCGGAGCGGCGCGGAGGTGGGCGTGAAGGTGATCCGGTTCGAGCGGAGCGGCGGCCCCGAGGTGCTCGCGGCGGCGGAGGTCCCGGCGCCAATCGCGGGCGAGGGGCGCGTGCGGGTGCGCCTCGCGGCGGCCGGCGTGAACTTCATCGACACCTACCACCGCACCGGGCTGTACCCGGTGTCCCTCCCCTGCGTGCCCGGCCAGGAGGGCGCCGGCGAGGTGGTCGAGGTGGGCCCCGGCGTGGACGGGCTCGTCGTGGGTGACCGCGTGGCCTGGACCGGGCAGATGGGCTCCTACGCGGAGGAGGTGGTGATCCCCGCCGCGCGGGCCGTGCGCGTGCCGGCCGCGGTCCCGCTCGACGTCGCGGCGGCCGTGATGCTCCAGGGGATGACGGCGCACTACCTCACGCACGACACCTGTCCCCTCGCCCCGGGTGACACCTGCCTCGTGCTCGCGGCGGCGGGCGGGACGGGCCAGCTGGTCGTGCAGTGGGCCAAGGCGCGGGGCGCGCGCGTGCTCGCGACCGTGTCGACCGAGGAGAAGGAGCGGGTGGCCCGCGCGGCCGGCGCCGACGAGGTGATCCGGTACGACCGCCTCCCCTTCGCCGCGGAGGCGCGCCGCCTCACCGGCGGGCGCGGCGTGCGGGTCGTCTACGACGGCGTCGGCCGCGCGACCTTCGACGAGAGCCTGGACGCGCTGGCCCCGCGCGGCATGATGGTGCTCTTCGGCGCGTCGAGCGGCCCGGTGCCGCCCTTCGACCCCGCGATCCTCGCGCAGAAGGGCTCGCTCTTCCTCACCCGGCCGAGCCTGTTCCACTACGTCGCGACGGACGCCGAGTACCAGGCCCGCGCGACCGCCGTGCTCGACGCCGTGGCCGCCGGCGCCCTGCGCCCGCGCATCTCGCACCGGCTCCCCCTGGCCGAGGCCGCGGAGGCCCACCGCGTGCTCGAAGGGCGCGGGACGACGGGGAAGATCCTGCTTCTGACCTGACGAGGGTCAGCGCCGGCGACGGACCGCCAGCGCGGCCATCCCGAGGCCGACCACCGCGTAGCCGGGCGACACGGGCGTCCCGCACCCGCCAGCGGCCGGCGCCACGGCGTCCTTCACTTCGAGGAGCACGCCGCCGAGGACACGCACGCCGTCGTCCACCGTGACGGCCCGCTCCCCGAGCGGCGCGTCGCCGGTGACCGTGTAGCGGACGAGCACGGCGCCCGCGTCCACCTCGACGGCGTTGACGACGATGCCCTCGCCCAGGTCGACCGTGGGCGTCGTCTCCAGCGCGCCCACGTGGGAGATGACGAGCTCGCCGGCGTCCCCCTGCCGGACGCTGTCGGGCTCGATCTCGACGAGGCGCGGCCGGTCCGCGCCGTCGAGCACCTCGAAGGCGTCCGGGAGCGTGAGCGACACGCCGCCGGTCTGGAGCGTGAGGGTGCGGCTGCCCGCCTTGGCGGCGGGGTCGAGCGCGAGGTCGAGCCACGCGCTGTCCACGTCCCGCACGTCCACGCCGGTGACGGCGATGCCCGAGCCGAGGTCCGCCGCGACATCCCCCGCCACCATCAGCAGGTACTCGCCCGTGAGCGCGACGCGGAGCGTGTCGCCGGGCCAGCCCTCGGCCGGGTCGAGCCCCGCGACGGCGGGGACCGCGGCGTCGACGGACCAGGGCTCGGAGAGGTCCCCGGCGCCCGCGTCGTACACGGCCCGCACGGAGAAGGTGTCAGAGCCGCCCGTGAGCGGCACGAGGGCGTCGGTGTCCGTGGCCTGCGCCACGACGAGCCCCGCGCGCACCACCTCGTAGCCGCGGACCGCGTTGCGGCTCTCCGGCGCGGTCCAGCTGAGCGTGGTCTGCGTGTCGACCACCCGCTCGCTCGGCCCGGTCAGCCCGGTGGGCGCGGGCAGGTACACGCGGAAGGCGAGATCGTCGTCCACCGGCTCGCGGCTCGAGTTGAGCCCGTCCGTCGCCTCGATCCAGTAGCGGACGTCGGTGTCGGGCAGCTGCGCGGGGATCGCGCCGCGCCACGTGTCCACGCCGACCTCGAGCATCTCCACGCTGCCCTCGTCGCCCCCGGCGCGCCACTTGAGCTCGACCTTGGCCACGGACGTGTCGTCCTCGGCCGTCACCTCGACGACGTAGGGCCCCACGAGGTCGTCGGTGTCGGCGAGCACGGCGAGCCCGGAGAGCTTCGGGGCGGCGACGTCGCCGTCGTGGAAGGCCACCTGGTCGACCGTCCAGCCCGCGCCGACGCCCGAGAGGTCGGCCTGGAAGACGAGGCGCACGTCCGGCGAGACGCCGTAGGCGGAGAGGTCGAACACGGCGGTGCGCCAGCCCCCGGACGCGCCGGTGTAGCCACCCACGACCGGGTAGCCGTAGAGCGGCTCGATCGCGGCCCAGCCGTTGCCGATGTCGACCTCGACCCAGGCGTAGTCCCCGGGGTTGATCTCGTACCAGTGCTGGAACGAGAGCGTCGGCCGCGAGAGCCCCTCCAGCGAGGGCACGGGGATCTCGAGGTAGTCCGTGGAAGCGTTGAGGTAGTCCGCGACGCGGCCCGTGGTCCAGGCGCGGGTGCCGTCGAAGCCGGAGCCCGGCCCGTTGAGCACGGTCCCCCACTCCCATTGCCCGGCGTCGCCCGAGGCGGCGAAGCCGCCGTCGTCGCCCTCGAGATCGTAGAGCACGATCGGCGTGGCGGACGCGGTGGCGGCGAGGAGGAGCGCGATCACTCGGCCTCCTCCACCGTGTAGACCACGGCGATCTCCACGTCCGGCGCCGGCGGCGCGGCGAACACGACGGCGGGGATCGTGGCGTCGACCGACCAGCCCTCGTTCATCCGCTCGCCGTCGACCTCCACGCGCACCGTGCCGTCCTCGGGCGTCGCCTGCAGCGGGAACACGCTCTGCCACTCGACGGCCGCGTCGGCCAGGGCCAGCGCGATCGCGCCGAAGTCGGCCGCGCAGATGCTCCCGACGGCGCCGCCGGTGGCCTCGGCCACGGCGGTGTAGCGGACGCCCGCCTCCGCCGTGCCCGTCTCGCCCGAGCAGCCGCCCGGCACGTCCCCGACCACCGCCGACGCGCGCGCGGCGCGGCCGGACGTCGCGGCGTCCGCCTCCAGGATCGCGAGGAAGGCGGCCGCGGGGTCGTCCCCGAGCCAGGCGTCGCTCTCGTCGTCGCCGTCGGACACGAAGACGACGTGCAGCCCTGCGTCGGCGCGGCGGAAGCCGCGGTTGAGGCCCTGCACGTCGGAGAGTGCGCGCGAAGCCGCGTAGAGGCCGGCGGCCGGCGGCGGGCTGCTCGTGCCGACCAGGAGCGCGTCCGCGAGCGCGCGCGAAGGGTCCGACGCGGCGCCGGTGATGATCCACGGGCGCCCGAGCAGGGCGCCGTCCTGCTCGGGGTCGGTGGACGTCACGCCGAGCTGGTAGGAGAGCTCGAGCCCGTCGAGCACGTCCACGAAGGCGTCGGCCGCGTCCGCGAAGGACTCCTGCTCCTCCTCCATGCTCCCCGTGCCATCCACGACGAAGAGCACGTCCACCTTGGGCAAGGGCGCCTGGAGGAAACGCTCCTCGATCACGACGGGGAGCGGCTTGACGTCGTCGGGGTCCTGGATCGTGTAGTCGACACAACCGACCAGCAGCAGCGATGCGGCGATCGAGGTCATCCTGATCCGAGGGCGCGACGGTATCGTGCGGCTTCCGCTACGGAAAGTCAACGTGCTGGCCGAGCATCGTCGACCGCGCGCGCGCCCGCTCCCGTCGATCCCTCGCTGATCCGCTGCTGGTGCGGATCCTGGCGACTAGTTCGCCGCGTCGGAGAATTTCCAGGCCTGCACGCGGACGATGTCCTCGCTGTCGCGCGCGGCGCGCACGAGGCGCAGCCGCCGGAACCCCCACTCGTTCACGAGCCGATACTCGAGGGTGAAGGCCTTGTACTCGCCGACCGCCGGGGGGAAGCCCACGAGCGCGAGCGCCTCGCTGCGACGCACCGGCTGCGGCAGCGGCACCTCGACCATCTGGATCCGCCCGTCCACGAGCCGCAACGTGCCGCGCTCGAACACGATCTCCCGCCCGCCCGACAGCTCGTCCCGCTCCTCCACCACGGCCCCGAGCTGCTGCTCGATCTCCGCGCGCACCGCGTCGTACCGGCGCCCGCCGAGGAAGCGCGCGTCGACGTAGACACCCTCGGGCTTCGTGTAGGTCGCCTCGACGTTGGCGGGGCTCGCCCGGAGCTCCGCCGCGGCGCGCTTCTCGGCCACCGCCTCGGGCGTCCGGGGGGGCTCGACGGCCAACATCACGGGCGCGGGGTCGCCGCACGCGAGGGCGAGGAGCAGGAGGTTCACACGCGATGCGTAACTCCGGGGGCCCCGGGCGGCCCGGAAGGTTAGTGCCGGGCCCCATGTTCGTGACCGCCCGGTACTTCGCCGCCCTCCGCGAGCAGCGCGGCACCGCCGTGGAGCGGGTCGAGCTCCCCGCGGGCACGACCGCCGCCCAGGCCTTCGCGGCCCTGTTCCCGGGCCTCGCGCTCCGCGTCGCCTACGCGGTCAACCAGTCCACCGTCGCCTCCGACACCGTCCTGCACGAAGGCGACGAGGTGGCGTTCCTCCCCCCGCTCGGAGGCGGCTGATGGTGCTCCTCACCGACGCCCCGCTCGACGTGCGCGCCCTCGAGGACGCCGTCCGCGATCCGCGCCACGGCGCGCTGCTCACCTTCGCGGGCGTGGCCCGCGACGACACCGATCCCCCGCTCCGGGCGCTCTTCTACGAGGCCTGGCCCGAGGTCGCGCTCCGCGAGCTCCAGGCCGTCGCGGACGAGACGCTCGAGCGCTGGCCGGACGTGCGCGTGGCCCTCGCCCACCGCGTCGGCACCGTGGCCGTCGGCGAGCCGAGCGTCGTGGTGGCGATCGGCGCCGGCCACCGCGCCGAGGCCTACGCGGCGTCCCGCTTCGCGATCGACACGCTCAAGGCGCGCGTGCCGATCTGGAAGAAGGAGATCTACGCGGACGGCGGGACCTGGGTGGCCAACGAGCCGGAGCCGCGCTCGTGAGGCCGGGGAACCACAAGCGCTTCGAGGACAAGCGCCCCGAGGACTTCTCCCGCCCCGGCATCAACCCCTACGTCGCGACCCACCGCGAGTTCGGCGACGAGCTCCTGCCCGCCTCCGACGCGAAGCAGTGGCGCGGCCGGTGGGCCGAGTACTTCGGGCGCGAGGCCCCGCTCCACCTCGAAGTGGGATCGGGGAACGGCTTTTATCTCAGCGGAATGGCGGAGCTTCACCCGGAGTGCGACTGGATCGGCATCGAGATCCGGTTCAAGCGCGTGGTGCTCGTCGCCCGCAAGCTCCGCGCAGCGGGCCTGACGAACGCCCGGATCGCCCGGTACGACGCGCGCGCGCTCGACGAGCTCTTCGAGCCGGGCTCGCTCGCCGGGGTGCACATCAACCACCCCGACCCCTGGGAGCGCGAGTCCAAGCGCCACCACCGCCTCATCGACCGGCCCTTCCTCGAGCTCTTGACGCGGCTGTGCGCACCCGGCGCCGAGCTCCGGCTCAAGACGGACTTCGGCCCGCACGTGAAGGCGCTCCTCGCCGCCGCGAGCGGCCTCCCCTGGGAGACGGCGGGCGTCACGGCCGACGTCGACGCCTCGGGCCCACCCTGGCCCGACGACGTGGTGACGAACTACCAGCGGAAGGCGCGGCTCCGCGGCGTGCCCGTGCACGCGGCGCTCCTGCGGCGCCTGCCGACCAGCGGGAGCACGAGCAAGAGCGCGGACGCGCCGGAGCCGCAGCCCGAGCCGCAGCCATCGCCCGCGAGCGCGCCGCCGGTCGGATCGGTCCCGAGCGCCCACTCCTCCACGTTGAGGTAGCCGTCGCCGTCGGGGTCCTCGCCGGCGTCGTCCCGGTTCGGGTCCAGGCCGTTCTCGCGCTCCCACGCGTCGCCCATGGCGTCGTGGTCGTCGTCGACGAACAGCGTGAAGTCCACGCCGGTGCGGGCCTCGCCGTCGCCGAGCGTCGTCACGATCGCGTCGTCGGCGACGAGCGCCTCCGGCCAGTACACCGTGACCCAGCCGGGATCGTTCGGGCAGTAGTGCGCGTAGGACGCGCGCAGGGTGAAGTCGTCGCCGACGAGGCCGGGGATGTCGTAGTTGCCGTCCTTGTCGGTGACGCCGACGACGGTGTCCTCCCCGTCGGCGGTGGTGGCGTACACGTAGGCGCCGTACACGGGCGCGCCGTCGTCGCCGCGGACCGTGCCCGCGAAGCTCGCGCCCGCCGGCATCGTCACGTCGATCTGCGTGGCGCCGTCCACGACGATCTCGCGGATCGCGCCCGCGCCGTCCCGCGCGAAGTCGTCGGTGAAGCCGACGTCCGCGCCGTAGACGTAGAGGAAGTACGTGCCCGGGTGGAGGCCGTCGACCGTGACCGTGCCGTCCTCCGCGAAGCCGCCGCCGCGCCCGACCGTGTAGGTGTCGTTGTAGAGCAGCATCGCGGCCTCGGAGAGGTCCCCCTCCCCCGCGAGCGTGATGGTGAGCGTGTTCTCGACCGGCAGGGTGAGGTCGGCGCCCGTGAGGGCCTGGCCCTCGTCGGGCGCGTCGATGCGCGCGCCCGGGCGGTCGGCGTCCGGGTAGTAGGTGGTCGCGAGGCCGTCGGACGACGCCCAGGGGACCACCTCGCCCGGGGGGAGCCCGTCGGCGATGTAGGTGCCGTCCTCCTCGACCTCGACCGCGATGACCTGCGAGGAGCTGTAGACGTACACCGTTCCGGACGCGACGGGGCCGTCCGGACCGGTGACGGTGCCGGAGACGGAGATCCCCTCGAGGATCGGCTGGTCCCCGACCTCGAGGGCCTCCCCGAGGCTCACGTCGAAGATCGCGGCGTAGTCCTCGTCGTAGCTCGGCCCGAGGTACTGCCGCGGGCGGCCCTCCGCGGCGAGGTACACCGCGTACGGCTCGGACGAGCCGGGATCGCTGTCGAGCCCGACGATTCGGAAGACGCCGTCGTCGTCGGCCTCCGCCAGGCGGCTCACGAGCGACGAGCGCTCGGACTGGCCGATCGCGAGGAGCTGCGTGCCGGGGAGCGGCTCGCCGCCGGCCGAGAGCACCCGCCCGGTGATGCGGGCGCCCAGCGGGAGCTCCGCGTCGAGCCCGTCCCGCACCTCGCCCTCGGAGAGCTCGACGACGTCGGCTTCGCAGAAGTCCCAGGCGTCGGGGAGGAAGCGGTCGACGTGCGGATCGTCGTCCGCGGGCAGGACGCGGATGCGGTAGCGGCCCGGCGGGAGCAGCCCGATGCTGAAGCCGCCGTCGCTCGTGGTGCGGGCGGAGGCGTAGTCGAGCCGCGTGTCGTAGGCGACGACGTCCACCCCCGCGAGGGGGGAGCCGTCGGCGCCGGTGACCGTCCCGGAGAGCGTGGCCGCGAGGGCCGGGGAGAAGAGGAGGATCACACCTGGCTCCGGAGGTCGGGGGGGGGGACGACGAGGACGCGCCACCCGGCGCGGCCCAGGGCCTCGGCCGCGGCGCGCACGGTGTCGGGCGCCCCGACGAGGCGCACCTCGGTGTCGGCGGGACGCACGCCCCACCAGTCGAGCGCCGCGACGACGCCGCCCGCCGCCGCGCTGGCGCCCCCGGCCACGAGCACGGCCGTGGCGCCCTCGCCGACCGCGCCCAGCCGCGCCGCGAGCGCGTCGAGCGCCTCGGCCGCGACCGACTCGGGGCCCGCCGGGTCGGGCCGCGGCGGCCGCGCGAGCCACGCGGCCACGCCCGCCACGGCCAGGAGCAGGCCCGCCGCCGCGACGACCGCCCATGCGCCCGCCGGGGTCGCCAGGAGCCCGATCAGGAGCGCGCCCAGCGTCATCCGCGGGAGCCAGGGGACGGGTGGCTCGCGGTCGGCGAGGGACGCGACGACCACCCGCGTGGTCGGAAGGAACGGCCGGAGGACCAGGGACCAGCCCGCGCGCCGCGGCAACAGTTGCTCCAGGGCGGGGATCCCGAGCGCACGCAGCGCCGCGGAGAGGACCACGCCGATGAGGGCCAGCAGGCCGATGTCGAGGCCGGTCGCGGCCGTCGCGAGGGCCGTGACGCCCGCCAGCGCGTGTGCCGCCTCCCCGACCGGTCCTGCCGCGCGGGTGGTGTGCCCGAACAGGCGCGCGCCACGGACGCCCGCGGTTCGAGCCCGCCCGAGCAGGGATTCGAAGGCCGCGCGCTCGCGCTCGCCCCCCCCTCCGACGGGCAGCGAGATGGGCGCGTCGGTCGGCGCGCCACCGGCGTTTGCGGCGCCGATCGTCGCTGTCGCAGAGGGCACCCATCCTCCCGTGCTCCACCATAGCCGCCCGTCGGGCCTCCGTCGCGCCCCGGCGCATCCTTGCAGTGGGGCGGCGGGGTCCTTACCATCGCCTTTCAGTTGGACACCGGAAGGACCGATGCGTTTCCGAGGCCAGGAATACACGGGGCGGGGGCAGACCATCGCGATCGTCGACAGCGGCGTCGACGTTCGTGATCCGCGCCTCGCGGGCGCCGACGTCACCGGCATGAGCATCAGCATGAGCGCCACCGCGCACGTGCTCATCTCGGGCGACTTCGCCGACGAGAACGGTCACGGGACGGAGATCGCCGCCGCCGTGCACGCCATCGCTCCCGACGCCAAGCTGCTCTGCATCAAGATCATGGACGCCCGCCTCCGCACGAGCGCGGACCTGATGGCCGCGGGCATCGAGCTCGGCGCGCGCAACGCGGGGGTCATCAACCTCTCGCTCGGCACGCCCAACATGGGCAAGGCGCTGCTCCTGCGCGACTGCTGCGCGAACGCCGTCGAGGCCGGCGCGATCGTGCTCGCCGCCGCGCACCCCAAGGGCGAGCGCGCCTACCCGGCGGATCTCCCCGAGACGATCGGCGTGGCGAGCCACCCCGACTGCCCCTTGGAGAAGATCTACTACTTCGCCCCCCACCGCTTCCCCGCGAAGCAGTGGGGCTCGCTCACCGGGAAGTTCCTCACGCACGGCAACACGGTGGGCCTCGACGGGCAGCGCGGCGCCTACCGCGGCTCCGGCCTCGCCACCGCCTACGTCGCGGGCCGCACCGCGTGCCTGCGGGAGGCCCTGCCGGGCGAGGGTCCCGCCCAGGTCATCGAGGTGCTCCGGCAGTCGGCGCTCACGCCGGTGCCGGAGATCGGGTACGCCTGAGCCCCCTCTGGCTGGCGCTCCTCCCGGCGACCCAGGCCAGCCCGGTGGAGATCTTCGGGTTCGGCGCTCGCAAGATGGGGCGCGCGGGCGGAGGTGTGGCCGTCGACGACGGCGCCGAGAACGTCCTGTTGAACCCCGCGGCGCTGGCCGGCCGCGAGTACCCCGAAGTCTCGATCGGGTTCCTCGGCGCGCAGATGCAGTTCACCGAGCTCCCGGGGCTCTGGTGGGACACCAACCGCGACGGGCTCGTGAACGAGTCCGACCCCGCGCTCGAGCTCCCGGCCACCTACGACCCCGTGCAGGCCGTGATCCTGGGGGCCACGCGCCCGATCGGGAAGACCTTCGCCGCGGGCTTCGGGCTCCTCGTACCGGTCCAACGCATCGTGCGGCTCGCGACCTTCGAGCCCTCGCTCCCCACCTACTTCATGTACAACAACCGCGTGCAGAGCTACGAGCTCGGCGGGGGCGTGGCGTGGCGGCCCTGGGGCGGGCTCTCGATCGGCGGCGGCGTCACGATGATCCCGCGCGCCCGCTACCGGCTCGACGCGACGGTCGACCTCACCGTGTCCGGCGCCGAGAGTGGGGACGAGACCGCGAGTGACGTCGTGTCCATGGGCCTCGACGTGCACACGATGGAGCTCGACCTCGTGCCCGGCTTCGCGCCGCACGTGGCCGTGCACTGGGACGCGGGCCAGGCCGTCCCGGCGCTCGACGGGCTCACGCTCGGGGCGTCCTGGCGCGGCGAGGCGGGCCTCCCGGTCGACGTGGACATCGACCTCCAGATCGAAGGCGCCACCGAGGACACGGGCGACCTCGACTCGATGGTGGTGCCGGTCCTGCTCGGCTTCCAGCTCGGCGTGTACGACCACTACGTGCCCGAGCAGTGGGTGGGCGGCGCGGCCTACACGCTGCTCGACACGCTCACGGTCTCGGGCGAGGTGCGGTGGACGCGCTGGGACCGCATGCGGGTGAGCATCGCGCGCGTGGTCGAGTCGAGCGTCGAGGGCGCCGGGCTCGACTTCGGCGAGGACCCGGTCGAGGACGGCAACCCCTACACCATCGAGATGACGCCCACCGTGGCCCCCCGGCTCGGGCTCGATCTGCGGCTCCCCGCCATCGACGGCGGGGACCGCTTCGGCGAGGTGCGGATCCTCACGCGGGGCGGCTTCGGCTACGAGCCGACGCCGCTCGCGAGCCAGACGGCCAGCACCGCGCTCCTGGATTCGGACCGCGTGATCTTCTCGATCGGCGCCGGCGTGGAGCACGACGACCCCTTCCGCAAGACCGAGACCCGCCGGGTCCGCCTGGACGGGTACTTCCAGTACCACCTGCTGGCCTCCGGAGAGCTCGTCCGGCCCGAACCGGACGGGCCTACGCCGGGTTACCCGGTGGACGGCGGTTCCATCCCCATCGGCGGCCACCTCCTGGCCGCCGGTCTGCAATGGAGCCTCGAGTACTGAATGTCCTCCCCTCTCCTCACCCTCGCCCGCTGGGCCCGCGCGCTCCGCCCGTCCGACGTCCCGGACGACGTGTGGCGGATCGTGCGCCTCCAGCACGTCGGCGCCGCCGGGGCCGCGCGCGCCTCGTTCGCGACGCCCGCCGGGGCCGCCCTGGTGTCGGGCCTCGCGCGTGGTGAAGCGCCCACCGTCGGCGGCGGCAGCGCCGCCCCCCGGGCCGCGGCCGAGCTGCACGCGGGCCTCGCGGCCCTCCACGAGTACGACGACTACCTGCTCGCCGGGCGCTCCGGCCTCGGGGCCGTCCCCGCGGCCTGGGCCCTCGCCGGCGGCCACACGGTCGACGATCTCCTCCTCGCCACGCTGATCGGCAACGAGATCGGCGGGCGCGTCGGCCTCGCGCTGCTGCTCGGGCCGCGCCACACGCGCACCGACACCTTCGTGCCCGCCGCGGCGGCCGCGGCCAGCGCCGCGTGGCTCGCGGGCCTCGACGCGGAGGGCATCGCCCGCGCGGTGGGCGCGGCGCTCGAGCGCGGCGAGCGGCTCACCCCGTCGGACACCTCGGCCGATCCCGCGGCGCCCGGCGCCCGGGCCGCGCGCGCGGCGTTCGACGCGCTCGACGGCGGCGGCCGGATCGACCTCCTCGACGAGGGCTCGAGCTTCTACGGCCCGCTCTCCCAGCAGCCCCTCCACGGGGCCTACGGCGGCCTCGGCAAGGCGTGGCTCACGCGCACCCTGGTGATCAAGCCCGAGGCCGTGATGGCCTGGGCCGGCGTCGCGGTCGAAGGCGTCGCCGAGATCCTCAAGCGCCACGTGAAGGCGGCCGACAAGCGCCTCCGGGCCGAGCAGGTCGAGAAGATCGAGGTCCGCGCGGGCCTCCTCCCCTGGGCGATGGACAAGGCCGGCGCCGACGTGGACACGCGCTCCCCGGTCGCGCTCGCGTGGTCGCTCAAGCGCGCCATCGGCGTGCTCGTCGCGCGGCACGACCTCACGCCGGCCGACCTCACGCCCGACGCGCTCGCCGAGAAGGCCGGCGACATCGAGCACGTCGCCTCGCGGGTCGAGGTCGTGCACGACTGGGCGCTCACCTTCGGCACCGTCGAGCGCTTCACGCGCACGCTGGGCCCACTCTTCGCGCGGCTCTCGCCGCTCCAGCTCCGCCAGGTCCGCACGCGGCTCAAGGAGGCGGGCGGCTGGCCGCAGTGGCACCGCCAGGATCTCTGGCCCATCGTGCGCGCGCGGCCCGACCGCATCGTGCGCAACCTGCAGACGCGCCAGGGCGACCTCGGCGACGTCGACCTCGACGCCTTCCGCTGGCAGATCCCCGTGGAGATCAAGCTCTACACGACGCGCGGCGGCTGGTGGCCGGAGCGCCGGGCCCTCCCCCGCGGGAGCGCGGCCACCGGCGACATCGAGGCGGTCGCGCTCGCCAAGCACGGCGGGCCCGATGCGGCCGCGCTCGCGGCCTACGACGGCGCCGGCAGCGCCACGACGTGGGTGCAGGGGCTCCTGGCGTGACGGCCGACCTCCTCTCCACCCTCGCCGCGATGGTGCACGGCGGGGCGCTCGTCGCGTTCGCGCTCCTCATCAACCTGCGGAGGGCCATCCCCCGCGTGCGCGACGAGGACGTGATCCGCGTCTACCGCGCCTTCGGCGGCGGCTTCGGCCTCTCCCTCGGCGTCCTCATCTTCGCCAACATCTGGCGCTGGTGGCGGGATCTCGGCGGCGACCGCGGCCTGCCCGACGCCTTCTCCATCCCCTGGGACGAGCCGCTCACGGTCGCGCGGCTGTTCACCTTCGGCGCGTTCTGGGTCAGCTACGTGTGGCTCGAGATCTGGACGCTCGACCCCTGCCGCCTGCTCGACGGCGGCGAGATCGCCGACCGCCCCGGCTACACCCGCGCGGTCGACCGGGTGGCCGTGCACATCGCGATCAACGCGGCGCTCTTCGCGGCGGTGGTCGGGATGAGCGTCTGGGGTGCGCGGCCCTGACCGCCCGTCACCGGCCCGACGGCTTCAGGAGCCCGACGCGGCCCGCGGCGGCTCCTGCAGGGTCGGCGCCTGCTCGAGCAGCGACTCCGCGCCGATGGCCCGCAACGCGCGCGCCCGCTGCCGGGCGATCCGGCGGTGCTGGTAGCCCTCGACGATCCGGCGGGTGATCTCGTAGGAGGCGGCGCCGAGCGGCAGGCCGACGACCAGGGCGCCGATGACGACGCCGAGCGTGGTCTCGAGCACCGCCGGCCCGGAGAACCACGTCCCCGGCACCGCGGAGGACGCGCCGGTGAGCTTCAGCAGCGCGTGCGCGATGGGGCGGCCGATCAGCGTGGTGAGCGCGTAGACCGGGGCGAAGGTGAGCGGGTTCGTGAACCACGTGCCGGCGGCGGCCGCGAGGTACGAGACGCGCCGCCCGGTGAGGCGCCGCACGAGCCCGACCGCGCCCACGGCGAGGAAGGTCTGCGTGAACGGGAACGGGCTCAGGGAGAACAGCACCCCGAGCGCCATCCCGAGCGCCACGTCCCGCGGCTCGCCGGGCGATCGGACGACCCGGACGTACAGGCGCCGCCATTGACGGCGCGCCGAGGCCCAGAGCGAGGAGCGGGACGGTGGGGAGGACATCGACCACTTCTCCCTATTGCTCCCCGGGAGGCGCGGACAAGCGCGGTCGGCCGGCCGGCACGGTTCGTGACACCGGAGGGGCAGGACGGAGGCCGGCAATCCTGGGAGCTCGACCCCAGCGGTTTTCCGGGACGGATCGGGACACGCTCGATCCCGACCGTCGCGTCCGCTCACTCGCCGCGCCGCCAGCGCTTGATGTCCTGCCAGAGCTTCCCGAAGCAGATGTAGAAGATGATCGCGTTGGCCAGCATGAACGTCGCGAACTCGGGCCAGCCGACGGCGAGCGGAGGTTGCACGACTGCGATCATGCGCGCTTGTATCCGACCCGAGCCAGCTCCGCCTCCGTGTGTTCGCCCAGGGCCGGCGCCGCCCCGGTGACGGGGCCCGTCGGCGGGTGCGGGAGCCCGTCCGCGAACAGGTGCCGCGACGCGACCTGCGCGTTCGCCTCCACCTCGGGCAGCGTCAGCACGGGCACGACGCAGGCGCCGCCGAGCCGCTCGATCCAGGCGTCCCGCGGCGCGGAGGCGAAGAGCCGGGCGAGCCCCTCGGCCGAGAGGTCGTCCGTGGCCCCGCGCAGCACGGTGAGGAACGCCGGCTCCAGCGCGGCGACGCTCACCCAGCCGCCATCGGCGCACCGGTAGAGGCCGTACACCGGCGCCCCGCCCGTGAGGAGCTCGTCCGGCGGCGATCCCGCCGCGAGCTGCGCGAACTGGGTCTGCTCCAGCCCGAGCAGGCCGTCGAGCATGGCGACGTCGAGCCAGGCCCCCTCCCCCGTCCGCTCGCGGTCCAGGAGCGCGCCGGTGATGCGGAGCGCGGCGTGCAGCCCGCCCGCCGCGAGGTCGGCCCACTGCAGCCTCGGCACGCGCGGATCCGCGTGGCCGAGGAGCCCCGCGATCGAGAGGAAGCCGATGTCGTGGCCCGGGAGCTGCGCGTACGGCCCGGTCTGCCCCCAGCCGGTCAGGCTCGCGATCACGAGCCGCGGGAAGCGCTCCCGCAGATCCGCGGGCGCCAGGCCCAGCCGCGCGAGCACGCCCGGGCGGAAGCTCTCCACGAGCACGTCGGCGTCGCCGAGGAGCGCGAGCAGCGCGTCGCGACCCGACCCGGTCTTGAGATCGAGCGCCACGGATCGCTTGCCGCGGTTGAGCGCCACGAACCACGCGCCGTGATCGCCCAGGCGCGGCGGCACGTGGCGGACGAAGTCTCCGCCCGCCGGATCCTCGATCTTCACGACGGTGGCCCCGAGCCCCTGGAGGCACAACGTCGCGAACGGACCCGGCAGGAGCCGGGAGAGGTCCACCACCCGCATCCCCTTCACGTCGCCTCCCGCGACCGCGACCGCGCGTCGCCGCTCATCCGGGACCGTCTATCGCGATATGGTGTTCCCATGGCCGAACGTCCCGCACGCGCCCTCTTCATCGTCAGCGACGGCACCGGTGACACCGCCGACCGCGTGACGCGCGCGGCGCTGCGCCAATTCGAGGGCTTCCGCGTCGCGGTCCACGTCTTCTCGAACGTGACCGACGCCGAGCACCTCGACCGCATCCTGAAGCAGGCCGCCATGACCGGCGCCCTGGTGGTCACGAGCCTCGTCGCCCCCGACCAGCGCGCGCGCGCCAACGAGCTCGCGCGGGCCTACCGCATCGTGCAGGTCGACGTCATCGGGGGCGTCATCACCGCGCTCGCCGGCTGGCTCGGCGAGGCCCCGGTCAACCAGCCGGGGCTGCTGCACCGCACCGACGCCGACTACTTCCGCCGCATCGAGGCCGTGGAGTTCACGGTCAAGGTCGACGACGGCAAGGAGCCGCGGATGCTCGAGAAGGCGGACATCGTGCTCGTGGGCGTCTCCCGCACGTCCAAGACGCCGCTCTCGGTCTTCCTCGCGTACAAGGGCTACAAGGTCGCGAACGTGCCCATCGTGCTCAACCGCGAGCCCCCCGAGCAGCTCTTCGCGATCGACCCGCGCAAGGTCTTCGCGCTGACCATCGATCCCGAGGCCCTGCAGAACATCCGCAAGCAGCGCCTCCAGACGATGCGCATGCGCAACGACACGAATTACGGACAGATGGACTACATCCTCGCGGAGCTCGACTACGCCGAGGATCTCTTCCGCCGAAACCGCCAGTGGTCCCACATCAACGTCACCAACAAGGCCCTCGAGGAGACGGCCGCCACCATCCTGTCGCTCTACGCCGACCGCGGCATGGACGACCGCGAGGTCGGGCAATTGTGATGTCGATGGGCCGGTTTCTTCTTGGGGCGGGGCTCTGCCCCGCAACGCCCCGGCAGGGGGGCGAGGCCCCCCTGCACCCCCCAGAGGTCGCGGCGTGATCGGCTCCGTGCTCGACAAGTACGAGGTGCTCCAGAAGCTCGGCGAAGGCGCCACGGCGACCGTGTACCGCGGGCGGCACCTCACGATCGGCAAGGACGTGGCGATCAAGGTGCTCCACCCGCACCTGTCCGCGTCGAGCCGCTACCGCGAGCGCTTCAACCGCGAGGCGCGGGCCGTGGGGCGGCTCTCGCACCAGAACATCGTCTCGATCCTCGACTACTCGGGCCAGGGCGCCGACGACTGCTACATCGTCACCGAGCTCGTCGACGGCGTCACGATCCTCGGCCTCATCCAGGACCGCGGCCGGCTCCCCTCCGAGATCGCCGCGCTCGCGGGCGCGGACCTCGCGTCGGCGCTCTCGTTCGCGCACAAGGAAGGGGTCATCCACCGGGACATCAAGCCCGAGAACGTGATGATCCGGCGCGACGGCCGCGTGAAGCTCATGGACTTCGGCGTCGCGCGCGTGCTCGACGAGAGCTCGATCACGCTCGACGGCTCGCTGCTCGGGTCACCCGCGTACATGAGCCCGCAGCAGGCCCTCGACGAGCCGCTCGACGGCCGGAGCGACCTCTTCAGCCTCGGCACCGTGCTCTTCCACGCGGTGACCGGGCACGTCCCCTTCGCCGGCGGCAACGCCTCGGTGATCCTCAAGAACATCATCGACGGCAACCGCCCCGAGGTGCTCGAGCTCGCGCCGCAGGCCTCCCCCGCCCTCGCCGGCGTGATCGACCGGCTGCTCCAGCCGCGGCCGGAGGACCGCTACGCCACCGCGGAGGACGCCCGCGTCGCGCTCCTCGCCTGCCTGGAGGAGGTGCGGCTCACGCCGGACCACCCGAGCATCAACCTCCGCTCCTACCTGGTCGACCCCGAGGCCTGCGAGGCGGCGCTCGACGCCGTGCTGCGGCCCACGCTGCTCGAGGTCGGCAAGGAGCGCCTCGGGCGCGGTGACACGCTCGGCGCGCTCCAGCTCTTCAACCGGCTGTTGGCCATCGACGAGGACAACGCCGAGGTCATCACCCTCATCCAGTCGCTCCACCAGGCGCCGACGCCCAAGGGGCGGGGCCGCGGCGTCGCGTTCGCCGCGCTCGCGGCCGTTACGCTCCTGGCCGGCGGCGGCGCGGGCTGGTGGCTCTGGGGCCGCGGCGACGCCCAGACGGTCGAGGTCCCCGCGCCCGACGCCGAGCCCGTGGCCCTCGCGAGCGCGCCCGCGCCCACCGGCCCGGCGGTCCCCCAAGAGCCCGGCCCCGCCGGGCCGTCCGCGCCCGTGGCCGCGTCGGCCGCGCTCCCCGGCGCCCCGCCCGCGTCGCTCCCCGTGGTCGGCCGCCCCGAGCCGAGCCCCCCGCCGATCACGCGCGACGAGCCCAGGCAGGCGGCGCGGCTCGAGCCGGTGGCCAGGACGGTCGCCGAGGAGAAGCCCGCCGAGATCGTGCTCGACCTCGGACCACACCGCCTCGGGGAGGCCGAGGTGTGGGTGGACGGCGTCATGGTCGGCTACCGCACGGGCGGGGGGCGCGGCGTGGCAAAGTGGATCGGCACGACCACGCGGCCGCTCCAGGTCACGGGCGGCACGCACGTGGTGGAGCTGCGCAACAGCTTCTACGAGCCCGCGCGCGTGGAGATCACGCTCTCCCCCGGCGAGCGGAAGGAGATCCAGCCGCCGCTCCGGCGCCTGCAGGTCGAGTTCATCATCAACTCGCAGATCCCGAACGACTGCAAGCTCACGATCGGCGAGAAGCCCTACGACCCGCTGAGCGCGTTCCGGAGCCTCAAGCTCCGCGACCCGGACGCGAACACCCCCGTCGTCTTCAACTGCCCCGAGCCCATCGGGACCATCGCGACCACGCTCGGCGAGACGAAGCCCGGCCAGACCTACTTCCTCCCGGCGCGGGTGGGCCCGTGACCTCCCTGTCGCGGAGCGTGCGCACCCCTGGGGGGCGTTCCGCCGGAACCCCAGGTGCAACGCGCCTCGTGGCGCCCTGGCACGCCGCTTGCTGCCTCTTCGTCGCGTCGGGCTGCTTCTACCTCGGCCCGATGCCCACCCTCGAGGAGAACGTGCCTCCCGACCCCTTCGCCTTCACCGTCGACCCGAACGAGCCGATCACCATCGGCGAGGGCGGCAAGACCGTGCTGGTGATCGCGGATGACGCGGACGGCGACGAGATCGGGTTCACCTGGATCCTCTCCGACGACGGCTACGTCGGCAACGCCTCGCCCGTCCCCTACGACCAGGGCTCGGCCGCCGGCAGCCAGGTGCACTTCGAGCACGACACCGGCCTGGACGGCCAGGTGCTGACCTGCCTCGTGGACGACGGCGTGAACGACGCCGTCCGCCTTCAGTGGCCGATGGAGGTGCTCTGATGCGTGCCCTCCCCGCGATCCTGGTCGGCGCGCTGCTCGCCGGCTGCTCCTACAACGACGCCATGGACAAGAACGCCAGCTGGTTCGACACCGGCGGCGGCGAGCTCGCCGAGGGCACGCTGCGGCTCGACGTGCTCCCGCCCACGTCCGCGGGGGACGGCACGCTCCTCCCCCAGTCCACGATCGTCGCCCCAGGGGCCTACGAGGGCCTCGACGTCGAGCTCATCCCCACCCGCACCATCAGCGGCACGCTCACGGCCGAGGTCGCGCGGGGCTGGAGCTTCGGCCCGCCGACCAGCACCGAGCCGCTCGTCGCGACGCTCCGCGCGCTCCCCGGGAACGGCCGCCTGAGCGGCTCCGCGGTGAGCGCCGAGGACGGCACGTTCACGCTCGCGTATCCGGCCTACAAGCCGGAGCGTTTCTCCATCGCGATCGTGCCGCAGGACGCCTCGATGGCGCCCCTCCGGGTCGTCGCCGCGCCCACCGCGGACACCACGGGCTGGGACCAGTCCATCGAGGCGGGCATCCCCGTCTACGGGCGGGTCACCGGGCTCGTCTTCGGCGTCGAGCAGGGCATCGAGGGCGTGCAGATGCGGATCTCCCGCGTCGCCGGGGACGACGTGCTCACGAGCGGCACGTTCACCACCGACGCGACGGGCTGGTACGTCGCGCGCGTCGACGAGATCGGCGAGTACACGCTCGAAGTGGTGGGCGGGCCGACCACCGAGCCGGGCCGCGTGGCCCCGGCGGTGTCGCTGCCCGTCCTCGTCGAGAGCGAGGACGGCGTCGAGCTGGCGATCGGCCTCGGCGCGGTGGAGGGCGCCACCGCCGACGGCGCCGTGGTCGACCCCGGTGGCGAGCAGGTCGCCGAGCCGCGCGTCCGCTTCACGTCGACCGCGCTGGACGGCGGCGTGGGCTCGCTCGTCGTCGAGAACGTGGGCACGCCCCAGGGCGACTTCATCAGCCGCGAGCTCCTCCCCGGCACCTACGACATCGAGATCATGCCCCCCGCGCAGGCCGAGCCCACGCTCTCCCCGCTCCGCGTGGGCGGGCGGCGGATCGACGCCGACACCTCGCTCGGGCCCTTCCGGCTCGAGGCCGCCACGCGGCTCGGGGGCACGGTCCTGGACGTGGAGGGCACACCCGCCGGCCAGGCCCTGGTCGTCGCCACCGAGGTCGGCTTCGCCGGCAACGTCTACCACACCTACACCGACGGGGACGGGCGCTTCGACCTCGCCGTCCCGAACGTGCCGCTGGTCCTGACGCTCACCCCCGCGTCGACCGCCGACGGCGCCGTCCGGTACGTGTCCGTCGACGCCCCCTCCACCGACCTCCTCCTGGAGCTCGAGGTCGGCGTGCTGGTCGAGGGCGTGCTCAGCTACGACGATCTGCCGGTCGCCTACGGCTCCGTGCAGGTCTACGACGCCGGATCCGGCCTGCTGCTGGGGCAGGCCATCTCCGACAGCCAGGGCGCCTTCTCGCTCCGCGTCTCGCTCCCCGAGGGCGAGGACGTCACCGACACCGGCGGCGGCGACACCGGGGACACCGGCGGCGACACCTCCGCCAAGGACACCTCCGGCGAGGACACCTCCGGCGGCGACACCTCCGGCGGCGACACCTCCGGCGGCGACACCTCCGGCGGCGACACCTCCGGCGGCGACACGGCGTCCGACTCGGGGCGATAGCCGAGCGTTCGAAGCGCCGGACCGCCCGCGTCGTGACGCCCGCGCCGCTCCCGCGCGCACCGGAGTCCGCGCGAGCGGGTTGACCGTCACCGCTCTGGACGGCTACCCTCCGCGCCATGCTGGCGGCCGCCCTCGCGATGATGGTCGAGGTCGCGTGGGCGGAGGACGACGCTTCGCACGCGGCGCTCACGCACGCCGTCCAGCGGTACCTCGACGGTGACGCCGCGGGCGCGCGGAGCGAGCTGCAAGCCCTGCTGGCGCTCGGGCCCGACCTCCCGGCCGAGGTGCGTCGCGAGGCGCTCCTGTGGCTCGGCGACCTCCTGTTCGCCGAGGGCGGGGCCGGCGCGGCCCGGAACGTCTTCGAGACCCTGCTGGACGAGGCGCCCGACTACCCGATCGATCCGGTGGCCCACTCGCCGGAGGTGGTCGCCTACTTCGAGTCGGTGCGCCGAGCGCTCGCGGAGCCGCCACCCGACCAGCTCCCGCCCGACGAAGACCCGCCCGAGCTCGAACCCGAGCGCGAACCTTGGCCGTGGCGCTCGGTCGTGCCCTTCGGCGTCGGCTACTTCGTCGACAAGAAGCCCGCGGCGGGCGTGCTGATCGGCGGGCTCCAGCTCGTCGGGCTCGGGGTGAGCGCGGCGCTGTACGTGGACCTCTCGAACAAGTACCCGCAAGGCGGGAAGTTCCCCGAGGAGCAGGCGGCCGATCTCGAGGCCTTCAACCGGGAGGCCTGGATCAACCGCTCCTTCGCGGCGGCCGGCGTGCTCTCCTACCTCGCCCCCATCGCGATCGAGACGGGCGCCTGGTCGGGGAAGCGGCGCCTGACGATGGCGGTCGGCCCGACGACGGTGACGTTGAGCGGCTCGTTTTGAGGGGCTAGCGGATATACTCCCGGCCACCATGGCCTACCTCCGGTGCAAGGACCCCGTTCGGGGCGAAGAGCGCGACATCCCGCTGCGGAAGCCGCTCGTCACCATCGGGCGCGCGGACGGAAACGACGTCGTCCTCGGCGACGTGACGCTCGCCCCCACCCACGCGAACCTGCTGCGCAAGGGCAACCACTTCACGCTCTCGGTCATCGACCGGAGCACGGTGTTCCTCTTCAACGGGCAGCGCGCGCGGTCCACCGACCTGCGCGTCGGCGACGAGGTCGTCTTCGGTCGCTTCACCGTCACGCTCATGGAGGGCGAGCCGAAGTCGGCCGCGCCCACCCCGGGCACGCGGATGAGCGAGGTGGAGTCGCTGCGCAAGCTCTCCGAGTTCTCCCGCGACCTGATGGCGGAGACCAGCCAGGAGCGCATCTTCAAGAAGCTCCTCGAGTCCGTCGTGCAGATCACGGGCGCCGAGAAGGGCTTCCTCATCGCGAACAAGGACGGCGAGCGCTTCCTCGCGGCCTCCCACAACGTCGGCCGGGAGACGCTCGACCTCTCCCGGGTGAGCGACTCGATCGTCGAGCGCGTGATGGCGGATCGGAAGGCGCTCATCGTGAGCGACGCGATGCACGACTCCACGTTCGCGAACGCGCGCTCCGTGGTGGACCTGCGCCTCTCCTCGGTCATGTGCGTGCCGCTGAGCTACCGGACCGAGCTGCTCGGCGTGCTCTACCTCGGCAACGACAACGTCCGGAACCTGTTCGACCAGCAGGACCTCGCCATGCTCGAGGTCTTCGCGAGCCAGGCGTCGATGCTGGTGCACACCGCGCTGCTGCTGAACGAGCTCCAGGCGTCGAACCGGAACCTGCGCGACCAGCTGCGCCAGTCGAGCCAGGGCGGCATGATCGGCAGCTGCGCGCCGATGAAGGAGGTCTTCAAGGTCCTCCGCAAGGTGGCGCCCACGGACCTCTCCGTGCTCGTCCTGGGCGAGACGGGCACCGGCAAGGAGCTCATCGCGAAGGAGGCCCACCGCCTCTCCGCGCGGGCCGGCAAGTCCTTCGTGTCGATCAACTGCGGCGCCATCCCCGAGAACCTGCTGGAGAGCGAGCTCTTCGGCTACAAGCGCGGCGCCTTCACCGGCGCGAACACCGACAAGATTGGCAAGTTCGAGGCGGCCGACGGCGGCACCATCTTCCTGGACGAGATCGGCGAGATGCCGATGAACCTCCAGGTGAAGCTGCTCCGGGTGCTCCAGGAGCGCGTCATCGAGCGCGTGGGCGACGTGAAGAGCCGCCCGCTCGACATCCGCGTCGTGAGCGCCACGAACAAGGACCTCCAGGAGGAGATCGCCGCGGGGCGCTTCCGCGAGGACCTCTTCTACCGCCTCAACGAGATCACGCTGAACCTCCCGCCGCTCCGCGACCGCGGCGACGACGTGCACCAGATCGCCCAGTTCCTGCTCAACAAGTACGCCGAGCAGTACGGGAGCAAGGCGCGCGGCTTCACGGCGGGCTGCCTCAACGCGATGCGCGCCTACTACTGGCCGGGCAACGTGCGCGAGCTCGAGAACCGCATCAAGAAGGCGGTCATCATGACCGACCGCCAGCAGCTCGGCCCGGAGGACCTCGGCATCGAGATCAAGGCCGGGCGCTCGAAGCTCCAGACCCTCGCGGAGGCCGAGGAGGAGTTCAAGAAGCAGTACATCCGGCAGGCGCTCGACCAGAACAACTGGAACAAGGCGCAGACGGCCCGCGAGCTCGACGTCGATCCGCGGACGATCTTCCGGTACATCGAGAAGTTCGGGGAGTGAGCCGATCGTCCGCCGCTGGCGACGCGTGGTACACACGCGCCACCAGCGGAGCGGATCATGACGACGCCCCTGCACGACGAAGTCGTCCGCCTCGTGGGGATGGCGGCCCGAATCGAGCACGCCTTCGCGATCCGCTACCTCTACGCGGCCTGGTCGATCCCGGGTGACACGGGCTTCGGCCGAGAGGCGCGCACCGCGTTCCTCGCCCTCGCGCGCGAGGAGATGGCGCACCAGCTGACGGTCCTCAACGTGGCCCGGCTGCTCGGGGCGCCGCTGGACCTCGGGCGGATGGCGGGGCTCGGCGAGGACGAGCCGGACGGGGGCGTGTTCCTGGAGCCCGTGGACCGGGCGGCGGTCGCGCGCTTCGCGGTCGCGGAGATGCCGCGCGACGTCGCGCGGATGCCGCCCGACGTGCTCGCCGCCGCGGGGATCGGCGCGGGGGCCCCCACGCGCCGGGTGGGGCTCGTGTACGAGCGGCTCCTGTCGCTCCTCCGGCAGCTCCCCGAGGACGTGGTGTCCGCGCACGCGCCGGCCTACCGCGGCACCGGCGAGGAGTGGGCGGGGATGAACGTCCCCTCCGTCGGCACCATCGCTGAGGCGGTGCGCGCGATCGAGCACATCACCTGGGAGGGCGAGGGCCTCGACGAGCACGACGGCGTCACGTCCCACTGCGAGCGCCTGATCGCGCTGTTCCGCGCGTGGCCGCCGGAGCTGCGCGCCGCGCCGCTGCCCCGGTTCCGGGGGGACGGGCGTCCCGTCGAGGTGGTGGATGCGCCGCGCGCGCTCGCCTGGATGGCGCTGTTCGACCACCACTACCGGCTCCTCGTCCACGCCCTCGCGCACGCGCTGGTGACGCCACGCGACACGGAGGCGCGGCGCTACCTCGTGGACATCGCGCTCGTGGAGATGCGCGCGGCGTTGGGGCCCCTCGCGGGGTGGATCACGCGGCTCCCCCGGCGGGCGGGCGGCGACGCCGACGAGGTCGCCGGCCCCGCGTTCCGGCTGCCCCCGACGTTCGCCCTCCCGGACCTCGACGACGATCGCTGGCGCACGCTCGACCGGCTCCTCGACGAGGGCGCGACACACGCGGAGGCGGCGCGGCGGCAGGAGCCCCCGGGCGTGGGGCGCGACCTCCTCGACGAGCTCGATCGCGTGGACGCGTCGCGGCGACGCGCGCGCGAAGGGGCACGCCCCCGCCCCGCTCCGGACCCCGCGACCGTGGTCGTGGTGGGCGCGGGCCCGGCCGGGCTGGCCGCGGCCGCCGCGCTGGCCCGCCGGGGGCTCCCGGTGCGCCTCCTGGAGGCCGCGCCGCGCGTCGGCGGGAAGGTCGTCAGCTTCCGGGAGGACGGGCGGAGCCACGAGCACGGGGTGCACGGCTGGTGGCGCAACTACCTGAACTTCGACGAGCTGATGCGCTGGGCCGGCGTCGACCCGCGGGTGGCGCTCAAGGAGGCGTTCTCCAGCGAGCTCGTCCTCGCGGAGGGCGGCCGCTGGACCGCGGAGGTCTGGAAGCGGAGCCTCCCGAGTCCACTGTACCTGGCGCTCCAGGTCGTGCGGGCGCCCTACCTGGGCCTGCGGGAGCTCGTCGGCGGCGCGCGGGCGTTCGTGCACATCCTCGCGTTCGACCACGCCCGGGACTACGCCCGCTACGACCGGATCTCCTTCGCCACCCTGCTCGACCGCACGAGCACGTCGCGCCGCATCCGCGACCGGCTCCTCGAGACCTTCGTGCTCTCCTTCGACTTCACGACGTCGGATCGGGTGTCCGCCGCCTGTGTGCTGTCGGGCCTGCAGTTCTACGTCGTGCACGACCAGCCCTCCATCGCGACGCGATGGGCGCGGGGGCTGCCCGCGGACGTGGTGTTCGATCCCATCGTGGCGCGGCTGCGCGAAGCGGGCGTGGAGGTCGCCACCGGCGTGCGGGTCGAGCGCGTGCGCATCGAGCAGGACGAGGTCTGCGGGGTGGACGTGCGACGGGCCGAGGCGGGCGGGGCGCGGCTCCGGCGGCCCGCCCCGACGTTGGGCGACGGCGAGTGGCAGCGGGACGGCGCGGCTGCGGTGTGGCTCGGGCGTGGGGCCGGCGCGCCGCGGGCGCTGCGCGATCGGTGCCCGCACATGGGCTGCCCGGTCGACTGGGAGCCGGCGGCCGGTCGCTTCAGGTGCCCCTGCCACGGCAGCGAGTTCGAGCCGGACGGGCGCGTCGTGCGCGGCCCCGCCACCGCGCCGATGGAGGCGCTCGCGGTGCGGGAGGACGGCGCCGACTGGGTGATCGAGGGGCTGGAGGAGGCGGAGCGGCTCGCGGCCCGCGACGTGATCGTGGCCACCGACGTCCACGCCGCCGCGCGGCTCCTCGCGGGCTCGGACGGCGTCCCCGACGAGCTCCGTAGCCGGGTCGCGGGGCTCGGCACGACGCCGGTGGTCGTCGTCCGCCTCTGGTACCCGCCCGAGGTCATCATCGAGCGGCCGGTCGAGACGGCGTTGACGCCCGGCTTCGCGTTCATCGACAACTTCTTCGACCTCTCCACGATCACCCCGGACCTGCTCCGGACCGAGGGCCGGGTGATCGAGGTCCAGGCCTACCGGGTGCTCGACAGCATCGACCTCTCCGACCAGGAGCTGCTCAGGCGCGCGCGCTCGGACGTGGCGCGGGTGTACCCCGCGCTCGGCGGGGTGGCGCCGCGTCACTCCGTCGTGCAGCGGCATCGCGAGGTGTTCACCCGCTTCGCGCCCGGCGAGGAGGCGCGGCGCCCCGGGGCGGAGAGCGGGGTCGACGGGCTGCACCTCGGCGGGGATTGGACGGCCGCGTCACACGACGCCTGGATGATGGAGCGCGCCGTCCGGTCGGGCCTCGCCGCCGCGAACGCGGTGCTGGCGCGCCGCCGCGCCGACCCGTTCCCAATCGAGGACCTGGGGCCCGAGCACTGGCTCTTGCGCGTGTCACGTCGCGCCGCCCGCGTGATCCGCGACCATCTCCTGCCCGATCCGACGAGGTAGGCGCTCCGCGGGCTCGTCGGCACCCGTGCTACGCTCCGCGCGCGCACGCCACACGAGGAGGCAGCTTGCCCGCCATTCCCCTCGCCTCGTACAGGAGCTCCGAGCGCGCCCTGCTACGCTTCGCCGCGGCCGGCGCCGCCGTGACGATCGCGACGGTCGCGTGGAATTTCGCGAGCGGTCGATTCCAGGCGCTCGACCTCTTCATGCAGGCGACCATCCTGGTGATCGTGCCGCTGGCGCTGGTCCTCGACGACGACGCGGCCAACCCTCCCGGCGGCCCGGACCTGGCGTCGCTGCGCGAGCTCCTGCTCGTGTCGTACCCCGCGGCCGCGGTGCTCGCGGTCGTGGCGGATTGGCTGCCCATCGGCGCTCTGGCGGGCGTTCTCGCGTTGCCGTACCTGCTCGTGACCGGGCTCCGGACGGGGCTGTCCGTGCTCCGCGCGTTGCGACGCGGCTTCACCAACCCGGAGGAGGTCGCCGTGGACGCCTCCTCCGCGTTCCTGTCCCACGCGGCCTTCTGGTACGTGGCCGCGCGCCTCGGGGCCCACCCGCTCGGGGTCCCCGACCCGATCGTGCTGCTCTCGGCCGTGCACTTCACCAACGCCGGGTTCACGGCGCTCTTCTCGTGCGGGCTCCTCGGCCGCTTCCTCGCGCGCGAAGGGCAGATCGCCGCGTCGCGCGCGCTCCTCCTCACCTGCGCGGGCGGCATCTTCGGCCCCCTCCTCACCGCCACCGGCATCGCCTACGCCTTGCACTCCGTCGAGATCTCGGGCGCGCTCTTCATGGAGTCCGGCTACTTCGTGATGGGCTTCGTGCTCCTGTTCGCCGCGGCGCCCCGCGTCCCCGCCGGCCCGGCGCGCGGGCTCCTCGTGGTGTCCGGCGCCGGCCTCCTCGTCGGGATGGCCCTCGCCCTCTGCTACACGTTCCGCGTCTGGGGCATCCCCGAGATGATCCCGCGCCACGGCTCCGTGATGGCGCTGCTCTTCTGCGTGTCCGGCCTCCTCGGTTGGGTGGCGCTCGGTCCCCAACGCGCTCGCCGGATCGAGGTCGCGCCGGGCTACGCCGAGGCGACAGCCGCGCTCGCGGCGCTCACCGTGCTGCCGTTCCTGGGCCAGCTGCTGTTCGGGCTCCGCGTGTCCCTCGGGTGGCACGCGCTCGACGACGGGGCGCTCGGGGCCTGGTTCGGCGTGCACTTCGAGACGACCAACGTGGTGCTCCAGGGCATGGGCGCGCTCGTGGGCCTGTCGCTCGGCGCGGCGGCGGCGTGCGCGCCCACGACGACGCGGCGCGTGCTCCACCTCACGGCGCTCGGCGCGTGGGGCGCCACCGCGGCGCTCACGCCGGTGGTGTTCGACGGGCTCAACGACGCGCTCCGCGCCGGCGCGGGGACGGGGACGACGCTCGCGGACACGGTGACAGCGTGGCAGCGCTGGCAGGGGGTGCGCATCGCGCTGGGCGTGGTGGGCGCCGGGGCCGTGCTCGTGGCGCTCCACGCCGGGTCCCGCCCGGCCACGCGGACGACACACCTGCCGAACGCGCTGGCGACGGCGCTCACCGGCGCCCTCGTCGGCGGCCTCGCGCTGCTGGGCGTCCTCGGCGTCGGGTGGCCGAAGTCCGCGCCGACGGACGCGCTCGCGTGGCTCCAGGCCAACCTCCCGGGATTCCGCTCCCTCCTGGTGCTCCTCTGGGGCGCGGCCCTCACCTTCACCACCGCCGCGCTGGTGGCCGGCTGGGGGTCCGGCGCTCGCCGCCGGATCCTCCTCGTCGTCGCAATCCTCGCGCTCGCGGGTGTGGCGGCGATCGACACCCTCGGGAACCCCGACGGCAGGCTTCTCTCCGCGTCGGCCGCCTCCTTCGGCGTTGCGCTCGAGCGCTGGCCCGACCTCCAGATGGCGCGGCTCACGGCCGCGTCGCTCGCCTTGCTGGCCCTCGTCCTCGCGCCGTCGAGCCTCGCGGGGGGGCCCCTCGCGCCCACGGTGCGGGCTCCCCTGCCGCTGTCGCGCCGGGCGGCCACGGCGGCTCCCCACCGCACCCTCGCCGAGGTGGAGGCGCGCCTCGACGTTCTCGCCGCGGAGATGGCGAAGGCGCAGGACCGCATGGGGATCATCGCGATCCTCTACGACACGATGTTCGTGGTGCTGCGGCGCCACCTCGCCGAGGGGCGCTTCGAGGACCCCGCCTGGGTGTCGCGGTTCGCGTTGGGCCTCGCCAACCTCTACGAGAACGCCCTCGACCGGTGGCGCGCCGGCGACGAGGACGCGGTCCCGCCGTGGTGGCGCGAGGCGTTCGCGGCGACGGGCCACGGCGACGGGCCGGTCACCCACGACCACCTGCTCTGCCTGAACGCGCACCTGCTCCACGATCACGTCGAGTCGCTGCTCGCGTCCGACCTCGATCCCTGGGACGGGCGGCACGCGCGGGACTACCGGCGGATCGACCGGGTCCTCGCGGAGTCCACGCCGGCCGCCACCGTGCGGGTGGCGGCGACGTTCACGCCCCGCCTGGCGTCCGTCGCCGGCCCGGCCGCGCGGCTGCTCGGCCCCGTGGCCCACGTGGTGATGGAGGCCGTCCGGCAGCGCGCCTGGAACCAGGCCGTGGCGGTGATGGAGGCGGGCGGGCCCGCGGCGGCCACCGTGGCGCTCGATCGCTTTGAGGCCGACGTGGCCGCAAGCGCCGTCCGGCTCGCGGAGAGCCGGAAGCGGCCGGGGCTCATGCGCGCGTTCCTGCGGCTCGTCGAGGGGAGCAGCGACCCGCGGCTCCCGCCCGGCGACCTCGGCCTGCCGCTCCTCGGGCAGACGCTCGCCTACGCGCGCGATCCGGCCGGCTTCTTGCGCGAGCGGCGCGAGCGCTACGGGAACGTCCACCAGGCCCGCCTCCTCGGCAGGGACCTCGTGGTGCTCGCCGGCGCCGAGGCGTTCGCGCTCCTCGGCGGCGCGGAGCGCGAGCGCCACTTCGTGCGCCGGGGAGCCAACCCGCACCACTGGACCGCGCTGATGGGCGGGGACACGGTCGCGCACGTGGACGGGGCGGCGCGCGCCGAGCGGAAGCGGCGGCTCCTCGACGCGACGAGCGGCGCGGCCGCGCTGGATGCGGTGCCGTCGCTCGCGGCCGTCCTCGACGAGTACGGCGCGCGTTGGGAGGGCCTCGGGTCCTTCGACTGGGTGCCCGAGCTGCGGCGCTGCGCGTACTCCACGTGTGACACGCTCGTCCGGGGCGCGCCCGCCTCCGCCGAGGTGCCGCCGGACGCCGGGGACGTCGACGCGCTCTACGACGCCCTCTACGGCCCGCCCTTCCCGCTGCCGTTGTCCCCGATGGCGCGCGGCCTCCGCTGGCGGAACACCTTCCAGGCGGACGTCCGGGCGCGGCTCCGCGCCGGCACGGTGACCGGGGACCAGGGCGTCCTCGGCCGCCTCGTGGCCGGCGGCGCCCGGGATCCCGACGTGCTGGCCGCGGACCTGATGCAGGTGTGGTTCGGCACGTACGCGGCGCTGTACTGCGCCTGGGCGTGCTCGATCGTCGCCCTGGCGCGTTGGCCGGAGCTGCGGATGCGGCTGGCGGACGAGCTGTCCGCGGACGGATCCCCGGCGGACGCGCCGTACACCCTGGCCTTCACGCGGGAGGTGCGGCGCTTCTTCCCGCTGACACCCAACACGCTCTTCTCGACCGTGATCCGCCCGTTCGAGATCGGGGGCTACCGGATCCCGGCGGGGCGCGTGGTGATCGGCGCGATCGACGCCACCCACGCGGACCCCGCCACGTTCGCCGATCCCGGACGCTTCGATCCCGCGCGCTTCCTGGGCGCGCCCCCCGCGGGTTGGGTCGCCCACGGCGGCGGCGCCCCGGAGGCGCACGGGTGCCCCGGCGTGGCGCTCGCGGACGCGGCGCTGACGTTGTTTGCGGCGCGCGCGGCGGGCCGCTGGGCTTGGGCGCTCGGCGGCGCGCCACCCGAGATCGCCCGATCGGGCCTGCCACTCCCCGTGGGAGGGCTGCCCGTCCGCTTCTCCGTCCCGAGCGTGGCAACGTCCGGCGCGGCCGTGGCGCCGTGAGGGCGGAGTGTTAGCTGGGTCGTGGCTCCGGAGGCCGCAAATGAGCGCAGCGTCGGGCGAAGGCCCCCCAAATCGCCCCCAACTCGGACCGGGCACGGAGGTGCCCCAGGGCCGGCTGTCCCGCCTGGTGCGGATGGCCGCCTCGGGCGCCCGCGCCGGCGCGAGCCTGCTCGGCGGCACGGACTCGGCTGCGCGCTCGGTCGCGAGCAACCTCGGCGAGCTCCGCGGCCTCGCCGCCAAGCTCGGCCAGATCGCCGGGTACGTCGACGGCGTGGTCCCTGAGGGGAGCCGGCAGCCCTACGAGCGCTCGCTCACGGGGCTCTTCGCCGGCGCGGCGCGCTCCGAGCCCGGGGCCGTGCGTCGCCTCGTGGAGACCGAGCTCGGCCAGCCCCTCGATCGGCTGTTCGCCGAGTGGGACGACGAGCCCATCGCGAGCGCCTCCATCGGCCAGGTGCACCGCGCGCGGCTCCCCGACGGCATCGCCGTCGCGGTGAAGGTCCAGCACCCCGGCATCGACGCCGCCGTGCTGGCGGACCTCCAGGGGGCCGACGTCCTCGAGAAATTCGCGGCGATGGCCGGGTCCCGGCGCTTCGAGTCCGACGGCATCATCGCCGAGGCGCGCGCGCGCTTCACCGAGGAGCTCGACTACGAGCACGAGGCCGCCCAGCAGGAGTGGTTCGCCGCGTTCCACGCACAGGACCCCACCGTGCGCATCCCCGCGATCCACCGCTCCCACACGCGCCGCCGCGTCCTCACGATGGACTTCGTCGAGGGCGCGACCTTCGCGGCCGCGTGCGCGGCCGACGAGCCGCAGCGGCGGCGTTGGGCGGAGACGTTGTGGCGCTTCGTCTTCCGCGGCAACCTGCTCGGCGGGCGGTTCAACGCGGATCCCCACCCGGGCAACTACCTGTTCCACCCCGACGGGGCGATCACCTTCCTCGACTTCGGGTGCGTCCAACGGATCCCCGAGAAGCGGCTGAACCCGATCCGCGCGATGCACCGCGCGGCGATCGCCCGGGACGAGGCGGCGTTCACCGCCGCTTGTGTCGCCATGTTCGAGGCGCGGCCCGGCCGCTACCAGGACCTCACCGTCGGGTTCACGCGCAGCTGCTTCGACCCGGTCTTCGGCTCGCCCTACCGGATCGACCGCGCGTACACGACACAGCTCTGGGGCGCGTCGCAGCAGGTGGCGCTCAAGGGGCGCTTCCTGCCCCGCGCCGAGATCTTCCCGATGCCGCCCGACCTGTTGTTCACCAACCGGCTGCACTTCGGGTTCTACTCGGTGCTGGCGCGGCTCGACGTGCAGGTTGACTACGCCCAGGTCGAGGCCGACTTCCTCGCCCGCGCGGAGAGCCTGGGTGCCTGACGCCGCGCGGCCCGTGCTCACGTGGTCGCCCAAGGTCTTCCTGCCCGTCACCAACCTGTGCCGGGATCGGTGCGGCTACTGCTCGTTCCGGAAGGACCCGGGCGACCCCGCCGCATGGACGATGGCACCGGACGAGGTCCGCCGCGCGCTCGACGCGGGCCTGGCGGCGGGATGTGGCGAGGCGCTCCTGTGCCTCGGCGATCACCCGGAGTCGCTGTACCCCGCCTACCGGCGCCTCCTGGCGGGCTGGGGGCACGACTCGACGGTCGCCTACCTGGATTGGGTGTCCCGGGAGGCGCTCGCGCGCGGGCTCCTGCCCCACACCAACGCGGGCGTGCTCTCGCGCGAGGAGATGGGCCTGCTGCGCGCCACCAACGCGAGCCTCGGGCTCATGCTCGAGAGCGTGTCCGAGCGCCTGTGTGGTCCGGGGGGGCCGCACGCGCACGCGCCGGACAAGCGACCGGCCGCCCGCCTGCGCATGCTGGAGGAGGCGGGCGAGCTCGCCATCCCCTTCACCACGGGGCTCCTCGTGGGCATCGGGGAGACGCACCAGGAGCGCCTCGACACGCTCGACGCCATCGCCCGGGTGCACGCGCGGCACGGACATGTCCAGGAGGTGATCGTCCAGCCGTTCCGCGATCGGCCGGGGATCCGCATGGAAGGCGCCCCGGAGGCCACCGACCCGGAGCTCGTGGCGACGATCGCGGCCGCCCGCACGCGCCTGCCGCCCGAGGTGACGATCCAGGGGCCGCCCAACCTGCTCGACGTTGCGCGTCCGGTCGTCCTCGACGCCGGCCTGCGGGACCTCGGCGGCATCTCGCCGGTGACACCCGACTACATCAACCCCGGCGCCCCCTGGCCGCACGTCGACGCGCTGGCGGCGCGTTGCGCCGCGCTCGGGTGGTCGCTGCGGCCCCGCCTCCCCGTCTACCCGCGCTGGGCGGCGGAGGAGCGCTGGCTGGCCCCCGCGGTGCGGGCCGCGCTCCCGGGCGTCCGCGCGCGGCTCGCGGAGCGCTGGGCCCGCGCGGACATCGCCGCGTGAGCGCCGTCGAGGAACTGCTGGCGGCCGCGCTCGACGGCCGCGAGCTCGGCGTCGACGACGCGGTGGTGCTCCTCGGCGCCGAGGGGAGCGACCTGCACGCCTTGTGTGTCGCCGCGGACACGCTCCGGGCGCGCCAGGTCGGCGACGCGGTGACCTACGTGGTCAACCGCAACCTGAACTTCACCAACGTCTGCGTGAAGCGGTGCGGCTTCTGCGCCTTCGCCCGCGGCTTCCGCTCGGACCGGGGCTACCTCCTCGACGAGGCGGAGATCCTGCGCCGGGCGCGCGAGGCCGCGGACATGGGCGCCACCGAGCTCTGTGTCCAGGCTGGGTTGCCTCCCGGCCTCGACGGTTGGTTCTACGTCGAGCTCACCGCCGCGCTCCGGCGCGCCGTCCCGAGCCTCCACCTGCACGCCTGGTCGCCGGAGGAGGTCCTCTACGGCGCCCGGCGCGCGCGGGTGGGCGTGGGCGAGTACCTCCGCGCGCTCCGCGACGCGGGCCTGGGCAGCATGCCGGGCACCTCGGCGGAGATCCTCGACGACGACGTTCGGGACCGCATCGCGCCCGGGCGCATCCGGGTCGCCGAGTGGGTCGAGATCGTCCGCGCCGCGCACGCGCTCGGGATCCGCACCACGTCGACGATGATGTTCGGCCACGTCGAGACGCTCCACCACCGCGCCCGACACCTCGCGCTGTTGCGTGACATCCAACGCGACACGGGCGGCTTCACCGAGTTCGTCCCCCTCTCCTTCGTGGCGGACGCCGCGCCGATGGCCGCCGACGGCGGGCTCCAGAGCCCCGACGGCGCCGACGTGATCCGCACGTACGCCGTCGCGCGGCTGATGCTGGGCGCCGACATCCCCAACCTCCAGGCCTCCTGGGTCAAGGAGGGGCGGCGGCTCGCCCAGTGGCTGCTCGTCTGCGGCGCGAACGACCTGGGCGGGACGCTCATGAACGAGAGCATCTCCACGTCGGCGGGCGCGCGGCACGGGCAGTCCCTCCGCCCCACCGAGATCGAGGCGATCGCGCGCGGGATCGGTCGGCCGCCACGCCGCCGGGACACCCTCTACCACCCCCTCCCCTCCGAGCTGGTCGCGCTCGACGCGGTGCGGGATCCGGCGGCCCGCTTCGGCACCTACGAGGCGACGGCGGCGAGTGACACCTTCCGCTTCCGGCGGGAGGCGCTCCGGCTGGGAGCACGCCGGGAGGCGCGGACCGGGCCCGGTCCCCTCTCCGCCGCGAGAGATGGCACACTGGACGACACGGGAGCACACGATGGGTGAGTTCGGGCCGGTGCTGGTGACGGGCGCCGCGAGCGGCATCGGCCGCGCGGCCGCGCTGCGGTTCGCGTCGTCGGGCGCGCCGGTGGGGTGTGTCGACACGGACGGGCCCGGCTTGCGCGACGTGTGCGCGGAGATCGAGCGCCGCGGCGGGCGGGCGCTGCCGCTCGAGGCCGATGTGTCGGTCGCGGCCGACGTCCGCCGCGTGGTCGCCACCTTCGCGAACGCCGCCGGTGGGATCGGGACGGTGGTCTCCAACGCGGGCGTGGTCGTCCGGAAGGACCTCCGAGCCACGTCCGAGGAGGAGTGGGACCGCACCATGGCGGTCAACGTCCGCGGCGCCTTCCTGCTGGCCCAGGCCACGATGCCGCACCTCGCCGAGGCGCGCGGGAGCTTCCTCGCCGTCACCAGCGTGGTGGCGCACATCGGCTTCGGGCTCCCCGCCTACACAGCAAGCAAGGGTGCGCTCGTGGCGCTCGTGCAGGAGCTCGCCGGCGAGGTCGCGCACCTGGGCGTCCGCGTCAACGCGGTGTCCCCCGCGACAGTCGCCGGCACCGCGGTGACACGGGACTCGCTCGCGAACCCGGCCGTCCTCGCCCGCACGTGCGGCGCGATCCCGCTCGGCCGGGTGGCGACCGTCGACGATGTCGTCGACGCGCTGGAGTTCCTCGCGTCGAGCCGCGCGTCGTTCGTCACCGGGCACGTGCTCCGCGTGGACGGCGGCATGAGCACCAGCCTCTACGCCCTCCAGGCGCCGCGGCCCCCGGGGTGAGCGCCTCCGTTCCACACAGCTTCGACGTCGTCGTCGTCGGGGGCGGCGCCGCGGGCCTCGCCGCCGCCACCACGGCGGCCCGCGCCGGTGCGCGCGTCGCGCTCGTGGACCGCCACGGCTTCCTCGGGGGCGCCGGGACGGCCGCGATGATCGGCACGTTCTGCGGGCTCTACACCGCCACCGAGGAGCCGCGCCCGCTCGCCACCGCGTTCGGTTGGGAGGTCGTCGCGCGCCTGTGTGCAGAAGGGGCCGCCGCGTGGTCGCCGTTCGGACCCACGAGGCTCGTGCACTACGACCCGGGGCTGCTCGCGCGGGTGTACGACGCGATGCTCGTCGAGGCCGGCGTCCGTGTCCTCGTGCACGCCGTCGTCGGCGCGGTGTCGGGAGCCGGCCGCCGGCTCGACGAGGTCGTCGGCTACACACCCGCGGCGTCGTTCCGACTGCAAGCGGGCGCGTTCGTGGACGCCACGGGCGACGCGCGCCTGTGCTCGCTCGCGGGCGTCCCGGTGGCGCGCGGGGACGACGAAGGGCGCCTCCAGCCCGGCACCGCGGTGTTCCGCATGTCCGGCGTCGACGTCCCACGCGCCCTGGCGGTCGGACGCGCGACGATGAACGGCTGGATGCGCGCGGACGTGGAGCGCGGCGCGGCGGCGCTCCCCCGGGTCTCCGGCGGTTTCTACCCGACGCTGAACCCGGGCGAGGTGGTCGTGAACATGACGCGGGTGCACGGCCTCGATCCCGCGGATCCGCTCGGTCTCCACGCGGCGGAGCGCGAGGGCCGGCGGCAGGTGCGGCTCTACGCCGACTGGCTGCGCGCGCGGATGCCGGGCTTCGGCGACGCCTGGGTGTCCGCGGAGGGCGCGCAGGTCGGCGTCCGGGAGGGCCCCCGCCTCGTCGGGCGCGACACGCTCGGCGCCGAGCACGTCCTCGAAGCGCGGCGCTGCCCCGACGAGGTTGCCGAGGGCGCGTGGGCCGTGGAGCTGCACGACCCCGTGGGTCGGGAGACACGCATCGCCTGGACCGCGCGGGGCGAGGCGTACGGCGTGCCGCTCGGGGCGCTCCGCCCCCGCGAGCTCGACAACCTCCTGGTCGCGGGGCGCTGCCTCTCCGCGTCGCACGTGGCCTACGCCTCCGCGCGCGTGATGGGGACGTGCTTCTCGGTGGGAGAGGCGGCGGGGAGCGCCGCCGCGCTCGTCGCCCGCGGGGTGGACCCGACGCCCGGGCGGGTGCGGGACGGGCGCGCGCTTCCCCGGCCGGCCGACCCGCCGCGCGCGGCCTGGCTGGCCGCATGAGGGCGCTGGCTCCCTGGTCCGGCGGCGTCCTGGTGTACCCGGCCCGGGCCGTCTCCCTCGCGGCGTTGTGGGGCGTCGGCGGCCCGCTCCTCGTGCTCCTGACGCTCGTCGGCGCCGACACCGCGCCCCGGCTCGCGCGCTGGCTCCTCCAGACCTCGGGCGGCGGCTTCGTGAAGCTCGGCCAGATCCTGGCGATGCGCTACGACCGACTCCCCGCGGCCTGGTGCGACGAGCTCCAGCGCCTCCTCGACCAGCTCGAGCCCATGCCGATCGAGGTGGTGCGGCGGTCCATCGAGAAGGATCTCGGCGGCCCGCTCGAGCGCGTGTTCGTCGAGTTCGACGAGCGGCCGATCGGCAGCGCGTCCGTGGCGCAGGTGCACGTGGCCCGCCTCCGGAGCGGCGAGCGGGTCGCGGTCAAGGTGCTGCGCGCCGACGTGGAGCGCGTGATGGCGATGGACGTCGCGTTCGTCCGCCTCGCCACGCGGCTCTTCGAGCGGAGCGGGCTGTCACGCAAGGTGCGGGTGCGCGAGCTCGCGACGGAATTCGAGGCGCTCACCCGGGAGGAGCTGGATCTGCGGGCCGAGGCCCGGCGTGCCCACCGCCTGCACACGTTGATGGCGAGCGACGACGTCGATCACCGGGCCCCGCGCGTGTACTTCGAGCTGTCGGGCGCCCGGACGCTCACGCTCGAGTTCTTCGAGGGCATCTGGATGCGGGAGCTGCTCGACGCGGTGCGCGAGGGGGATCCCGTGCGGCTCGCGGGGCTCCGCGCGCGCGGCGCGGACCCGGCCCGCATCGCCCGGCTGTTGTTCCGCTCGATCATGGAGCAGTGCTACCGGCACCGGATGTTCCACGCGGACCCCCACGCCGGGAACCTCGTGGTGCTCGAGGGCGGCACGCTCGGCTTCATCGACTTCGGCATGGTGGGTTGGCTCGACGAGAACCTCTGGCGCGACCAGTACCGGCTCTTCGACGCGATCGCGAGCTGGGACGTGCACGGGGCCTTCGAGGCGATGCTCGACTCGATGGGCACGGTCGACGAGGGCGACGTGTCCGACTTCGAGCGCGAGTTCAAGTCGCTCCTGCGCGATTGGATGCTCGCCGCCGAGAACCCGTGGGCCACCCTGCAGGAGAAGAGCTCCGGCCTGTTCCTGCTCCGCGCGTCGGACGCCATGCGCCGCGCGGGCTTCGACCTGCCCTGGGCTGTCACCCGCCTCCACCGGACCACGATGATCGCCGACATGATCGAGCTCAAGCTCGATCCCGAGCTCGACCTCGTCGAGGAGATGCGCGAGTTCTACGGAGAGGACAAGCAGCGGCGCGCTCAGGAGCTCTTGTGTACGATCGAGGCCGCCCGCGCGAGTGGGCTGGCCGAGCAGGCGGCGCGTCTCCCGGAGAGGGTCCTGCGGCTCGTCGAGTGGGCCGATCGCCGCCTGCCACCCCGGGTCCGCGCGTACGGCGCCCGTGTCAGCTGGTTCGAGCGGGCGTTCCATCGCCAGGTGGGCTCCCTTCGCCGTTGGTCGCTGTTCGTCGGCGGCGTGACCGGAGGCGTCCTCGGGCTGTCACTGCTCCCCGGAGACGTGCTCGGCCCACGCGTCCTCGCGGCGCTCGACAACTATGGAGACACCGTCTTCTGGGTGTTCGTCGGTTGCGTGGGGTTGCGCGCGTGCACCACCGAGCTGACGACGCCACCCGACGAATGACTTTACGCCACGAGCCTCGTGCGCTACGGTTCGTCGCGAGGTGTTCATGAGCAAGAACGGTGAACGTCCCGATCTGAAGAAGCGCCGCCAGACGGAGGATGCGTTGGGTCGCACCGTCCGCGCCTCGTCCACGCTGCTCGGGGGCGTGGCACACGCCATCGGGGACGGGTTCGAGGCCTACAGCGAGCGTGCCTCCACCGGCTCGCCGCTCGAGATCGGGCTCGACAACCCCCTGCTCGACGGCACGTTCGCCGGGTACGCGGCCTTCTTCGAGGGGCTCGCGGGCACCACGCGCAAGGTGCAGGAGGATCTCCGTCCCCCCGCCGCCCCCCCCAGCGCCACCCGCTGGACGGAGGAAGAGTTGGGCCTGCTCGCGGAGCTGCTCCGCCAGCGCGGCGTCGACAACGCGGGCCTGAACGACAAGCCCGCCTCGCCGTAGCCCCGTTCAGGACGCGGGCGAGAGCACGACGATCGGCAGGTGGCGCTGCGTGCGCTGCTTGTAGGTCTCGTAGGTCGGGTAGACGGAGACGAGCTTCTCCCAGAGCGTCGGGTACTCCTCCGACGTGGCCGGCCGCGCGCGCATGACCTGCTTGCGGCCGCCGATCTGGACCTCGCAGGTCGGGTTCTTCTTCAGGTTGCCCCACCAGGCGGGGTCCTTCGGGTTGCCGGCGTTCGACGCGATGACCGCCGTGCTGTCCCCGTTCTCCACGAAGATCAGCGGTGTGGTGCGCTGCTTCCCCGTCTTGCTCCCCGTGGTGGTGAGCAGGAGCAGCCGCGCGCGCCCCAACCGGCCGCCCAGGATCCCCCGTGTCAGGCGGTACCAGAGGACGTGGTTCCACGACATCCAGCGAATCAGGAAACGATTGTCCACCATCCGGTGCTCCGGGAAGTGACCGCCTCTAACCCCGCCTCTCGAGCAGGGCCCGCTGAAGCAGGACGAAGGTGCGGCCGTAGGGATTGTCGGGGACGAGGCGCGCGTCGATCTCCGCGCGATCGGAGAAGTGGCGTGCGTGGGCGCGGACGCGCTCCGCCGCCGTCGCGAGGCGCGGCGTGGGGAACCAACGATGCAGCACGGCGTGGGCGCGCTCGGAGGAAGCGCCGCGCTCCGCCAGCAAGGCCCGGAGGTCCGGGGCGCTCTCGGGGTACAGGTCCACGAGCGTGGCCGTCATCGAGTTGGTGCACCCGTCCTGCCAGTCGATGAGCGCGGGCTTCCCGGAGCCCTCGGGCTGGAAGTCGAGGATGTCGTCGATGAGCTGGAAGGCGATCCCCGTCACCCGGCCGATCTGCGCGAAGCGCTCCGCCAGCTCGGGTGGGAGGCCGGCGAGGTGTGCGGGGAGCCAGGTGCAGAGGGCGAGCAGCGAGCCCGTCTTGAGGTCGGCGACGGTGACACACCGGTCGATCTCCCCGTGGAGGCGGCCGCGGAGCTCGTACTGCACCGCCTCCCCCGCCACGAGGTCCTGCACGGTGCGCGCGATGCGCCGGATGGCGGCCAGGTCGCCGAGCTCGGCGATCCGGACCATCACCTCCGAGAGGAGGCTGTCACCCGCGAGGACGGGGAGCGAGTTGTCGTGGAGCGCGTTGGCGGTGGGCCGGCCGCGGCGGGTGTCCGCGCGGTCCACGACATCGTCGTGCAGGAGGCTCGCGGCGTGCAGGAGCTCCACGGCGAGCGCGTACGGCCGCAGGCGCGCCTCCTCGACGCCCAACGACCGGCCGAGGAGCCACACGATGGTGGGCCGCACGAGCTTCCCGCCGCCCTCCAGCAGGTGCGTGCGGGCCGCGGCGAAGCGCGGGGCCAGGGCCGTGTCCGGGCGCTGGTCGAGCTCGGCGAGGAAGTCCTCCACGCTCGCGCGCACGACCTCGACCGGCGCGGTGATGGGGTTCGTGGCGAGGTTCATCCGGCGCTCCTCTCCGTCGAGGCGTCTTCGTCCCCCGCGTACACCGCCATGACCTCCGCGATCATGCGTTGGACGTCGCCGTCGAAGCGGCGGGGCTCGTAGCAGCCGAGGGGGTTCTCGAGGGCCTCGATCAGGCAGCGGTTGCAGTAGGTGCACGGCCGCTCGGGGCGGTCGCGACCCGCGGCGAATTGGTGGACCAGGTCGGGGTTGGCGATGAGCGGGCGGGCGATGGTCACGCCGTCCACGGCGTTCTCGGCGACGAGCTGGCGGATGCGCGACGCGGTCTGGAAGCCGCCGGTGACGAGCACCGGAATGCCCAGCGCCTGCTTGAAGGGCCGCGCGTCCTCCACGAGGATGCCCTCGATCGCGTCCAACCTGCGGCCGCGAGCCCGGCCCCACCACCAGCGGATGAGCGGGCCCAAGGGGCGCGTCCAGAGGCCGACGTAGTTCACGAAGGCGCGGAGGCCGCCCGAGGACAACAACACGTCGTAGGTGCCACGGGCCGCGTCGAGGGGGAGGTCGCCGGCCGGGTTGCGCGGGTGGGGCGCGAAGGCGCCGCAGGACACCACGATCGCGTCCACGGCGCGCGCCTCGAGCCAACGTGCCACCGTCACGTAGTCGTCGCCGCTGTTCCCGCGTCCGCGCCAGGGGAGCAGGCTGTCACTGTCGTCGCGCCCGTTGAGCTTGACCTGGAGGTGGTAGCCCGGGCCCACCTCAGCGCGGATGGCCTCCACCACCTCGAGGAGGAGGCGCGCCCGGTTCTCGAGGGAGCCGCCGTACGAGTCCGTCCGGCGGTTGGTGTCGGGGTCGAGGAACTGGGTGAACAGGTAGCCGTTGCAGGCGTGGATCTCGATGCCGTCGGCGCCGGCCTCGCGGGCGCGCCGCGCCGCTTGGCGGAACGAGTCGACACACGAGGCGATGTCGGCCTGTGTCATCGCCTCCGAAGGCAGGCCGTGCACGGGATCCCGCCCGGAGACCGCGCTCCAGCCGGGGAGGTAGCGGTTCTCGACGCCCGGTACGTCCCGCTGACGGCCCGAGAAGCTCAGCTGGATGATGTACCGGCAATCGTGCGCGTGGACGGCCTCCACGACGCGGCTCCAGAACGGGATGCGCCGATCGTCGTCGATCATCGCCACGTTCGGCGAGATGCGGCCCCGCACGTGCACCGGCGCGTGCGCGGAGACGATGGCGCCCACGCCGCCCCGCGCGAAGCGCTCCTCCCAACGCACGCGCACCGACGAGCCCGACCCGTCGTAGTGGTCGAAGCGCCCGGTCATGCTCGACCGGAGGACGCGGTTCTTGAGCGTGAGGTTGCGGAACTTCAGCTCGGTGAAGAGGGGGTCGACTGCGGGGTGCGGGGCGGTCATCGCTCGGCCCTCGGCGCGACGGTCCAGTAGCTCCGGACGATCTGGGCCACGAAGCTCGCGAGCCCGCGCACCCGGTGGTCCTGCCGCCGCCGGTCGAGCCCGCTCGCGAGCACCGCGACGTAGAGGACCACGCCCGCGCCGCACAGGATCCACGTGGAGGGCGCCGGGACCACGAGCACGAGCCACGTGAGCACGAAGATCGTCGAGTAGGCCTGGGCGAGCTCGCGGACGAGCTCCTTCTCCGCCTGGGAGTGCGCGACGAAGGGCGCTCGCGTGACCGTCAGCGCCAGGGGGTAGAGGAGCCACAGGAGCAGCAGGTCCAAACCCCACGCGCCGGCGAGCGCGCCGATCGTCGCGACGATCGCGGGCGCCGCCCACAACGCGGGGAGCAGCCGGCGCAGCTTCTCCGGCGCGACGCCGGTGAACAGGGTGCGCACGCCCATGCGCCGATCCCCGTCGGCGTCGGGCAGGTCCTTGAGCAGGATGTGGATGCCCTGCGCCACGAACAGCACCACCACGGGGGCCGGGATCGTCGACAACGGCCGGTGCAGCGCCACCCCGCCCGCGAAGGCGAGCGTCGGGCCCATCGCGATGCAGAGCCGGCTGGCGACGAGGTTGCGCTTCAGGCGGGGCCCGACCGAGTAGGCCGTGGCGATGAGCCACCCCGTCGTGTACACGACCGAGAGGTCGGGGCTGTAGCGTGTCCACATCAGGTAGGACGCGAGCAGGAGCAGCGCGTAGCAGCCGACCATCACCGCGGGCAGGCGGTGGTAGCCGAGGTGGCGATCGATGGCCGCCGCGCCCGCCGGGAAGTTGATCTGGTCGGCCTCCCGGTCGGACCACATGTTGACGATGACCGCCGTGAAGTTCAGGACCACCACCGCGAGGACACCGCCCGCGAAGGTCCACCCGTGCATCGGGCCGTAGGCCGCATAGGGCACGAGCATCGGCAGCGCCATCATCGGCAGGTACTTGGGGTCCGCCAGGCTGGCGACGTGGCGGATGCGGGCGATCATGCGTACGTCTCCGGCACGGGGAGGTGGAGATCGGCCAGGACGGCGCGGATGCGACGGCGGTAGTCCCGGCGGAGGGCGTCGTTGGGGCGTCGGCGGAGCCCGGCTTCCAGGAGCGCGGCCGTGCGCGCGGAGACGCGGCCCGGCACGCCGAAGAAGCGGTCCCCGGCCGCGATCCACTCCGGGAGCAACACCTCCGCCCGCTCGCGCCCGCCCGGCTCGCCCAGCGCCGTCCGGAGGTTGGTGACACCGAGGCGCACGTGCCGGACCTCGTCGCGGAGGATGGTGATGGCCGCGCGGCGGAGCGGCAGGTACGTGCTGGTGCGGTAGTCGGCGAGGTGCACCACGCCGGCCGTGTCGGAGAAGACCTGGAACAGGGCGAAGTCGGCCCAGGTCTCGATCGGCAGGCGAAGGGCCTCGGTCGGGCGCTCGGCGTCGTAGTCGGCGTCCGAGGGGCCCTCGCCGAGCTCGTCGAGGAGCGCGGCGAACGAGCTCGCGTGGCGGCACTCGTCGGCCCAGTACGCGGCGAGCGCGGCGCGGTCGGCCACGCGCGGGGCGAGGTGGAGCGGGCACGCCCGCGCGTGGTGGGTGACCGAGAGGTTGGCGGCCTCGGCCGCCCAGTTGTCCCTGAGGAGGCCGACGAGCAGCGCGCGGTACGCCGGCGACGGGAGGTCGCCGGGGCCCGCGAACGCGGGGCGATCAGGAGGCGGAACGTCCACCATCGACGCTCCAGGCTTGTCCGGTGATGTAGGAGGCGCTCGGGGACAGGAGGAACGCGACGAGCGCGGCCACCTCCTCCGGCTCGCCGGGGCGGCCCATCGGGACGATCTCGCGCAGGCGCGCGCGCACGTCCGCGGGGAGGGCCGCCGAGAGATCGGATGTGACGAGCCCGGGGGTGACGCAGTTGACACGGATCCCCGCGCCGACCCACTCGCGCGCGAGCGTCCGCGACAGCGCGATGAGGCCCCCCTTGCTCGCCGCGTAGGCCGCGAGGTTGGGCGACCCGTCCTTCCCCGCCGTCGAGGCGACGTTCACCACGGCGCCGCGCGCGCGGAGCAGGCCCGGGTGGAGCGCGCGGGCGAGCACGAAGGGGGCGCGCAGGTTCACCGCGAGGACGCGGTCCCACTCCTCGAGGCCGAGCTCGACCGCCGGGCCAACCGGCCCGAGCACGCCGGCGTTGTTGACCAGCCCCGCCACGGGCGTCCTGGCCACGAGGGCATCCGCCCACGCCTGGACCGCCGCGGTGTCGGTGACGTCCAGCGTCACGCACGTCCCGAGCCCCGCGACCTCACACAGCGCGGCGCCGTCCCGGTCGACGAGGACGAGATCGGCGCCCTCCCGGTGGAGGGCGACGGCGATCGCGCGGCCGATGCCGCGGGCCGCGCCGGTCACGACGACCACTCCGCTCACCGCAGCCCCCGCAGCAGCGTGAACGGCAGGGTCCCAACCGGACAGACGGCGTCGCAGGCGCCACAGTCGGTACACCCCGGGAGCCCGTCCGCGGCGTGCGCGCGCGCGCGCGTGGCACCCGGATCGGGGTTGCGGGGATCGACGGCCATCGCGGCGAGCCACCCGAGCGCGGCGGGGCCGAGGAAGTCGGGCCGCTCGGCGAGCGAGGGGCACGCCGAGTCGCAGAGCCCGCAGTGGATGCAGCGGCTCGCGCGCTGCGCGTCGACCATCGCGTCGTTGGGGAGCACGTCCCCTCCCCCCAGGAGCTCGACGCCGGCGCGGTCGAGGCGCCCGAAGTGGGCCGCGGGATCCACGACGAGGTCCGCGCGCACCGGGTGGTTGCGGAGGGGCTCCACGGTCACCCGGCCGTCCACGGCCACCGCCGACACGTGCGTGAGGCACGCGAGCGCCTCGGCGCCCTGGACGCGCACCCCGCAGCCGCCGCACATCGCCGACCCGCAGTTCTCGGGGACGCCGAGGGTCGGGTCGACCTCCTCGGCGAGGCGCGAGAGGACCGCGTGGAGCGAGTCGCCGGGGGTCACGTCCACGGGGTGCGACTCCCAACGCGGCGGTCCGTCCGGCCCGTCGCGCCGCGCGATCCGGAGGACGACGCTCACGCCGCACCTCCGCGCACGGCGGACCCGTCGACGTGGATCGAGCCTCCCGGTCGAAGCGACGCTTCCGTGTGGCGCGGGGTCCCGAGGTCCGGCGGGGCGTCCGTGCGCCAGTGGGCGCCGCGGCGCTCCGCCCGCGCGAGGGCCGCGACGGCGATGACGCGCCCGAGCAGCGCGGCGTTCCGGGCCTCGACGAGGCGTCGATGCGCCGCCGGGTGGGCGGGCGTCGGCATCGCGGCCAGCTCCGCGTCGACGGCGTGGAGGTCGGCCGCGGCCGCCTCCAGGGTCGGGCCGTCGCGCAGGATCCCGACGCGGTCGGTCATCGTCGAGCGCAGCCGTGCCAGCGGCCCGGCGAGCGGCAGGGCCGGCCCGCGCGCCACCGCCTCGGGAGCCGGCGGCTCGGATCCGACCGGCTCCACCGCCGCCGCGGCCCGCCCCGCGAGGCCCCCGAACACGAGCGTCTCGAGCAGCGAGTTCCCGCCGATGCGATTCGCGCCGTGCACCGAGACGCACGCGCACTCGCCCGCCGCGAAGAGCCCGGGGACCCCGGTGTGACCGCCGGCGTCCGTCGCGATGCCGCCCATCTGGTAGTGGTGCGCCGGTGTCACCGGGAGCAGCTCCTCCGCGACGTCGATGCCCGCGAGCCGCCGCATCAGGGCGCGAAAGCTCGCGAGCGGCCCGCGGAGCACGTCTCCGAGGTGCCGGCAGTCGAGGTACACCCGGCGTCCGGCGCGGGCCTGGGCGAAGAGCGCGCGGGAGAGCACGTCGCGGTTGGCGAGCTCCGCCTGGGGATCGACCGCGAGCAGGAAGCGCTCGCCGCGATCGTCGACGATCCAGGCCCCCTTCACGCGCGCCTCCTCGGTGACGCAGACGCCGCTCCCGGGGAGGCAGGTCGGGTAGAACTGGGTCATCTCCATGTCGCGCAGCGACGCGCCGAAGCGCAGCGCCGCGGCGGTCCCGTCCCCCGTGGCGATCGCGGGGTTGGTGGTGGGCGCGTAGACCCGCCCCAGGCCACCCGTCGCGAGGACGGCGGCGTCCGCCGGCTCGACGAAGATCTCGCCGGTCACGAGGTCCAACCCGCGCACGCCCGTGACGGCGCCCTCCCCGAGGAGATCGAGCAGCAGCGCGTCCGAGCGCACCTCGACGCCCGCCGCGAGCGCGCGGCGCCACAACGTGCGGAGGATCGCCCGCCCCGTGTGGTCGCCCGCGGCCACCATCCGGGAGCGCGAGTTGCCGGAGATGCCCTTGGCGCCGATGCCGCCGTCGGCAGCGCGGTCGAACGGCGCGCCCCACTCGGCCAGCTGGCGGACCTCGGCCGCGGCGCCCGCGCACACCCGCACGACCGCGTCGTGGTCCGCGAGGCCCGCGCCCCCGCGGAGGGTGTCGGCCGCGTGGTCCTCCCAGGCGTCGTCCGGGCGGATGGCCGCGCTGATGCCGCCGGTGGCGGACGACGAGGTGCTCGCGAGCGGGTGGACCTTGGAGAGCAGCCGGACGTCCGCCCCCGCGAGCGCCGCCGCGATGGCCGCGCGGAGGCCCGCGAGCCCCCCACCGACCACCACCACGCGACGACGGGTCCCGCGCATCAGATCAGGGACGGCACGAGCCGGCCGGCGGCTTCGTTCTGGTGGAGGAGGCGCCGGACACGCTCGGTGTAGAGCGCGCGGCACACATCGTCCGCGTAGAGGATGCCGTCCTCCGTGAGGGCCACCGCGGCCGGGGAGACCGTCAGGAGGCCCAGGAGCGAGAGGTGGCCGAGCTCGGGCCCGAACACCTCGTGCACGTCGAAGCCGAAGCGGCGGAGGAAGTCGAGCCGGTCGATCCGCAGCTGCTTCACCCGGAGCACGGCGTACCGGACCATCTGCTCGCGCGCGTCGAGGCGGTGCCCCAGCTCGATGGGGATCGTGCCGCCGGCCACCATCTCCTCCCACTTCGTCATCGAGCGCGTGTTCTGGGTGACCCACGCGTCCAGGTAGGAGTAGGCAGAGTTGCCGAAGCCGATCAGCGGCTCGGAGGACCAGGCGTTCCGCTGGTGGACCTGCTCGAAGCGCGGCTCGCGCACGAAGCAGTTGGGCGTCGTCTGCACGTACCCCGCGTCGAGCAGGGCCCGGCGCGCGTAGCGGTAGCGCTCGATGCGCACGCGCTCGGGCGGCGGCGCGGGCATCCGGCCGCTCTTCACCGCCGCGTAGGAGCCCGTCTGCGGACGGAGGCTGAACAGGTAGATGGTGACGTGCTCGGGCGCGACCTCGAGCAGGGTCCGGATCGTGTGCTCCCAGCTCTCGGCCGTCTCCCCGACGAGCCCGCAGATGAGGTCGAGGTTGATGTTCCCGATCCCGGCGGCGCGGGCCAGGCGAATGGCCTCCAGGGCGGCGTCGGCGCTGTGCTTACGCTCGTTGAGCTGGTTCAGCTCGGTCGAGAAGCTCTGGACGCCGATGCTCACCCGGTTCACGCCCAGCTCGCTCGCGGCCTGAAGCAGCGCGGGCGTCGCCGTGGACGGCTCGACCTCCATCGAGAACTCCTCGAGCGCGCGCAGGTCGAAGTACTGCCGCGCGGCGCCGACGAGCCGCTGGAGCTGCTCCGGCTCGAGCACGGACGGCGTCCCGCCGCCGATGAACAGCGTCCGGAAGGTGTGGCGCGCGACCAGCGGCCGCTCGGACGCCAGCTGCATCTCCCGCGTGATGGTCCCGAGCCAGGCCTCGATCGCGGGCCGCTGCGTCGTCGCCTTGATGGCGTAGTAGCAGTAGGAGCAGCGGTACGGGCAGAACGGGACGTGGAGGTACATGCCCGCGGGCACGGCGGCGTGCACGCTCGCGTCGCTCGTGGGCGCGAGGCACGGGAACGGCGGGAACTGGAACACGAAGCCGCGCGTCGTCGAGAGGTCGTCGCGCACCGGGGATCGCAGCCACGGGTAGGCCGGCACGATCTCCGCCGGCTCCACCCCCTCCTCGCGTCGGGCCGCCGCCGTCCCGTCGCTCATGGGGCCTCGCAGTGCGCGTCGGCGAGCACGAGCGCCTCGTCGAGCGCGGCGATCGCCTCGTCGATCTCGTCGTGCGTGACGGTGAGCGGCGGCGCCAGGTGGATGACCGACGGGTGGGACGACATGAAGAACACGCCTCGCTCGCGGCAGGCCCCGAGCACACCCGCGAGCAATGATTGGGTCGGGAACCGGGCGGGCCACTCGGCGATCGGCGTGCGGCTCGCGCGGTCGCGGACGATCTCCAGGCCGAAGAACAGCCCGAGGCCGCGCACGTCGCCCACGCAGCGGTGCCGCTCCTGCAACCAGAGCGCGCGCTCGCGGAGGTACGTGCCCATCTCCCGGGCGCGCTCCATGATGCCGCGGTCCCGGTAGATCTCGATCGCCCGCACCGCCACCGCGCAGGCGGTCGTGTTGCCGCTGGCCGTGTGCCCGTGCAGGAGCGGGCGCTGGTCGAACGCGGCGGCCAGCCCCTCGCGCAGGACCGTGGCGGCGAACGGCAGCTCCCCGTTGGTGAGGCCCTTCGACAGCGTCAGGATGTCGGGGACGACGCCCCAGTGGTCACACGCGAACCAGCGGCCGGTGCGCCCGAAGCCCACCATGACCTCGTCGGCGACGAGCAGGACGCCCTCCTGGTTGCAGATCTCGCGGATGCGCTGCAGGTAGCCGTCCGGGGGCACGATCACGCCGTTGGCGCCGGTGACGGGCTCCACGATCACCGCGGCCACGCAGTCGGCGCCGCCGTTCCACCGGATCACGTCGCGGACGTGGTCGGCGCAGCGGAGGTTGCAGCCGGGGAACGTGAGGCCGAACGGGCACCGGTAACAGTAGGGATCGAGCGCCGTGGCCGTGCCCCCGGGCGAGGGCGCCGACTCCCACATCCGCGGATCACGTGTCACCGCCGCCGCGCCCGCGGTGGACCCGTGGTAGCTCCGGTACCGCGTGACCACGGTGGGGCGGCCCGTCGCGGCCCGGGCGATCTTGAGTGCGGCCTCGTTGGCCTCCGCGCCCGAGGTCGAGAAGAAGCTGCGGTTCAGGTCGCCGGGGGTCACCTCCGCGAGGAGGCGCCCCAGCCGCGCGCGCGCCGGCGTGGCGAACATGGACGCCATCGCCGGGAGCGTGCGGAGCTGCTCCGCGGCGGTGTCGGCCAGCTCGGGCACGGCGTGCCCGAGGTTGGCGTAGACGAGCTGGCTCGTGAAGTCGAGGTAGGAGCGGCCCGCGTCGTCCCAGAAGCGGGTGCCCTCGGCGCGCACGACCATGAGCGCGCCGCCCGCCTGGGCGCGCCACGGCTGGACGACGTGCTCGCGGTCCCAGCGGGCGAGCTCCTCCGGAGAGGCGTCCGATGTCGGCGAGCGCGTCGACATCAGACGATGACCATGAGATCGCCGTAGTAGCGCTCGAGATCGATGTCCTCGACGCCCAGGCGGGTGGCCGTGGCATCGCACCAACCGAGGATGCGATCCTCGTTCTCCAGGATGCGGTTGAACAGCTCCTGCGTCTTCACGCCCGTCTCGGACAGGAGCACGCGCATCACGATGGGCCGCTCGAGCGTGCTCATCACGGTGTGGTTGAAGCGGAGCCGCTCGCCGACGGTGGGGAGGCGGTCGATCTGCTCCAGGTAGCTGGTGATGGCGCCTTCCATGGGCGTCTCGCCCTCGGTCACCTTGCCGCCGCCGAGCTCGGCGAGGTGGAGCGCGATGGCCGCGGCCTGCTGCTGCTCGATCTCGGAGAACTCGAGCAGCGTCTGGCGGATCTCGGGATCGTCGGCGTCGTCCGCCCACCGGCGGAACATCCGCGCCGCCGCCTGCTCGAGGCGGGTGTAGTTTCGGAGGAGGGTCACAAGATCGTTGGTCGTGAGGGCCATGGGGGGCGCCTTAGGTGAGAGGGTGGAACAGCGAGGGGATCTCGTAGGCCTGCTGGAGCATCAGGACCTCTCCCTTGATGTTCTTGGCCGCCTTCGCGAAGGGGCCCTCGAAGCGGAACTTGCCGGTGAGGAAGGCGATGCCCGCGTCCATGCGATCCCGGTGCACGTGCGCCCAGGCCGAATACGGGCCGCTGACCTTGAACACCGCGCGGTAGCGGGACGGCTCCTCCACCACGTCCGCCCGGATGATGACGCCGCTCTGCCAGCGCATGTAGAAGGCGCAATCGCGCTCCCACCCCGCCGCCGGATCGGCCTCGATCACGTAGAGCGCGTCGTCGTTCCAGTGCACGCTCGCCTCGCGGAAGCGCTCGTTGGCGTGGAGGCGGCCGCGGAAGTGGTCGAGCCACTCCACGGTGGGGAAAAGCAGCTGGCTCACGGCGTTCATGCGTTGGCTCCCTGGGATGGGGACGAGGTTGCGGCGATCCGACGCGCCGCGAGGCGATCGATCTTGCCGACGGCGTTTAGGGGGAGGTCCTCGACCGGCGCGACCGTGTCGGGGAACAGGAGCGTCCCGACCCCGCGCCCGGCGAGCCACGCGCAGAGCTCCGCGCGGGTGGGGCCGACCGTGTCGGGCTTCGACGCGTAGAGGAGCACGAGGCGCTCGCCGCGCCGGTCGTCGGGGAGGCCCACGGCCGCCACCGCCCGGAAGGCGGGATGCTCGCGCAGCAGGGCCTCGATCTGCTCGGGGGAGATCTTGTACCCACCCCGGTTGACGACGAGGGCCGAGCGGCCGACCGGGCACACGTCGCGGCCGTGCAGCCGCACGCGGTCCCCGGTGTCGTAGAAGCCGTCGTCGGAGAAGGCGCTCGCCCCCTCCCCGCCCAGGTAGCCGTCGATGGTGGCGGGCCCGCGGACCCAGAGGACGCCGATGCCCTCCGCGTCCACGTTCGCGACGCGGAGCTCGTCCTCCTCGAAGCAGGGGCGCCCGGCGGAGCCCGCCGCGATCTGGTCGAGCGAGGTGGGGTCGGTCGCCGTGCAGAAGCCCTCGGTCATCCCGTAGGTGTTCTGGACCGCACAGCCGAGGCGCTCGCCCACCGCGCGCGCGAGCGCGAGGTCGAGCGGCTCCCCGCCGAAGATGGCGCGGTCGAGCCCCCGCACGCGCGCGCCGCCCGGGAGCGCGACGATCGCGCGCCCCTGGGTCGGGACGAAGAACGCGACGTGGGGCTCCGTCGCCGCGATCGCGGCGACGAGCGCCTCCGGACGGCGATCCACCGGGATCACCAGCGTCGACCCGTGCAGCAGCGTGGGCAGGAGCCCCCAGCCGAAGGCCGCCGCGTGGCACAGGGAGGTGCACGCGGCGAAGCGGCGGCCGGGTCCGGCGCCCCAGTCCTCCCCGAAGCGGTGGCCCGCAACGCCGAAGCGGGCGTGCGACCGGGGCGCGAGCTTGGGGGGGCCCGAGGATCCGGTCGAGAGCAGGATGGCGAGCACCGCGTCGGGCGCGACCTCCGGCAGCGACGCCACGCTCGGCGCCACCGCGTCGAGCGAAGGGGCGGACGATCGTACGCCGGGCAACGCGACGATGGCGGTTGACCCGGCCAGCGCCGGACCCGGCGGGGCCGTGTCATCCGCGAGCACGACGACCCGGGCCCCCGTCCGCGCCGCCGCCCGCGCCGCGGTCTCCCAACCCAGCCCCGGGTGCACCGGGACACACGGCGCCCCCGCGAGCGCGCACCCCACCAGCGCCACGACGAGCGCCGCGCTGTTGCGACCGTACACGACTACCGCGTCCCCGGGCCGGACTTCCAGCGTCACGAGCCGGCGCGCCACGGCCTCGCCCGACGCGAGGAGCTCGCCGAACGGGATGACACGCCGCTCGCCGCCCGCCCCCACCTCGAGGATCGCCGGCGCGCGCGGCGACCGCGCGACGACCCTACGGAAGCGCTCCCCCACGCTGGTGTCCAACGCGGGAAGCGTCGGAGAACGGTCCGATGTCTCGCTCCGAGGCGGCACGGCGCGAGTATAGGAGGGGCCCGAGCACGGCGGTCAAGGCGCCGGATCGCGGGAGGCGTCCACCCGGACGTGTGTCATCCACGACTATGCGCCTTGTACCCACTCTTCTTTCAGGCGCGCGAGGCCCGCCAACGGTACCAGTCCTCGGGGGTGTCGATGTCCGTCGCGAGCCCGTCGCGGCGCACGACCGTGGTGCCCTCGCGGTGCAGGCGGAAGCTCTCCCCACTCCCGAATGCCGTTCGCACCTCCGTCCCGAGCGGCACGACGAGCGCGTTGGTGCCCAAGCCGGCGGCGTCGGGGGCCACCACCTTGCCCGATGGGGCGAGGAGCGCGCGCACGTCGTCCCTCCCAAGCTCCGGCAGGTCGGCCAGGACGACGGCCACACGCGCGCGCCCGGGCGCGACCAGGTGGCGGACGGCGCGGTCCACCACGGCGCGCAACGGCACGCGCCCCTCGGCGTCCAGCAGGACCTCCGCCCCGTGCGCCCGCGCGTCGGCGGCGACGTCCTCGCCGTCCGTCGCCACGAGCACCCCGTCGACCTCGGCCGCGACGCAGGCGAGGACGGACAGGAAGGTCTCGCGCGCGAACGCCGCGCGCTGCGCCGGGGAGAGGATGGGGGCGAGCCGGGACTTCGCCTCGCCGTACCGCTTCATGGGGACGATCGCCCAGGTCACGCGAGCTCCCGGGCGACCTCGAGCACGACCTCCGCGAGCCGCACGCGGTCCGCCGCGCTCCGCATCACCGTGTCCGCGCCGCGCACGCGCGGCCCGTCCGTCCACTCGTCGCCCCGCTCGACGACCATGGCGGAGACGAGCGCTCCGTAGCGGCGCGCGACGGCCTCCGCCGACGGCGCCCGGCCGTCGATCGCGGGGATCATCTCCGCGAGCGGGCCCTTGATCGCGCGGCCGCCCACGATGGGGCTGACGCCCACGATCGGCTTGCCGCCCAGGGCCTCCCGCACGCCGGGGACGGCCAGGATGGGCTCGATCGAAACGTACGGGTTCGAGGGGCCGACCACCACCACGTCGGCCGCGCGCAACGCCGCCTCGGCCTCCGGCGCGACGCCCGCGTCGCCGGCGAGCTCCACCGCGCGCACCGCCGGGGCCCGCTCGCGGACGAGCCACTCCTGGAACCCGAGCGTGCGGCCATCCGCGGTGTGGATGACCGTCGGGCGCGGCCCGTCCGACACGGGCAGCACCGCGTGTCGCACGCCGTGCGACGCGCACAGGTCCGCGGTGACACGTGTGAGCCGCGCGCCCGCGGCAAGCGCGGCGGTCCGCACGAGGTGGGTCGCCAGGTCCAGGTCCCCGAGCGCGAACCACCCGTCCTGCCCCAGCGCGCGCATGCGCTCCAGCGTGCGGAACGACTCACCCTCCAGGCCCCAGCCGCGCGCCTCGTCCGCGTCGCCGGAGAGCGTGTACATCACCGTGTCGAGGTCCGGGCAGATCCGGAGCCCCCAGTGCTCGAAGTCGTCGCCGACGTTCGTGACGACGGTCAGGGACGCCGGATCGAGGAGCCGGGCCAGGCCGTCCACGAGGCGCGCGCCGCCGACGCCGCCGGAGAGGGCGGCGACCCTCATGCGTAGAGGTCCGTGTCCGCCGGGCGCACGAGCGCGGCCGCGCCCTCGTCGGAGGCGGCGTAGCGGAGCCCCCGCACGACCACGACCGGCCTCCCCTCCGCGGCCTGGCCCGCCACGAGGTCCGCCAGCGCGGCCACCTGGTCCGCGAGGGCGGTCTCCGTGTGCTCGAGCGTGCGCCCGAAGAGGTCCGTCCGGCCACGCTGATCGAACAGCGGCGGGATGCCCGCCGCGCCGATGGCGATCCCGACGCTCCCCCGGCGGAACGGGCGCCCTAGCGAGTCCGTGACGACGACGGCGAGCCGCCTGCCCGTGGCGGCCTGGAGCCGCTCCCGCAGGTCCCGCGCCGCCCCGTCGGGGTCGGTCGGCAGGAGGAGCACCCACTCCCCCCCGCCCGGGTCCCGCGTGTTGCTCCGATCGATCCCCGCGTTCGCGGAGACGATCCCGTTCTCGTGGCGCACCACCAGCACGCCCGGCGCCTTGCGCGACACCGCCACGCTCTCGGCCAGGATGAGCTCCACGAGCCGCGGGTCCTTGCCGACCTCCTCCGCGAGCGCGAGCGCGCCGGGCCCCGGCGTCACCCGGCGCAGGTCGACCATGCGGCCCTGGACGCGCGAGAGCACCTTCGAGGTGACGACCACCACGTCCCCGTCCCGCAGCGTGGCCGCCGCGGTGATGGCGCCGGCCACGTCGTCGCCTGGACCGAACAGCGGCAGGCCGGGCACCGCGAACGCGGTGACCACCTCCGAGACCTCGACGTCGTCACCGGCCAAGGTCGTCGAGCCCCGTGATCCGGACGCCCGTGCGCGTGCCGTACCGCTTGTTGAGGTGGAGCAGGACGGGGGTCAGCGACTCGAGCGCGAGGGCGTTCGCGAGCGCGCCCGCGTCGAGCACGCGGTATCCGAGCTGGCCGATCAGCCCGGCCACGAGCTGCTTCGCGGGCGCGTCGTCGCCACAGATCAGGACGTCGCTCGCCTCGCCCGCGCCCTCGGCGAGCTCCACGGCGCTCACGTGGTGGAGCCCCGCCACGACCCGGGCCGCGTCGCCGAGCAGCGCCTGGGCCTCCAGGGCGGCGCACCGCCAGGGTTGGCGGACGGCGCGCACCCGGGGCGGGTCGAGCGGAACGGTGGTGTCGAGCAGCGGGCGCCCCGCGAGGAGCGGCCGCAAGGTGGAGAGCGTCGGGGCGTGCCCCGCGTACGGGACCGTCAGGACGACGACCTCCGCCCCCTCCAGCGCCTCGGCGTAGCCCCACCCCGAGCATCCCCGGCCGATCGCCGCGGCCACCTGCCGGCCGCGCTCCGGGTCCCGGGAGCCCAGGCGCACGTCGTGCCCGAGGGCCCCCCACCGCTGGGCGAGGGCGCGGCCCTCGGCGCCCGTGCCTCCGACGATCGCCACGCGCACTGGAACCTCCGGCTGGGCAGGCTCCGAGCCTACCACGCACGCGGACACGCGCGAGGTGACGACGGCGGGGCCGGCCCGGCCCGGCGATCCCCGGCGCTTCCCGCTGCGGCCGCGGGTGCTTCCGATCCGGGGGACGCGCCCGCCGAGGGAGATGCCGCTCCACGACGCCGAGATCGCCGCCGCCCTCGACCGCGTCGCGGACCTCCTCGAGATCCGCGGCGAGAACCCCTTCCGCGTGCGGGCCTACCGGACCGCGGCGCGCACGGTGGCCACCCTCCCCCGGCCCGTCACGGAGATGCTCGACGCGGGCGAGGACCTCGACGCGCTCCCGGGGATCGGGGCCGACCTCGCGGGCAAGATCGAGACCCTGGCGCGCACGGGCGAGCTGCCCCTGCTCCGCGAGCTCGAAGCGGCCGCGGCGCCGGGGCTCACCGAGCTCCTGACGCTCCCCGGGCTCGGGCCGCGCCGCGTGCAGCGCCTGTTCCAGGAGCTCGGCGTGCGCGACCTCGCCGGCCTCCGCGCCGCCTGCGAGGGGGACCGGATCGCGGCCCTGCGCGGTTTCGGGCCCCGGTCGCAGGCGCGGATCCTGGAAGCGCTCGCCCAGCGCGACGCCGACGTGGGCACCCGGCGCGTCCTCTGGAAGACCGCCGACGACATCGCCGGGGCGCTGATCGGCCGGCTCCAGGCCCTGCCGGGGGTCGACCGCGCCGTCGTCGCGGGGAGCTACCGCCGCGGGCGCGACACCGTCGGGGACCTCGACGTGCTCGTCACCAGCGACGACCCCGCGGGGGTGATGGGGCGCGTCGTCGCCGACGAGGAGGTCCGGGAGGTGATGGCCCACGGAGACACGCGCGCGACCGTGCGGCTCCGGTCGGGCCTCCAGGTCGACGTGCGCGTGGTCGAGCCGGCGGCCTACGGCGCGGCGCTCCACTACTTCACCGGCTCGAAGGCGCACGACATCGCCATCCGCAAGCGAGGGGTCGCGCGGGGGCTGAAGATCAACGAGTACGGCGTCTGGCGCGACGACGAGCGCGTCGCGGGCGCGACCGAGGAGGAGGTCTACGCGCAGGTGGACCTCCCGTGGATCCCGCCGGAGCTGCGCGAGGACCGCGGCGAGATCGAGGCGGCGGAGCAGCGGCGCCTCCCGCGGCTCGTCCGGCTGGAGGACATCCGCGGCGACCTGCACGTGCACAGCACCGCCACGGACGGGCGCGACACGCTCTCGCGTATGGTCGAGGCCGCCCGCGCGCTCGGCTACGCCTACCTCGCGAGCACCGAGCACACCCGCAACGTGCGCGTCGCCGGCGGGCTCGGGGCCGCGGAGATGCACGCGCACCTCGACGCCGTCGAGGCGCTCGCCGCCACGGTCCCCGACGTGCGGATCCTGCGCTCCGCGGAGGTCGACATCCTCCCGGACGGCTCGCTCGACCTCCCCGACGACGTTCTCGCGCGGATGGACATCGTCGTCTGCGCGGTCCACGACCCGGCGCGCCAGGATCGCGCCACGCTCACGGAGCGCGTGCTGCGCGCGATGGACCGCCCCTGGTTCGACATCCTCGCGCACCCCACGGGGCGCCTCATCGGCACCCGCGCCCCCTACCCCCTCGATCTCGAGCGCGTGATGCGCGGCGCGGTGGAGCGCGGGTGCTACCTCGAGGTGAACGCGCAGCCCGACCGCATGGACCTGGACGACGTGGCCTGCCGCATGGCCCACGAGCTGGGCCTCAAGGTGGCGATCGACACGGACGCGCACGGCGCGGGCGAGCTCTCGGCGATGCGTCTGGGCGTGACGCAGGCGCGCCGCGGCTGGCTCGAAGCGGAGGACGTGATCAACACGCGGTCCTGGCCGGAGCTGCGTCGACTGCTGCGGAAGCGCCCCTGATCAACGCGCGGGCGCCCGCCGCGCGAGCCAGGCCATGAGTCCGTCCAGGGTCGAGACCTGGGCGTAGTCGGCCTCCGGCACCTCCAGGCCCGTGCGGCGCGCGAGCGCCTGCAGGAGCCGCAGGAAGTCGATCGAGTCCAGGTCGAGCTGCGCGCGGAGCGGGCCCTTCGGGTCGACCTCGGCGAGGTCGATCTCGGGCGCGATCTCGGCGAGCGCGTCGGCGACGTGGTCGCGGGCGTCGTCCAGCGTCACAGGGACTCCGGGGCCTGGAGGAGCGCGTCCACGCGCGCGAGGAACAGCGCGCCGCGGTGCCCGTCGCTCGCGCGGTGGTCGGCCGCGAGCGTGGCCCGGACCACGGGGCGGACCGCGAGCATGCCTTCGACGGCCACCGGCGCCTCGTGCACGCGGCCGAAGCCCACGAGCGCGACCTGCGGGGGGTAGATGACGCCGATCACCTCGTCGACGCCCTGGTCGCCGAGGTTGGTGACGGTGAGCGTCGCGTCGGTGATCTCCGACGCGCGGAGCCGCCCGGCGCGCGCGCGCGTCACGAGGTCGGCGAGGCGCTTCATCAGGTCGACGAGCGAGCCCTGGACCGCGTCGTGGAGCGCGGGCGCGACGAGGCCGCCGGCGCGGAGCGAGATCGCGACGCCGGGGTGGACGGCCGCGGCGGGGCGGAAGGCGCCGTCGACCCACGCGCCGTTCACCTCGGGGAACTCCCCGGCCGCCTTCGCGACGGCGCGCAGGAACAACACGGCGGGGACGAGCCGATCGTCGACGCCCACCCCCGCGTTGCGCTCGGCGAGCCACCACGTTGCGCGGGCGAGATCGATGGTCTGCGCGAGGTAGTAGTGCGGGATCTCGCGCTTGCTGCGCGCCATCGCCGCGGCGATCGCGGCGCGCATGGCCGCGGCGTCGACGGCGGCCGCGATGGGCGGGCGCCGACGAGGCTCCTCTCCAGGCCCCGGGGCCTCGGCGCGCGCGGGCGCCTTCGGGCCCTGCGCGGGCGGCTTCGGGCGCGGGGCGGGTGGCTTCGGCCGCGCGGCCGCCTCGGCCGCGGCCCGCTCCACGTCGGACCGTCGCACGGCACCGTTCGGCCCGGTCCCGTGCACGGTCCCGAGGTCGACGCCCAGCGCGCGCGCGGCCACGCGCGCCGACGGCGACGAGCGGTCCGGCGTGGGAGACGGAGCCGGAGTCGGTGCCGGTGCCGGCGCCTCCGCGGCCGGCGGTGCCGGCGCCCCCGCGGCCGGCGGTGCCGGCGCCCCCGCGGCCGGCGGTGTCGGCGCCTCCGCGGCCGGCGGTGTCGGCGTCCCCGCGGCCGGCGGTGCC
>CAYWGD010000017.1:0-86142 GCA_964457335.1 uncultured Enterobacteriaceae bacterium | reverse complement strand
CCACGCCGCCACCGACGCCCCCGACACGGACGCCGTCGCCGCCGAGGCCGCCCTGCCCGCGGCCGAGGCGGCCCAACGCGCCGCCGACGAGGCCTGGTCCCGCGCCCGCGCCGCGCTGCTCGCGGACGACGACCGCCGCGCGCGCGTCGCGGAGCTCCTGCCCGCGCTCGACGCCCGTCGCGTCGTCGCCGAGCGCTGGCGCACCCTCGGCCGCCTCATCGGCTCCCGCGACGGCACGAGCTTCCGCAAGTTCGCGCAGTCCCTCACGCTCAACCTGCTCCTCGTCGAGGCGAACGCCCAGCTCGCCTCGCTCAACCCGCGCTACCAGCTCCAGCGCGTCCCCAACGAGGAGATGGAGCTCCAGGTGGCCGACCTGCACATGGCCGAGCAGGTCCGCCCGCTGACGAGCCTCTCCGGCGGCGAGACCTTCCTCGTCTCGCTCGCCCTCGCGCTCGGCCTCGCCTCGCTCGCCGCCACGCGCACCCGCGTCGAGTCGATCTTCATCGACGAGGGCTTCGGCACGCTCGACGCCGACACGCTCGACGTGGCCCTCGCCTCGCTCGAGGCCCTGCGCGCCGAGGGCCGCACCGTCGGCGTCATCTCCCACGTGGGCGGGCTCGCGGAGCGCCTCGGCACCTGGGTCGCCGTCGAGAAGGTGGGCCCCGGCCGCAGCCGGGTCGAGATCCGGACGGCCTAGCGGGCGTCCCCGAGCCGCCGGGCGTGCCCGCCGCCGAAGACGGCGGCGGTCGGTGTCCTCCGGGCTCGGCCTTCGGCCTCGGTCCCGGCGCGGACGCCGGGACCGGCCGGCCGGGGGCCGGCCGCCGCTCCGGCCCCCTCACGCGCTCCGTGGTGGACACCTCCCCTCTCCGTGACCGCCTCGCCGCCCGCTCCACCAGCACCACCGCGCGAGGCGGCCGGACGGCGCCGCGGGCGCGGAGGGGCGAGCCGCACGCCCCGGTGGAACGCCCGCGGCGGTCGCCGCCGGCGCACGGCGGCGACGGAGTGCCTCCGGCCCGACCCGGGAGGACGCCGACCCCCGCCGTCTTCGGCGGGGGGCGCGCCCAGCCCTACTCCCCCACCCCGCGCACCACGCGCACGACGCCGTTCTTGAGGTCCGCGACGTAGAGGTCGCCGTCCTTCGCGAGCACGTGCGCCGGGAAGGCGAACGTCGCGTCCAGGGCCGGGCCGCCGTCGCCGGCGAGGCCCTCCTCGCCGGTGCCCGCGACGGTGTCGATCACGCCGTCGACCACGCGCCGGACGACGTTGTTGCCGCTGTCCGCGATCCAGAGCGCGCCGTCGGGGCCGACGTTCACGCCGTAGGGGTAGCTGAGCGCCGCGGCGGTCGCGGGGCCGCCATCCCCGTCGTAGCCGCGCGTGCCGGTGCCCGCGACGGTGGTGACGGCGCCGGTGGCGAGGTCGACCGCGCGCACCGCGTGGTTGTTGGCGTCCGCGACGTAGAGCACGCCGTCGCCCACGACGAGGCGCTGCGGACCGGAGAAGCGCGCCTCCGCCCCCGCCGCGTCGACGAAGCCCGCGTCGCCGCCGCCCGCGAGCGTGTCGATCAGGCCGTCGCGCACGACGCGGATCGCGTTGTTCTGCGTGTCGGCGACGTAGAGCGCGCCGTCGGGCCCCACGGCGAGCCCGGCGGCCTCGGACATCGTCGCGAGCGTCGCGTCGCCGCCGTCCCCGGCGTAGCCGACGTCGCCGGTGCCGGCGCAGGGCACCACCACGCCGTCGGCGCGCATGTGCAGCACGCGCGCCTCGTGGAGCGGCAGGAGGTAGGCCGTGCCGTCGGGCGCCCACACCGCGTCGATGGGGTTCTCGAGCGCCGTGTCGAGCGCCGTCGCGCCCGGCGTGGACCAGGCGTGGTCGCCGTTGCCGACGATCGTGGCGAGGGTGCCGTCCGGATCGAGCGCGCGGACGCGCATGTTGTTGAAGTCGACGATGACGAGCCGCCCGTCGGGGTGCGCGCGCACGGCCGACGGGAAGTAGAGCCAGCTCTCCAGCGCGGGCAGGCCCTCGCCGTTGAAGCCGAGATCCCCGGTGCCGGCCACCCGGCACACGGTGCCGGGGGCCTCGGGGCAGCCCTCCTCCTCGGGGGCGCCGGTGCAGGCGAAGAGGAGGAGGAGCAGCACGACCTACCTGTACACGACCCGGACGACCTGGTTGTACGTGTCGGAGATGTAGACGTTGCCCGCGTCGTCGAGCGCGACGCCGTAGGGCCGCTGCAGCAGCGCGTCCGCGGGCGCGCCGCCGTCGCCGCTGTAGCCGGGCTCGCCGCACGAGCCCGCGAAGGTCGAGATCACGCCGTCGGTGTCCACGCGCCGCACGCAGGAGTTCGTCGTGTCCGCGATGTACATCTCGCCGTCGGGCCCGAACGCGAGGTCGGTGGGCTGGTAGAGCGAGGCGTCACGGCTGTCCCCGCCGTCGCCGGCGTAGGCGGGCGTGCCGTTGCCGACGTAGGTGTCGATGATCCCCGTCGCGATTTCGACGTACCGGACGCGGTGGTTCTCCGTGTCCACGAAGTAGAGGCGGCCCTCGTCGGGGGCGAGCGCCATGCGGTTGGCCGGGGACGCGGCCTGGCCGACGGAGGCGTGGATCTCGGCCTCGATCGCGGGCCCGCCGTCGCCGGAGTAGCCGGGGGTGCCGGTCCCGACGACGGAGTGGATCTTGCCGTCGGTGCCGACGCAGCGGATGCGCTGGTTGGCCTGGTCGGAGATCCAGATCTGGTCGAAGGAGTCGACCGCCACGCCCGAGGGCAGGTCGAGCTTGGCCACCTCGGGATCACCCTCGTCCCCGCCGAAGGAGCGCGTGCCGTCGCCCACGACGAACTCGAGCTGGTCCGTCGTGAGGTCGATGCGCATGATGCGGCTGTTGTGCCAGGCGGAGATGAGCATCCGGCCGTAGGAGTCGAAGTCGATGTTCGTCGGGTGGTTGAACTTCGCGTCGATCGCGGGGCCCTCGGGGCCGTCGCCCAGCTCGCCCGTGCCGGCGAGCGTCGTCATCGTGCCGTCCTCCGCCACGCGCCGGATGCGGTGGTTGTTCCAGTCGAGCACGTAGCCGAGGCCGTCGGGGCCGAAGCTCATGTCGATGGGGAGGTAGAGGTTGGTCTCGGTCGCGGGGTCGCCCTCGCCGCCGAGGCCGGCCATGCCGGTGCCGGCCCAGGTGCAGATGGTGCCGGAGCCGCCGCACGCGGCCGCGGTGTCGTCGCCGGTGCCGGAGCAGGCGAGCAGGAGCAGGGGGAGCAGCATGGGGGTCTCCTACCGGTACACGACGCGGATGCGGTGGTTGTAGGTGTCGGCGACGTAGACGTTGCCGTCCTCGTCGAGGTCGACGCCGAAGGGGCGGTAGAGCTCGGCGTCCACGGCCGGCCCGCCGTCGCCGGCGAAGCCCTGGGTCCCGGTGCCGACCGCGGTCTCGACGGTGCCGCTCGCGAGGTCGATCGTGCGGATCACGTGGTTGTCGGTGTCCGCGACCCAGAGGAGCCCGTCGGCGTCGAACTCGAGGTCGCGGGGGTTGTTGAGCGTCGCGCCGAGCGCGGGGCCGCCGTCGCCGGAGTACCCGGCGGTGCCGGTGCCCGCGATGGTGTCGACGGTGCCGGACGCGAGGTCGATGCGACGGATGCGGTGGTTCTCGGTGTCCGCGACGTACAGGTTCCCGTCGGGGCCGAGCGCGATGGCGCCGCCGGGCTCGGGCTGCGCGCCGGTGGGGAAGGAGAAGTTCGCGGCGGTCGCGACGCCGCCGTCGCCCGCGAAGCCCTTCGTGCCGTCGCCCGCGATCGTCGCGATCGTGTAGTCGGGCGTGAGCACGCGGATGCGCTGGTTCTTCTGGTCGACGATGTAGAGGTTGCCCTCCGCGTCGTAGACGCCCGAGTTGGGCATCGCGAGCTTGGCGGTGTCGGCCGGCTCGTAGTTGTCGCCGACGAAGCCCGCGCCGGAGCCGCAGTGCACCATGACCTTGCCGGTGGCGGGGTCCCAGGTGCGCAGCTTGTGGTTGTGCCACGCGATGAGCATCAGCGTGCCGTCGGGCTCGTAGATGGCGTCGGTGGGGTGGTTCAGGTTGACCGTGTCGCCGTCGGCGCCGGGGGGCGTCAGGTCGCCCTGGTCGTCCGGGCCGTCACCCGGAAAGATCGTGCCGATGATCGTGGTGAACGTGCCGTCGTCCTGCAGCATGCGGACGCGGTGGTTGTTCCAGTCGAGCACCACGGGCTTGCCGTAGGGCGAGAGCTCCATCTTCATCGGCCAGTAGAACGCCGAGTCGAGGCGATCGTGGCCGTCGCCGTCCCAGGCGGCGTCGCCCGTGCCGGCGAACGTACAGATGTTGCCGACGTCGTCGGCGCACGCGGCGGCGGCGGTGTCGTCGGGAGCTTCACCCGTACACGCTGCCAGGAGGATCAAGAACATTCGGCACCTCTAGAGAGGGGGGACGTCCCGGTCCCCGCCGTACGCGACGATACCATCATCCAGGGGAAAAGATGACAACTTGCCCCCGACGGTCCAGATCCCGCCGTCCGGGTCGACCCATACAGCGTGCAAGTCACGTGCCGTCACGGCGCCGCGGGGGTCCGCGACCCACACGCCCCCCTCCCGGACGTAGACGGCGCCGGTCGCCCCGACGGCCACGGGCGCGGGCCCGCCGGCGTAGACCCCGTTGATCTGCGGCGCCAATGTCGGGGTCTGGTCCGTCCAGGCTCCCGATCCCGCGACGATGGTGCCGCTGAACTGCCCGCCGACGGCGATCTCCTCGGTCGCCGTGCCGTGCACGGTGAAGAGGTTGCGGTCGGTGCCGGTGGAGACGTTCGACCAGGCGGCCCCGTCCCAGTGGAGGCCGACGCCGCCGGTGCCCACGGCGTACACGTCCGTCGAGGAGCGGCCCCACACCTTGTAGATCGCGATGGCGGCGGCCGCCTCCGACGTGATCTCGACCCGCGCCCACGCCGTGCCGTCGAAGCGCCAGACCTGCGCCCCGTCGGAGCCGACGCTGATGTCGCCGCCGACCGCCCAGACGTCGTCGTCCGCGGCGCCCCAGACGCCGAACACGGTGATCGCCGGGTCGAGCACCGACTCGGTGACGGTCCCCGTCGATCGGGTGTACTTCAGCACGCGGCCGGCCTCCCCCCCGAACCAGAGGGTGTCCACGCTCGTGCTCGCCACCCACCAGAGGTCGCCCGTGGAGCCGGTGTCCACCATGCTCCAGGCCGCGCCGTCGTAGTGGGCGACCGCCGGGCCGCTCCCCGCGTCCGCCCCGACGGTCCACACGTCGTCGACGCCGCTCCCCCACACGCTCAGGAAGGCGGAGTCGTGCCCGTCGGCGAGGAGCGTCCACGTCTCCGCGGGCTCGCCCGTCTCGGGCTTGTCGCCCGAGCAGGCCGCGAGGAGCAGGAACACGCGAAGCATGGGACCTCCGGAGCAGCCAGCGTCGCAAGGTTCGTGCCACAACGAGCGGAGGCCGTCAATCCTCCGGCCGGGGCTGGGCGACCCACCGCCCGCGGATCAGCCGCTCGTGCGGGTGGTAGCTCGACTTGTAGCGGAGGGCGTCGCAGTCCTGGACCCAGAGCCCGAGGTAGTACCAGCGCATGCCGAGCGCGCGGCAGTGCTCGATCTCGGTGAGGACGGAGAACACGCCGAGCGAGCGCTCCGACTGGCCCGGGTCGAAGTAGTGGTAGGCGCTGTTGGCGGAGGTCCGGCCGAGGTCGAGCAGGCTCACGGCGAGGAGCCGGTCCCCGAGCAGGTAGCGCACCTCGGTGGTCGGCGCGCAGGTGTCGACGAGCCACTCCTGGTAGCCGACGGGGTCCCGCCGGGAGTGCTCGGTCATGAGCCCGCGCTCGCGCCGGTGGCGGTTCCAGAGGGCCACGCGGCGGCGCGAGAGCGTGGGCGGGCCGTGCTCGGTCACGAGGTCCGCGTTGCGACGCAGGATCCGCCGCTGCGACTTCGACGGGGCAAAACCCGCGATGTCGATGCGCACGGGCTCGCAGGCGGTGCAGAAGGGGCACTCGGTGCGGAACACGGTCCCGCCGACGCGCTGGTCCCCCTCCTCCAGGAGCAGGTCGAGCTGCTCGGGCGAAAGCGGCGCGGCCGGCACGCGCGCCGGGCAGCGGGCCACCTGGCCCGGCCGGTAGATGCACTCCTCGAACCGGTCCTGTACGACGCGCGTCTCCGGCCGGTCCGCGGGGGGAGAGTCCGCCATCCCTCCCATCGTAGCGAGGTCTGGCGTCGCGAGCACGCGAGCCCGACCCCGTCCGACAACCCCCGCTTACGGCGCGGCGGTCGTGCCGCTGTCCGCGGGCGCCTCGTCCTGGACGTTCCCCGCGATCTCGTAGCTGACCTCGATGTAGGCGCCGCGCGGCGGGACCTCGGCGCCGTGGAACTCGATCTGCGCGTAGTCGGCGATGTAGGACCAGCCGTCGGTGCCGGCCGCCTCGTCGTACTTCGGGACGACGCGCAGCTCCTCGCCCTCGGACGGGGCCACCTTCACCTCGATGGAGTCCTCGATCGCGGCCTTCGAAAGCTGGAACACGGTGAGGATGCCCGACGCCACCTGCCCCAGCGCGTCCATGATCTGCGAGTAGTCGGTCTGGCAGATGTCGGCCTGCACGCCGCCGAGCAGCTCGATGGCGGTGTAGTAGCGGCGCCCGGGCACGGCGTTCTCGCAGCCGTCCGTGATGTCGGGCCCGACGATGCCGGAGAGCACCACCTGGTCGTCTCCCTTCACGTCGGCCAGCTGCCGCACGAGGTCGCTCACGGGGGTGAGCTCCTCCGCGCGCGTGTAGCAGTCCTCGCCGGTCGAGTTCGCCCCGAGCGCGCCGTTGTCGGAGCAGTCGTTCTCGTCGGAGAGGATGATGACCGAGAGCATCGCGCCTTCGCGGAGGAAGCCCGCGTTCACCGACACGGAGAGCGGCGCCGACACGGCCATGACCGCGGCCTGGAGCCCCTTCTCCTGGTCGGAGCCGTCGGTGCCCGTGATGACGCGGGCGCGGAAGGCGTCGGCGTAGCCCGCCGTGTTCTTGTCGAGCACCGCCGGGCTGCCCGTGAGCACGCCCGCGTTCACGTTGCTGCGGTCCACGTCGCTCGAGATGACGCCGAGGTGGAAGTCCATCTCGGTCGTCTCGAGGTGCGTGATGAAGTCCTCGGCGCCGAGCGCCACGGCCGCCTGCTCGTTCTCCATCGACACGGAGTTGTCGATGACCCAGAGGATGTCGACCATGTTCGAGGGGGCCTGCCAGAACTCGTCGGTCCGCGAAGCCCGCTTGAACTCGTTGTCGCTGCACGCCGCGAGTAGGACGACGATCGGGAGGAAGGACCGCAAGCGCACCTCTGCTTCAAGCGTACCGACGGAGCCCCTCCCCGCGCAACCTACGGGAGGAGGTATGCCTCGGAGATGCACAGATCGTTGAATTCGGATCCCGCTTTCACGCCGGTGAACGTGACGCGCACCTTGCTCGTCGTGTGCGCCGGGAAGCTGATCGTCTGCTCGCTGATCGTGTCCTTGATCGCGACGGTCTCGGTGGCGCCGTCGGAGAACGTGAGCGTCGCGCCGAGCGCCCGGTTGCTCTTCATGAAGTAGCTGAACGAGTAGGCGTTGCCGTTCCGCAGGAGCAGCTTGCTCACGCTCTGGCTGCCGCCGAGGTCGAGCTCGATCCACTCGTTCGTGCCGTCGCCCTTCGTGTTGCCCTCGCACCACATCGAGTCGAGGATGCCGTCGCTCGTGTTGACGAGCTCGTAGTTGCCGTCGCCGTCGGCGGGGAAGGTCGTGGACGCCTTGTAGCCCTTCACGGCGAGGTGCGCCGGCGGGGTGCCGTCGAAGAACTGCACCTCGGAGAGGCCGGTGTCGTTGAAGGTGTTGCCGTTGAAGATGGCCTTCACCTTGAGCTTCACCGAGCTCGTCTTCTTGGGGCTCTTGAAGGTGATCGTCTGCGGCTTGAACTCGTCGGTGAGCGTGAACTCCTCGCTCGAGCCGTCGGAGAACTCGACGTGGAGCAGCTTCGGCCGGTTGTAGCGGTTCCAGTACTCGAGCGTGTACCAGACGCCGGACCACACCGTGAAGCCGGAGATCGTCTTCTCGCCGCCGAAGTCGGCCTGCACCCAGGAGCCGAGGCCGCTGCCGTCGTCCCCTTCGACCCAGGGGCTGGACTGCCGGGCGTCGGCCACGTTCGCCACGTCGTAGCTGACGCCGTCGGAGCCGGGAGCGGAGGAGGACGCGGTCCACGACGCGGGCTTGACGATGCCGGCGTGGGCAGCGTCGACGAGGAGCGGGGCGAGGAGGGAGGCGAGGAGCATGCGACGGGACTCCAGGGGGCGGATAGTCGGACGGGGGATGATGGTTGGGGCCGGGCCCCCCTGTCAATCACGACCTCGGGCGCCCGACCTCCGACACCCGTTCCCGGTGGATTCATCCGTGCCTCTGCTCGCCGACACGATCGTCCCCTTCGCCGCCGACGGGCACGTGGACGTCGGCGCGGCCCGCGCCCACGCGCTCTGGCTCTGCGCCAACGGCGTGGACGGGATCGTCGTCGGGGCCGGCGAAATTCTCCACGTGGACCGCAAGGAGAAGGAGCGCCTGCTCGAGGTGGTCGTCGACGCCGCGCGCGGCCGCACCGTGATCTTCCCCATCTGGGACCCCTCCCCCGCCTACGTACTGAAGCTCGGGCGGGCGGCCGCCGAGCGCGGCGCCACCGCCGTGCTGCTCCCCACCCCGCTGCTCCTCCCCGTCTCCGAGGACGCCGCCGTCGACTGGTTCCGCTCGGTGAGCGAGCACGTCTCGCTCCCGGTCCTCGCGTGGCATCACCCGCGCTTCGGGAACCCGCTCACGCCCCGGCTCGCCGCGCGGCTCCGCGCGGAGACGAAGGTGGCGGGCTGGCTCGACGCCTCGGGGGACGCGCACCGCATCCGCCGCTCCGCGGAGGCCTGGCCCGGCGTGGGCTGGGCCGTCATCGACGACGGGCTGCCGGGCGCGGAGCTCGACGCGGTCGCCGCCCTCGCGCCCCTCGCGGGGGGCGTCTCGCGCCTCGCGAACGCCTGGCCGGAGCTCGTCCGGCGGGCCTGGCTGGACCGGGAGCCCGGGCTCGCGGAGGCGGTCGCCTACCGCGCCGCCGCGGTCGACCGGGCGGGCGGCCTCGCGGCGCTCAAGCGCGTCCTGGGCGTGGGCGCGCGGCTCCCGGTCGCGGGGGTGGACGCCCCGGAGGCGGACAAGCTCCCGGTCTCGACCTTCCGCTAGGAGCGAGGGGGGGCGTTGCGGGGGGCCCGCCCCCCGCCCCAAGGAGAAGAAGGCCCGTCAGAACGTCGTCGTCAACGAGAGCTTCGCGCCCTCGAAGCCCGGCAGCGACCGGCACTGGCCGCCCGCGCAGCGGATGCCCGCGCGGTAGGCGCCGTAGAAGGCCTTCAGCGTGGTCGACGAGGTGGGCATCCACTGGACCTCGACCGCGCCGTAGAGCGACTCGCCGGCGTCCCCGAAGAGGCCCTGCAGGTTGCCCGTGCTGCTGATCAGCGGGTTGTCCGAGTAGTCGGTGTAGAGGATGAAGGCCCAGGGCGCGCCGACCTTGATCGCGAGCGCGTTCGAGAAGTCGGTGTAGTCGGTCTGCTGCTGCGGATTGACGCCCCAGCGGTAGTGCATGAGGGCCGGCGCGAGCTCGAGCGACACGGAGCCGGCGAGCGGCACGGCGAGGTCGACGTCCGCGTGCAGGAGCATGTCGGCGCCGAGCTCGGTGCCGTCCTCCATGCGATCGCGCACGTCCACGCGCTGGCCGACGTTGGCGAGCACGTGGAGCTCGTGCCGGATGTACTGCACGCCCAGGATGGGGTGGACGATGGTCTCGGCCGCGCGGTTGAAGTGCAGCCCGTCGAGATCCTCGTCGCGGAAGACCGCGACGCTCGCGTAGGGCACGAGCGTGACGCCCTTGGCGACGTTGCCGTAGCGCAGGTCGACGCGGGCGCGACCGCCCGTGATGTCGTTCGAGTTCACCGCCGCCGAGCTGTCCTCGGTGACGACGCGCTCGTACTCGAGGGTGGGCCCGCTGGCGATCTCGTAGCCGTCGGAGAAGGTGTTGATCCACTCCGCGTCCTTGCTGCGGCGGAGCTCCACGAGGACGGATGCGCGGCCGGGGTAGGCGGCGGCGCTGGCGTAGAGCGCGTGGCCGAAGTCGACCGGGATCTCGTCCGCCATGTAGCCGTAGACGTCGGCCTCCGCGAAGAGGTCGAGCCCCGCCACGCCGAGGGCCTCCGCGCTCGCCCCGCCGACCCAGGCGTCCACGGGCCGCCCGTAGACGCCCCAGCCGTCCTGGCCCTCCACGAAGGCGCGGCCGTACTGCAGGAAGAGCCCGTGCGCGCCCACGTTCACGGGGCCGAGGCCGTAGCGGTCGATGCGCAGGCCGGTCACCGCGTGCGAGAGGTCCGGCTGGATCCCGATGTTCGGGTTCTCGAGCGCCACCTGCTGGGGGTTGGTGAGGCCGCTCGCGACCGTCACGTCCCAGTTCCCGACGTGGGCCACCCCGCGGAGACCGCGGACGGACGTGTCGACGTCGATGTCCGTGTTCTTCACGAGGTTGAGCGCCATGCCGCGCCCGAAGGAGACGTAGGCGTCCCCGAGCGTGAAGCTCACGGCGGGGGTGCGCCACTCCGCCCAGGCCTTCTCGAGGTCGAGGTAGGCGCTGTCGAAGGGCGACTGGAGCCCGGTGCCGAGGAGCTCGCGCTCGTCGTGGAGCTCGCCGTCGAGGATGTACTGGTTGGCGAAGAGCCCCACGGCGTCGATGCGCGCGCCGACGCTCACGCGCTCGTTCCCGCCCGCGAGGTCGAGGCGGTTCACCACCTCGAGGTAGTCGAGGATGTCGCGGTCCTCGAAGTTCTCGAGCTTCTCGGGGACGTGCCAGTAGCGGACGCGGAGGTCCTCGGAGCCGTGCACGCCCTCGAGGATGCCGAGCTGCGTGGACGTGGCCGGGCCGCTGGCGGCGCCGGCGGTTGCGGCGGCGGGGTCGGCCGGTGCCGGCGCGTCGGCGGGGGGCGCTTCGGCGGCGGGCGCGGTCGGCTCCGCGGCGCGGGCGAGCCCGGAGTGGGCCAGCCCCGCGAGGGCGAGGGCGACGATCACGGCGTGGGCGTGGCGAGGAGCTTCTCGATCGCGGCCTTCAGCTTCACCTCGTCGCCGGGGTTGTAGCCGCTGAAGACCTGGTCGATGTTGCCGTCGCGGTCCACCAGGACGTTGTACGGGAGCGTCTTGGTGGGGTTGAACTGCGCGACCACCGTGGTCTGCGGATCGAGCAGCACCGTGTAGGTCAGGCCCTTGCTGACCACGAGCGGCTTGACCTTCGAGGCGTCACGCGCGGCGTCCGCGGAGATGCCGAGGACCACGAGCCCCTTCGGCCCGAGCTCCTTCGCCATCGCCTCGAGGTGCGGCATCTCGACCTGGCAGGGGCCGCACCACGTGGCCCAGAAGTTCAGCAGGACGACCTTGCCCTTGTAGTCCGCGAGGCTGTGGGAGGCGTTCGCCAGGTCCCGCAGGGTGAAGTTGGGGGCCTGCTTCCCGGCCGCGTCGGCCGTGCCGACGACGAGGGCGGCGAGGAGGGCGATTCGGAGCCAGAGCGCGCGCGGGGTGGACAACGGGGCCTCCAGGGGGGCGAGCGTTGGGACGCGCAAGCCTATCCCCGTCTTCAGCCTGCCCGCATCCGTCCCGACGAGGATCGGCCGACGCGGGGCGCGGGCGCGTGTGCTACGTTCCCGCCCCATGCGCTCCCGCGTCCTCGTCGTCGACGACGAGCCGTCGATCCGGAAGGTCCTCCAGGCACATCTCGCGAGGGACGGGCACGTGGTCGAGGTCGCGGGGGACGGCGCCCAGGCCATCGACCGCCTCGCCGGCGAGCCCTTCGACCTCGTGATCTCGGACCTCAAGATGCCCGGCATCGGCGGGCTCGAGCTCCTCGCGCACGTCCGGCAGAACCAGCCGGGGCTGCCGCTCATCGTGATCACCGCGCACGGGACCGTGGACTCCGCGGTGGAGGCGCTGAAGCTCGGCGCGCACGACTACATCACGAAGCCCTTCGACCACACGGAGCTCCGCGCGGCCGTCGACAAGGCGCTCCGCGTCGAGCGGGCGAGCCGGCGCTCGGTGCAGGAGGACCCCGCCCGCGACGGCAAGGGCCGCTTCGACCTGATCGGCGTGACGCCGTCGATGCAGCGCGTCTACGGGCTCGTCGAGAAGGTCGCCGACTCGCCCACCACCGTCCTGCTCGTGGGCGAGAGCGGCACCGGCAAGGAGCTCGTCGCCCGCGCGCTCCACGCGCACTCGGGCCGGCGCGCGGCGCCGTTCGTGAGCGTGAACTGCGGGGCCATCCCGGAGAACCTCTTCGAGAGCGAGCTCTTCGGCTACGAGAAGGGCGCGTTCACCGGCGCCGTGACGTCGAAGCCCGGCCGTTTCGAGCTCGCGGACGGCGGCACGCTGCTGCTCGACGAGATCGGGGAGCTGCCGCGCGACATGCAGGTGAAGCTGCTCCGCGCGCTCCAGGAGCGGAAGATCGAGCGCGTGGGCGGCATCCGGCCGGTGTCCGTGGACGTGCGCGTGGTCGCCGCCACGAACGTGGACCTCGCCGCCGCCGTGGCCGCCGGGCGCTTCCGCGAGGATCTCTACTACCGGCTCAACGTCATCCAGATCCGCCTCCCGCCGCTCCGCGAGCGCCGCGAGGACATCCCGCTGCTCGTCGAGCACTTCCTGGCGCGCTTCAACGAGCGGCTCGGGAAGCGGGTGACCGGCGTGGACCCCGACGCGATGGCCGCGCTCATGGCCTGGAGCTGGCCGGGGAACATCCGCGAGCTCGAGAACGTGGTGGAGCGCGGCGTGCTCCTGTCCGACGGCGCCGAGCTCGGCGTGGACGCGCTCCCGGGCCTCGGCGCCGGGCCGAGCGCCACCGTGGCGGACGCCGACGGCGATCCCGACGGGCTCGGGCTCAAGGAGTACGTGCGGGTGCACACCGCCAAGCTCGAGCGGGCGCTGATCCTCCGCTCGCTGGAGCAGGAGGGCGGGAACGTGACCCGCGCCGCGCGCCGGCTCGAGATCAGCCGCAAGAGCCTGCAGCTCAAGATGAAGGAGTACAGCCTCCGAGAGGATCCCGAGCGGGATTGATCCGCGCGCCTACGATCCCTCCATGGGACGGATCGTCGCGTGGTCGTGGTCGTGGTTGCTCCCGGCGGTCGTCGCGCCGGCGAGCGCGGGTCCGGCGGGCGGGGACACGGCGAGCGCCGAGGCGGGCCCGCTCGCCTACACGCTCGACCCCGACCGGAGCGCGCTCTACGTCCAGGTGCTGAAGGATCCCCGCACGATCGGGTCCAGCGTGTCCCACGACCACGTGGTCGCCGCCACGGGCTGGTCCGGAGAGGTCACCTGGGACCCCGCCGACCCGTCCGCCTGCGCCGTCCGGATCGTCGTCCCGGTGTCCGGCCTGCGCCCCGACGAGGACGCGCTCCGACGGCGCGTCGGGTACGACCGGAAACTCGGCGACCGCCAGCGCGCGCAGATCGGCGAGGACATGCGCGGGGAGCGGCAGCTCGACGCGGCGCGCTTCCCCACGATCACCTTCGTCGCCCGGCGCTGCGAGGCCGCCGACGCGGGCGTGCGCGTGACCGGCGACCTCACGATCCACGGGACCACGCGGCCCGTGTCCGCCGTGTTCGAGGTCGCCGCCGACCGGGAGGGCTTCTCGGCCGCCGGCACGTTCACCGCGCGCGCCACCGACTTCGGCTTCGAGCCGTACTCCGCGCTCCTCGGGGCGCTGCGGAACCGGGACGAGATGACGTTCACGGTCGACGTGCGGGGCGCCCCGCAGGCGGAGGGCGCCTCCGGCTCATGACGAAAGTTTCGTAAGTCGAACGACGATTTTCGTTGACCACCCCCCGGACGGGTCCTAGCTTGCGCCGCCTATCGAAGGAGCGGTCATGGAGGTCGCGCAGAGCGTCAGGGAGTGGGTCTCGCGGATGGTGGAGCTGTGCCAGCCGGACGAGGTGGTCTGGTGCGACGGCTCGGAGGGGGAGCGGGAGCGGCTCACGCGCCGCGCGGTCCGGTCGGGGGCGCTCCTCCCGCTGGACCAGGAGCGGCTGCCCGGCTGCTACCTGCACCGGAGCGACCCCTCCGACGTGGCGCGCACCGAGAAGTCCACCTTCGTGTGCACCCGGGACCGCGAAGACGCGGGCCCGAACAACAACTGGATCGCCCCCGACGAGGCGCGGGCCACGCTGACGGAGCTGTGCGCGGGCATCATGCGCGGCCGGACGATGTACGTCGTCCCCTTCCTCATGGGGATGCCCGGCTCGCCGCTGGCCAAGGTGGGGATCGAGCTCACGGACAGCGCGTACGTCGCGCTCTCCATGCGGATCATGACGCGCATGGGGGCGATCGCGCTCGAGGCGCTCGGGCCGGACGGCGCGTTCACGCGCTGCCTCCACTCCGTCGGCACCCTGGATCCGGACCGCCGCTACATCTGCCACTTCCCCGAGTCCAACGAGATCTGGAGCGTGAACTCCGGCTACGGCGGGAACGCGTTGCTGGGCAAGAAGTGCCTCGCGCTCCGCCTCGGGAGCTGGATCGGGCGGCACGAGGGCTGGCTCGCCGAGCACATGCTCATCGTGGGGATCCAGGACCCGAGCGGACACACCACCTGGGTGGCCGGCGCGTTCCCGAGCGCGTGTGGCAAGACCAACCTGGCGATGTTGGTGCCGCCCCCCGAGATGTCGCGGGCCGGCTGGCGCGTCTGGACCATCGGCGACGACATCGCCTGGCTCCGCCCGGGCCCCGACGGCCGCCTCTGGGCGATCAACCCCGAGCACGGCTTCTTCGGCGTGGTGCCCGGGACCAGCAGCCGAACCAACCCGAACGCGCTCGCGACGATGCAGCGGAACACGCTCTACACCAACGTGGCGCTCCGCCCGGACGGGATGCCCTGGTGGGAAGGGCACGACGATCCGCCCATGGAGGGGACGCTCGACTGGCAGGGCCGGCCGTGGACGCCGGGGAGCGGCGCCCCCGCCGCGCACCCCAACAGCCGCTTCACCGCCCCCGCGAGCCAGTGCCCGTCGATCTCGCCGGCCTGGGAGAGCCCGCGCGGCGTGCCGATCGACGCGATCCTCTTCGGCGCGCGCCGCGCCGACACCGTGCCGCTCGTGTACGAGGCGCGCGACTGGGCCCACGGGACGCTCATGGGCGCGATGCTCGCCTCGGAGACGACCGCGGCGGCCACCGGGAAGGTCGGCGTGCTGCGCCACGACCCCATGGCGATGCTCCCCTTCTGCGGGTACCACCTCGGCGACTACTGGGCCCACTGGCTGCGGGTCGGCGCGCGCCTCTCGCACGCGCCGCGCATCTACTCCGTGAATTGGTTCCGCACCGGCGGCGATGGCACGTTCCTGTGGCCGGGCTTCGGGGACAACCTGCGCGTGCTCGCGTGGATCGCCGACCGCTGCCGGGGCGGAGGGGCGGCCCGCGAGACCGCGATCGGCCGCGTCCCCACGGACGGGGCGATCGACCTCTCGGATTCCCGCATCGCGCCTGACACCCTGCGACACCTCCTGACGGTCGACGCCGAGGCGTGGCGCGACGCGTTCGACGAGCAGGCCGACTACCTGCGCGGCTACGGGTCGCGCGTGCCCGAGGCCCTCTGGGAGGAGCTCAGAGCGATGCGTCGCGCTCTGTCACGTTCCCCTGTGTGAGCTGGCATCGGCGTAGACCGCCTCAGCCGTGTCGCTACGTTCGTCCCCGGTAGGGTTCCCGATCCGGGGGGATCGGGCAAACACGACACAGAGGAGAACGTGTCATGCCACAAGAGAAGGAAGGGGGGAGCCGCGGCGGTCGGGGCTTCGCGGGCATGGATCCGGCGAAGCAGAAGGAGATCGCCAGCAAGGGGGGCAAGGCCTCCCACGAGAAGGGCACGGCGCACGAGTTCACGCCCGAGGAGGCACGCGAGGCCGGCCGAAAGGGCGGCAAGGCGGCGCATGCCAAGGGCACGGCCCACGAGTTCACGCCCGAGGAGGCCCGCGAGGCCGGCCGCAAGGGTGGACAGGCGAGCGGGCGGGCGCGTGCCGCGGCGGCGCAGCAGCAGCGCACGGGTGCACCGTCGAGCCGACAGAAGGAGGAGGTCGAGTAGGCCACCCGCGGAGCGGGCGCCTCCTACGGGGGCGCTCGCTCACGCTCTCGCGCGGCACCGACCCGGTCGGCGCCGCGCGGTCAGGCGGGGGTGAGGAGCGGTTGCGCGCGGAGCGCGCGCTCCAGGCCCGGGATCTCGTCGGCCGGCACCGGGCGGCTGACCAGGTACCCTTGGATCTGGTGACAGCCCTCGTCGCGGAGGAACCGCGCCTGCGCGGCGTCGGACACCCCCTCGGCGATCGTGTCGAGGCCGATGTGGCGCGCGAGGGCGAGGATGGTGCGCACGATGCCCGCCGATCGCGGGTCGGTGGTCACGTCGCGGACGAACGACTGGTCGATCTTCAGCCGGTCCACCGGCAGCTGCCTGAGGTAGTCCAGGCAGGAGTAGCCGGTCCCGAAGTCGTCGATGGCGATGCGGCAGCCGCTGTCGCGCAGCCGGCCGAGGAGCTCGCGCACCTCGACCGGGTCGGCCATCAACGCGGACTCCGTCAGCTCGATCTCGAGCTCCCCGGCCGCGAGGCCGCCTTCCCGGATCCCGCGGCGGATGCGCGCCTCCAGGTCGGCCTGGCCCAGTTGGTGGGAGGAGACGTTCACGCCGAGGGCGAGCGCCGGCATCCCGGCCTCCCGCCAGGCGTGGGCCTGCCTGCACGCGCTGGCCATGGCCCACTCGCCGATCGGGAGGATGAGGCGGCTCGCCTCGGCGACCTTGACCAGGTCCTTGGGACCCAGGAGCCCCAGGCGGGGATGGCGCCACCGCAGGAGCGCTTCCACCCCGGCGACGCGCCCGGTCTCGAGATCGAGCTGGGGCTGGTAGTAGAGGGTGAGCTCGTCCCGCTCGATCGCCTGCCGGAGCTCCGCCTCCATCGTCACCCGGTCCTCGAGGCGCCGGTGGAGCTCGGCGGTGAAGAAGCGGCACACCCCGCCGCCCAGCTCGGTGGCCTCGTGCAGGGCCGCGTCGGCGTGGCGCAGGAGCGAGGGGACGTCGGCGCCGTCCTCGGGGTAGTAGCAGCCGCCGATGCTGATGCCGAGCCGGATCTCCGCGCCCTCCACGTCGAGCGGCTGGGCGACGGCCTCGAACAGGGCGTCGCGGACGCGGTGTACCCCCGCGGCCTCGACCGACGGGAGGATCAATGCGAAGGTCTCCCCGACGTAGTGCGCGACCGTCTCCCCGGGGCGCGTGATCGCCTCCAGGCGACGCGCCAGCGCGTGCAGGGCCAGGTCGCGGTAGGCGGGGCCGAGCGTGAGGCTGACGAACCGGAAGCGGTCGGGGTTCACGAGGAGGACGGCCGTTCGCTGCCGGGGCCCGGTCTTCTCGATCGCCTCGCCGAGGCGGCGCTCCAGGAGGCGCCGGTTCGGGAGCCCGGTGAGCTCGTCGTAGTAGGCGTGTCGCTCGAGCTCGCGTTCGGCCTGCTTCCGATCGCGGATGTCGTGCGCGATGGCGGAGCGGTACTCCACCACGTCGCCCCTCCCTCGGTGGACCTGGAGGATCCCGAGCGCCGGGATCTCCTCTCCGTCCCTGCGGCGAAGCTCCACCTCGCCCTTCCACAGGCTCTCCGACGAGCGGAGGAACGCCGCGACGCCGGGCCGCGTCCGCGGGCCGAAGAGGTCGGTCAAGAGCGTGCGGCCGACCTCCTCCCGCTCGCCGATCCCGAGCAACGTGCGCCCGGCGCGGTTGAGGTAGAGCAGGTGGTCGCCCGGCTCGGCCATCGCGACCAGGTCGCTCGTCGCCTCCAGGACACCCGAGAGGCGCTCGCGTGTCCGCTCGGCCTCCTCGCGCCGTGTCATCTCGGCGCCCAACGCGACGTTGGCGGATGCGAGCTCCGCGGCGAAGCTCCGGAGGCGGCCGAGGTACGCCGCGCCGACCACGGACGCGGCGAGCCCGAGCGCCAGCACGCCCCACGCAGACGCCCCCGGCGCCGCCACGACGTGCGGGGTCGACACGGCGAGGGTCCAGACCTGGTCCCCCACCAGGAGGCCCGCGCGTCGGACCAGCCCCTCGGCGGGCGGGACCCCGGGCCGCGCCGGCTCGCCCTCACGCCACGCCATCGCCGGGCGGCCGGCGGCATCCGACAGCCACACGTCGAGGTCCTGCACCGCCCCGCCGACGAGCGACTCCACGTCGAGGAGCTCCAGCACGAAGCCCTCCAGGACCGGGGCGACGCCGGGGGCCGCCGACCGGTAGAACGGGAGCAGCACGGCCACCCCTACGCCGTCCCCGCCCCCGAGGGGGCCGAGGGGGAGCGGCCCGACCGTCGCCCCGCGTCCGGTGGCCGCGGCGTGGGTCGCCGCCTCCCGCAGGGCGGAGACGCTGGCGATGTCGAGCCCGAGCTCCCCGTCGCCCGCGGGCGACGTGAACTCGATGGGGAAGAGCAGCTCTCCGAGCGCGCGGTCGCCCGGATGCACGGCGAAGCCGGGGACCTCCTGCTCCACCCGGCGCTCGAACGCCTCCCGATCCGCCGGGTCCACCCGCGGGGCCCAGGCGATCCGCCGGATGTGCGGGTTCTGCCGGAACACGCCGCGGGTGAACGTCTGGAACTCGGCGCGGGTCACGTCGACCGACGCCTCGTACAGGGCCTCCACCGCCTCGGCGGCCGCGAGGTGCCCGGACACCTCCTGCTGGACCTGGAGGATGACGTGCTCGGCCCGCTCCTCGAAGCGGCCCTCGACCCGCCGGAGGTCGGTCGCGCGCTCCCAACCCAACATCGCCCAGAAGGCGACGATCGAGAACAGGAAGCCCGCGATCAGCGCCACCAGCGCGGGCCAGTAGCGTAGGCGGGGCCCGTGCGACATGTCAGTGCGGTAGTCACCGCCGACGCCGGCCACTTGCTGGAGCCGACGGAGATCGTCACCGATGGTCGATCGGTGGATTCGGGGAGAAGTGGCGGCAGGCCATGGGAATCGAACCCACCGGGCGGCCCCTCTCGAGGCGCCCCGACCGGTTTTGAAGACCGGGGCCGGCACCAGCGCGGCACGGCCTGCCGAGAAAGAGCTAGGGAGGAGGCGGGCTCGAGCACTTCACCGCGTCGCCGAACACGCCGCAGGTGTAGGCGCCGCGGTAGAGGACCTCGACGTCGCCGACGACCTCCTTGCCCTCGACGGTCATCGTGACCTTGCACGCGCCCGCCGGCACGTCCCAGACGTAGCAGGTGGGGTCGCACGCGACCGGCGCGGACTGCACGCACTGCACCTTGCCCGCCGAGCCGCCCTGGACCACGAACTTGGCCTTGTCGACGCGGATGTTCGACACGGGCGCGGGGGCCGGCACCGCCGGCGCCGCGGCCGCCGCCTCGACGGGCGCCTTGCGCTTCCGCGCGAGCTCCAGGTTCGGGTCGTACTTGCCCTGGACCGTGGGGAGCTGCGCTCCACCGGTGGCGTTGGGCACGGCCACGACGAGGTAGCCGTTGAGCTCGGAGCCGGTGATCGTGCCGTCGCCGTTGCTGTCCGCCGCGCCGCTCATGCCCTCGATGAAGGACTTGGCGAACACGCCCGGGCGCACCACCTGCCGGGGCGCGGCGCTCGACATCACGAAGCTGCGCTGGCCGAGCACCGGCCAGTCGTTGCCCGTCGGCCCGAGCAGCGCGAGGCCGTTGAGCTGGCCCTCGTTCGCGGCGTCGGTGACCACCATGTAGCGGCTGGCCGGGACGAACTTCTGGAGCTGCTCCGAGAGCGCCGCCACGGTGAGCGAGGTGCTCTCGAGCGCGTCGGGGTCGGTGTCGTAGAAGAGGAGGCGCGGCTCGCCGTAGTCCCCGCCCACGCCGTGGCCCACGAAGTAGACGACGAACAGGTCGCGCCAGGCGACCTCCTTCGACACCTGCTCGCGCAGCACAGACTGCACGTTCTCGAGCGTGGCGCTCGCGTCGGTGAGGAGGCGCACCTGGTCGAACCCCGCGGACTGCTCGAGCGCGGCGGCCACGCGGGCCGCGTCGGTGCGCGCGTTGTCGAGCTGGAGCTCGGCGGGAAGCCGCGCGTAGCTCGAGATCCCGATGACCAGCGCGATCCGCTTCTCCTCGGGCTCCTGGGCGTCCGCCCATCCGGCGCTGCACAGGAGCCCCGCGGCGACCGAAGCCAGCACTCGTACGCCGAACCGCATCCGCTCTCCTCGCGCCCGCATGCTAACTCATCTGCGAAGGCGCACCTTCCGTCCCGACCGAGGCGCGATTCGGACGCCACGCGGGGATAGGTGGCCCCGTGCACCGCGTCCGCGATCCCATCCACGGCTTCGTCGATCTCCGGCCCGTCGAGGCCGCGCTGGTCGACACTCGCGCCTTCCAACGGCTCCGCCGCGTCAAGCAGCTCGGCCTCACGCACCTCGTCTACCCGGGGGCGGAGCACAGCCGCTTCGTCCACAGCCTCGGCGCCTGCCACGTGGCGGGCCTCCTCGCCGCGTCGCTCACGCGCGCGGGCTGGTCCGGGGACGCCGGCGTGGTGCGGGTCGCCGCGCTGCTCCACGACCTCGGGCACCCGCCCTTCTCCCACGCGGGCGAGCGCGGGGTCCCGCACGAGGAGATGACCCTCCGCCTCGTGCGCGAGGGCGATGTCGCCGACGTGCTGCGCGCCCACGGAACCGACCCCGAGGAGGTCGCCGGCGTGATCGCCGGCACCGGCGACCCGCTCGCCCACGACCTCGTGAGCGGCCAGCTCGACGCCGACCGCATGGACTACCTGCTCCGCGACGCGCGCATGTGCGGCGTCCGCTACGGCGAGTACGACCTGCCGCGGCTGGTCGAGTCGATCGTGCCCGGGCCCGACGGCGGCGTGGCCGTGCGCGGGGCCGGCCTCCACGCGGTCGAGGGCCTCCTGCTCGCGCGCTACTCGATGTTCCAGCAGGTGTACTTCCACCGCACGCGACGGGTGCTCGATCTGTTGCTCGAAGAGGTGCTCCCGGACTGGCCGACCGAGCCCGAGGCGTTCCTCGACTGGGACGACGCGCGCGCCGGCGAGCTGCTCCGCGTCGACCCCCGCCCGGCCGCCCGGGCCGTCTGGGAGCGGCGCGTGCCCGCCTGTGTCGCGGAGCTCGAGGTGAGCGCGGACCCCGCCCAGCGCTCCGAGGCCGACGCCATCGCCGCGCACCTCGGGAACGTGCTGGGCGTGCCTCCGCGCGTCGACAGCTCGGCGCGCCTCGTCACCTTCCGCCCCGAAGGCGACATCCCGATCCTCGAGGCCGGCCGCACGCGCAGCGTGTTCGCCGCGTCGCCCGTGCTCCGCCGCATGGACCCCCACGTCGAGATGCGCCGCATCTACGTGGATCGGCCCTACGCGGACGCCGCGCGCGCCGCGGTCGCGGCGTTCCGGCGGGAGGCCGTGCAGCTGCGGCTCTTCCAGTAGGGGCTACCAGATGTCGGTGTCCACCCGGTAGATCGGCCCGTCGTAGCCCACCGAGCCCGACTCGCTCACGAGCGCCTCGACGAAGAGCGTGCCGTCGTCGAGCACCTGCGGGTTCTGGTAGACCGTGCGCGGCATGTCGCGGGGCTCGAGCAGGATGGGCTCGATCTCGTCCGTGCTCATGTTCCACGCGAAGATGCCGTTCTGCCCGTGGTAGACGATCCAGTCGCGATAGCGTGCGAACTCGGCGCTCGCGGGTTCGTGCGCGGCCGCGTAGGTCTGGCTGAGCTGGTAGTCGCTCGCCAGGATCTCCTCGGTGACGTTGCGGCGGGTGCTCGAGGCGTAGCTCCAGAAGTCGATGGACTCCGCGGTCGCGTACAACACGCCGTCGGGACGCAGATCGACCTCGCCGCCGACCTGTGTCTCGTTCTCCAGCCAGGTCGCCTGGTTCGTGTCACGGTCGAGCGACCAGATCCGGCCCGACTCCGCGAAGATCAGGTGGTCCGCGTCGAGCCCGAAGCCCCAGAACTCGCCGATGTCGACCCCGACGTCCGCGAAGGTGAACACCTCCGTCGGCGTCGGGCCCCCGGCGGGGGACCAGCGCTGGATGGCCGGCTCGGGCTCGGTCGGGGCGACGTACAGGTCCGCGCCGTGCGCGGCGTAGGCCCACCAGCGCTGGCCGTCCGTCGGCGCCTCCATCGTGAGTGTGCCGAGGTGTTGGCTGGCGGCGCCGACGTCATAGACGTCGTACTCGATCATGTCCCCCGCCTCGCGCGCGGTGGCGATGAGGTCGTCGCTCACGACGTAGTTGTCGTACGCATCGCCGATGGTGAAGTCGTAGGCGACCGTGGCGTCCGTCGTGGAGTCCCAGGAGCGGACCTTGAAGTCCCACTCCGAGTCGTCGACCCAGAACAAGCGGTCGCCCTGCGCCGAGATGGCCGCGGCGCCGCGCTCGGGCAGGAACTCGGACAGCGCCCCGGCCAGCTGCGTGCTCAGCGCCTCGTAGTCGGCGATGTCCTTCGCCTGCTGCTCCTCGGCGGTCAGCGGCTCCTCTTCTCCCCCGGCGCACGCACCCAACATCAGGACGAACATTCCCATCGACGCTCCCTCGGCGCGTTGGGCTTACTACGGTCCGAAACGCCGTGCTCGCAATTCGTGACAAATCTGGCTCCGGACGCTTCCGGCCTCCCGCGCGCGCGCTAAGCTCCCGCGCGCAAAGGAGCTTGCATGCCGTCGTTCGTCCGTGCCGGACTACTCTCCTCCCTGTTCCTCCTCGTCGGCTGTGAGAAGCACGTCGACGGCGAGGCCTGCATGGAGGTCGCGGGGACCACCACCTGCCGTTCCTACGAGAGCCTCAACACCACGGAGCTCTTCGAGGCGTGCGGGGCCGACATCGTGGAGATCACCGGGGAAGGCACCTACGTCGACGACGGGTCCGGCGAGTACCCGCTCTGCTGCTACCCCGTCCAGGTCGTGGACGGCAGCTGTGACGACGAAGAGTAGCCCCCCCCTCCCCATCCAAACGGAGACTCCACATGTCCCTCGTCCCGTCGGCGTCGCCCGTGCGCCGCATGTTCACGTTCGCGCTCGGGATCGCGCTCGCGCTCCCTGCCCAGGCGCTCGCCAAGCCCACGATGGTCGTGAGCCGCGAAGACATCCGCGGTGTCGATGACATCGCCGGCACCAAGAACGTCCCCGCGGTGCCGTCCAACCGGCTGCACGAGCTCTACGTGGGCGTGCTCTTCGGGGGCAAGATCGCGAGCATCGTCACGGGCGCCGATCCGCGGGCCGCCGGGTGGGCCGTCTCCCTGCAGGTGACACGCGAGCGGTCGACGCCCGAGCTCGGCGGCCTCGGCACCTGGTCCAACATGAGCGACGGGACGCAGGCGACCGGGCACATCATCCCCACGGGGCTGCTCGGCGACTCCTGGGATCGGTTCGCGCGCAACTTGAAGGCCGGCGACATGTTGACCTTCTCCGCGTCGTACATGGAGTCGCACACGACGGGCAGCTATACCTACCGCGGCAACCGCGCGATCGCGGAGACGGCCTGGCGCGACAAGGGCCCGAACCCGCTCGCGACGATCCGGATCAAGGTGCTGCCCCCCGACATCCCGATCCCCGACGCCGCCGCCGTCAAGGCGCACGTGGACAAGGTGCTCGACCAGGCCCACGACGACTACCCGGAGGTCGGGAACAACGGCGGCTGGTGGCCGCACGTGGGCGGCGAGATGCGGAAGGTGATCTACAAGGGCCTCACGCCCAACGAGGAAGCCCAGTGGTCGCAGCAGTCGCTGCAGGGCTTCGACGACCGGCTCGCCTGGACCGACCTGACGGTCGGCGAGGAGCTGGCCTGCGGGATCACCATCAACGGCGTCACCAAGTGCGAGGTCCCGGTCCACGCCCGCTTCGAGGCCGCCACGCTCGTGAAGAAGCTGGCGCCCCGCATCCTCGCCGCGCGCCAGATCTCCGCCCTCTTCGTGAAGGGCAAGCTCCGCAAGTACGAGTTCGTGTGCGACTGGGTCGAGCGCATCGCGCTGGACGAGGCCGGGAAGATGTCGCAGCCCGAGGGCGGCTACGCTGACGGCAAGTGCACCGACGGCAAGCTGATCGAGTAGGCCGCCACCGGGGGGCTCCGCTCGTACGGCGCGGAGCCCGTCCCCTTCGGCCTACTGGCCCGCCGCCGCCTTCTTCTGGCTCGGCTTGAGGACCTTGGTCGGGTCCTGGCCGTCGAGCACGGCCTGGCCGGACTCCTCGATGTAGTCGAGCACGCCCCCGAGCTCCTCGTTGCCCGGGACGGCCGCGCGCACCTTCGCCGCGAGCGCCTTCTCCTTGGCGATCACGGCGGCCACGTCGAGCTCCTCGTTCTCGAGGTTGCCCTGGTCGCGCAGGTAGCGCGACATGGCCGAGCACTCGCGCGAGAGGTCCGAGTCCGCGGGGCCGGCGAGCTGGGCCGCCCGGTTCCAGAACGCGGCCACGTAGGCGTAGTGCTGGTTGAAGGGACGGGCGAGCCGCGCCTGGTGGTCGATCTCCGCCTGGTTCATCGGGCGGAGCGTGCCCGGCGGGGGCGGCGGGTTGGCGCGCCCCTCGGCGATCACCTCGGCGGGCGTCTTGGTCTCGCCCTCCGTGCGCACGACGTCCACGCCGTCCTTGCCCATGTCCACGGCGGTCTGGACCTTGCGCTTCCCGGGCTTCTCGGCCTTGGCCGGCGCCTCCTTGGAGGCGCCGCCCATGCCGGGACCGAAGGCGACGACGGCCACGCCGATGCCGAGCACCGCCGCGACGATGTACGGGAGCCACTTCTTCATCGCTGCCTCCGGCCCGCGGGCCCTGCTACACGAGGTTCTTGAGCACCGTCACGACGGCCGTGCGGTCGTCGCCGCCCATGTTGGCGGCCACGCCGTACCGCGGCCCGCCGGACACCTGGTAGGCGCCGGCCCGGCCCTTGAGCTGACGGAACAGCTCGATGACCTGCTTGACACCCGTCGCCCCGACCGGATGCCCGAACCCGATGAGCCCTCCGCCGGTGTTGACCGGGATGCGCCCGTCGATGTTCGTGGCGCCGTCGCGGATGAGCGCCGCGCCCTGGCCGGGGGCCGCGAAGCCGAGCGCCTCGTACATGAGCAGCTCGGTGACGGTGAAGCAGTCGTGCACCTCGGCCACGCCCACGTCCCCGGCGCTGATGCCGGCGGCCGCGTACGCCTTGCGGGCGGCGGCGGTCGTGGTGTGGAGCTGCGTGAGGTCGCCGTCCTCGTAGAGCGACGCGGTGCTGTGCCCGTAGGCCACGATCTCGACGGCGTCGGCCTCGGTCTTGCCCATCGCGCGCAGGCCCGCCTCGCTCACGACGATCGCGGCCGAGCCGCCGTCGCTCACCTGGGAGCAGTCCGACATCTTGATGTAGGGCGCGTACTCGGCGTTCGCGAGGAAGCAGGGGTTCTTCTCGCTCGCGGCCGCGGCGGTGTCGAGGTCCATCTTCCGCGCCTTCATGTGCGCGAGCGGGTTCTTGTTCGCGTTCCCGTACGCCTTCACCGCGACGCGGCCGATGTCCTCCTCGGACACGCCGTAGGCCTCGCGGTACACCTTGGTCCGGCGCCCGAAGAGCGCGGGGAAGGTGAAGTCGTCGATGCCGCGCTGGCGCTTGTAGTGCGACGCGCGCGCGAGGTAGTCGGCGCCGGTCCGGGCGGACTCGTTCGTCTGGATCTCGACGCCCGCGACCAGGATCGTGTCGTACCCGGCGCGGATCGCGTCGACGGCGCAGAGCAGCGCGAGGCCGCCGGAAGCGCAGGCGCCCTCCGTGCGCGTCATCGGCTTGCCGGCGAGCGCCGGGTGGCTGCCCGCGAGCGCGGCGCCCAGGTGGCCCTGCTTCGAGAAGAGCTCGCCGACGAAGTTGCCGATGTAGCCCTTGTCGATGCGCTCGGGGTCGACGCCCGTGGCCGTGATGGCCGCGTTCACCGCCGCCTCGAGCGTCTCCTCGAGGCCCGGGTTGTCCCGCTTCCCGAAGTCGGGATGGTTCTTCCAGATGAAGTCGGGGTGGCCCTTGCCGATGAACGGGGTGTTGGCACCCCCGACGAGGAAGACGCGACGGGACATGGGAAACCTCGGGGTCAGGAGCGGTTTCTTCTTGGGGCGGGGGGGCACGCCCCCCCGCAACGCCCCCCCGGATTAACGCCGTCGGGAGGTTCCCGCCGCCTGCCGCAGGTCCCGGTTCGTCTCGGGCCCGTCACGTTTACCCGGACGGAGCGCGGCGATCGGCCCCCTGCCGATCGGCCCGCGTGCCTCTCAGCCCGCCTGCTGGACCGGGGGCGGGCGGCGCTCGGCGAGGAGGCGCTCCACCTCGGGGTGCACCTGGTACATCGTGATGACCGTGCCGAAGGTGTTCTTCCACTGCCGCACGCGCTCGCGGCTCACCCCGAACTCGTCCGCCACGACCTGGCCGCTCTCCGCGCGGGCGAGCGCCTCGAGCAGGCGACGGAAGCGCGCGCGCCCGTAGGTCTTGATGAAGTTGCGCGCGACCCGCTCGCGGCTCCTGGCGTTGGCGATCGGCATGGGGGTTCTCCTCCGTCCGGTGGTCCTGTTCGCGTACCTGTCTGCGAAGGGCTGAGAATTCCCTTCACCCCGCAAGCCTACCACCCCCCGTTGACGTGTCAATCCCCTCCCCTGCCGAAGAAGGGGCGTTGAAGCTCGGTTTCAAGCGGATTCTCGGATCTGCCCCGCAACCTCCCACAACTCCACGGGAATTCCCTCGTCGAGGAGCCGCGCGTGCCAGACGCGCTGCTCGTCGCGCAGCGCGTCCGTCGGTCCCTTGATCTCCACGAGCAGGTCGCGATCGTCGACGCGCGCGGGCACCGCGCCCTCGATCCGGATCGGCGGGCCCGGAAAAATGTAGAGGTCGGGCAGCCCCCGCGCGGCGGCCCAGCCCTCCCGCGCGAGCCGCCCGAGCACCGCCGCTGCGGTCTTCCCGGGGATCGAGGCGCACTCCGAGCGGGCGACCTCGGCCGCGCCGAGCCCCGCGAGCCGCTCGCCGCTCCATCCCTCCACGAATCGCGCGGGTCCGTCGGCCGCGAGCGCTCCGAGCCGGGCCTCGACGACCTCCCGGCGGCGCCCGTAGAAGCCGGGCGTGCCGACGTCGAGCGGCCCGTCCCGCCGCGCCGTCGGGAGCATGCCGGGCACGGGCAGGAAGTAGAGGTCCCGGAACACGAGCGCGTAGAGCGAGGTCCAGAGCCAGTTCTCGGCGTGCAGCGCGCGCCGGTCCGCCCGCGCGAGCGCGCGCAGGACGGCGGCCTCGACCGGGAGCGCCTCGCCGTCGACCACCCACGTCGGTCGCGCCCCGCCCTTCGGGCCCGCCGCGAGGCGCAGCCGTCGCACCGCAGCCGACCGCAGCGGCGTCCGGGGCGCCCAGCCCTCGCCGAGCGCGCGCGCGAGCCGCCGCCCCGTGCGCTCCAGCGCGACCGCCGTGGCGCCGTCCACGTCGTCGTCCCGCGTGGCGGCGCGGCACACCGCGAGCGCCTCCCGCGCGCGCCCCTCGCGCTCGAGCCGCAACGCCCACGACGGCCGCACGGGCGCACCCGCACCCGCCAGCTTCCCGAGCACGTCGGCGTCGGGGTCCGCGGCGAGCACGGCCTCGACCGCGCGGCGCCAGGGCGAGAGGCCGACCTCCGGCGGCCCGGCGAGCGCGAGGCGCAAGGGCTCGCCGTCGTCCGTCCACGCGGCGGCGCGGGCGCGCTCGTAGGCCCGGAGCGCGGCGCGGTGCGGGAAGAGCCCGACGCCCCCCGTCGGCGTGTACGCGGGCCACCGCAGCTGCCCGAGGCGCTCGACCACCAGCGAGGTGCGGTCGACGTAGGGGCTCTGGAAGTAGAGGAGCTCGCAGCGCCGCACGAGCCCCGTGTGGGCGAGCATCACGACGGGCTCGTCCACCCAGCGCCGGCCCACCAGCCGCTTCACGAGGGCCGCTCGCGCGCCGCCGAGGGGGAGCCCCAGGCGGGCGCACGCGGCCTTGAGCGCGGGCACGTCGAACGCGGGCGCGCAGCGGTCGTCCGGGATCGCGACGTGCGCCAGCCCCGCGTCGCCGAGGCGCGCGACGGCCCCGCGGACGTCGAGGTCGTAGCGGAGCGACGCGACGCGGAACACGGGGGGCCCCTCCCCCTCGCCGCTGCCCGTCCGCAAGGAGAGCCGGGCCCAGAGCTCGCGGGCCTCGTCGTCGAGGCCGAGCAGGCGGCGGAGCGCGACGTGCTCCCCCGCGCTGAAGAGGTGCCCCTCGCGCGTGAGCGCCCCCTCGACGACCTCGGCGAGATCGGCGGCGGGATGCGGCGAAGGGGCGATCGGCGTGCGCACGATCCGATAAGTGACCCGGAACGTACGAGGACGCATGCCCCCCCGCCGCACCAAGATCGTCGCCACGCTCGGCCCCGCCTCGCGGGAACCCGACCAGATCCTCGCGCTCCTGGGCGCGGGGGTGGACGTGTTCCGCATCAACTGCTCGCACGCCACCGCGGAGGCCATCCGCGAGTTCGTCGCGCGCGTGCGCCGCAGCGCCACCCGCCTCGACCGCCCGGCCGGCATCCTCCTCGACCTCCAGGGCCCCAAGATCCGCACGGGGACCATCCCCACGCCGCTCCAGCTCAAGACGGGCGACATCCTCACCGTCGTGATGGACGAGGACTACGTCCAGGCGGGCAACCGCATCGGCACCACCTACACGGGCATGGCCGGCGACGTGACGGCCGGCGACCTCGTGCTGTTCGCCGACGGCGCGCTCTCCGGCCACGTGACCGAGGTGCGCCGGAGCGTCTCGCCCGCCGAGGTCGACATCCGCATCGAGGACGGCGGCCCGCTCGGCAACCACAAGGGCATGAACTTCCCGGGCGTGAACGTCAGCGCGCCCTGCCTCACCGAGCAGGACATCGCGGACCTCGAGGTCGGGGTGCGCGCCGGCGTGGACTACGTCGCGCTCTCGTTCGTGCGCGAGGCCACCGACGTGCTCACGCTTCGGGAGCACCTGCGCCGGCTCGAGGTCCCCGACCTGCCCATCATCGCGAAGATCGAGATGCCGCAGGCCGTCGCGAACATCCAGGAGATCCTCGGCGTGGTCGAGGGGATCATGGTCGCGCGCGGAGACCTGGGCGTGGAGATGAGCCTGGAGCGCGTCCCCGTCATCCAGAAGGAGCTCATCGCGGCGGCCAACCGGGCGGGCGTGCTCGTCATCACGGCCACGCAGATGCTTGACTCCATGGAGCGGAGCCCCCGCCCCACGCGCGCCGAGGCCACCGACGTGGCCAACGCGATCGTCGACGGCACCGACGCCATCATGCTCTCCGGCGAGACGGCGAGCGGGCGGTACCCCATCAAGGCGGTCGAGACGATGGACCGCATCGCGCGCGAGGTCGAGTCGAGCCGCTGGATGCGCCAGCCGTTCGAGGAGGTCTCCGTGCTCGCGGGCCCGTCGCACACCGTGGTGCGCTCCGCCTGCTACGCGGTCCGCGAGATCCCGCGGCCGCTCGTGGTCTTCACCTGGTCGGGCGCCACCGCGCTCTACGCCTCGAAGTCGCGCCCCCCGGGCCCGATCTTCGCGCTCACGCCGAACGAGACCACCTACGACCGCCTCGCGCTCGCGTGGGGCGTGACGCCCGTCCGCGCGCCCACCGTGGCGTCCACCGACGAGCTCATCGCCCTCGGCGAGTCCATCCTCCTCGACCGCGGGCTCATCTCGCGCGGGCAGGAGGTCGTCGCGCTCGCGGGGAACACGCCGATGCGGGGCGCGACCAACACGATGAAGGTGTACACGGTGGGGAAGGTGTAGGCCGAAAACCACGCTTATCAGCGGATCGTGAACGATCCGGTCCTGCGCTGGTACCCGCCGGTATCAGGGGGTTTCCGGGCGCTTCTGATACTTCTGATACCGGGGCGGGCTGGCACGGGGAGCGCGCCCGGGGATCTGCGGCCGAGCACCCGCTTGCTCCGGGCGCTCGCGTCGCGTAATCAACGGCGCATGTCTGTCATGCCGCTCAAGAAGCAGGTCTTCGTTGCCTACTCCTACAAGACCTACGCGAAAGCCGACTACAGGCGGGTCTTCAGTGACCTCGAGAAGCAGTACGACGTGCGGTTCATCTTCGCCGACGAGAAGATCACGAACATGCACATCATGCAGAAGATCATCAGCTACATCAGGTCGTCTGACTTCTCGCTGTTCGACATCTCCGGCTGGAACCCCAACGTGACGCTGGAACTGGGCTTCGCCATGGCCCACAGCGACAGCTGGTACATCTGCCTGAACCCCGAGAAGACGGAGATCAAGGAGGTTCCCTCCGACCTCCGGGGCCTGGACCGCATCGAGTACGCCTCCTACGACGAGCTCGGCCGCAAGCTCGCCACGCTCATCGAGCAGCGGTACCCGCGCCGAACGCAGGTCGTCTCGATCGAGCAGCACCTCGACGAGCTCCGCCGCCAGTTCCGCGCGTTCATGGAGACCACCGACGACGGGCTGACGATGCAGGCGATCGCCCAGATTCTCCAGGTGGGCGTGCCCGTGGCGCAGCTCGTCGTGGCCCCCCTGGCCGCGGCCGGGGTCCTCCGCACCACGGGGGCGCGCAAGGCAACGCGCTACTACCTGGTCCGTCCCGCCGATGCCCCACCGTCGCCTCCTGGGCCCCTGTACGAGCAGCTCCCGAAGGACGGCACGGGAGAGACGGGCGAGGAAGCCGCGGAGTAGCGGCAGGTGGCCTAGGAGGGGCAGCGTCTGCCGGCCGAGGGTTGGCTTACCGCGGCGGTCGCCCACAAGCGCAAGCCCGGCGTCCTCACCGCTCTGCCGGCGGGGCCCTGCAGAGGTCCCAGTGCGCCTCGTCGCGCCGGACGCCGGGAAAGGCCTCGCGGAGGACCTTCAGGAGATCGTCCTCGGCAGGCAAGGTCGCGCCCTCGACCCACGGCGCGCCCTCGCGCACCTCCACGCGGACGAGGCCGGACGCGTGGTGGTCGTCCACCAGCGTTGCGGCGCGGACGACGAGCAGGTGGTCGCCCTGGTCGCGGGCGCTGAAGCCGCAGGCGACGAGGTAATCGTGGATGGGCTGAAGCTCGTTCAGCATGGTCACTCCAAGGCGACGGGGGGTTGAGATCCGCCGCTGGCTGGATGCTACACGAACAACCGTAAAACCGCGTTATCGCTGGTTTTCTACTACAGACGCATCAAGTACCCCTCCGATGAAGTCCGCGCCCGAAACTCTACGCCAGCCGTCGACGCACGAAGGCCCCGCCGACTCGCGCCGACGGGGCCCCGGCCCAGAGCTCCCGCCGACCGGGGACCTTGTCGGCGAGCGCCCCGACACTCACCGTCAGCCCGTTCACCGACGCGACGAGCGCGCTGTGCTGTTGGTCCCGCTTCGCCTCCCGGGCTGCGTACTGCTCGTCCCGCGTGCGCACCGAGTCGAGGAGCTCCTGGTGCCGCCGGTCCTGGGCGTCGGCCTGGGAGCGGTAGGCGTCCACGAGCTCGCGGACGAGGGAGTCGAGCCGCGGGGCGTCGTCGGGCTCGGTTGGGCGGACTGGGCCGAGCGCGGGAGGCGGCATGGACGACTCCGTCCACCGGGCGGGGTTGCACAGCGCGAGCGGGTTGAGCGAGCATCACGACCGCACGGGAGATCGCGCGTGGACTGGTCCGGGATTCTGGTGGGGGTCCCTCTGTTCCTGCTCGTGCTCCTGCTCGGCATGAACGCGGGGGCCGTACGCTGCCCTCAGTGCGGGAAGCAGCGCGCGTTCCACCTCCACCAGCGAAAGGGCGGCGGACCCACCCGCCGCTACAAGGACAACCCGCTCACCTGCCGAGCGTGCGGGTGGAGCGAGCTGGCCGAGCGCGAGCGGACCGCGGCCGAACGGCGCGTTGAGGCGCAGCGCGCGGCCACGGCGCGCGAGAAGGTTGCGGCGGAGCGCCGCGCGGAGGAAACCCAGCGGACGGCGACGGAGGCGCAGCGCGCTGCGGCGGCGCAGGAAGCCCAGTGGGGTGCACAGCAGGAGCGAGCGGGCGGCCTGAAGGAGGAGCATCTGCAGGCGGCCCGCGAGCGTGATGCGGCCGAGCGGGAGCGGCTGGCCGCCAAGTTCAAGGCCGAGGCAGCGGAGCAAGCTGGGCGAGACGAGGCGCGCGCAAAGCTCGCCGTGGTGGTGCACCTGCTGAAGTACGTCGCGTTGGCCGATCGCCGGGTGCGCGACGAGGAGCGGCTCGCCGCCGTCGGCATCGTCGAGCGCTTCTTCCCCGACACGGTTCCCGCGATGGTGAGCCGGGACGTTGTGATCCGCCTCTTCGATACCGTCGCGCCCGACGTGTTTTCCGCCACGGACTACGCGAAAGCGATCTCCGAGTCGCCGCGGGAGGCGCGAGAGGCGGTGTACGGGGAGCTCGCCGCGCTGGCCGCCGCCGACGGGAAGGTCACCAAGGCCGAGACGGAGCGGCTCGCAATCCTCCGGGGCGCCCTCGGCCTTGCTGAATCCCCGCGACCCGGTGACGTATGAGCCTCCCCGCGGAGCGGCCGATGGTCCTCGCATTCTCCCTCGCGCTCGTCGGCTGCGAGCAGGGGGCGCTGATCCGCGTCGCGTCTGTTCGAGGAGGAGGATGTGGTCCTCGCCGGGGTCCGGGGAACGAGCACTTCCGCGGATACCGACACTGATACCGCCCGCAATACCCGACGTTGAATCGATGCGCGACCAACACGACGAAGGTGTACAGGTCGGGAAGGTGTGGGGAAAAAAGCCCAGTCGTTTAACCGACTTCGCCCGGTCGCCTATTGCTCCGCCCGGCGGCCCCTCGGCTCTCCGCCCTCGAACCCGAAGACCGCCTCGCCGCCGTACTCCGCGAGCTGCGCCATGATGTTGGCGGCCACGTACTCGTGGAACGGGGCGAGGAGCCGGCGCAAGAAGGGCCGAAGCGCGGCGTCCTCGTCGGACACGCTCGGCAGCCCCTCGATCACGACCTCGAGCGCCTGGCCGCCGGCAGGGGCCCCTGCCGGCACGAACCGCCCCGCCTGCAGGTCGCACTGGCGCCACGCGGCCTCCCGCGACTCGACGACGCGCGCCTGGATGGTGAGGCCCACTCGGGCCCGCAGCTCGTCCTGGAGGGTATCGACGATCTCATTGAGTACCTCGCGCTCCAGGTCGAATCCCAGGAAGGCTCCGATCTTCGCCTTGAGGGGGCTGGCGCTGGCTGCGACGGCCGCTGCGTTCAGGACCCGGACAAGGAGCGTTCCCGCTCCGCGACCTGCTCGCGCGCTCCCGTCGTCACTCCCGCCGTACGCAGGCCCAGCAATCCCGACGACGGCGGCGGCAACCAGGAATCCTCGGCGATCAACCATTCACGCCTCCGAGCGGACAACGGTGGTGAGCCGACCCGCGTGCACGAGAGCCCATAGGACGAGGGCGCGATCGAAGTCCTACGCGCCGTCGCCCTCTCCCCGACCGCGGTTTCGCTCCTCGAGCGTGCGGCTCATGGCGGCGAAAGCGATCCGATTCAATGCGTGGAGGTCGTCCGGGCTACGGATGGCCACCCGAACGTCAGCGAACGCGCTCGGTGGGAGGAGCGAGAAGCCCGAGGGGAGCAGTGACGGCGCCGAGGCAGCGTCGATGTTGAAGGCCACCCACGGCTGCTTGCTGTCCATCTGGAGGCGCGCGAACCACCAGGCAGGCTTGTTGAAGTACACGCCGAAGTACCCGGTTGTGTCCTTATGCGCGATCTCGATGGCGACGTCCTTCTTCGCTGTCGCGTCGTAGATGCGCGCGCCCGCGAGGGCGCTGCTCTGAAATTGCTCCCGCAGGATGGCGTACGCAGCAAGCTCGGCCTCCGTGGTCACGATCACCTTGCCGCCCCCGTCGGGCGCCGCCTCCGCAGGCGTCGCCGTCGCCGACGCCTGGATCGCGGGCTGCAGGGCCGGCGGCGCGCTCTCGACCTGGGGAGCGGTCACTCCTTCGTCGAGCGCGGCGACGGAGCGCCGCACGATGTCTCGCAACACGATCTGCACAGCGTTCTTCACGATGGGGCGGAAGCGCTCGACCACGCCGGCGGTGACGCGCCCGTCGTACATGCCCTCTGATCCGAGCACCCACCGGACCAGCGCCTCCGAGGGCTCTCGGTTCCGGAGGTCGAGCTCTTGGCGGAGCAGCGCGGTCATGCGGGCGGTGTAGTTGAGCTCCGTAGCGTACTCGCGGATCGCGCTGGGCGAGAACGCCGAGCGGTGGAACCGCGCCAGAACGTCGAGCCCCAGATCGATGCTGTCGAGGCGCAACACGAAGAAGGGTGCCGCGTCGAGCATGTTGGGCTCCCCCGTGTCTGTGTAGAAGCGGTACTCGACGCCGTTGGTGAGCACCCCCAACGAGACCGTCGGGGCGCCGTTGAAGTAGCGGGCGAGCTGCCCCTGGTGGCCATCAAGGGGCTCGTCGACCGGCTTCACCTCCAGGAACGCCCGGGCCTCTCCGTTGAGCAAGATCGCAAGGTCAACCTTCTCCTTCTGGCCCTGCTTCTTCACGGCGAAGTCCGCCTCGAACTCGGGGCAGACCTCGTGCGGGTTCCAGATGTCATAGCCAAGGGCATCGAGCATCGGCAGCACGAGCGCCTGCTTCGTGGCCTCCTCACCGCGGCCTCGCACCATCGGGATGCGGGCCTGAATCGCCAGCAGCTTGGCCTTGAGGGTTTCCATAGACATCATGTACTCCGGAGCCCGGGTTCTACACGAACGGGCATCCGGGGGTCAAGACGGAGCGTCGCAAGGCTCTGGGCCCGCTGACCGCGCCACCGCCAGCACGGACGCAGTCAGGACGAGCAGCATGCGGCGGAGCTAACCGACGCCGGGCTCAAGCGGATAGGGAGGTCCACCCCCCCGATGCCCGAGTTCCCCTCCGTCCCCCTCCCGAAGTCGGCCTACGCGCTGTTCGCCGCGCTCGGGGGGCTGTTCGCGGTCCAGTTCCTCGCGCTGTTGCCGGTGGTCGCCACGGGGCCGCGATCGTCGCTCGTGCTCTACCTCGCGACCTCGGCCGGCATCTGCCTCCTGATCGCGTGGGTGGCGACCCTGGCCCGCCGCCCGCTCCGCTACCGCGTCGAGGGCGACGTGCTCGTCGTCCCCGCGCACTTCGCGGCCGTGCGGGTCCCGCTCCGCGGCGCGCGCGTGTCGACCGGCCCGCTCTCCGGGTGGAAGCTGAGCGGCACGGCGGTCCCGCCGTTCTGCCTCGGGCTCTTCGTGGACGCCGAGGGGCGCTACCACGCCGCCGCCACGGCCTACGAGGGCGTGTGGGTGCGTGGGGAGCGGCGCGTCTACGTCACCCCGGCCGACGTGCCCGGCTTCCTGGCGGCGGTGGCGGCGGCCGGGGCCTCGGTCGTGTAGCGGGCTACCCCTCCCCCATCGCGCCGTACCGCTCCAGCTTCCGGTAGAGCGTCTTCCGGTCGAGCCCGAGCACCCGGGCCGCCTCCGTCTTGTTGCCGCCCACGGCGCCGAGCACGCGCAGGATGTAGCGCCGCTCGACCTCCTCCATGGGCGCGAGCTCGCTCGGGTCCTCGGTCGGGACCACGAGCTGGGTGGGCGACCACGTGCGGAGCCGCTCCGGCAGGTCCTCGAACATGACCTGGTCGAAGCGCGTGAGCGCGACGGCGCGCTCCATGCAGTTCTGGAGCTCGCGGACGTTCCCCGGCCACTCGTAGGCGAGGAGGCGCTCGGCGGCAGGCCGCGCGATGCCGACCACGTGCTTGCCGGCCCGGGCGGAGAAGCGCTCCACGAAGTGTTGCGCCAACAGCAGCGCGTCGCCGGCGCGCGCGCGCAGCGCGGGCACCTCCACGTGTACGACGTCGAGCCGGTAGTAGAGGTCCGCGCGGAAGCGGCCCTCGTCCACGGCGGTGGCGAGGTCCCGGTTGGTGGCCACGACGATGCGGGCGTCGAACGGGATCTCGCGATCCCCGCCGACCGGCCGCACCGTGCGCTCCTGCACGGCGCGCAGGAGCTTCGGCTGGATGGCGAGCGGGAGCTCGCCGATCTCGTCGAGGAACAACGTCCCGCCGTCGGCCTGGAGGAAGAGCCCGGCGCGGGCGGCGCGCGCGTCGGTGAACGCCCCCTTCGCGTGGCCGAAGAGCTCGCTCTCGAGCAGCGCCTCGGGCACCGCGGCGCAGTTGACCGGCACGAAGGGCCCGCCCCGGCGCCGGCTCCGGCGGTGCAGCGCGCGGGCCACGAGCTCCTTGCCGGTGCCGCTCTCGCCGGTGACGAGCACGGTGGCGTCGGTGTCGGCGACCCGGTCCACGAGGTCGAAGAGCCGCGTCATCGCCGGGCTCCGGCCCAGCATCTCCTCGAAGCGGGTGGTGGCCGCCACGGCCTGCCGGAGCCGCCGCACCTCCTCGGTGAGCGCCTTGTGGCGCGCGGCCCGGTCGAGCGCGAGCGCGATGGCGTCGAGCTCGAACGGCTTGGTCACGAAGTCCCAGGCGCCGGCGCGGATGCCGCCGATGGCGGTCTCCAGGGAGCCGAACGCGGTGATGACCACCACCGGCACGTCCGGACGGAGCACCGCGGCGCGGCGGCAGAGCTCGAGCCCGTCCATGCCCGCCATGTTGAGGTCGGTCACGAGCACGTCGACGTCGCCCTGCTCGAGCGCCTCGACCGCCTCCGCGCCGCTCGTGCAGGCGGCCACGGAGAACCCGCGGCGCCCGAGCCCCGTGATCAGCAGGGCGCACATCTCGAGGTCGTCGTCCACGACCATCACGCGCGCCCGCTGGCCCGACGTGTGCTGTCCCATCAGCCCTCCGCTTCCGGCAGGAACACCCGGAACCGCGCGCCGCCGCCCGGCCCGCTCTCCACCTCGATCCAGCCGCCGTGCTCCGTGACGATGCCCCACGCGACCGAGAGCCCGAGGCCCGTGCCCTCGCCGATGCCCTTCGTCGTGAAGAAGGGATCGAACAGGTGCGGCAGGTGCGCGGCGTCGATGCCCGGCCCCTCGTCCCGCACGTCGACGACCACCCAGTCCCGCGCGGGATCGGCGCCGCGCGCGCGGCGCTCCCGGGCGAACGACACCGTCACGACGCCGCCCGACGCCATCGCCTGCACCGCGTTGAGCACGAGGTTGGTGCACACCTGCTGGATCTGCACGGGGTCGGCCGAGGCGCGCACCACCCCCTCAGGGCGGTCGCCGAGCTCGAGGCGCACGCGCAGGTTGCGCGCGAGCGGCGTCAGGAGGAGGAACACCCGCTCCACCACCCCCACGAGGTCGACCGGCGCGGGCTCCGGCGGCCGCCGCCGCGAGAAGTCCAAGAGCTGCCGCACGATGTGGGTGATGCGCTCGCTCTGCTCCGCGATGATCCGCGCGTTCGAGCGGGCCTCCTCGCCGTCCACCTCCCCGCGCGCGACCATCTTGGCCCGCTGGGTGATGACGTTGAGCGGCGTGCCGATCTCGTGGGCGAGCCCCGAGGAGAGCCGCCCGACCGTCATGAGCCGGTCCGCGTGCCGCAGGTGCTCCATCGCCTGGATGCGCGCGGCCGTCTCCGCCTCGAGCTGCCCGCGCGCGTCCGACAGGCGGTCCGACATGAGGTTCATCTCCCGCGCGAGCTCGCCGATCTCGTCGGCCTGCTCGAGCTCGAGCGCGCCCCCGAAGTCCCCGGCGCCGACCCGCCGCGCCTTCTCCACGAGCTGCCGGATCGGCCGCCCGACGAAGCGGATGCCGAGGAACAGCGTGAGCGCGCCGGACACGAGGGCCATGCCGGCCGTCGTGACGAGCATGCGCTTGATACTCGTCCGGATGTAGGCCTGCTCGGCGTCGAGGGACTCCGTGAACTCCAACGCGCCGCGCCACACGCCCTCGACGCGCAGCGGGACGTAGGTGTGGAGCGTGTTGGCGCCGAGGCGGTCCGCCCAGCTGACCGTCGCGCCGTCGGCAACCGCCCCGAGGACCGAGGCCGGGGCCGCGGGCCGGTCGGGGTGGCCGGCCGGCGCCGCGAGGTCGACCCATCGGATCGTGATGCGGCTCTCGTTGCGGTTGGTCTGCTCGACCACGGCGATCGCGCGCTGCTGGCCCTCCGCGGTCCAGATCAGGACCGTGGCCGGCGCGAGCCCCCGCCCCATGACCTCGTGGTCGCGACGCATGTCGGCCTCGAACGACCGCACCTCCACCACCACGCGCTGCGCCGCGTTGGCGACGTAGATGAGGCACACGCCCAGCCAGAGCGCGAGGGCGAGCTTGCGCGCGAACCGCATGGCGCCGCCTTATCCGGCGACCGGCGCGCGCCGGCGGGGCGGGGCATTCTGCCCCGGCGAGGCACTTCGCCCCGCGGCACCCTGTCCCGACGGGCGCAGCGAGGGCCCCCTCGGATCACGGCGAGAGGGCCCCCGAAGAGAGGTGCCCCCCCGGCACCGCGCACGGGGGGGCTCCTGAACGCGCGACACGTCGGGCCTTCGACCGGTGCGTCGCCCGTCCACGCCACGAGGGGGCGAGCAGCCAGGCACGCGTCGAGGCCTCCTCCGCCCTCCGCCAAGCAGGAAGCGTGCCAACGATCCGCATGTTCTTGGGGCGGGGGGTGCCCCCCCCGCAACGCCCCCCCAGACCCGCGGCGAGGCTCAGTCCCGCTCGGGGAGGATCTCCCGGAGGATGCGCGCGATGTCGTCGAGGACGAACGGCTTCTGGAGCACGCCGGCGAAGCCGTGCTCGGCGTGGCACGCCATGATCGGGTCGTTCGAGTAGCCGCTCGACACGATGGCCCGCACGTCGGGGAAGCGCTCGCGGAGCCGCCGCAGCGTCTCCCGGCCGCCCATCCCCCCGGGCACGGTGAGGTCGAGCATCACCACGTCGAAGGGCCGGCCCTGCGCCTGGGCCGCGAGGAAGCGCTCGACGGCCTCGCCGCCCTCCGAGGCGGCCTCGCACTCGTAGCCGAGCTCGGCGAGGCACTCCACGGCGAGGTCGCGGATCGCGTCGTCGTCGTCCATCACGAGCACGCGGCCGCGCCCCGGCGGCACGGGTTCGGGCACGGGCTCCACCGCGGGGATCGCCTCCGCCACCGGGAGGTACAAGGTGAACGTCGTGCCCCGCCCCGGCACGCTGTCGACCAGGAGGTGGCCGTCGTGGCGCTTCACGATCGAGTAGGCGGTGGCGAGCCCGAGCCCGCTCCCGCTGGGCTTCGTCGTGAAGAAGGGGTCGAACACGCGCCCCGCGTTCTCGGGCTCGATGCCCGGGCCGTCGTCCGCGAGCGCGACGCGGACGTAGCAGCCGGCCGGGAGCGGGATCCACGAGGTCTCGTCGAGCTCCACGTTGGTCACGCTCACGCGCAGGTTGCCGCCGTCGGGCATCGCCTGCGAGGCGTTGAGCGCGATGTTGTGGATCACCTGCGCGATCTGGCCGGGGTCGGCGTCCACCGGCCAGGTGTCCTCGGGGACGTCGAAGTGGGCGCGCACCGGCGAGCCCTGCAGCGCGAAGCCGCAGGACTCCAGCAGGACCGCCCCGACCGACGTGGCGGTGCGGATCGGGGCGCCGCCGCGCGAGAAGGTGAGGAGCTGGCGGGTGAGCTCCCGCGCGCGCGAGCAGGCGACCTGCGCCGCCGCGAGGCGGTCGTGCGCGGGGTGCTCCGCTCCCACGCGCCGGTCCGCGAGCGAGACGTTCGCCGAGATCGACGTGAGGATGTTGTTGAAGTCGTGCGCGATGCCGCCGGCGAGGACCCCGATCGACTCGAGCTTGCTCGCCTTCGCGAGCTCGCGCTCCAGCCGCTGCTCCTGCGTCACGTCGCGGAACACGAGCACGACGCCCACGGTGGTGCCGTCGCGCGCGCGGATGGGCGCGGCGCTGTCGGCGATCGAGCGGCGCGTGCCGTCGCGCGCCTCCAGCGCCGTGTGGTTCGCGAGCCCGACGATGCGCCCGGTCTCCAGCACCTTGTCGACGGGGTCCCGCGCCCGGAGACCGGTCTTCTCGCTGAAGATCGCGAACACCTCGGAGAGCGGCCGCCCCACGGCCTCCTCCGGCTCCCAGCCGGTGAGCGTCCGCGCGACCGCGTTCATCAGCGTCACGCGGCCGTCCCGGTCGGTCGCGATCACCGCGTCGCCGATGGAGGCGAGCGTGACGCCGAGGCGCTCGCGCTCCTCCGCGAGGCGCTCGCGGCTCGCCCGGGCGTCGGAGTAGAGCCGCGCGTTGTCGATCGCGATGGCGGCGCGGTCCGCGAGCTTCGTCGCCACGCGCAGATCCTCGGCGTCGAAGGCCTGCCCCGACTCGGAGCTCGCCAGGGTGATGACCCCGAGCACCCGCCCGCGCGCCTTCATCGGCACGATCATCACCGCGGAGAGCCGCAGCTCGCGGAGGAGGCGGAGGTGCTCGGCGTCCCGCGCGGTGGCCACGAACATGTCGTCGGTGAGGCCGTTGTACACCTCGGGCTCGCCCGTCCGGACCACGTTGGGCAGGCCGGTCGGCGACGCGGGGTCGTCCGGGTACGCCTCGTCGAGCCGGCGGACCAGCTCCACGCGCGCGGGGTCGACGTGCGCGGCGGCGAGCATGCCGGCCCGGCCGTCCTCGCCGACCACGTACACGCCGCACCAGTCCGCGAGCGAGGGCACCGCGAGGCGCGCGACCGCGGCGAGCGTGGCCTCGTAGTCCAGCGACGAGGCGAGCACGCCGCCGGCGTCGAGCAGGAACTGCCGCGCCGCGGCGTCCCGGCGGAGCTGCGTCACGTCGTGCGCGATGGTCACGGCGAAGCGCGCGCCCCGCGGCGTCTCGGCGGGCTGCGAGCTGACGCGCACCCACCGGAGCGGGCCGGCCGTGCCCCGACCGCGGATGCCGAGGACCCGGGTGACGCGCTCGCCCCGGAGCGCCCGCCGCTGGGGCAGCGCCTCCTCCGGGAGCGGCTGCTCCGCCTCGTCGAAGAGCTCCATGGTCGACGCGACCGTGGCCCCCGGCGCCCCGACCAGCTGCTCGCGGCCCGCCGGGAGCAGGCGCAGCATGGCCTCGTTCGCATAGGCGATGCGGCCGTCACGCGCGTGCACGACGATGCCGTCGGGGATGCTCGCGAGGACCGCGTCGAGCTCGTCGCGCGCCTCGTCGGCCCGGCGCTCGGCGCGGAGGCGCGCGATCGCGAACGCCACCTGCGCGGCGAGCAGGCGCGCGAGCGTGAGCTCGGCGCGGCCCACCACGCGCGGGGCGTCGTAGTAGAGCATGAACTTGCCGATCAGGCGGTCGTCGTGGACGAGCGGCACGAACACGAGCGCGCGGATGCCCTCCGCGAGGATGGCCGCGCGCAGCTCCCGGAGCCCGTCGTCGGCCTCCACGTCGGGCACCACCACGGGCTCCGGGTCCCGCGCGTCCCGGGGCCAGGGCGAGTGCCCCGCCACGCGCTCCCGGTAGGTGTCGGAGAGCCCGCGGGACGCCACGAAGCGCATCCCGCCCGCGCCGTCGGCGAGGAGCACGGCCGCGCGATCGGCGCCCAGCACGGTCGTGCACGCGGTGAGGATGCTCTCGCAGGCCTCGTCGACGCCGCGGGCGCGGCTCACGAGCCGCGTGACCTCGTACGCGGACTCCAGGACGTCGCTCTCGAGCATCGGGGGGGGCCTCCGGGAAGGCGAGGCTACACCGTGGAGCGCCGCGCGTCTCGCCGCCCGGAGCGCGGAGCGTACGGGCTTCCCATGAGACCGTAGCGGGGCCCAATGCGTGTGGTCACGGGAGGACGGCGCAGCCCTCGGGATCGTCCACCGCGGGCGAGTTCATGGCCCTGCGGACGCGGCGCGCGTCGAGGTGGTCGTCGGGAGGCGGGTGCAGCACGCGCGCCACGAGCGAGGGGTCGGCGTCGGGATCGAGCCAGAGGTCGAGCGCCCGCGCGTCGGGCAGCACCACGGGCATGCGGTCGTGCACCCGCCCGGTCACCGCGTTGGGCGTCGTCGTGAGCACGCAGAACGTGTCGACGGGCTCGCCGCCCTCGGGGCGCCACCGCGACCAGAGGCCGGCGAGCGCCATCAGCCCCCGGTCCGGCCGCGAGAACAGGTACGGCTGCTTCCCGTCGGGCAGCGTCTCCCACTCGTAGAAGCCGGTCGCCGGCACCACGCAGCGCCGCTCGCGGAAGGCGTGCTTGAACATCCCGCTCTCGGCGACCGTCTCGGACTTGGCGTTGATCGGTCGCTGCTTCGGCTTCGCCCCGCGCTCCCAGTAGGGCACGAACCCCCAGCTCCCCCAGCGCGCGTGCCGCCGCCCGCGCGGGCCGGTGATGATCGGCACGGGCTGGGTGGGCGCGACGTTCCAGCGCGGCGTGAAGCCGGCGAGGTCGTCCGGGTCGAGGTCGAAGACGCGGACGATCTCCGACCAGTCGGTGTCGAGGCGCATCCGGCCGCACATTCCGGGGCCCTAACCGCCGCGCGCGGCGGGCGTGACCGGGCGCGTCACACGCTTTCCTGACGCAATCACAGGTGCGCCAGCCCGGCTCGTGCGTGTACATCTTCCCACCCTCGCCCGCGAGAATGCCCATGTTCGTCGTCGCCCTGCTCTTCGGCTGTACCGACCCCGCGGACAAGCCCGATCCCGCCGTCCCCCAGACGGCGATCGGGCCCGTCGGCGGGGGCGAGATGGACTGGACCCTCATCCTGGGCGAGGACGACAAGCTCTCGGACCCCTCGGACCTCGGCTTCGACGCCGACGGGAACCTCTGGGTGTCCAACCGCATGGACGACCGCACGTTCATCGTCACCGACCCGGGCACCGACGACCAGGCGGTCGACCGCCGCAAGGACGCCGCGGCGAACCACTTCATGGAGGAGGCCGCCGCGCTCTCCTTCGACGACGGGACGCAGTTCGGCTCCTGCGGCGAGACGCGCAACACCTACGACGACCAGTACCCCCCGAACGACTTCATGGGGCCGGTGCTCTGGACGACGGACCTCGACATCTTCGCGGAGGAGAACCCGTACGGGCTCGGGAGCCACCTCGACATGCTCCACCAGAGCCCGAACTGCGTCGGGATCGCCTGGGAGACGGCCAACGTCTACTGGGTGTTCGACGGCAAGAACGACAGCATCGTGCGCTACGACTTCGCGGTCGACCACGACGTCGGCCAGGACGACCACTCCGACGGCGTCGTGCGCCGCGTGGCCGATCTCGAGGTGGCCCGCGTGGAGAACGTGCCCGGCCACATGGTCCTCGACCACGAGACCGGCCTCCTCTACGTGGCCGACACCGGCAACGGCCGCGTCCTCTGGCTCGACACGGCGTCGGGCGAGGTCGGCGACGCGCTCAGGGCGCGGAACGAGCCGCTGGCCGAGTACTCGGAGCTCGTGGACGTCGAGTGGGGCGTCCTCGTCGAGGACATCGAGGAGCCCGGCGGCATCGCGATGGACGACACGTACATCTACGTGGCCGACCACGCGACCGGCGTGCTCACGGCCTACACCCGCGACGGCGAGTGGGCGACGGAGCTCGACAGCGAGCTCGGCCAGAGCGCCATCCGCGGCGTGGAGATCGGCCCCGACGGGCAGATGTGGGTGACCGACGCCGTCACCCCCGCGGTGTGGCGCCTGGACCCCAGGTAGGGACCGCTCAGCGCGCGAGGATGCGCGGCATGTCGGTCAACAGCGCGAGCGCCTGTCGGTAGTTCGCCAACAGGATGCGCCTGCGCGGGTGCTGCTCGGGCAGGGCCTGGATCGCGGCGCCGATCGCGCGGAGCTCCCCGTCGAGCACCCGCTCGAGCGCCTCCGTTATCCCCTCGTCCACCGTCCCCATGTTCTCCCGGCACATCCCGTCCCTCCTCCGGCGCCCGAAGGCCGCGCGGCTCTCCGTCAAACGCCCGGACACCGGAAAACTTACGAGGTTCCGTCCGCGAAATCGTCACGTTCGGTCAGCGCTTCGGTGCCGATCGCGGGTCGCTTCGCGACGGGCGCTCAGGCGAACGAGAGCGCCGCGACCGCCGCCTCCGCGCGGGCCACGGCCTCGTCGGTCGTGGCGGCCAGCGCGGTGACGTGGCCCATCTTCCGACGGGCGCGCACCGAGGTCTTGCCGTAGAGGTGCAGGTGCACGTCGGGCGTGGCGAGCGCGCGGTCGGCCCCGGCGAGGCGCGCCTTCCGGCGTTCGGCGGCCCCGAGCAGGTTGACCATGGCCGCCGGGGAGCGCAGCGCCACGTCGCCGAGCGGGAGCCCGCAGATCGCGCGCACGTGCTGCTCGAACTGCGAGGTGACGCATGCCTCGATCGTGAGGTGGCCCGAGTTGTGGACGCGCGGGGCGAGCTCGTTGACGAGCACCTCGTCGGCCGTGACGAAGCACTCGACCGTGAGCGTGCCGACGAGGTTCGCGGCCTCGGCCAGCGCGCGGGCGATAGCCTCCGCGCGCGCGACGAGGCGGGGCTCCACCCGCGCGGGCGCGCGCGTCACGCGGAGGATGCCGTCCGCGTGCTCGTTCTCGAAGACCGGGAACGCGCGCGCCGTCCCGTCCGCGCCGCGCGCCACCACCACGGAGACCTCCGCGACGAAGGGCACGTCGCGCTCGAACAGCCAGTCGCGGCCGTCGATCGGGGCCGTCGCCACGTCGGCGGGCCCGCGCAGCCGGTGCTGACCGCCGCCGTCGTAGCCGCCGCGCGCGGACTTGAGCCGCGAGGGGAAGCCGAAGCGGGCCACGGCGGCGTCGAGCTCCTCGCGGGTGCGCACCGGGCAGCCGGGCGCGGTGGGGATGCCGTGCTGGTGCAGGAAGGCGTGCTCGCGCACGCGGTCCTGCGTGATCCCGAGGAGCCTCGCGTCCGGCCGGACGAGCACGCGGCCCTCGATGGCCCGCACGGTCGCCTCGGGGACGTTCTCGAACTCGTAGGTCACCACGTCGCAGGTGTCCGCGAGCTTCTGCGCCGCGTCGGTGTCCTCGAAGGAGGCGTGGAGCACGCGGTCCGCGAGGCCGAACGCGGGGGCGTCCTGCTCGGGGGCGAGGACGACCACGCCGTAGCCCATCTGGCGCGCGCTCACGGCGATCATCCGCCCGAGCTGCCCGCCGCCGAGGATGCCGATGGTGCCGCCGGGCAGGATCATCCGGGCTCCAGCGCCTCGCGGGCCTGCCGATCGTGGAAGGCGTCGACCGCCGCGGCGAGCGCCGGGTCGTGGATGGCGAGGATGCGCACCGCGAGCAGCCCCGCGTTCGCGGCCCCGCCGATCGCCACCGTCGCCACCGGGATCCCCTTGGGCATCTGGACGATGGAGAGGAGCGAGTCGAGGCCGTTGAGCGCCTTGCTCTGCACCGGCACGCCGATGACCGGGAGCCGCGTCTTGGCGGCGACCATCCCGGGGAGGTGCGCCGCGCCGCCCGCGCCCGCGATGATCACGTGGAGCCCGCGCCCGGCGGCCTCCTCCGCGTAGCGGAACATCAGGTCGGGGGTGCGGTGGGCGCTCACGACGCAGAACTCGTGCGGGACGCCGAACTCGGTGAGCACGTCGGCCGCGGCGCGCATCGTGTCCGCGTCCGACCGGCTGCCCATGATGATGCCGACGAGGGGCTTCGTCATCCGCGCCTGCTAACGCCTCGGGCGCGGACCGCGCCCGCCGATGTCAGAGCCGGACGGCGATCCCGCCCACGAAGCGGACCACGTAGCCGCCACCCTCGAGCCGACCGGGGTCGAGCGAGACCTCGCCGTCGGCCCGCGTCACCGGCTGCGCGAGCAGGAGCGTGGCGGGGACCTCCCCGAAGATCGTGACGCGGGCGACGGGGTCGATGGCGAGCCCGAGGCCGCCCGTGGGGCCGAACGACGCGCCGGCGGGCGCGTCCGGGTAGTCCACGAAGTCGGGGTCGGGCACCTCGAAGCCGTCGTGCAGGAGCACGCTGAACGCGACGAGCGCGTAGGGCTTCACGACGCCCGTGGCGACCGGGTAGAAGCGCACGCGCGGCTCGACGAAGGCCTGCACGGCGCCCACGGGGTCGTGCACGTACTCGCTCGCGGCCGGGTCGCACTGGGCGGGGCACTCCCAGCCCGTGTCGAGGTACTTGGTCCCGTACTGGACCGCGACCGCCACGGAGGTGTCGAGGTACCACGCGGGCGCGTAGCCGAGCGTGAAGCCGAAGGTGGGCGCGGCGCCGGCCCCGGCGCCCTCCCAGGAGGAGGTGCCCACGGTCTCGAAGGTGTCGCCGGACTCCTCGATGCGGAGCCGCACGCCGTAGCCGCGGTCGACGTCGCCGATGCCCCAGCCGCCGCCGAGCTCGAGGAACGCGCGCCCGGCGCGCACGCGCGCCTTCGCCAGCCACTCCTCGCGCGAGAGCCCGCTCGCCTCGTAGCGCGCGTACGCCGGCGCGGGGACGCCCATGCGGCGGCGGTCCTCCTCGGTGCGGAGGTGCTCCCGGAGCGAGTCCTCGCCGTCGCGGTCGCGGCGCGGGTCGGCCCGGCCCGCGGGCCGGTCGGGCACCGCGTCGCGGTCGGGCGGGCGCCGGTCGTCCACCTTCGCGCGGCCCGCGCCGGCGTCGGGGCGGCCCGCGGGGGTGTCGGGCTCGTCCGGCAACTCCCGCTCGTCGGGATCCGGGAGGTCCTCCGGGGGCGGCACGACCTCGTCCTCGATCACGAGCACCGGCCCCGAGACGGGCTTGCGGACGGGGAGCAGCGGCAGGGCGTCCGCGGCCGCGCGCGCGATCCGCTCGGCGACCTCGAGCTCGCCGCCCGGCGGCACCGTCTCCTTGAGCACCTTGAAGGGCGCCGTCTCGTCGACGCCGTGGAGGCGGGCCTGCACGACGAGCCCGCTCGCCGTGGTCCCGACGCTCATCACGACGGCGAGGCGCGCGTCCGTGCGATCCCAGAGGTTGGACGGGCAGGCGTCGTCGTCCCAGCAGGTGTCCGCGTCGGTGCCGGCCCACCGGCGGATCGCGTCGGCGTCCTGGTAGTCGAGCCCCTGCTCCTCCGCCGCCGACACGACCATGCCGTAGAAGAGGCCGGCCACGGAGAAGTCGTCCAGCGTGGCGGGCGTGGCCTCGACGAACAGCACGTCCGCCGCCTGCGCGGGGGCGAACAGGGCGACGAGGCCGAGCATGACGCTACCTGGCCTTGAGGTTGCGGCACCAGACCGCGTCGAAGCTGCCGTCCAGGGTGCCGTCCTCGAACAGGATGCCCTCGAACGTGCCGCTCGCGGCGTCCTCGGACTCGACCGAGTCGATCGTGAGGATGCCGCCCGTCGCGATGCTCTCGTAGAGGGCACCGCCGGCGACGCGGACCACGGTCGCCGAGGCGGCGCCGTCGATCGCAACGGGGGCCGGGCCCTCCACCACGTCGTCCGTCTGCGTGTAGGCGAACTGGAGGAGCTCCGTGTCCAGCTCCGTGGGCGCCTGCCCTTCTTCGTAGTTGCGGCGCGGCCAGTCGAGGTCCTCGCAGTCGACCTCGAGCATCGAGATGATGACGAAGGGCCCGCCGAAGTAGACGTTGGTGGTCTTGCCGAAGTCCACTCCGCCCGCGCTCCCCGCCACGTCGGCGCTCGCGCCGCCGCAGCCGGCGAGGGCGAAGAGGGCCACCATCCCGTGAAACGCGCGCATCGAGCCTCCTTCGGCGGGGACGGCTATCCCGAGGAGCTCGGGTCCGCACGTCGGGGATCCGGACAGGCGGACGCCGCCGCGCCGAGGGCCCCGCCGCCCCACCCCGCACGATAGGAGGCGAGGTGGCCTCGTCGCAACCCCTCTCAGAGCTGCTCGCCCGTGCGCGCGCGGCCGAACGCCCCGCCCTCGCCCGGCTCGTGTCCATGGTGGAGGGCCGCGCCCCCGGCGTGGCCGAGGCGCTGGACACGCTCGCGCCGCGGCGGATGACCGCCCCCGGCGCCCCCCACGTCATCGGCATCACGGGCCCGCCCGGCGCCGGGAAGAGCACCTTCGTGGACCGGCTCGTCCAGCACGCCCGGGCTGCCGGCGAGCGCGTCGCGGTGGTCGCCGTGGACCCTTCGTCGCCGTGGTCGGGCGGCGCCATCCTCGGGGACCGCATCCGGATGGAGCGGCACGCGGAGGACCCCTTCGTGTACGTGCGCTCGCTCGCGTCGCGCGGGCACCTCGGCGGGCTCTCGCGCGCGGCCGGGCAGGTGGTCGACGTGCTCGACGCGGTGGGCTTCGACCGGATCCTCGTGGAGACGGTCGGCGTCGGCCAGGGCGAGCTCGCCGTGATGGAGGTCGCCGACACCGTGCTCGTGGTGCTCACGCCCGAGAGCGGCGACGCCGTGCAGACCATGAAGGCGGGGCTGCTCGAGATCGCGGACGTGTTCTGCGTGAACAAGGCCGACCGGCCCGGCGCGGACCACCTGCGCCGGGACCTCGAGCAGGCCGTGCACCTGGACGACCGCCCCGGCTGGCAGGCCCCGGTGCACACCTCGGTCGCGCTCGAGGACCGCGGCGTCGACGCGACGCTCGCGTCGCTCCAGGCCCACCGCGACTGGTGCGTGGGCGAGGGCCGCGCGGCCTGGGTGGCCCGCCGCGCCGAGGGGCGCGTGCGCACCTACCTGGACCTCGTGGCCGACGCCGCGCGGGACCGCGCGCGCCGCGCCCTCGACGGCAGCGAGCTGCTCGACGACCTCCGCGCGGGGCGCGTCCGCCCCGAGCGCGCGGCGGCCCGATGATGACCGACTTCGGCGCCTGGGCCGCGAGCCTCCCCGAGGGGGAGGGCCGCGTGCACGTCGATCCGCCCGACGCGAGCGGCGTCGCGTGGGTCCGCTTCGACCACGCGGGGAGCCGCAACGCGCTCGACCCGCGCATGATGCTCACCCTCGCGGAGGCCGCCGACCGCGTGCGGGACGCGCGCGTGGTGGTCCTCACGGGCGAGCACTGCACCTTCTGCTCCGGCGGCAACCTCGGGGCCGTGCGGTCGCACCTCGCGGTCCCCGGCGCGGGCGCGGCGTTCGGCCGGTTCATGCAGGCCGCGGTCGACCGCCTCGCCGAGCTCGACGCCATCGTGATCGCGGCGGTGGAGGGCGCGGCGCTCGGAGGCGGCGCGGAGCTCGTGGTCGCCGCGGACCTCGTCGTGGCGGCCCCGACCGCGCGCATCGGGTTCGTGCACGCGCGGCTCGGCGTGTCGCCGGGCTTCGGCGGGGGCGGGCGCCTCGTGGAGCGCGTCGGGCCCCGCGAGGCCCTCAAGATCCTGGCCCTGGGCCGCACGCTCGGCGCCGACGAGGCGCGCGCGGTCGGGCTCGTGGACGAGGTGCACGCCTCCCCGCGCGTCCGCGCCCAGGAGCTCGCCGTGGACGTGTGCGCGCTGCCCGCGGCGGCGGTGCGCGGCGCGAAGCGCATCGTGCGGGCCGCCGCGCCGCCCCGCGGCCGCGACGAGGAGCTGGCCGTGTTCGCGGAGCTCTGGGGCGGCCCGGACCACCGGCGCGCGCTCGAGCCGAAGCGGTGAGCTCCGGCGGGTGCCCCGGCCCCGGCGCGTACGTCACGGTCGCGCTCGTCGGCCTCGCCGCGCTCGCGCTCCCGGGCTGCCGCAAGCCGAGCGTGCCGCCGCCGCCGCTCGTGCAGGCGCCGGCCGTCGCGCCGGTGCCGACCGGCCGGCTCCAGGGCGACACCTACGTGGACGGCACCTGGCCGCTGATCGTGCCCGTGCCGCCCGGCTGGACCGCCGAGATCGGCGAGGACGGGTCCGTGGAGCGCGTGGTGCTCGCGGACCCCGACGGCGACGTGCGCGTGACCATCGCGGCCACGCCCGGCGACACGCTCGCGCCACGCCCCCTCCCGGGCTGCGCCTGGACCTTCCAGGACGTGGGCCGCTACCGCGCCGTGAAGGTGCGCGACGCCGTGCTGGCCGCCACCTGCACCCCCGACGAGCCCGACGCCCCGCGGATCATCGCGTACGTCGTCGCGCAGGAGGGCGTCCTGTTCCACGTGGAGGGCCGTGTGCCGCAGGGGCGGCTCCGGGCCGGGAAGGCGGACCTGGACGTGGTGGTGGGCGCGATGCGGTTCCGGTAGGCGCCCCAGGGCCCGACGGCGCGCCTCGCCCGGCGGCACCTCGCGCCGGGGCACACCACCACGCGAGAGCGGGGGCGTTGCGGGGGGGCGGTAAGCCCCCCCGCCCCAAGAAGAAGACCCCGCGCTACGAGTCGGAGCGCCGACGGAGGAGGACCAGGCCCGCGAAGGCGGCCCAGACGGCCGGGCCGAACGGGGTGGAGGCGCAACCGCCGCTGCAGCCGTCGCTGGAGCAGCCGCCGTCGCTGCCGCAGCCGTCGGCGGCCTCGTAGGTGACGGGGCCGACCCAGGCGTAGGCGCCGAGCCAGTCGGCGTCGTCGCCGACCGCGGAGGTCTGCAGCTCGTTCAGGCCGATGCCGTTGAAGGCCGGGAGCGCGAAGGCGAGGTTCTCGAGGAGGCCGCCGACCACGCTGCCCACGAGGCTCCCGAAGGTCTCGGAGAAGCTGGACAGGATGGCGTCGTTCGCGGAGGGGTAGAACTCGTTGTAGGCCACGCTCGGGGTGAGGGCGGCGGGGTCGAGGTCGACGACGACGCCGAGCTCGCCGGTGGTGCCGTCGAAGCCGAGGTCCAAACCGACGGTGCCCGTGAGATCGACCGCCACCATCTTGGCCTCGCGCCCGTCGAGCTCGGCGAAGAACTCGAGCCCGAGCGCGTCGAGGTTCACGTCGATGGCGTGGGCGCCGTCGAACTTCGTGGTGGGCGGGTTCTTGGGCGCCGTCTGGAGCGTGATGGGCTTCGACTCGGGGAAGAGCTCGATGAACGCATCGCCGGTGAGCGCGTTGAGGATCGAGGTGTCGAGCGGGAAGTCGCCGCCCGGCTCGAGCGCGTAGCAGAGGAGCCCGCCGCGCCAGAGCGCGTAGAGCGCCTGGTTCGTGAAGTCGTCGGAGAGCGTGAGCGCGACGTGGTAGTCGCTGCCGACGCCGCTCGGGGTGGCGCCGAGCGCGGGCGCCTCGGTGGGCGTCTTGGGCGAGCCGCCGGGGTCGTACGCCGCGACACACGCCGAGGCCTCCGCCGCCATCGAGCCCGACATCTGCACGCGCACACCCTCGGGCGTGACGAGCACGTCGCTCGGCTGGAGGGAGAGCTGCGCGACGGCGCCGTTGAGATCGAGCTCCTGGTTGATGCTCGCGCTGGCGAACGCCTCCTCGATCGTCTCCTCGAGCGTGGGGCCCATGTCCGCGATCGCGTCCTGCAGGTAGCTGTCCAGCTGCCCCAGGATGAGGTCGTAGAGCGAGAGCCCGAACCAGTTGAGCACCTCCTCGATGCTGCCGACCGAGCAGCCGTCGAGGTGGATGTCCTCGTTCTGGAGGTCGTAGGAGACGTTGATGGCGCCGATCGTGGCGTCGAGCTGGCGCGTGCCGCCGCCCACGTCGACGACCTCGAGCGCCATCGAGGTCGTGACGGTGACCGGGAAGGCGTCGACGTAGCCGTCGCAGCTGTCGTCGATGCAGGCGAGCTCGTAGGAGAGCTGGAAGGGGTCGGACGGGTCGTTCAGCGAGACCATGAGGCTCGCGGTGATGTCGAGCACGCCGTTGCCGGGCGTGATCGTCGCGTCCACGACCTGGATCGTGACCCACGCGCCGGAGAGCCCGTAGGCGTAGTTGAAGCACCAGGTGCCGCCCGAGTCGCTCGTGTCGGGCACCTCGATGCCCGACGGGAGGAGCGCGGGGATGAGCGCCGAGATGGCGTTGAGCCCCTCGGGCGTGAGGTCGGCGTAGGCCGCCTTCTCGATGGTCTCGCCGTGGGCCCAGTCCTCGGCGTAGGCGGGCAGGGCGAGGAGCGCGAGACCGGAGAGGGGCACGGTGCCTCCAGAGGGCGGCACCATGCTACTCGCCGGGGGCCCGGACCGCAAGGTGGAGGTCGCGTCGATGCCGCCGGGCTTTTCGGGGGAGTCCGCCGGATCGTGCCGTGCCCGCGCTACGCGCCGCCCCTCGCGGCGAGCACGGTCCCCTCCCCTTCGAGGCGCCACGTGCCCGGCGGGAGGAGCACGGTGCCGCCGAGCCCGACGCGCTCGTCGTCGACGCGGAGCTCGCCTTCGACGACGGTGAGGGCTTCCCAGGCCTCGGTGACGCGCGGCTGCGGCAGGCGGAGGCGCTCCACGTGGAAGTGCCGGCCGTCGAGCAGCTCCTCGCGCCCCGGGGCGAGCGCGCGGACCGCCGCGGTGGAGACGCACGGGCCGGGCCGCACGACCTCCAGCGCCTGCTCGAGGTGGAGCGGCCGGCCGCGGCCCCAGTCGTACAGCCGCCAGGTGAGGTCGCAGGGCTGCTGGACCTCGTAGAACAACACGCCGCCGCCGATGGCGTGGATGGTGCCGGGCGGGACGTCGATCACGTCGCCGGCCTTCACGGGGAGCCACGCGAGGTCGTCCTCGATGGCGCCGGAGAGCGCGCGCTCCCGCAGCTCGGCGCGCGACATCTCGCGGCGGAGCCCGTACGCGACGCGCGCGCCCGGCTCCGCGCGCAGGACCACCCAGCCCTCGTGCTTGCCGTGGGGCGCGCCGGCGACGAGGCGGGCGGTGGCGTCGTCGGGGTGCACCTGCACGGAGAGCGTCTCGCGCACGTCGAGGAGCTTGATGAGGACGGGGAAGTCGACGAGCGCGGACTGCGGGCGCCCGTCGGGGGCGACGTTCTCGCGCCAGACCTCCCAGCTCTCGCCGATGCGGGCGGCGGGATCGGGGTCCTTGCCCATCTCGGCGGCGAGCGTGGTGCCGCCCCACACGGGGCGCGACAACGTCGGCGAGACGCGGAGCGGACGGCGCATCAGAATTCGGCCCGCGCGCCCAGCAACGGCCGGATCGGGAGCTGGTCCACGCGGCCTTCGGCGAGGAGGCCCTCGGACACGGTGACGGTGGGCAACAGCGGGCTCCGCAGGTTCGGCACGTTCAGCACGTCCACGTACACCGCATAGCGCACCCGCGCGGCCGCGTGCCGCCACTCGGCGCGCACATCGAGCTGGTGCCGGTCCCCCATGCGCTGGTCGTTCAGGGCCGCGATCCTCGCGAAGTCCGCGCCTCCCGCCTCCATCGAGGAGGTGGGCCGGCCCGACTGGAGCTCGTAGCGGCCCACGAAGCGCCACCGCGGGGACGGCTCGTAGGCGACCGCGAAGCCGAAGGCCGCCTCGCGCGCGTGGCCGGGCACCACGTCGTCGGGGAAGGCCTCGTTCAGCGGGTTCGTGCGCTCGGAGCGGAGGAGCGAGAGGGTGGCGTCCACCTCGACGCGGGCGACACGAGCGCGGAAGGCCACGTCGACGCCGAGGTCGCGGCCGGTCCCGTCGTTGGTGAAGGTCGCGGCGGCGTCGGGGCTGTCGGAGCGCACGACGAGGTCGTCGTGGCGGGCGACGTGGCCCTCCACGCGGACCAGCGCGCCGTCGCCGATCGGGAGCGCCTGGTCCACGCCGATGACGAGCTGCCAGGCGCGCTCGGCGCCGAGGGCCGGATTGCCGTGCACCGGGTCGACGGCGAGCGGGTCCTCGACGACGCGGTGGTAGAGGCCGCCGGCGATGCGGGGGACGGTGCCCGTGGGGAGGGGCATCGCGATGCCGGCGGAGGGGCCGGGGAGCACCTCGCCGGTGCGGCCGACCCAGGTGGCGCGCACGCCGAGCCGCGTGTGGACGGGTCCCTCCCAGGCGTGCTCGGCGTACACGGCGGCCAGGGGCTCCCAGCCGGCGGAGGTGAGCGGGACGGTGGAGAGGCCGAGGTCGCCGAGCGGGACGGAGGCCCAGGTGGGGACGGCGCGGGTGTCGTCGACGGGCCCGTCCACCCCGTGCTCGCGGAGCTGGGCGGAGGCGCCGAGCGTCATCGTGTGGTGGTCCCAGGCCGGGATGACGAGGTCCGAGCGGGTGTAGAGCTGGGCGAGCGTCGCGTTGGTGGGGTCGCCGCGGTCGAGGCGGGAGGTGGCGTAGCTCGCGGAGACCGCGCTCCGCATGTCCGCGCGGCCCACGGGCCCGGCGTGATCGAGGGTGGCGACGGTGTAGGCGTCGTCGAGCGTGAAGGCGCCGGTGACGGGGAGGAGGCGATCGTCGTCCGCGGCGGCGGCGAGGTGGGCGCCGGTGTGGAGGACGGTGAGCCGGAGCGCGTGCGCGCCGGGCGTCCAGGCGAGGCGCGCGGAGAGCTGCTCGTGCTCCGGGAAGGCGCGCGGGGTGTCGAGGAGGCCGACCCCGCCGAGCGCCCAGCCGTGCACGCCGAGGTAGCTGCGGCGAGCCCCGACGGCGAAGTCGAGGGCGTCCGAGCGGCCGACCGGGCCGGCCAGGACGAGGCGGGCGCCGGCGGTCGTGAGGTCGACCGCGCCGTCGAGGTCGTCGGGGCGCGCGTCGAGCGTGGTGGCGGTGCTCCACGAGCGGAGGGCGACGACGCCCGCCGTGTTGGTGGGCGCGTCGGCGGGGGAGACGCCGGCGTCGAGGGTGAGGCTGTCGACGAGCTGGGGGTCGAGGAGGCCGGGGAGCGGGGAGAGCGGGGAGGGCGTGGCGACGGGGACGCCGTCGAGCAGCACGAGCACGTCGCCCGGCGCGCCGCCGCGGACGGAGAAGCCGCCGAGGCCGTCGCGGTCGGAGGTGACGCCGGGCAGGGCCTGGAGCGCGCGCGTGGGGTCCTCGCCGGCGCCCGGGACGGCGGCGAGATCGGGGCCGGCGAGGCGCGCCCGCGAGGGGAGCGGGGTGGCGTCGGGCGCGGGAACGCCCGCGGCGGGTTCGGCGGCGGGTTCGGCGGCGGAGTCCGGGGCCGGGGCGGGATCGGCGGGCGGCGCGGCGGCGGCCAGGGCGGGCGCGAGGAGCAGCACGATCGAGACGCCGACCCGGCCGGGCGCGGCGGCAGGAGCCCCGGCGAAGCCCGCGGGGAGGCCGGGGCGCGGGACCGGGAGACACGACGGCATGGCCGGCGACCCTCTATCGCCGCCACGCGGGACGAGCCGATCGCGTTCCCGGGACCCATGTTGTCCGCGTGCGCCTCGACGACCTCGTCGTGATCGGGTTGTTGGCCGCGGTGGTCGCGGTGGACCTCGCGCGCGGTGGCGGCGCGTCGCCCATCGGGCTCGTGTTCGCCGCGGCCGCCGCGGTGCTGTACCTGCTGGCCGGCCGGCGCCGCCCGGCCCAGGCGCCCGCGCCCGCCCCGCCCCACCCCGCGGTGCTCGTGCTCGCGCGGAACGACGCCCTCACCGTGGCGGACGTGGTGCGCCGGGCCGGCGCGCACCTGCCCGTGTTCGTGCTCGACGACGCGAGCCACGACGGCACGCCCGAGGCCGCGCGCGCCGCCGGCGCCGAGGTCCTCTCGCACCCCCGCCGGCGCGGCCGGGGCGCCGCGCTGCTCGCGGGGATGCGGCTCGCCGCGCGGTACGGGCACACCCACGTCATCTGCCTCTCGGCCGACGGCAGCCACGACCCCGCCGACATCCCGCGCTTCGTCGCCGCGCTCCGCGAGGAGCCGCTCGCCGTGCACGCGGGCGCGTTGGTGGGGCTCCGGAGCCACGGGTCGAGCCTGCTCTTGTGGGCCGAGACCGGCTGGCGCACGGCCTCCGCGAGCTGCGGCTTCCGGGCATGGCCGATCGCGCCGGTCCTGGGCCTGCGCCTGATCGGGACGGGCGACGAGCTCGAGCCCGAGCTCCTCGCGCGGTCGGTGTGGACGGGGATCCCGGTCCGGGACGTGCCGTGCCGCCCGGGGCCGCCGCGGCGTCTGGGGCCCGGCGCGTACCTGCGCCTGGCCGCGATGCACGCCATGCTGCTCACGGAGCGACTGATGTGGCCGCCCCGCTGGTTCCTCCGCCTCCGGTCGCCGGAGCGCCCGGGGCTGGCCCTCGCGCGCGTGCAGCGGCTCTTCGGGCGCCGCGTCGCCGGCGCCCTCGCCACCGGGGTGGCCGCCGCGCGCGCGCTCCGGACCCGCGCGGCGCCGGCCACGCTCGCCCGCGTGTTGCCCGGGGCCACGGCGCGGTCCGTGGCCTTCCAGGCCCACCGCGCCGCGCTGCACGCCTCGCTCGACGCCGCCGCCTTCGCCGCGCGCGGCCCACGCGATCTCCGCTACGTGTTCGAGGGCCGCGAGCACCTCCGGGCGGCCTTCTCCGGCTCGGGCGCCATCCTCCTCACCGGGCACCTCGGCAACCCGGCCGTGCTCCCGACGCCCGACGGGGCCCGCGCCCACGTGCACCTCGACGCCGCGGACGAGCTCTCCGCGTTGCGGGTGCTCCGCGCGGGCGGCGTCGTGCTCCTGGCGGGCGACCGGGCCGTCGACGATCGCGTCGTGCCCGTCGAGTTCCTCGGCGCACCCGCGCGCTTCGCGGCCTCCCCGTGGCTGCTCGCCGCGCTCGCGGACGTGCCGGTGATCGTGGTCGGCGTGTTCGCGGAGCCCGGCCGCTACCGGGTGATCGCGTACCCGCCCGCGTGGTGCGGGTTCGACCGCGGGCGCGTGCGCGGGGAGCAGCTCGCCGCGTGGGCGCAGCGGTACGCCGACCAGCTCGGCGCCCTCTCCCGGCGCTACCCCACGCAGCTCGCCGCGCTCGTGGACGGCTGGACCGACGAGGTGGAGGCGCCGGGGCTCGGGGCGCGGCGCCGGACGGTCACGGATCTCGGGCTGCCGCCGCCTTGACGCGACGGCGCGTCTTCACGCGGGGCCGCCCGGTCGACCTACGGCTGCTTGTTCAGCCCCTGGTGCCGCACGTCCTCGGCCTCGACCAGGAACACGACCATCTCGGCCACGTTCGTGGCGTGGTCGGCCACGCGCTCGAGGTAGCGGCACACGCTCGTGAGGGCGAGCGCGCGATCGAACTCGTCGGGCCGCTCGTGCGCGATGCGGATGAGGAGCTCGAAGGCGGAGCGGTTCAGGGCATCCACGTTCCGGTCGGTGCCGAGCACCCGGCGCGCCGCGGCGCTGTCCCGCGACTGGTAGGCCCGGAGCGCGTCGGACACCTCGGACATCGCGGCCGCCGCGAGCTCCTCGACCTCGCGCCCCGGCAACAGGCCAGACCCCTGCATGAGCTCGAGCGAGCGCTCGGCGATGTTCACCGCGAGGTCGCCCATGCGCTCGAGATCGGTGACGATCTTGAGGTTGACCGTCACGAAGCGCAGGTCCTCGCCGAACGGCGCCCGGCGGGCCAGCATGCGGAGGCTCAGCTCGTCGGCCTCCATCTCCAGGCGATCGAGCTCGCGATCCGTCCGGATCACCGCGCGGGCGAGCTCGGCGTCGCGCTCGAGCAGCGCCTTGATGGCGTCGCGGACCATGCTCTCGGCGCGCACGACCATGCGCGTCATGTGGACGCCCAGCTCCTTGAGCTCGGTGTCGTACTTCGAGTCCAGGTGACGAGAACCGAGCATCAGCCGAACCTCCCGGTGATGTACTCCTCCGTCTCCTTTACCCGAGGACGCGTGAAGAGCGTATCCGTCGACGCGACCTCGACGACGCGCCCGTGCAGGAAGAACGCGGTTGTATCGGACACTCGCGCCGCCTGCTGGAGGTTGTGCGTGACGATCACGATGGTGTAGGTCTCGCGGAGCGACTGCATCAGCTCCTCGAGACGCGCGGTCGCGACGGGGTCGAGCGCGCTGGTGGGCTCGTCCATGAGCAGCACCTCGGGCTCGACCGCGATCGCGCGGGCGATGCAGAGCCGCTGCTGCTGGCCGCCCGACAGCATCATGGCGGAGGCGGTCAGCCGGTCCTTCACCTCCTCCCAGAGCGCGGCGGCGCGCAGGGCCTGCTCAACGCGCGCCTCGAGCTCGGCGCGCGGGAGCTTCATGCCCAGGCGGAGCCCGTAGGCGACGTTGTCGAAGATCGACTTCGGGAAGGGGTTCGGCTTCTGGAACACCATGCCGACGCGACGGCGGAGCTTCACGACGTCGACCGACGGCGCGTAGATGTCCTGGCCGTCGAGCAGGAGCGTGCCCCGCACCGTCACGCCGTCGAGCGTGTCGTTCATGCGGTTGATGCACCGCAAGAACGTGCTCTTCCCGCAGCCCGACGGGCCGATCAGCGCGAAGATCTCCCGCACGCCGACGCTCAAGGTGACGCCGTGCAGCGCCTGGGTGTTCCCGTAGAAGAAGTCCAGGCCCCGGCTCTCGACTTTCATCCGTGCATCCGGGCCCGCGCGCGCGCGCGGAGCAGCGTGGCGGACAGGTTGAGGAGCGCCACGAGCCCGATGAGCACGGAGGCCGTCGCGAACGCGATGGGCCGCACCTTCACGAGGTCGTGGTGCTGGGTGGAGAGGATGTAGAGGTGGTAGGGCAGCGCCATGAACTGGTCGCCCAGCGCGCTCGGCAGCGTCGGCAGCGAGAAGGCGACGCCCGTGAAGAGGATCGGCGCCGTCTCGCCCGCCGCGCGCGAGAGCCCGAGGATCACGCCCGTCAGGATCCCGGGCGCCGCGGCCGGCAGCACGTTCGACTGGATGGCCTCCCAGCGGGTCGCCCCGAGCGCGAGCGCGCCGTCCCGGTAGGACTTCGGCACCGCCTTGAGCGCCTCCTCGGCCGCCGTGATCGTGGTCGGCAGCGTGAGGAGCCCGAGCGTGAGCCCCGACGCGAGGATCGAGAGCCCGAGGTTCAGCCCGTGGACGAACAGGCCCACGCCGAAGAGCCCGTAGACGACGCTCGGCACGCCGGACAGGTTCCGGATCGAGAGCCGGATCAGCCGGATGAACGTGCCCTCCCGGGCGTACTCCACGAGGTAGATCGCGGCCGCGACGCCCAGCGGGACGCTGCTCGCCGCCGTGATCAGCGTGAGGAGGAAGGTCCCGAGCAGGGCCGGGAAGATGCCGCCCTCCGTCATCCCTTCGCGCGGGCTCTGGGAGAGGAACTCCCAGGAGATGCGCTCCGCGCCGTTCGCCCCGATGTAGGCGAGGAGCGCCACGACGAGCAGGAGCGCGCTGGCCGTGGCCAACGCCAGCGTCGAGAACCCGATGCGCTCGCGCAGGGTCATGCCGGCCTCTGCGCGCTTCGGCGCAGCACCACGTCGCTCACGAGGTTCACCGCGAAGGTCATGAGGAAGAGCACGAGCCCCACCGCGAAGAGCAGGTGGTAGTGCCGGGAGCCGAACGGCACCTCGCCGAGCTCGATGGCGACGGTGGCCGTGAGCGTCCGGACGCTGTCGAACAGCCCGTGCGGGAGCGCCACCGCGTTGCCCGTGGCCATGAGCACCGTCATCGTCTCGCCGATGGCGCGGCCCATGCCGAGCATCACGGCGGCGAGGATCCCCGACGCGGCCGCCGGGAGCACCACGCGCACGAGCGTCTGCCAGCGGTCGGCGCCGAGGGCGAGGCTCGCCTGCACGTAGTCCTTCGGCACCGCGCGGAGCGCGTCCTCCGAGATGGAGAGGATCGTCGGGAGCGCCATCACCGCGAGCAGGATCGCGCCGTTGAGCGCGTTGAGCCCGTTCCCGAGGCCGAAGGTCCGCGCGATGAGCGGCCCCACGAACACGATGCCGACGAAGCCGACCACCACCGACGGGATGGCCGCGAGGAGCTCCAGCGCCGGCTTCACCACCTCGCGCACCCGCGGCGGCGCGACGAACGCGAGCCACGCCGCCACGCCGACCCCGAGCGGGGCCGCGATCGCGATGGACACCACCGTGACCATCAGCGTGCTCAGGATCATCCCGAACACGCCGTACTTCGGCGTGCTCGACGAGGTGGGGTTCCACTCCGCCGAGCCCAGGAAGTCCGCGCCGACCGCGGGCACGACCTGCGTGTGGCGCCCGAGCTCCGCGAGCTCCTCCGGCGAGAGCAGCGCGCGCTCCTCGGGCGTGAGGTTCGCGAGCGTGACGCCCTCGCCCTCGCCGAAGGCCGCGGCGCCGTTCACCAGCAGCACCCCGAAGATCCCGAGCAGCACGAAGATCGACGAGGCGGCCGCGAGGGCGAGCGCGCCCTCGATCAGCTTCTCGCGGAGCCGGCGGCGGGCGCCGCCGGACATCTCCTTCTGCGCCGGGACGGCCTCGAGCGCCTCCACCCTACTGCCCACCCACCAGCGCCTGGTTCGACGCGACGTGCGCCGACGTGATCGGGTAGAAGCCCATCTGCTTCACGATGGCCTGCCCCTCCGGCGACGCCTCGAACGCGAGGAAGTCCTTGACCTGCCCCGTCGGCGTGCCGTTCACGAACTGGTAGAGGGGGCGCGCCAGCGGGTAGACGCCCGAGAGCACGGCCGCCTCGTCGAGCGGCGACACCGGCTGGCCGCCCGCGGAGGACACCGGGAGGATCTTCACCCCGGCGCCGTTCTCGCCCTGCACGTACCCGGCCGCGACGTACCCGATGCCGCCCGGGTCGGCCTTCACGCCCTCGACGATCTGCGCGTTGCCGTTCATCTGCTTCAGCGCCGGCGCGTACTCGCCCTTGACCGCCGCCGACTTGAAGAAGTCGTAGGTCCCGGAGTTGGACTGGCGCCCGTACAGGCTCACCGGCCCGGCCCCGCCCCCGACCGCGTCCCAGGTCGAGACCTCGCCCCGGTAGAGCGCGCCGAGCTTGTCGAGGTCGATGCTCTCGAGCTTGTTCGAGGGGTTCACGATGACGGCGAGCCCGTCCGTCGCGAACACGAACGCCTTCACGTCGAGCCCCTTGCGCTGGGCTTCGATCTTCTCGGCGCCCTTCATGTCGCGGGAGCTGTTCGCGATCGTGGTCGTCCCGTCGATGATCGCGGCGATGCCGGCGCCGGAGCCGCCGCCCGTGACGGCGATGCTCGCCGCCGGGGTCTTCTTGCTGAATTCCTCCGCCAGCCGCTGGACGAGGTTGACCTCGCTGTCCGAGCCCTTCACCTGGATGGTGCCGCCCGTCGGAGCCGACGGGGCGGGCGCCGACGGGGCCGGCGCGGACGGGGCCGAGGTGGTGGACGTCTCGGAGCCCGAGCACGCGACGAGTAGGAGCGAGAGCAGCATGGAAACCCTCCGGAGGTTTCGGAAGGTATCGACGGGTCGTGACGGCTCGGTGACGGCTGCGCTACCTGTGTGCCTCAGCCGCCTCCGCCGTCACGCTCACTCCTCGTGCACGGGCTCGCGGCTGAAGCGGTACCCCACCCCGCGTACGGTCTCGATGTGGGCGGCGGCGGCGCCGATCTTCTCGCGCAGCCGCTTCATGTGGGTGTCGACCGTGCGCGTGTACATGTCCGGCGGCAGGTCCCACACGTCCTGGAGGAGCTGCGCCCGCGACTGGACGCGCCCCGAGCGCCGCATCAGCGTGAGGAGGAGCTTGAACTCCGTCGCGGTGAGCGCGACCTCCTCGCCCGACACGAACACGCGGTGGGCGGCCTCGTCGACGCGCAACACGCCGACCTCCAGGGGGCCGGGGCCGGTCGGCGGCGGCTCGGGGGGCTGGGCGCCGCGCCGGAGCACCGCCCGCACGCGCAGGACGAGCTCGCGCGGGCTGAACGGCTTCGTGACGTAGTCGTCCGCGCCCACCTCGAAACCCACGACGCGATCGATCTCCTCGCCGCGCGCGGAGAGGATGATGATCGGCACGTCCCGCGTGTCGGCCTCGGCGCGCAGGCGGCGGCACACCTCGGTGCCGGGCAGCCCGGGCAGCATGAGGTCGAGCACCACGAGCATGGGGGGCGTCTTGCGCGCGATCTCCAGCGCCTCCGTGCCGGTGGCGGCCGCGCGCGTGGTCCACCCCTCGCGCTCCAGCTGGTGGACGATCAAGCTTCGAATGTCACTCTCGTCTTCGACGACGAGGATCGGGGCCTTTGTGTCCATGGCCCGCCCGGTAACCGCCGCCGTGGAGCGCCGGTGTGACATCTTGGCGACAGGGGGGCACCGACTCGGACGGGCGAGCGCTCCACGCGCACACCCGCTACCTCCGCGGCCGCGGATCGCGTACCCTACTGCGGCCGGCCCCTCCGCCCGGCCGAGGAACACGTGTCCGCCGACGAACCCCTCCCGCCGAGCCCGACGCCCCCGTCGGACGACGCCGAGGGGCACGCGTCCGCGGTCCGATCGTCCGTCCCCCCGTCAGGCGGCGCGCCGGACCGGTCGGCAGACTCCTCCGGCGACCGGGACGACGCGAGCGGCGCACGACGCCCGCGCACGCCCCGGGCCGACCCGCTGATCGGCAAGCTCCTCGACGAGCGCTACCGGGTGCTCTCGCTGATCGCCAAGGGCGGGATGGGCCGGGTGTACCGGGCCGAGCAGGCGCCCTTCGGCCGCGTCGTCGCCGTGAAGGTGCTCGACGTGGGCGACGAGGACGACGACGACCAGGAGTTCCGCCGCCGCTTCGTGCGCGAGGCGGAGGTCTGCGCGCGGCTCTCCCACCCCAACACCGTGCGCGTCTTCGACTACGGCCGCGCCGACGACGACGTGCTCTACATCGCCATGGAGCACCTCGAGGGCCGGAACCTCTTCCAGGCCATCCAGACGGACGCGCCCATGGACGCCCTCCGCGTGGTGCGCATCGGCCGCCAGGTCGCGTCGTCGCTCCGCGAGGCGCACGCCCTCGGGCTCATCCACCGCGATCTGAAGCCGTCCAACATCATCCTCACCCGGCCCGGCGGCGACGACGAGTTCGTCAAGGTCGTCGACTTCGGCCTCGCGAAGGAGATACGCGCCGACTCCGAGCTCACCCGGGGCGACGCGCTGGTCGGCTCCCCCAGCTACATGTCGCCGGAGCAGGTGCGGTCGGACGCGCTCGATGAGCGCAGCGACGTCTACTCGCTCGGCGTGCTGCTGTACGCCTGCCTCTGCGGCCGCCCGCCCTTCACCGGGAGCGCGCCGCTCAACGTGTTGATGGGGCACCTCAACCACGCCCCGCCGCCCATGGAGGCCGTGTGTCCCTCCATGGTGCGCGTGCCGTCGCTCGAGGCGGTCGTGCTGCGCTGCCTCGCGAAGTCGCCCGCGGACCGCTACGCCGGGATGGACGCGCTCCTCCAGGCGCTGCAGGGCGTCCAGGACGAGCTCTCCGGGATCACGCGCCCCTCCCCGCTCCTGCCCCCGACCCGGTTCCGCCCGCCCGCGCCGGTCATCCCTCCCGACGTCCCGCTCGTGCTCGAAGGCGCCGGCCCCTCGCGCGGGCTCGTCGCCGGCATCGTCGGCGCCGTGCTGCTCGCGGCGGCCCTCGGCGCGTGGTGGCTCTTCCAGCCCGACACGCGCCCGGGCGTGGTGGACGACCCGATTCCTCTTGGGGCGGGGGGGAGCGGGAGCACGCGCCCGGGGGTCGGCGCCGTGCGGCCCGGGTCCGACGGTGGGGCGCCCTTGGGGGGGACCGGCGGGGGCCCCGGGTCCGGGGTTGGGGGCCCCGACCCCGGGGCGCGTGCGGACGACGGCCCCCCCGCAACGCCCCCCCCGGCCATGTCGGCTCCCCCGCCGGCGGCGGCTCCGGCGACCCCGCCGACCCCGACGCCCGCCGCGGCGGCCCCGACGCCCGTGGCGGCCCCGACGCCCCCGGCTTCCCCGGCTTCCCCGGCTCCGTCCGCACCCCCGGCCGGCGCGCGCCCCCGCGGCGGACCTTCCGCGCCCGGCACCTCCCCGACCTCGAAGCCGTCGGATAGTGCGGACGCGCCCGGAGGCCCCTCCTCCACGAGCCCGCCCCCGTCCAAGGGATCCGCCGGCTCGGACGTGCGGGATCCCTGGGCAGAACGCTGATGCTCCCGCTGCTCGTGCTCCTCGCGCTCGCCCGCGCCGCCCCGCTCCCGCCCGCCCCCGACCCCGCCGCCGTGACGGCCGCGGACGACGCGCGCGCCCGCGAGCTGTTCCAGAACGGCGCGCTGCTCTACGCGGAGGGCCGCCACGAGGACGCCATGGTCGCGTGGACGGAGGCCTGGCGCCTGTCCGGGCGGCCGCTCCTGCTCTTCAACCTCGCGAACGCGGCCGAGCGCCTCGCGCGCTGGGACGAGGCGATGGAGCTGTTGAGCCGCTACCGGGCGTTCGCGCCCGCCGAGGAGCGGGACACGCTCGAGCGGCGCATCCGCAGCATCGAGCGGCGCCTCGCGGAGCTCGAGGCCGGCACCGCGGCCGCGGGCGCCGGGGCCCCGGTCGTCGCCCCGACGCCCGCACCCGCGGAGCCCGCGACCCCGGTGGCCGCCGCCCCGGCCCCGGTCGCCGCGTCCACCGCGTCGACCGCGACCACGCCGCGCGAGCGGGCGGTCCCGGTGCTCCCGATCGTGCTCTTCGGCGTCGCCGGCGGCGGCGCGGTGACCGGCACCGTCTTCGGGCTCCGCGCGCTCGACGCCCGGGCCGACGCCGACGCGCTCTGCGTCGACGCCGGGGACACACGGCGCTGCCCGGAGAGCGCCGGCGCGGCCCTCGCCCGGGAGCGCACCGACGCGCTCGTGGCGGACATCGCCTTCGGCGTCGGCGCCGCCGCGCTCGCGGGCGGCCTCGTCACGGCGCTCCTCCCCGGCGAGAAGCCCGTGCAGGTGGGGCTGAGCGTGGGGGGCGGCGGCGGGATCGTCACCCTCGGGGGCGTGCTCCCGTGACGCCGCGTCTCCTCGTCCCCGCCGCCCTGGCAGCGCTGTTGGCCGGCTGCTCGCTCGGGACCTCGGACTACACCCCCTGCGAGACGCACGCCGAGTGCCGCGATGCCTTCGGCTTCGGCTGGACCTGCGGCGACGAAGGCCTCTGCGCCGAGGTCGAGGTCGAGCCGCGCTGCGAGACCACCTGGCCCGAGGACCTCTTCTCGCGCCCCGAGAACTACCGCGACGCCGTCGTGCTCGGCTCCCTGTTCGACCACGGCTCCGACACGCCGGAGACGCAGGCGGCGCGCCTCGCGTTCATGCAGGTGGACGACGTGTCCGGCCTCGACGGCCGCCCGTACGTGCTCGTCGAGTGCGACTACGCGGTCGACTACGCCTACGACGACCTCTCGCTCGAGGACGCCGCCGCGCGCGGCGCGAGCTTCCTCGCGGACACGCTCGGAGTGCCCGCGATCATCGGGCCCGCCACCTCCGGCACGGCCGAGGCCGCGTACTACGCCGCCTCACCCGCGGGGACCGTGGTCCTCTCGCCGTCCGCCACGAGCCCCGCGCTCTCCTCGATCGACGGCCTCACGAAGACCGACGAGTCGCCCGGCCTCTTCTGGCGCACCGCGCCCCCCGACTCGCTCCAGGGCGAGGTGGTCGCGGGCGACATCCTCGACCGCGAGGTCTACGACGTGTCGGTGATCTACCGGACGGGCTCCTACGGGGGCGGCCTCGCGAGCGTCTTCGACACGGCCTACCGCACGGGCGGCGGCCAGATCACCCTCCTCCCCTTCTCCGACGACACCGAGCGGGACCTCGCCGTCGCCGCCGTGCGCGAGACGCCGCCCACGGAGATCCTCTTCATCTCCTCGGAGCCCGCGGACATCGTCGCCTTCCTCAACACGGCGCACGAGTACGCCGAGCTCGCCGACGTCGGCATCTTCCTCACCGACACCGCGCGGGACCAGGAGGTGCTCGACGCCGCCGCCTCCGCCGCGGACCTGTTCGACCAGGTGCGGGGCACCGCGCCGTCGGTGCGCACGGACCAGCCGGTGTACGGCTTCTTCGCGGGCGCCTACGCGGCCGAGTACGCCCCGGCCGGCGCGTCGGACTCGGTGTACACGGCCCACACCTGGGACGCCGCGTGGCTCGCGATCTACGGCGTGGCCTGGTCGGTCGCGAACGAGGGCGCGATCTCGGGCCTCGGCGTGGCCCGCGGCCTCCGCCGGGTGTCGGACGGCGACGCCATCGACATCAACCCGATCAACTGGACGCAGGTGCGCGCGACCTTCGACGAGGGCCGCGGGATCGACGTGACCGGCGCGTCCGGCCGGCTCGACTACGACCCCGACACGGAGGAGACGACCGCGCCCATCGAGGTGTGGCACGTCGCGGACGGGACGTTCGTAACGGACTACACGATCGACCCGTGATCCTCCTCCTGCTCGCCTGCGCCACCCCCGGCTCCGACCGCGCCGCCGACCGCGCCCGCTTCGTGGAGGCGCTCGCGTCCGGCGAGTGCGACGGCATCCGCGACGCGGCGCTCGCCGACGAGTGCCGCGAGGCAACGGCGCGCGAGCCCGCGGACTGCGCGGCCGTCCGGGACGCGACGAGCCGCGGCGAGTGCTGGTTCCAGCTCGCCGAGCAGACCGACGACGCCTCGCTCTGCCCAAAGGCGGCGCCGTTCGCCGCCGACTGCGCGCTCCACATGCTCTCGCGCGGCTTCCCGGAGTGGATTCCGCGCGGCGCGCGCCCGGGCGAACAGGAAGACGAGGCGGCGCGGCGCATCGCCGCCTCCGGGCTCGCCGCGGACGACATGCGCCCGTGGTCCGCGTTCTACCGGCACGTGCTCGGCGCCACCCGCCCGATCGACCGCGCCGCCTGCGCGTCGGTGCCCGACGCCGCGCGCCGCGAGGCCTGCGAGCGCACCGGCCTCGCGATGTACCAGGACCTCCTCAACATGGCCCGCGACCGCGGCGCCTACCCCTGCGACGGCGGCCCCCTCCCCCCGCTGCTCGCCCACACCCCCGACCCCGAGCTCGACGCGATGCGCGCCGCGCGGACCGACCTGTGCCCCGCGCGTTGATCCTCGCGCTGGTGGCGCCGCTCGCCGGCTGTGGCCCCACGCCCGCCGAGGCCTTCCGCGCCGCGCTCGCGGGGGACCTCCCCGTGGACGAGGCCCTGGACCTGTGCGCGCTCGCCGGCGAGCAGACCGACGAGTGCGTCGCCACCGTGGTCCGCGGGAACGCGGACGTGCCGATCGAGCACTGCGCCGGGCTCTCGTCCGAGCGCTGGCGCTCCGAGTGCGCGTTCGGCATCGCGGAGGCCCGCGCGAAGGCCGGCGATCGCTGGGGGGCGCTGACCGGCTGCGGCGCGGCGGGCGCCTACTACCACGAGTGCCTGTACCACGCGTGGACCTTCGAGCTGCAGCTCGCCGCCGAGAGCCTCGACGGCGGCGCGGTCAACGGGATCGAGCGCGCGCGGCCGATCGTCGCGTTCTGGTCGGCCGTCGAGACGATCGGGCCCGGGGCCGAGGAGCTGCTCTGGGCCGACTGGTGGTACTTCGCGCACGCCCGCAACAAGCCGGCCGTGCTCGCGGCCTGCGCCGGCCTCCCCGGCGAGACGGACCGCCGGCGCTGCGAGGCGGGCACGCGGACCTACGTGCGCCGGAGCGTCGTGGAGATGCTCATCCGCCCCACGACGAGCGCCGACACGCGCGACCGCATCTGCCGCGGCACGCTCGACGACGCCCGCGAGCTCGTCGGCGAGCTCTACCTGCCCGACGCCGCGCTCGACGCGGAGCTCGCGGCCGGCGTCGCGGCGGGCTGCGCGCCGGGGAAGGTCGACCGTCCGTGGAACCCGGTGTTCCGTGCACGCGGCGCCCCCGGCTGATCGCGTGCCGCGCAGGCTCCTCCTCGCCGCGCTCGCGGCCGGGACGCTCGCCTACGCGGGCGTCCGCCTCGGCGTGGAGCCGCGGAGCGACGCCTGGGCGCTGGTGGGCGCGGACGCCGACGGCGCCGTGCTCTGGTCGTGGCTCTCCGTCGGGAACACCGGCCTCCTCGACGGCCAGCTCACGACCTGGCTCCTGCTCCTGCCGGCCGGCCCGGGCGTGATCGAGCACCGGGCCCAGTGGGGCCCCGCCCCTCCCAGCGAAGGCGTGGCGTCCGGGGCCGACGCGCTCGTGCCCAGCGCCGACGGCTGGGAGCTGCGCGTCGGCGGGGGCGGCCTCGGGGCGCGCGTGCACGTGCGCGGGGCGGCGCCGGGCTGCCCGCCCGAGGTCGGCGAGATGACGGGCGTGGTGGAGGACCGCGTCGACGGGCGGCTCCTGACCGGGCCCGGCGTCATCGTGCGGACGCGCGCGGCGGGCCACGTGGAGGGGTCGGCGCTCTACGTGCTCGGCGCCGGCTTCGCCGCGGGCATCGAGCCGCTCTCCGACTGCCCGGCCTGGGTGCGCGCCGGCGATCACACGTGGACCGGCGCCGCGACCGACTTCCCCATCGAGCGCTCGACCGCGCTCACGCTCGGGGACTGGACGCTGACGTTCCGCTCCGCGGGGGAGGCCGTCGTGTTGGACGGCTGGGCGCACACGCTCGCCGCCGAACGTTTCGTCGCGCGCGCGTTCGGCTTCCGCCCCCCGATCACCGAGGCCCGACGCGCCGTCGTGCGCGTCGAGGGGCCGGGCGTCTCCACGCTCGCGCCCGCGCTGGTGCTCCGCCGGCTTTGACCCGCGGGGACCGGGGGATTAGAGCGGTCCCCCATGCTGCTCGCGCTGCTGCTCTCGATCTCCACCGCCGACGCCAAGGACCTGCGGTCGCGCTTCGGCGTCGGGTTCCACCAGCAGTTCGGCAGCGTGACCGCGCTCTCGGCCCGCTACGGCTTCCCGGGCGCGAAGCCGACCAACAACGTGCAGCTCGAGGCCGACCTCGGTCTCGACCTCTCGTCGGGCAACCCGGCCCAGTTCTTCGCCGGCGGTCGGCTCCTGTACTCGGTGGTGGCCGAGGACAACATGAACCTCTACCTGGGCGCCGGCGGTGGCTACGGCGTCACCGGCACGGAGGGCGTGGTGCGCATCCAGCCGGCCGTGGGCGCGGAGTTCTTCCTCTTCGGGCTCGAGAACCTCGGCTTCTCGGTGGAGTGGGGCGTCACGATCGACCTCGGCTCCACCTGGGCCCTGAAGACGGTCGGCACGGCGCCGAACGCGGCGGTCCACTACTACTTCTGACGCTCATCCGGGGGTTCCGGCCCGTCGGGGAGCTGGAACGAGAACGTGGCCCCTTCGCCCACGGCGCCCTGGGCCCAGACGCGGCCCCCGTGCAGCTCCACGATCCGGCGCACGGTGGCGAGGCCCACGCCGCTCCCCTCGAACGGGGCCCCGTGGAGGCGCGAGAAGGCGCGGAACAGCTTGCCGACGTCCTTCATGTCGAAGCCCACGCCGTTGTCGCGCACCCAGTAGGTGACGACGCCCGGACCCCGCTCGCCGCCGACCTCGACCAGGGGCCGCTCGGCGCCGCGGCCGTACTTGACGGCGTTCTGCAGCAGGTTCGTGAACACCGTGTCGAGCATCACGGCGTCCGCCCGGCAGCGCGGCAGGGCGCCGACGCGCACCTCGACGTCCCCCGTCGGGACGAGGTCTTCGACGATCGCGGCCACGAGCGGGTTCGGGTCCACCTCCACGACGTCGAGGGCCCGGCGCCCGACGCGCGACATCTCGAGCAGCCCGTCGATGAGGGAGGCCATGCGCACGCCGGCGCGCGCGATCCGGTCCAACAGCGCGGTCCCCTCCGCGCCCAGCGCCCCGCCGTACTGGGCGCGCAGGACCTCCGTGAAGCCGCTCACCGCGCGGACGGGCGCGCGCAGGTCGTGCGACACCTTGGACGAAAACCCGTCGAGCTCCTCGTTGGCGGCGGCCAGCTCGGCGTTGCGGGACGTGAGCAGCTCGTTGATCCGCTGCAGCTCCGCGGTGCGCGCCGCGACCTTCCCCTCGAGCCCGTCGTTGAGGACCGACAGCGCGGCGTAGGCCCGCCACCGCTCCGCCACGAACGCGGCCAGGAGCACGATCGACGCGGCCACGACCCCCACGAACACCTGCACGCGCAGGACGGCGTCCGCCATCGTCGCGTCCGCGTACGAGCCCAGGCGCCACGCGGTCGAGACCAGCGCCAGGGCGCCCACGACGAACACGCCCGTCGCGGCGGCCTGTGGACCGAATCGGATCGCGGCCCAGACGAGGTAGGGGTAGAGGAGCCAGGTCTCGCGGGTCGCGCGCGGCGCGCTCGGGAAGGCCCCGAACATGGCGTAGGCGGCCGTGGCGCCCGAGAAGCCCACCAGCGCGGCCGCTTCCAGGCGCCACCGCCGCTGCTGGGGGCAGGTCCACGGGCTCATCACCGCGAACACGAACGGCGCGACGCACACGATGCCGAGCGCGTTGCCCACCCACCAGGTCCACCACGTGTTCGGGAGCGTCTCGAGGGTGGTGCCCCCGACCGCGAGCAGCGTCACGTTGCCCACGGTCGCGCTCACCACCGACGCCACGAGCGGGACGAAGAGCAGCGCGAGCGCCTTCCGCACCGTGTCCACGCAGCCGGTGAAGCCGGCCAGGCTCCGCAGCATGATCGCCCCGAGCATGGCCTCCGCGGTGTTGCCCGCCGCCATCGTGAGCACGGCCAGCGGCGGCAAGGTGATCGGCAGCGGCGCGGGGGGCGTCTCGACGCCCACGGCGAGGACCACGCCCAGGAACACCCCGGGCCAGAGCCGGAGGCCGCCGATCGTCAGGAGCGCGAGCGCGAGGCCCGTCGGCGGCCACACCGCGGTGACCACGCCGTAGTTGGCGAGGACGCGCCCTGCGTTCGCGACGATCCAGTAGGCGAGCGCGACGAGCAGCACGGCCGGCACCGTCCCGAGGGTGCGGGATCCGGGGCGGCCGCCGTTTGGCGGGGGGTCCACACTCTTCCCCTAAGGACCGGCGGGCGTCCGCACAGGGCGAGCCCGGTCGGCGGGGCTACCCCGCGCGCTCCACCTGCACCACGCCCTTGAGGTGCTTGAGCCGCTTGATGAGGAGCGAGAGCTCGTTGACGTCGTGCACCGCGATGCCGAGGTCGCACACGGCGCGATCGTCGTCCGTGGTGCGCATGTCGGCGCGCCAGAGGTTGATCTTGGCGGAGGCGCAGGTGCCGGTGATCTCGGCGAGGATGCCGGGGCGGTCGTCGCACACGAGCCGGAGCACGCCCTGGTGGAGCGTCTTGACCGAGCCGTCCCAGTCCACGGGCACCACGCGGTCTGCGTCGAGGCCCTTCACCATGGCGCAGTCGGCCTTGTGCACGGAGAGCCCGCGCCCGCGCGTGATGTAGCCGATGATGGCCTCGCCCTTCATCGGGCGGCAGCAGCGCGCGTAGTCGACGAGGATGTCGGTCTCGCCGTTCACGATGATCGCGCTGTCGTTGGCCTTCCGGACGCGGTTGAGCCACGCGGCGAGCCCGGTCGGCGGCAGCACCGGCGGCGCTTCGGGCTCCGTCGGGTGCAGGATGCGCGCGGCGTCGGCGGGGCTCACGCGCCCGGCGACGACCTCGATGGCGAGCGCGTCCACGTCCTTGTAGCCGGCCTCCTTCACCCGCTCGGAGAGGCCCTTCTCCTGCAGCTCGCGCTTGAGGTTCGAGCCGACCTTGCGGAGCGCCCCGTCGAGGATCTCCCGGCCCATCGCGACGCCGTGGTCGGTGAGCATATCCCGCAGCTTCTTGCGGATCTTCTCGAGCGCGCGGTGGCTCGACGCCCAGCCGAGCCAGTCCCGCGAGGGGTGCGCGTCGGGCTTCGTGAGGATCTCGATGGTGTCGCCGAGCTTGAGCGGCGTGCGGAGCGGCACGAGCCGGCCGTTCACCTTGGCGCCGACGGAGTGGTTCCCGACCTCGGTGTGGATGTGGTACGCGAAGTCGAGCGCGGTCGCGTGCTCGGGGAGCAGGATCACGTCCCGCTGCGGCGTGAACACGTGGATCGTGGCGCCGAGGTCGCTCCGGGCGGCCTCCATGAAGTCAGCCGGATCCTCGATGTCCTGCGCCATCTCGATGAAGCCGCGCAGCCGCGCGACCTCCTCGAGCTCGGCGTTGCTGACCGCGAGGCGCCCGTTCTTGTAGCGCCAGTGCGCGGCGATGCCCGACTCCGCGATGCGGTGCATGGCCGCGGTGCGGATCTGGATCTCGATCTGGCGGCCGTCGGGCCCCACGATCGTGGTGTGGAGCGACTGGTAGCCGTTCGACTTCGGGACCGCGATGTAGTCCTTCATCCGCCGGGCCACGGGGATGAAGTGCGCGTGCACGAAGCCGAGCGCGACGTAGCAGCTCTCCCGGTCGGGCACGATGACGCGGAATGCGAGCAGGTCGTGGATGTCCGCGAGCTGCTTCCCGCTCTTCTGCATCTTCCGGTAGATGCTGTAGAGGTGCTTGACCCGCCCGGTCACGTCCGCCTGGATGCCGTGGCGCGCCAGCGTGTCGCGGATGAGCGCGATCGTGTCGCGCACGTAGACGTCGCGCTCCTCCTCGCCCTCGGCGAGCTGCTCCTTCAGCGCGGTCCAGGCCTCCGGGTGGAGCCACCGGAAGCAGAGGTCCTCCATCTCCGCCTTGACCAGCTCGAGGCCGAGCCGGTGCACGAGCGGGGCGTAGATGTCGAGCGTCTCCCGCGCGATGGCCTGCCGCTTCTCCGGCCGGTGGTGCTCGAGCGTCCGCATGTTGTGGAGGCGGTCGGCCACCTTGACGATGATGACGCGCAGATCCCGCCCGAAGGCGAGCACCAGCTTGCGGAAGTTCTCCGCCTGCTCCTCGAGCTTCCCCTTGTAGGAGAGCTTCGAGAGCTTCGTGACGCCCTCGACCATCTCGGCGACGGGCTTCCCGAAGCGCTCCTGGATCTCCTCCTTCGTCGCGAGGGTGTCCTCCATCGTGTCGTGGAGGAGGCCCGTGGCGATGGTCTCCACGTCCATGTGGAGGCCCGCGAGGATGTTGGCGACGGCCAGCGGATGGACGAGGTAGTCCTCGCCGTTCTTGCGTACCTGGCCCTTGTGCCGGAGCGCGGCGTACTGGTAGGCCTCCAGCACGAGCCCGACGTCCGCGCCGGGCGCGTACTCCTGCACGCGCTGAACCACGTCCTGGATCAGCGCTGTGTCGCCGTATGGGGAGGCATCGGGCATTCAGCGTCCAGCTTAGTCCATGCGCGCTTGTCGGGAATTTGTCAAGAGCCCTCGCCCCCCACGAGGGCACGCACCCACGACTCCCGGCGGTTGCGCCGCGAGAGCTCGGCGAGGAACACGCCCTGCATCTGGGCGTGCGCGGTCGCGAGCACGTCGTTCATGACGAGGTAGTCGTACTCGCCGCACCGGGCGATCTGGGCGTGGGCGTCGCGGATGCGGCGCTCGACGACCTCCGGCCGGTCGGTGCCGCGCGCCTCCAGCCGCTCGCGGATGGTCTCGACCCGCGGCGGGAGCACGAAGATGGTCACCGCGTCGGGAAAGGCACGCCGGACCTGCGACGCGCCCTGCACGTCGATGTCGAGCACGATCGAGCGGCCCTCCCGGAGCGCCGCCTCCACGGGCGCGCGCGGCGTGCCGTAGAGCGTGCCGTAGACCTCGGCGTGCTCGAGCAGCTGCCCGTTGCGCAGCATCTCGGCGAAGCGGTCCGGCGTGACGTAGTGGTAGTCCACCCCGTCGCGCTCGCCGGCGCGTGGGGCCCGCGTCGTCGCCGAGACGGAGAACGCGAGCCCCGGCACGCGCTCGAGCGCCGCGCGGAGCAGGGTCGTCTTCCCGGTGCCGGAGGCGCCGCTGACCACGAAAAGAGCGCCGCGGTCGGGCGCCTGCCATCCTTCCAGCCTGTTCATCGTCCCCGCCACACGTACACGCGACCCGCCGCGCTCGCCGCGCCGTCGTAACCCTGCGCGCCCACCGCGAAGTCCTCTCGCCCGTCACCATCGACGTCGCCGCGCCCCGCGGAGAGCGCGTCCCCGAAGAGATCCTGCGCGGCCTCGCCGCCGGCCCGCCACGAGATGTCCGTGTCGACCCCGATCCCGGCCCAGTCGGGCGAGAGGAGGAGGTAGGCGGCGCCCTGGTTCGCGAGCCCCGTGGGGCTGTCGAACAGCGCGCCGATCAGGAGGTCGCTCGTGCCGTCGCCGTCGAGGTCGCCGGGGGAGGTCATCACGTGGCCGAAACGCGCCGTGGTGGTGCTCCCGAGGAAGCTCGCGTCCGCGTCGGCCGGCGTCAGCTCGGCCGCCCAGCTGGAGCCGCCCAGGTACACGTGCACGGCGCCCGCGTCGGTCGCGCCGGCGTCGTCCTGGTAGGCGGCCACGAGCAGGTCGCCCACGCCGTCCGCGTCGAGGTCCACGCCGCCCACGGCGTCGTAGCCGAAGCGGTCGGACGCCGCGTCGCCCGAAAAGCGCGCGGTGTTCACGTCGGCGAGCGCGTCGTCACCGGCGCGGCGGGCGCCCCCGAGCAGGAGCCCGAGGGCGCCGGACTCGCTGCCGCCGGGGTCGGCGTAGAGCGCGCCCACGACGAAGTCGTCGACGCCGTCGCCGTCCACGTCGCCCACGCCCCGCGTGGTCCAGCCGAGGCCGTCACCTTCCGCGTCGCCCATCACGTACCAGTCGGCGTCCAGCACGGAGGCGTCGCCCGCGAGCCGCGCGCCGTCGCCGTAGAACAGGCCGACGAGGCCGGTGGTGCGCCCGTTCTCGGAGGAGCCGGGCGCGGCGACGAGCAGGTCGGTGAAGCCGTCACCGTCGAAGTCCCCGCCGGCCATGCGGGCGCCCACCTGGTCGCTGACCGTGGCGGTGACGCGCCAGTCGGCGTCGGACGGGGCCGCGCCGAGCGCGAGGGTGCCGCCGCCGTACACGAGGTAGGCCTCGCCGGAGCCGTTGCCGTTCGCGTCCGCGTCCGGCGCGGCGAAGAGGAGCTCGGCCGCGCCGTCCCCGTCGAGGTCGCCGGGGGCCGCGAGGGCGCGGAAGCCGCCGAGCTGCCCGTCGTTGTACGCGCCCGTCCAGCTCGCGGCCGCGTCGGCCGTGGTGAGCGCGCCGGCGAGCGAGGCGCCGGCGAAGAGGTACACCGCGCCGTCCTGGGCGTTCTCGCCGTTGGCGCCGACCGCCACCTCGGAGAGGCCGTCCCCGTCCGTGTCGCCGAGGAGCGCGACCGTCTTCCCGAACGCGCCGTCGGCCTCCGCGCCGTCGATGGTGACCCAGGCGTCGGACGCGGACACGTCGTCCTCCCACGCGAGCCCGACGGTGACGGAGGCGCTCGCGGACGTGTCGCCGCCGTCGGCGTCGGTCGCGGTGACCGTGCACGTCCACACCTCGTCGCGCGTGGTGTCGGCGGCGGGGATGGTGTCGGTCGTGTAGGAGGTGGAGGCCCCGTCGACCTCCCAGTCGTAGGTGTAGGTGACGGCGGAGCCCTCGGGGTCGACGGACTCGGCGGTCACGGCGCACACGAGGTCGTCGGTGTCGGCGGGGGTGGAGGGGGTGATCTCCACGGTCGGCGCGGAGGGCGCCAGGTTCCCCACCTCGACCACGTCGGAGCTGAAGGCGACGGTGTCGGTGCCGTCGGAGACGTACACGACGCACTGGAGCTCGTCGCCGTACACGAACGCGCCGGAGGCGAGGGTCTCCGTGCCGTCGCCGGCGAGGGCGCCGCTCACGTACCACTCGTAGGTGTACACGAGCGCGTCCGCCTCGGCGTCGGACACGCCGGAGATCGTGCACGTGACCGTGTCGGTGAGGACCGGCTCCTCGGGGTCGAGCTTCACCTCGCCGCCGTACGGCGGCGCGTTGACGATCGTGGCCGTGCCCGTCGCGGGCCCGACCTCGTTCACGCCGTCGCTGGCCCAGACCTCGACGTCCCAGACCTGCCCGCGGAAGGTGAGCGCGCCGTCGACCGTCGCGTCCGTGGACACCTCGGTCGTGACGCCCGCCTCCGTGACGGTCCAGGCGTAGCGGTAGGTGACCGGCCCGCCCTCCGGGTCGACCGAGGGCGTGTCCAAGGCCACGGAGAGCCAGCCGCCGGTGATGGCGGTGCCCGGCTCGATGTGCACGGCCGGCACGGTGGGCGGGTCGTTCACGATCGGCGCTTCGACCGTGACGGAGACGCGCGCCGTGGCGGCGTTGCCGGCGGAGTCCCCCGCGACGACGGTGAGCACGTGCCCGCCCGGCGTGAGCGCGACCGCCTCGGAGAAGGTGCCGTCCGCCACGATCAGGGGCCGGGCCACCTCCCCGTCCACGTTGCTCGTGACGACCAGCGAGAGCGTGTCCGGCAGGTCCACGTCGTCCGAGACCCGGCCGGCGACCGTGACGGCCTCGCCCGGCCCGAAGGCCTCCCCGTCGCCCGGGGCGTCGAGCGTGAGCCCGGGGGCGGCGTCCGGGCGCGTGGGGTCGTCCGCGCTGTCGGGCTTGGGGTCGCACGCCGAGAGCGGCAGGGCGAGCGCCAGGGGCAGGAACGCCGCGCGCATGGTCACTCCACGTTGGCGGCCTGCTCGCGCATCCGCTCGAGCACGCTCTTCATCTCCACCACGCGCGCCGCGATCGGGTGCTCCGCCGCCTTGCTCCCGATGGTGTTGATCTCGCGGTTCATCTCCTGGAGGAGGAAGTCGAGCTTCCGGCCGACCGGATCATCGGCCACGAGCGCCTGCGCGAACTGCTCGCAGTGGCTCCCGAGCCGGGCGATCTCCTCGGAGATGTCGGACTTGTCCGCGAGGATCGCGACCTCCTGGGCGAGCCGCCCCGGGTCCACCCGGTCGTGCATCAGCCGCGCGAGGCGCTCCTCGAGGCGCACGCGGATGCGCTCGGCCACGCCGTCGGCGGCCTCCGCGACCTCGGCGCAGAGGCGCAGGAGCATGTCGAGGTTGCGCCGGAGATCGAGCGCGAGGGCCTGCCCCTCCGTGCCGCGCATCTGCGCGAGGTCGTCGAGCGCGGCCTGCACGGCCACCTCGCAGAGGTCCCACTCCGCGAGCGCGTCCGCCTCGGCCTCGCCGGTGACGAGCACGCCGGGCTGGCTGACCAGCGCCGCCAGCGGGATCTCGGAGGGATCGCGCTGCACGCGGCGCGCGATCTCCGCGAAGGCGCGGCGGTACTGGTCGACCAGCGCGAGATCGACCGTGACGCGCGTGGCGCCCTCGACCGAGGTGCGGCGCACCATCGCCTCGACGCGGCCCCGCTGCACGCCGTCGCGCAGCTGGTTCAGGATGCGCGGCTCGAGCACGTTGTACTCGCGCGGGACGCGCACCTGGAGGTCGCGGAAGCGGTTGTTGACCGTCTTGAGCTCGACCACCACGGTGACGGCGCCGTTGCTCGCCTCGCCGCGGCCGAAGCCGGTCATCGAGTTCATGCGGACTCCCTGGCGCCGTCGAGCGCGGCGGCCCCGCCCACCAGCCACGCGGCGTCGAGCCCGAGCGCGGCGAGGCGCTCCGCCCCGGCGGCGGCGCGCTCCTCGTCGGCGTCGACCACCACCACGCGGGCGGCGGGGGCCTCGCGCGCGAAGGCCCCGAGCTCGGAGAAGGCGACCCGGCGGGCGCCGGCGCGGGCGGGGGTGCCCTCGCGGAGGTCGACGATCCGGGCGCCGGCGGCGAGCTCGGCCGCACGCACCGCACGGGGCCCGCGGGAGGCGGGGGCCACGACACGCGGCGCGTCCGCGCGCGGATCCGGGGACCCGGGCGCAGCTCCCCCCGCCGGACGTTCCCGGCCGAGGAACCCTCGCAGGCGATCACGCAGCCCCAACACGCGCTCCCGAGCCGCATGCTAACCCGGCGCACATGACCGTCCTCGTGTTGGCGTGGGTCAGCGGCTGCGATCCCGGCGCTCCTCCGCGCGGCGAGCCCCCCGGCGCGCCCGCGACCGTGCCCCACGACGCGCCGGCCGGCGAGAGCCCGGCGCGCGCGGGCCCCCCTGGCGACGCACCCGGGCCCACCGGCGCGACGCGGTCGGTCGAGATCATGCTCGAGCCGGGGCGCATCTCCGCCGACGGCTGGGTGAGCGCGCCGGCGGGCCGCGACCGCCTCGTCGCGCCGCCCGCGATCGGCGAGGCACCCGACGATTCCGGGGCGCGGCGCTGGCGCGCGGCCCTCCCGCCGGGCCCGGGCGTGGCGCGCATCGAGCGCGACGGCTGCTCTGCGGTCGAGGTCCCCTACCTCGTGGGGCCCGTCCCCGTGCTCGTCCTCCCCTACCCCGCGTGCGACGCGCCCGACGCGCCCGCGCTCCCGAGCGGGGCGCGCCTCGATCGCGCGGAGCTCCCCTGGGCCGCCGTCGAGGTGCTCCACGGGCTCGAGCTCTTCACGGACGTGCCGGCGCCCGCCCCCGGCGAGGAGGACGGCCCCGCGCGCTGGATCGCGCTGGAGGAGGCGCGCGCGATCTGCGCGTGGCGCGGCGGGCGGCTCCCCACGAAGGCCGAGTGGGAGGCCGCGCGCGCCGGCGCCACCGGCGTCCCGGCGGCGAACGCGACCCGGGACCGCCTGGGCTCCGGCGCGGTCGGCGCGGCCGCGCGGGCGCTCGCCGGGCTCGCCCCGTACGAAGGGCCCGCCGGCCACCTCGACCTGGACGGCAACGTGGAGGAGTGGCTCGCGGACGGCACCGTCGCGGGGGGGAGCTGGGTGTCCCTGCCCGAGGAGCTCGGCGTCACCCGCGCGGTCCCGCCGAACGCGCGGACGGACACCATCGGGGTGCGGTGTGCGTACGGGCCGTGAGCCGCCGACGCCCCGGATCGGCGCCGACGTCTCCGCACCGGGCGCCGCGCGGGACGCCGGAGTGCCCGGGCGCCCGGGTGCCCTGGTCAGGCTCGCTCAGCAGCTGCCGTCGGTCCCGTCGCTGCACTCGTAGGTGCACTCGCCGTCCGCGTCGTACGCGAAGGTGCACTCGTCGCCGCCGACGTAGCTGACCGTCTGCGTTCCGGAGCCGTCGTAGTCGTACTCGCCCTCGACCGTGGCCACGAGCTCGTCGCCGTCGAAGGCCTCGTAGGACTCGTCCCGGCTGCCGTCGAAGTGCTGCGTGTAGCCGCCTTCGCAGTAGAGGTTGTCCCCGCAGGACGACGTGAACTCGGTGGTGGTCTCCCCGTCGGGCTTCGCCGTGGTGAAGTACCAGTAGCTGCCGTCGTCCGCCTCGATCTGCTCGGTGCGGAGCAGGTTCTTGCGGAGCGAGCCGCGGTAGCTCGCGCCGGTGACCTCCGCCTCCCACTCCCACACCGACTCGTCGGCGTAGACGCCCTGCATCACGAGCGCGTCGTCCACGCTCCCGGCGTCCGCGTCCCACGTGGCGATCGTCATGGCGCAGCCGCTGCGCTGCACGCGGTAGACCGTCGACCAGGTGTCCTCGAGGATGTCCGTCACCGTCCTGGTGAAGAGCAGGTCGAGGTTCCCGTTGTGGTAGGCCGTGCCGAAGCCGTCGACCTGGGCCTCGTCGAGGAAGTAGCCGTCGTCGAAGCTCTCGCGCCAGGCGAAGTCGCCGTCCGCGGGGTCGTAGTCGCCGCGGATGCCCGTGCGGGGCTCGTCCTCGGGGTCGTAGTCGAACTCGCCCGAGCCGTCCCCGGTGAGGACGTGCGCGAGCAGGTCGTCGGACCAGTAGTAGACGTCCTGTTCGCAGGCGGGCTCCTGGTCGATCCAGGTGGTGCATCCCAGGAGCGTGAGGGCGAAGATCATGGCGACCCCGAGCGGCCGGCACCATAGCCGGACGGGCGTGCGCTCACCACCCGGCCGCCCGAACGCCGAGGAAGCGGACCACCGCCGCGTGCGTGTCCTCCGCGAGGTAGCCACGCTCCGCGAGCCGCGCCCGGCCGGCGCGCCCACGCCGCTCCGCCTCGGCCGGATCGTCGAGCGCGGCGCGCAGGGCGGCGCGCAGCGCGTCCGGATCGTCGGGCGGCACGAGCCAGCCCACCGCCTCGTCGACGATCTCGGGGATGCCCGACACCGGCGTGGTCACGACGGGCACGCCCGCGGCCATGGCCTCGAGCAGCGCGACGGGGATGCCGTCCTGGTCGCCGTCGGGGGCGACGCGGCACGGCAGCACGAACAGGGCCGCGCGCGCGAGCTCGTCGGCGACCTCCGCGCGGGGGCGGAGGCCACGCACGTCCACGCCGGGGAGCGCGGGCGCGTCGGAGAGGAGGCGCACCGTGGCGCCGAGGGAGGGCGCGATCGCGGCGAGCGTGTCGAGGCCCTTCTTGGGGACCCACCGGCCCACGCCGAGCACCACGGGCGGCGAAGCGGGCGAGCGGGGCGGGAAGCGCGCCGGGTCCACACCGCAGCGGATCACGACGGCGTCGACGCCGTGGCGCGCGGCGAGGAGGCGGCGGTTGTGCTCGGAGATCGTGACGACGCCCACGGCGTCGCGGAGGATCGCCCCGAGGTCGGGGTGGGGCTTGAAGAGGTCGACCGCGTGGACCGTGACGCTGTACGGCACCCCCGCGCGGAGGCACGCGAGGCGCGTCCAGGCGGCGGCCTCCCCCGCGAAGTGGACGTGGACGCGGCGGGCGCGGCGCACGAGCGTCGTGAGCCAGAGGACGCGGGCCTCGGCGGGGCCGCGGAGGCGCTCCGCCGCGAGGGACGGCAGCGCGGGCAGCCAGCCCCAGCGGTGCGGGCGGGCGGAGACGGGCGCGGGGGCGGGCTCGGCGTGCGGATCGCCGCGCGGGTCGAACGCGGCCACGGCGACGGAGAGCTCGCGCGCGACGGCCCGGATCTCGTCGTGCACGAAGGTCTCGGTGAGCGTCGGCCAGTAGCGGAGGACGTAGAGGACGTCGGGGTCGCCGAGGGAGGCGGCCGGGGGCGGATCCGCGCTCACGACGGGCCCCGGGCGAGGCAGGACGCGAGGAAGCGCTCGACGTCGGCGGCGCGGTCGTCCCAGGTGCGGAGGCGCGGCGCGGGGGGCGGCGCGGCGAGGGCGGCGGCGACCGCGCGGGCGAGGTCGGCCGGGTCGCCGGGTCGGTAGTAGTGGAGCGCCTCCCCGCCGACGGCGCGGGTGGTCGGGAGGTCGGCCGCCACGACGGGGATGCCGGTCGCGAGGTAGTCCCAGAGCTTGAGCGGCGAGGTCAGGGCGCGGCCGAAGAGATTGTCGTCGAGCGGCAAGAGCAGCGCGTGGTAGCGGGCGAGCCGCGCCGGGAGCGCGCCGTACGGGACGGCCGGGAGCGCGCGGGCGTTCGCGGGGAGCGTGGCGCCCTCGGGCGCGCCGCCGATGAGCTCCAGGCCGACGCCCGCCGGCCACGATCCCAGCGACGCGAGCACGGTGGCGAGCCCCTTGTAGGCCCGTGGGGAGCCCGTGTAGCCGACGACGGGCTCCGGGGCCGGCGCGCGCGCGACCGCGCGGTCGGGCCGCGTGGCGTTGTGGATCACGGTGGCCGGCGGGAGCGCGTGCCGCTCGCGGAGGAGCGCGAGCGTGCCCTCGCAGTTGGTGACCACGCCGGCGGCGCGCGCGAACACCGCCGCCTCCAGCGCGCGGTCGGGGCCGGGGTCGGCGCCCCGCTCCTCGGCGAGCGCGGAGTCGACCTCGTGCGCCTCGACGACCACCGGGAAGCGCGTCGGGACGCGCGCGACGTAGCGCTTGGCGCGCGCGTAGACGACGTCGCCGTCCCAGCGGGCGAGCTGCCACCGGAACCAGGCCCCGGCGCCGGGCGGCCAGGTGGTGGGCGCGATGCGCAGATCGAGGCCGGGCGGGTGGTCGAGGCCGTAGGCCGCGAGCGCGGCGGTCGCGTCCCCGGGGTCGGCGGCGGAGGGGAGGCCGGCGGCGCGGGCGTCGTCGGGGGAGACGCGGTCGGCAAGGAGGGTGACGGTGTGGCCGCGCTTCGCGAGCGCGTGGCAGGTGTGGACCACCTGCACGCTCTGCGCGCGCGTGGCGGGCACGCGCGGGCGGTAGAGGTGGAGGACCCGCACGCTCAGCGGCCCGCGGGCGCGGGGGCCGTGGGGGGTGGGGCGGCCGCGGCGGGCGTGGCGGGCGTGGCGGGCGTGGCGGCAGCGGGCGTGGCGGCAGCGGGCTTCGCGCCGGTCGCGTGGCCCGGGCACGCGCACCCGACAGGCTCCGCGGGCGGGGTGAGCGTCGCGGCGGCGTCCGCGGGCGCGACCGACGCCTTCGCGCGGGCCTCCATCTCCCGCTGGGCCTCGAGGAAGCTCCGCACGGACGCGGGGTCGACGCCGGGCTCGTCGCCCTGGCCGCTCCGCCACATCATCGCGCACTCCTCGCACACGGGCTCCCCGCGCCGCAGCCCCTCGCCGCACTTGCAGCCGCCCATGCGCATCGCGCAGGTGTTGCAGGGGTTCTCGATGCAGCAGTCGTACCGCCCGGCCTTCTCCAGGTCCCCGACCAGCGCCCGGAGCTGCTCGCGGAGGGCGCGGTGGCGGGCGTCGACGTCGGCCGGCGCGTCCGGCCCCGTGCTCGCCGGCACGGCCGCCGCGCGGTCGCCGGGCGCGACGGGCTCCGGCGTGCCGCACGCGACCAGGGCGAGGAGCAGGATCGGCATCGGGGACGGGCTCCACGTCGGGCCGGGGGTCCGGGGGTCGCCCCCGGCGGGGCGTCGCGGGGCAGAGCCCCGCCCCAAGAAGAGGAGCCCGAACATATCCGGTGGGGTCCTCGGGGGGCGGAGGAGGAAGGGGGGCGGGGAGGAAGGGTGTCGGGGGAGGAAGGGTGTCAGGAATTGATGATTGACACCTACGAGAGAGGAAGGGTGTCAGGAATTGATGATTGACACCTACGAGGGGAAGGGTGTCAGGAATTGAGAGGAAGGGTGTCAGGAATTGATCATTGACACCTACGGACAGGTGTCAATGATCAATTCCTGACACCCCTTACCGGGGGCTTTACGGCCGAGCCCGCGATCGCCTACGATCCCGGCCTCCTGATGGTCGCCATGCGCCTCGCCCTGCTCCCGCTCCTCGTCCTCTCGTGCTCCGACTACGACCTGGAGAAGTCCTCGGATGAGCCGGGGGCCGGCGGGCCGCGCGACACCGGCGCGCCGGACACCGACACGTCCGTCACCGACACGGACGACACCGACAGCGGCGGCGGCCAGACCACCGACACGGACACCAACGGGCAGACCGACCCGCCGGTCGAGGGCAAGGTCGACGTCGTGCTGATCGTGGACGTGGCGTACGTGTACGACTGCTACCACGCCGACGTGGCGCTCCACACGAACGACCTCGTGACCGCGCTGCTCGGCAGCGGCGCCGACGTGGCCGTCGCGATCGCCACCTTCGACGACTACCAGGTTGACGGAGAGTGGTTCGCGGCCTGGGGCGGCCTCCCCTACGTGCTCGTCCAGCAGATGACGACCGACCTCGGGCGGCTGCAGTCCGCGGCGAGCGGGCTCGCGCTCGAGTGGGGCGGCGACGGGCCGGGGACCGGGCTCGAGGCCATCGCGCAGGCCGCCGGCGGCGACGGCTACGACCAGAACTGCAACGGCCGCTTCGACAGCACCACCGACATCCGGCCCTTCAACGCCCGCGGGTCCGACGCCTTCGGCGGCGGCGCCACCGGCTCCGCGGACAGCGGCACGCCCGGCACGGGCACGCGGGCCGGCGTGGGGTGGCGGGACAACTCGAAGCGCGTGGTCGTCGTACTCGCGGAGAACGCCTTCCGCGACCGCAACGAGGGCCACGAGACGCCGAGCGGGGCCTGCACGCCCATGGCGACCCTCAGCGGCGCCGCGTCGGAGATCACGGCCATCGACGCCAAGTTCCTCGGCGTGAACGCCTACGAGTTCCAGGACATCGATCCGCTGCTCCAGGAGCAGCTCGAAGAGCTCGCGCGGTCGACGACCTCGAAGATCGACGCCGACTCCGACGGGGCGCGCGACGACCTCGCCGTGCTCGCGGGGAGCTGGGACTGGCCGGCCACCGACGTGGTGATGCGCGCGATCTTCGACCTCGTGCGGTAGCCGCCGGCCTGGCCGCGATGCTGACGCCGCCGGCCCCGCGGAATCAGTCCCCACCCTCCTCGGCGGCGAGGCGCACCCCGCGCGTGTCCCGCACGTAGGCGATCGGCGCGTCGGCGACCGGGACCGGCGCGACCACGATGCCCGCGTGCTCGGCGCGCTCGTCGGCGGCGGAGGGGTGCGCGTCGCGGGTGGGCGCGCGAGCCGGCGGCGCGGGGGGCGCGGGCTCGGCGGCGTAGGCGCCCCCGACGGGGACGGGCGCGGCCTCCACGGGCTTCCGGCCACCGAAGTAGATGATCTGTTTCCACGACCGGGTGATCGCGTCGCCGAACACCAGCAGCACGTCGCCGGGCTCGCAGAGGCGCAGGCCCCGGTCGACCGCGGAGGGCTCGTCGAGCACGATCTCGATGCGATCGGCCTCCACGCCGACGGCGCGCAGCTCCTCGGCGAGCAGACGGGGCACCTCGTCGTCGGCGCGGCCGCGCGCGTCGTCGTCGCGGCGACACACGAAGCGGTCGAAGCTCCGGGCAGCCCGGCGCGCGATCGCGCGGATGTCCTCGTCGCGGCGGTCGCCGGGCGCGGAGAGGACGCAGACGCGCTTGCCACGCAAGCCATCCGCTGCGAGCCCGTCGACCAACGTACACATGGCGTCGACGGCCGCGGGGTTGTGCCCGTAGTCGAGGATCACCTTGAAGCCGAGCTGATCGTAGACGTTGCCGCGCCCGGGCGCCTGGAAGAACGTCGTGTCGAAGGTGCGCAGCCCGTGGCGGATGTCGTCGAGCTTGATACCCATGGACCACGCCATCGCGGCCGCGAACATGGCATTCTGGACGTTGTGGAGCGCCTTGCCTTCCAACGTGGCGGGGATGAGGTGCGTCCAGAGCAGCGGCATGTGGGCGCCGTTGTCGTAGAGCGTGATCATCTGCCCGTTGATCCCAGCTTCCAACGCGACCGCGCGTCCGCCCGCGCGCACGTGCTCGCGCACGAGCCCGTTGTCCGGGCGGGTGGTCACCCAGCAGATGCGCTTCGCGACGGTCTCGTCGGCCATGCGCAGGCAGTACGGGTCGTCGGCGTTGAGCACCACGGTGTCGCGCGCGACCTCGATGGGGATGCGCTTGACCTCCGCGAGCTGCTCCAGCGTGTGGATGCCACCGAGGCCCAGGTGATCCGCGCTCACGTTGAGGCAGCACGCCACGTCGGGGTGGCGGTAGCCGAGGCCGGCGCGCAGGAGCCCGCCCCGCGCCGTCTCCAGCACCGCCACGGTCACGTGCGGGTCGGTGAGCACCATGCGCGCGGCGATCGGCCCGGTCATGTCGCCCGCGACGGTCAGCTTGCCGTCGAGGTACACGCCGTCCGTCGTGGTCATGCCGACGGTGGCGCCCACGAGCTTGTGGATGTGCGCGAGCATGCGCGTGGTCGTGGTCTTGCCGTTGGTGCCGGTGATGGCCGCGATGGGGATGCGCGACGGCGTGCCCGGCGGGAAGAGCATGTCGAGCACCTTTCCGGCCACGTCGCGCGGCTTTCCCTCGCTCGGGGCCACGTGCATGCGGAAGCCCGGCGCGGCGTTCACCTCGCAGATGCCGCCGCCCACCTCCTTCCAGCTCTTCGCGATGTCGGGAGTGAGGAAGTCCACGCCGCACACGTCGAGCCCCACCGCGGCGGCCGCGCGGACGGCCATCTCGCGGTTGTCGGGGTGACACACGTCGGTCTGGTCGATGGCGGTGCCGCCGGTCGAGAGGTTGGCCGTCGAGCGGAGATACACCGTCTCCCCCGCGATGGGCACCGAGCTCGCGGTGTAGCCGAGCTTGGACAGGAGCCGCGTCGCCTGCTCGTCGAGCTCGATGCGCGTCAGCACCTTCTCGTGGCCGATGCCGCGGCGCGGGTCGGCGTTCACGCGGTCGACGAGCTGCGCCACCGTGGAGATGCCGTCCCCGACGACGTGCCCGGGCACGCGCTTCGCCACCGCCACGAGCTTCCCGTCGATGACGAGCATGCGGTGGTCGAAGCCGCGGATGTACGTCTCGACGAGGACACAGTTGGAATGCTCCTGCGCCGCCGCGAACGCCACCTTCACCTGCTCGGCGTCGGTGAGCCCGATGGACACGCCGCGGCCGTGGTTGGCGTCGAGCGGCTTGACCACCACGGGGTAGCCGAGGCGCTCGGCGGCCTCCACGGCCTCGTCGGGCTCGTACACCTGCTCCTGCTTCGGCACGGGCAGGCCGAGATCGCCGAGGATCCGGTTGGTCAGCTCCTTGTCGCCCGCGATGTCGACCGCGATGTGGCGGGTTTCGCTCGTCACCGTGGCTTGGATCCGCTTCTGCCGGTGCCCGTGCCCGAACTGCACCAGCGAGCCCTCGGACAGCCGCACCCACGGGATGTCCCGCGCCTCCGCGGCCCGCACGAGCGACGCCGTCGACGGCCCGAACGCCCGCTTCTCCGCGCCCCGGATGAGGCTTTCCAGCTCGGCGTCGAAGTCGAACGTCGGGTCGGCGACGTCGTGGAGCTCCGGGGGGATGAGCGCGTGCAGCAGCCGCAGGGCGAGCTGGCCGGCGCGCTCGCCCACCCAGGGGTCCTCGTACTCGTAGACCATGTGGTACTGCCCGCGCACGCCGTTCCCGCGCGTCTTCCCGAAGGTCACCTTCGCGCCCGCGAGGTTCTGGAGCTCGATGGCGACGTGCTCCATGACGTGCCCCATCCAGGTGCCGCCGTCCTCGCGCAGCCGCCGCACGAAGCCGCCGGGCTCCCCGTAGGAGCAGCCGTGCTCGGCGAGGCTCGGCACGTGCCGCACGAGCGCGTCCACGAACCCGGGGATCGTGGCGCTCGGCCGCTCTTCGAGGGGGCCGAGGTCGAGGGTCATGCGGATGACCTTGAAGTTGGCGTACAGGTTGGGTCCGCCGTAGACACGTTGCTCGAGGATGCGCATGGGCTCTCCGGGGGCGCGATTGTAACGGAGGCGCCCGTGCGGACGGCGCGACACCCGGACCTACGCCGACCTTCCCGGAGGAGGCGATGTTTGCATTCGGGCGCGTCCCCGGCGAAGACGCCGGGGACGGACCCCTCCAGGCGCGCGGCCAAGGGCCGCTTGGTCCGGCGCGCGGACGCGCCGGACCGGCCGCCCGAGGGGCGGCCGCCTTCCGGGCTCCTCGCGCGGGGAGGGGCGGCGGGGCGCGGCGCGGGCGCCGGGCGCGGGCGCCGGG
>CAYWGD010000016.1:0-87836 GCA_964457335.1 uncultured Enterobacteriaceae bacterium | reverse complement strand
GGCGCGGGCGCGGCGGCCACGCTGGCCGGCGCCGCCGCGGCCACGGGTGCGGGCAGGGTCGCCGGCGCGCCCGGTGTCCGCGCCGCCTGGTACGACGCCTGCCACGCAGCGCCCGCGAGCAGCGCCAAGGTGGGCACGGCCGCGCCGATCAGGGCCGCCGCCGCCATCCCGGCGTACGAACGGCCCGCGGGCGGGGGGGCGACCACCGGGGCGACGGGGCGCGCGAGCTCCTCGAGCTCGCGCAGGAGCGCGCGGGCTGAGGGGTAGCGGTGCGCGGGCGAGCGGGCGAGGCAGCGCTCGGCCACGTCGCACAGGCGGTTCGAGAGGCCGTCCCCCGAGCGCGGCAGCCGGTAGCCGTCGGCGCGGTACGCGGCGGCGCGGATCTCCGCGGCGGTCCCGGCGTGGAGAGGCCGGCCGACGAGCGCGTGGTGCAGCAGCACGCCGACGGCGTAGAGGTCGCCGGCCTCGTCGGGCTCCTCGCCCGCGAGGAGCTCGGGGGCCCACGCGAGCGCGGCCTCCACGTCCTCGTCGTCGGCGATCTCCTCGGGCAGCACGTGCCAGCCGTAGCGCCCGAGCTGGGTCGACTCCGTGCCGGACCCGCCCCGCCACACCGCGGGGCCGATGTACACGGCGTCGCCGCGCACGCAGCGGTGGACGACCCCGGCCTCGTGCATCGCCGCGAGCCCGGCCGCGAGCCCGGCCGCGACCGCGAGGAGCCGCTCCGGCGGCAGCGCGCGCGACGCCGCGAGCTCCCGGAAGGTCAGCCCGAAGGGCACCTCCTCGGTGGCGTAGCAGGTGCCGTCGGCGGCGCGCCCGGCGTCGTGGACGGACGCGAGGCAGGGGTGCCGCAGGCGGGCGAGGATGCGGGCGTCCCGCAGGAAGCGCGCGTCGAGCGACTGCTGCACCTCCTTCGAGCGGCCCTGGCCGAGCACGGTCAGGATCACGCGCCGCACGGCCGGCTCCTGCACGGCGAGGTGGCGCGTGATCCCGGGCGCGGCGGGGAGGTCCTCCTCCACGCGGTAGCGTCCGGCGTAGGGGCGCGCCGTCTCGTCCGTGTCCGGGTCGGCCTCCGGCGGCGGCGGCCCTACCCGGACCCGCAGCGCCCTCCGCGGCCGCTCGGCCGGCGCCGGCGCGAGGACGTCGCGGCCCTCCGGCACCGCCGGCGACGCCTCGGCCGCCGCCGACCGATCCGCGAGGGAGACGAGGTTGTCCGGCGGGGCGCCCGCCCCCGGCACCAGGTCGAAGCTGTCCAGCACGGGCGGCTCGGCGGCCACCACCGACCGCGCCGGCCCCAGCGGCCGCCAGCCGGACTCAGGGCGTCGTTCGCCGCACTTCGCGCACTCTGCATCGCTCCGATCGACGATGCGACCGCAGCCGGAGCAGAGGCACGCGGCGCTGCGGGCGGGGCGAGGCGGGGACCGTGGCGGCATCGCGCTCCTCAGGTGGTTGTACCACCGATCGGGCTACGAGTGTGCGCTCACGACGTCGGCCGGTCAGGCGAAGGCGCGCCGACGGCCGCGCGTCCACCGCTCGCCGGCGCGCGCGTAGCCGAGGCCCTCGAGCACCGCGCGCGCGTCCTCCCGCGGCAGGAGGTCGGGCGTGGCGAAGGCCCCGTGGCGCGCCCCTTCGCGGGCCTTCGCGGCGAAGGCCTCCAGCTGGTCGACGGGGACCGGGACCCCGCCCACGATCGGCGTGCCGACGGCCCGGTAGAAGCCCGGCGAGCGGTCCGGGCCGTGCGCCACGCGCCAGAGGACGGCGTGGTCCCGTGCGCCGGCGAGCATCGGCGTGTTCCAGACGTGCTCGACGCCGAACCGGACGCCCAGGCGGCCGAGGACGTGGCGGTCGCGACCGGGGAGCCCGCGCACGAGATCGGCCACGTCGTGCGCGGGCACCACGCCGAGGCCCTGCTGGAGCGCGTAGAGGAGGCCCTGGGCGGGCCCGCGCAGCGACTCGGTCGCGTCGGAGTGGAGCGGCGCGACGACGCCCGCGACGTAGTCGCGCACGAAGGCGGTCACGCGGCGCTGCACGCGCTGGACGGCCGACGGCGCGAGGAGATCGTGCCGGAGCATCCGGATGCCGGGCTCGAGCACGCTCGGGCCAGCGGTGAGGCGCGCGAGGGGGCCCCCCTCCCAGCGCACCTGGCCCTCCTCGTCGACCGAGAACGCGGCGTGTGGCGCGGCGACCACGCGCTCGACGCGCTCGGCGAGCTCGCCGGACAAGGCCTCGCGGGCGGCGCGCTCCTCGTTGCGCCCGCCCTCGACGGGCGACCACGCGAGGCCCTGCAGCCGCCCGATCACGTAGCCGCCGACGCGCACCTCGCCGGTGTCGCCGACGTTGCCGCCGGGCGCGGCCGCGAGGACGAGCGAGCGGCGGTCCACGAAGCGCTGCGTGAGCTCCGCGTGGAGCGCGTCGGAGAGCCGATCCTCGATGGCGCGGGCGCGCTCCTGCCAGCCGAGGGCGTCCACGATCCAGCGGGACCGGTGGGACACGTACGTCCACGTGCGGACGTGGGCGAGGCGCGTCATGAGCAGGTCGAGGTCGCCGTCAACCCGGTCGAGCTGCTCGAGCTGGCGCCCGATCCAGGCGCCGGGGATGGTGCCGGAGCGCGCGAGGTGCCCGTAGATGCGCGCGAGCAGCTGCACGTGCGCGTCCGTGAGGAGCTTCCGGAAGTCCGGGACCTGGCACACCTCCCAGAGGAGCTTCACCATCTCCGGGCTCGTCGCGATGCCGCGGATGTCCGGCATCGCCGCGAGTGCGTGGAAGGCGTGCTCGTCCTCCTCCTCGCGCGCGGGCTGGAGGAAGGGCGCCGGCGGCCGCGCGCCGAGGCTCTCGCGGAGCCGGTCGACCGAGCGGAAGTCGAGGTCGCTGTTGCGCCACCAGAGCTTCTTCAGCGGCTGGAAGGCGTGCGCCTCGACCGAGGTGACGAGCTCGGGATCGAAGCCGTCGAGGTCGCCGGTCGCGCCGAAGGTGCCGTCGCGCCGGAAGCGCCCGGCGCGCCCCGCGATCTGCCCCACCTCGGCGGGCGTGAGCCCGCGGAAGCCGGTGCCGTCGAACTTGCGGAGGGCGCTGAACGCGACGTGCTGCACGTCCATGTTCAGGCCCATGCCGATCGCGTCGGTGGCGACGAGGTAGGGCACCTCCCCCGCCTGGTACATCGCGACCTGCGCGTTGCGCGTGCGCGGCGAGAGCGCGCCGAGCACCACCGCGGCGCCGCCGGCCCGGGAGCGGATCCGCTCCGCGAGCGTGTAGACCTCGGCGGCCGAGAACGCGACGATGGCCGTGCGCTTCGGGAGCGCGCCGAGCTTGCGGTAGCCCAGGTGGGAGAGCCTGGAGAAGCGGGGCTGCCGCTCGATCTGCGCGGTGGGGACGAGGCGCTCGAGCAGGGGCGCGATGGTGTCCGAGCCGAGGAACATCGTCTCGCGCACGCCCCGCGCGTGCAGCAGCCGGTCGGTGAACACGTGGCCGCGGTTGCGGTCGCCGGCGAGCTGGATCTCGTCGACGGCGAGGAAGGCCACGGGCCGGTCGATCGGCATCGCCTCGACGGTGCACACGAACCAGCGCGGGTTGGCGGGGATCCGCTTCTCCTCGCCGGTGACGAGCGCGACGGCCTCCTCGCCCTTCTCGGCGGTGATGCGGTCGTACACCTCGCGCGCGAGCAGGCGGAGCGGCAGCCCGATCATCCCGCTGCGGTGCTGGAGCATCCGCTCGATCGCGCGGTGGGTCTTGCCCGTGTTGGTGGGGCCGAGCAGCGCCGTGATGGTGCCGTCGGGGGTGAGGGTGGTCATCGGGGGGAGCTTCCGAATAACCACGCGGAGGCGTCGGAATCGTCCCGAAATATCAGCCGGCGGAGGCCGCGAGGACGAGCAGCGGTCGGGGTCCGAGCGCGTGGATGGCGCCACGGCGGTAGTAGTGCGCGACCGCGGGGTGCAGCGGCAGGTCGGTGAAGGCGTCGAGGAGCGCGTCTCCGGCCACGCCCGCGGCGTACGCGGCCGCCACGGCCAGGTCGGCGAGCGGGACGCGCACGGGCCGGTCGAGGGGCCGCCCCTCGGGGCTCCACGCGGACGGCACGCGCCCCTCCGCGACGTAGGCGGAGGCGAGCTCGTCGAGGGCGTGGTCGGGCTCGCCCTCGGCCAGGAGCCGGCAGACGGTCCGCCAGTCCCCGCGGCCGGCCTCGGCGTCGAGGAACGCCCGGGCCGCGGCCCAGCCGTCGCGGGCGTCGCGGAGCGCGGCGCCGAGGAGGAGCTCGATGCGGTGTGCCTCGTCGAGGGCCGGCACCTGCTCCGCCGCCCCCGCCCAGTCGCCCGCGGCGAGCGCCTCGCGCAAGCGGATGCCGGACTGGCCGGAGGAAGACGTCATGGGCGGCGGGTCTATCCCGACGGGCGTCGCGGCAGGCCCGGGTCCACGATACGAACGCGGGATGTCCGTGTCCGACGTCGCGGTTCAGCTCCTCGAAGGCCTCAACGCGCAGCTCCCGGCGACCGGCTTCCGGCTCGACGGCTTCGAGGTGCACCTCGGCGCGATGGTCGACCTCGACCCCGAGGTGCTCCGCGCCTCGCTGATGGCGATGCTCCCGCGCGTCGAGGTGAAGATCACCCGCGTGGACGCGCTCCTGAAGTGCAAGGACTGTGGCGCCGAGTACCCGGGTGACGAGCACCCCTGCCCCGTGTGCGGCAGCCCCCACGCCGAGCTGGTCCACGGCGCCGAGCTGCAGATCGTGCGCGCCTGGGGCGAGACCATCCCCACCTGACGACGGGTTAGTAGCGACGGTCCCTCGGAGCGCCCGTGAGCCTCAAGACCGACGCACTCGAATACCACTCCGGCGGTCGTCCCGGAAAGATCGAGATCGTCCCGACCAAGCCGCTGTTCACGCAGCGGGACCTCTCTTTGGCCTACACCCCGGGGGTGGCCGAGCCGTGCATCGCCATCCACCGGAACCCGGACGACGCCTACAAGTACACCGCGAAGGGCAACCTCGTGGCAGTCGTCACGAACGGCACGGCGGTGCTCGGCCTCGGCAACATCGGGCCCCTCGCCGGCAAGCCGGTCATGGAGGGCAAGGCGAACCTCTTCAAGAAATTCGCCGACATCGACGGCGTGGACATCGAGCTCGACGCCCGCACGCCCGAGGAGGTCATCGCCGCCGTGAAGGCGATCGCCCCGAGCTTCGGCGGCATCAACCTCGAGGACATCAAGTCGCCCGACTGCTTCCTCGTCGAGCGCGAGCTCCAGAAGATCCTCGACATCCCCGTCTTCCACGACGACCAGCACGGCACCGCGATCATCGCGGCCGCCGGGCTGCTCAACGCCTGCGAGATCACGGAGCGGAAGCTCGGCGACATCAAGGTCGTGTTCTCGGGCGCGGGCGCCGCGGCCATCGCGACCGCAAACCTGCTCGTAAGCCTCGGCGTCTCGCACGAGAACATCTGGATGTGCGACTCCGAGGGCCTCGTGTACGAGGGCCGCAAGGAGCACAACTTCCCGGAGAAGAGCTGCTACGCCAAGGGCACCGCGCCGGCCACGCTCGCCGAGGTCATCGTCGGCGCCGACGTGTTCATCGGCCTCTCGGTGGGCGGCGTGCTCAAGCCGGAGATGCTCACGACGATGCGGCCGCAGCCCATCGTCTTCGCCATGGCGAACCCGAACCCCGAGATCATGTACGACGAGGCGAAGGGCGCCGTCCCCGAGTCGATCATCGCCACGGGCCGCTCGGACTTCCCGAACCAGGTGAACAACGTCCTCGGCTTCCCCTTCCTGTTCCGCGGCGCGCTCGACTGTCGCGCCCGCGCGATCAACGAGGCGATGAAGGTCGCGGCCGTGCGCGCCCTGGCCGCCCTCGCGAAGGAGGACGTCCCGGACGAGGTGCTCGCCGCCTACGGCCTCACCTCGCTCCAGTTCGGGCCGGACTACATCATCCCCAAGCCCTTCGATCCGCGCGTGCTCCTGTGGGTCGCCCCGGCCGTCGCGGAGGCGGCCGCGGCCTCCGGCGTCGCGCGCCTGCCGATCGAGGACCTCGCCGCGTACCGGGAGCGCCTGGAGCGCCTCCTCGCGCGGAGCAAGGAGATCCTCCGCCCGATCATGAACCGCGCGCGCCTGAACCCGCGCCGGATCGTGTTCCCCGAGGGCTCGAACCCCAAGGTGCTGCGCGCCGCGCAGATCCTCGTGGACGAGGGCATCTGCAAGCCCATCCTGGTCGGCGACGAGTGGAAGATCCTCAACCGCGCGGCCAAGCACAACATCGACGTCTCCGCGATGGAGATCGCCGAGGTGCGCGAGGACGAGCGCTTCGAGCGCTACATGGAGGCGCTCTGGAAGCGCCGGCAGCGCAAGGGCATGACCCAGAACGCCGTGCGCGCCGCGCTGCACCGCCACACCGTGTACGCCGCGATGATGGTGCGCGAGGGCGACGCCGACGGGCTCCTCGGCGGGCTCCTCGCGGCCTACGCCGACACGATCCGCCCGGCGCTCCAGATCGTCGGGCGCGACCCCAGCGTGTCCGTGGTCAGCGGCGTGTACATGATGCTGTTCAAGAACCGCCGCTTGTTCTTCGGCGACTGCACCGTGAACACGAACCCCGACGCGAAGCAGCTCGCGCAGATCGCCATCAACACGGCGCGGCTCGCGCAGTCGTTCGGCTACACGCCGCGCGTCGCGATGCTGTCCTACTCGGACTTCGGCGAGCACCGCGGCGACCCCGACGTCGCCAAGATCGGCGAGGCCATCAAGATCGTGCGCGAGCGCATGCCGAACCTCGTCATCGACGGCGAGATGCAGGCGGACACCGCGGTGAACGCGGAGCTCGCCGGCGTCGACTTCCCCTTCTCGGCGATCCAGGGCGACGCGAACGTGCTCATCTTCCCGAACCTCGGGGCCGGGAACATCGCGTACAAGCTCCTCCGCGAGCTCGGCGGGGCCACGGCCGTGGGCCCGGTCCTCGTGGGCACCGCCCAGCCCGTCAACGTCCTCGCCCTCGGGTCGACCGTGTCCGACATCGTGAACATGGCCGCCATCACCGTGAACCAGGCGCTCGAGGCCGAAGGCCGCCGCGCCGCCGCCCTGGAGAGCTCCAATGCCTGATCCCGCCGTCACCGCCATCGTCGAGCGCACGGCCGACGCCGCCTCTGTCGCCTGGGCCCACGAGGGCGTGGGCAACGTCGCCGCCCTGCCCGACCCCCTCGCCGCGATCGCCGCCGCCGCCGCCCTCGGCAACACGGCCGCGCTCCAGTCGGTGAACGCGCCGAAGGACCTGCGCAAGGCCGCGTCCGCCGCGCTGCACAAGCTCAAGTCCAAGGGCGTGAAGATCGAGGAGGTGGCCGCGCCCCGCGCGTTCACGCTCGCCAAGGAGAGCTTCGACCTGCCGTCACGGGCGTTCCTCTCCGTGCCCGACATCGACGGCGACATCGAGCTCACGCTCACGACCAGCGACGCGACGGGCAACTGCGCGCTCGGCATGCTGGTGAGCGCGGGCACGCTCAAGGAGATGCGCCACGCCCACCTCGGCCGCGGCGACCTCCGCGACCTCTGGAAGCAGGCGGAGGGGCGCACCGACCTCGTCGAGATCCCCTTCACCACCGGCCTGCACTACGCCGAGCGCTTCTCGACCGCCGGCGAGCACAAGCACGACTGGCACCACTTCCTCGAGCACGTGCCGCCGGCCACGCTCCAGAGCGCCCGCGTCCTCGACCCGCTCGCCAAGGCGCCCGCGCCCGAGGAGGAGGGCGGCCCCACCCCGTGGATCGCGCCCCCAGGCGTGCTCGACCACGACGCGCTCGAGAGCGGCATCCAGCGCCTCGTCGACATCGGCCGCGCCGACTTCGCCGACGACGCCGCCCGCGACGCCGCCCACGAGGCCCTCTACCGCGAGGTGGCCGACGCCGCGCTGGCCGACGGGGACCGCGCCGCGCTCGCACGCGCGGCCGAGCTCGCCGCGGCCGCGTTCGCGTTCCACCGCCGGGCCGCCAGCGCCACCAGCATCCGCGCGCAGGGTGAGGCCGCTGTTGCAGGCGCGCCGGGCTCCTCCATCGAGGGCGTGCTCATGGCCACGCGCCTCGTGCTCATCTCGCACGCGCAGGCGCGGATCCAGGAGCGCGTCCGGGAGATCGACGCGCAGCTCGGTGCGGCCGTCACGGAGTCGGCGGAGTAGCTGGCTCTTGGGGCAGGGGGCCTCACCGGCCCCCCGCAACGCCCCCGCCCTTGCGTGATGGTGGAGCGTCCGCGGCTACCAGCGAACCGTGCCCCGCCCCAGCGCGAGCTCGAGCCCGCGCACCGCGTGGCAGGCGTCCCCGATCACGTCGAGGAAGAGCTGCTCGTCCTGCTCGCGCAGCTCGTCCATGTTGTCGAGGACGCCCTGCTTCTTCAGCGCCTCGACCACGAGCACGAGGTTCTGCGCGGCGCCCTCGAGCAGCTTCATCTGCTCGTCGTCCGGCACGAACAGGCCCATCGCCTGCATCTTGCTCGTCGTCTCGAGGAAGTGCCCGAGGAACTTCATGCGCTGCACGAGGAGGCGGGTGCGGTGCTTGGCGTTCCGCTTCATCGCCTCGTCGTAGATCTCGAGCTCGATCGGGAGGCGGTAGAACAAGAGCGGCACCTGCGCCTCGACCGCCTTCCGGTCCTTGGGCGTTCCGTAGCCGCGCGCGACCGCGTAGCTGGCGCCCTGCACGAGGTGCGCGCCGCCGCACGTGTAGCTGAAGAGCGGCTGGCCCTGCCGCTGGAAGCGCTGCTTCCGCTGCATGGCCTCGAACATGAACGCGCTCTCCTGCGTGAGCACCGCCACGGTGAAGCTCGTCAGGAAGTCGAGGTCCATCGGCGTGCCGTCCGTCGCGATCCACTGGACCTCGTCGGTGGGCGCCCACTGCGCGAGGGCCTGGAGCCCCCACGGCATGTCGTTCGGCCCGTCGTAGGAGCTCTGGTTCTTCGCGGGGACGAGGTACGTCTTCAGCAGGGTGTAGCGGTACAGGTCGGCGACCGGCACGTCGCCCTGGCGCGTCGGGAACGTCGTCTCGGGGGCCACGCCCACCTCGCCGAGGTTCTTCAGCAACAGGTCGGTGTGGGGCTCCACCCGGATGTCCCCGAGGGCCTTCGGGAAGCCGAGCAGGGTGCGGGTCCCGACGGTGCGCGGCTCGGCGTAGGTCGAGAAGAGGTGCGGGACCGCGGGCCGCCCGTCCCGGAGGCGGAAGTCGGCGCCGCGCGCGAGGATGCCGTGGGCGATGGCCCAGGGGTTGTCGGGGTCGCCGGCGTAGGTCTCGACGACGCCGCTCAGCGCCTGCAGCGCGGTGTCGTAGGCCGGGACCGCGGGGATGGCGCGCCCGACCGTGGTGGCGCGGGTCGGCGCCACGGGCACGAGCTGGTCGATGTTGTCGGTCTTCCAGACGGTCGGCGCCGCCGCCGCGGCGGCCGCGGCAGCCGGGGTCGGCGTCGGCGCGGGCTCCGGCGTCGCGGCGACCTCCGGCTCGCCGCTGCAGGCCAGGGCGAGGAGGAGGAGGAGGATCACTTCTCCCCCTTCTCCGCCGCCTCGGCCTTCTGCGCGTCGATCTCGTCGGTGTGGAGCTGCAGCGCGTCGGCCTTCACGATCCGGTCGCGGTCGGTGACGAACACCATGCCCTGCGAGACGGCGAAGCGCGGCCGGATGAAGGCGACGTCGCTCACCTTCACCTTCCAGTCGAGCTTGCCCGGCTTCTTGAAGTTGAAGGCCCAGCCCGTGTCGGTGAGCGCCCAGAGGCGCCCCTCCTCGTCGCGGGAGAGGTCCACGTCCTCGAAGCCCTCGCCGAGGATCGTCTTGTCGATCACCGTGCCGAAGCGGAAGCCGTCGTGGCTGTACTGGTTGATGCTGCCGCCGAAGCCAAGGTACAACTTGCCGTCCTTGCCGACCTCGACCGCGTTGGGCGTCCCGTCCTTCACGTCCCAACGCCCGACCTCCTCGGAGTCGAGCGAAAAGACGGTGGCCGTGTCGCCGATGAAGACGACGAGCACCTTCTTCTGCGGGATCCAGGCGAGGTAGCCCTCGCCGCCGACCTTCGCGGACATCTGGTGGTCGACGCGGGCGGTCCACCCGATGAGCGGCTGGCCGTCCTCGTTGAAGAGCTGCACGCGGCCCGTCGCGTCGAGCGTGGCGAACCGGTCCGCCTCCTTGCCCGGGATCAGCTCGACATCCACGATGTTCTGGAAGGACCCGTTCTGATCGTCCGAGCCGCTGCCCGCGGCGTACCAGGTGCGCTTCCCGCCGAACCAGAAGCTGGACACGTCCGGCTTCGCGCCCCACTGCTTCTCGGAGAGGCCGTCCTGGTTGAAGAGCTGCAGCCGGTTGTTGCCCGTGTCGGCCACGTACAGCTGCCCGAAGCGGTCGATCTCGACGGCGAGCGGCTCGCCGAAGCTCTGGAGCGCGCCGACCTCCCAGCCCTTCTCGCCCCAGGCCTGGATGTTCCGGCGGCCGCCGCTCTGGAGATCCTGGTAGGCGTAGAAGATCTCGATGATCTCCTTGATCTCCTTCTGCTCCTTCCCGATGGCGCGCAGCGCGGCCATCTCGAGGCCCGGGATGCCGTTGGGATCCTTGAGCTTGCGGATGGCCTCCATCGACTTCGCGTCGGGGACGATCGCCGCGGCGCGGTAGCCCTCGGGCACGAGGGAGGTCACCTTCTTGCGGAGGTACGTCGGGCCGTCGCCGGCGGCGGCCATGAGGAAGTCGAGACCCTCGTTCTCGTCCTCGTCCTCCTTGTGCTTCTTGAAGGCGGCGAGGACCTCCTCCTCGTGCTTCTCGTGGAGCTTGATCCCTTCCTTCCCGGTGCGCCACGCCTCGACCTTCTCCACGGCCTTCGCGCGCTCGCCCTCGGTGAAGTTCACCGCGAACTCGCTGATGTAGCAGTCCGCGAAGACGAAGCCCTCGAAGGTCTCGACGACCTCGAGGCGCACCTTCTTGCCGGTCACGTCGACCGGGACGTCGATGCGCTTCATCTCGTCCTGGAGGCGGAAGCCCTTGAAGTTCCCCTCCTCGTCCTTCTCGCCCTGCTGCACGCCGTCCACGTACACGCGCACGAGCTTGGGCCGGGCGTACTCGCGGAAGGACTTCTTGCCGTCGGACAGGTTGCCGCCCCAGAAGGAGAGCGTCTCGAGCTTCGTCGCCGACGGGAGCTCGAACTCCCACCACGCGCCCTCGCCGTGGCCGACGCCGCCTTCGGCCCAGCCGGTGGAGAGGAGCCCGTCCAGCGCGAGGTCCGCGGTGTGCTTCCCCTTGTCGTCCTCGGCGACGGAGGAGGCGGTGGCCTTGGCGTTCGCGAGCGAGACGGCGAGGAGCAGCGACAACATTCCGGGAGACCTCCGACCGGCGGCAATAGCGTGCCGTCGCGTCCGACGTCAAACCAACGCCGTGAGAGGGTCGTAAAGTCCGGGCGCCGGCTCGACCGTGGCGAGAGTGCCCGCCGGCGTGTCGGGGGGGGCGTTGCGGGGGGGCTCGCCCCCCCCAGAACCAGCAAAACGATAAGCCGCGCCCATGCTCCTCCTCCTGGCGACGGCCCTCGCGGTCGAGATGCAGGCCGACCTCCACCTCGACACGCCCACGCAGCTCCACCGCAAGGACCGGGGCCTCGACGGCGCCGGGCTCGAGGCGGGGCTCGGCGAGCTGCGGGCCGGGGGGACGAACCTCGCGGTGATGGTGCTCTGGCCCCCGCGCGAGGCGCAGTGGGAGGCGCACACCGACGCGCTGCTCGCGCGGATGGAGCGGGAGGACGCGCGGCTCGACGGCGTGACGCTGGTCCGCTCGCCGACCGACGCGCGGGCCGTGGCCGCCGCCGGAGGCGTCGCGATGGTCTACGCGCTCGAAGGGGCCCACGGCCTCGACACGAGCGGGGTCGAAGGGCTCCGGACGCTGCACGGGCGCGGCCTCGCGCTCCTGGGCCTCACGTGGAGCTTCTCCAACCGGTTCGCGGGCTCGTCGGGCGACGGCGGCGGCGGCCTCACAGACGCGGGGCGCGCGCTCGTCGCCGAGGCGCAGCGGCTCGGCGTGGTGATCGACCTCTCGCACGCCTCGAAGCGCACCACGCTCGACGTGTGCGCCGACTCGACGGTGCCGGTCGTGGCGTCGCACTCCGACGCGGCGGCGGTGCGCGCGCACGCCCGCAACCTGACCGACGAGGAGATCGCCTGCATCGCCGCGACCGGGGGGGTGGTCGGGCTCAACCTGCACGCGACCTTCCTCGGGAGCCCGGCCGACGTGAAGAAGGCGGCCGACCACGTGGAGCACGTCCGGAAGGTGGGCGGGATCGGCGCCGTCGCCCTCGGCAGCGACTACGACGGCCTCATCACCACCCCCGCGGGGCTGACCACCGCCGCCGACCTCGGGAAGATCTGGGAGGAGCTCCGTCGGCGCGGCTGGGGCGAGCTGGAGATCGCCCAGGTACGCGGCGAGAACTTCCTGCGCGCGTGGTGGGTGGCGCAGTCGCTCGCGGGTCGCTGAAAAAATCCTTGCCCGAGGATCCAGGTCCAGGCCTCCAACCCGTTGTCCCCCTCGAGACACTGGAGACCCATGCGCGCCGCCCTCCTCCCCCTCCTCCTCCTCGCCGCTTGTGACGACGACACCGCCGCGATCAACGACGACCTGCGCACGCTCGACAACTGCGAGACGACCGTGGCGGACGACGTGCCGGCGTTCTTCCAGGAGCTCTACCGCTGCGTGGACGTCGCGCTCGCCGACGACGAGGTGGCGATCGCCACCGTGAACCTCCCCCCGCACACGAGCCCCTACTACCCGACGAACGACCCCAACTACGAGGCCTTCGACGACCGGGGCGGCACGCACTTCCAGAACCCGAACGTGCTCGCCGAGCAGGCGATGACCATCACGGTGCCGGTCGAGCCGACGGCCAAGGGCATCACGATCACCGACGACATGGTCGACCTCTCGGCCGGCACGAGCGACGAGGAGTACCCCGGCGGGAACGGCGTCAGCCTCGACGGAACGGTGATCTTCGCGGCGATGGCCGCCCCCGGGGACGACATCACGCAGGAGGACCAGACCTTCGACACCTGGGAGGCGCACCCGGAGGGTACGGGTGTGTACCACCACCACGGGCCCAACCCCGCCGCGCTCACCGTCCTCGAGGCGCTCGGGATGGTCACGACCACCACGCCCGGGGAGGCGGAGGTCGAGGTGTACGGCATCATGTGCGACGGCACCGTGCTGCTCGGCTGCACCGAGGCCGACGGCAGCGCGGTCGACACCGCGGACCTCGACGCCCAGAACGGGCACCTCCACGACATCGTCGCGGCGAGCGGCACGTGGTTCACCGACCGCTACCACACCCACGTCTGCACGGCGTTCGGCCACGCCTACATGCCGGAGATCCAGTACTACGAGGGCTGCGCGACCCCGCGGCCGTGAACCGGGCCTACGGCTCGCCCTCGGAGAGGTTCCGCCCGAGGTCGAGCCGCTGCTGCACGGGCTCGAAGTTGTTGGGATCCCAGTGGAGGCGGCAGCGGGCCTCGTAGGCGTCCGTCTCGCCGACCAGGAAGCGCGCGTCGCGGTTCACGACGCGCTGGCTCCGGTCGGCCGGGTTCCCGCACACCACGCAGATGGCGAGGTTCTTCGTGATGTACTCGGCGATCGCGAGCAGGTGCGGCATCGGCTCGAAGGGGCGGCCGAGGTAGTCGGTGTCGAGCCCGGCGACGATCACGCGCCGCCCTTCGTTCGCGAGCTGCTCGCACACGGCGGGGAGGTCGGCGCCGAGGAACTGCCCCTCGTCGATGCCGACGACCTGGGCATCCCCGACGAGCGCCGGGATGTCGCTCGCGGACTCCACCGAGAACGAGCGCAGGCGCTGCCCGGAGTGGGAGCCGACGCTGTCCTCGCTGTAGCGCACGTCGATGCCGGGCTTGAACACGACGACCCGCTGGCGCGCGTACTGCGCGCGGCGGATGCGGCGGATCAGCTCCTCCGTCTTGCCGGAGAACATGCAGCCGGTCACGACCTCGATCCAGCCGGTGTCGCGCGGCGTGAGGTGCGGGGGCGGGTTCATGCGAGGGTCGTCCGGGCGCCCGCGCCGTCGTACCAACGGAGCACGCGCAGGGAGGAGATGGCGTCGGGGGTGGACGCTTCGCCGCCGACGGACGGGAGGTCGCGCGCGGCGGCGCTGGCGGCGGGATCCTCCGCGAAGCAGCGGACGCCCACGTCCTCCGGCGTCAGGCGGACGCTCGCCCAGGGGTTGAGCAGCGCGCGGACGCCGATCTCGGTGGTGGCGGCGGGCCGCCGGTCGATGAGGAGGAGCCCCGAGACGCCGGCGTAGAGCGGATCGCGGAAGACGCAAACGCTGCCGGAGCCGCCGAACTCGGCCTCCCGGATGCCGTCCTGCACGCAGAGCCGGCGGGCCCGGCCATACAGGAAGTCGCGGAGGTAGCCCTCGTTGAGCGCCCAGGGCTGGTCGGCGACACACGCGAGCAACAGCGGCGCGGCGCGTTGCGGCGACGCGAGGTGGCGGTCGAGCTCCTGGACGACGCGCGGCTCCAGGACCTCGAGCGACCGGTGCGCGAAGAAGGGCCCGAGCGTGAGCGCCACCGGGGTCTGGCGCGCCTTCGCGCGCTCGCCCGTGAGGCAGAACTCGAGCGAGATGTGCTCGTCCTCGTAGGCGGCGTAGCGCCCCTCCCACTGCCCGTTCTGCACCTGTCCGAGCCACAGGTCGATGGCGCGGCGCACGGGTTCCGGGTTGAAGTCGTGCGGGAGCCAGCGGCGGATCAGCACGGCGAAGCGCTGGCGCGAGGTCACGCGGCCGAGCGCGTCCAGGAGCCGCCGCCGCGTCTCCTCCTCGCCGCCGGGGCGCGTCTGGTGCAGGAAGGCGAGGACCGAGAGGAGCAGCGGGGCGCCGCCCGGGCGGGTGAGCTCCAGGCGCGGGCCGGGGCGGTGGAGGGCGCCGACGCGCCAGCCGGCGGGCTCGAGCGCGGCCAGCGTCGCGACCTCGGCGAAGCCTTGGAAGAAGCGTCGGTTCTCGATGGAGTTCAAGAGCTCGCCCGCGCGGGCCTGCATGGGCTCCGCGAGACGCGCCACGACCTGCTCGAGCCCCGTGCGGAGCGCGGAGCCGTCGGGGGCGCACAGCTGCTTCAGGTAGCTGTGCCCTGCCCCGGGCAAACGCTCGAGGTCGGAGACCAGCCGTTCCGGAAAGAGCTCCATGCTCCCTCTCGAGGACCGGCGCGTCTAACCGGTGGGATGCGGAGCGACAAGCGCGGGATGCCGCTCGAACGAAATGGAAGCGCGAGCCGGTCGGTCCGGCCTCCGCGCGGGCTCGCCCGCAACGCGAGGGGAATGTAGCGGGCGGCCCGCGCTGCCCCTTCTCGGAGGGGGAGGCGGAGCCTCCCCCTTGCCGCTGTCGCGGCACCCCCTCCGAACCGCCTCCGGCGGTTGCTGCTCTACCACTCCCGGACTCGCGCGCGCGGCGCGCAAGTCCGGGAGGAGTCGATCAGAACGCCTCGGGGTCGCCGGGGTCCGCGCCGAAGGACCAGCTCTCGACCGCGTACGCGAGGATCTCGGCCACGTCGATCTCGACGGGGTGCCAGAGGGTGGCGGCCTCGCCCGGCGACGCGCTGTGGTAGCGGGGCGTGTCCTCGCCGAACCAGACCTGGAGGACGGCGCCGGAGTCCGCCAGTGCCGTGCTGTCCACGTCGGAGCGGTTGTCGTTGTCGAACACGGAGAGCCGCACCTCGCCCCGGTCGGCGACGCTGTCGATCCACACGGTCTCGGGGCCCAGGCCGTCCGCGTCGGTGCGCTCCATCCAGGCCTCGCGGGCGTCCTCGTCCACGAACGCGGGGTGGCCCGGCTCGTCCGCCCACACGTGGTACTGCCCGGTCCCGTCCGCCCCGGCGATGCCGCCCTTCAGCGGCGCGGAGAGGTGCAGGTCGAGGTCGAAGGGCGTGTTCCCCCAGGAGACGCTCGCCCGCATCTGGCCGGCCTCGACGGGCGGGCCGACCACGCCGGTCGAACGGCCGCCCGATCCCGTGAGGAAGGCGGGGAAACGCGCGGCGCCGTAGAGGTCCGTGGACGCGGCGGTGACCGTGTACATGCCCGCCTTCGTCGCCTGGAACGAGAACTCGCCGTTCTCGCCCGTCTCCGTGGCGCCGACCGCGGCGTCGCCGACCGCGGCGTTCCAGCCCGCCTGGAGCGAGAGCGGGATCTTCGCGACGGGCTCGCCCGTGATCGCGTCGACCACACGCCCGGAGACCGTGGCCAGCTCCGCCTCTTCGGCGAGCCGCACCGTCGCGAGCCGGCGGGAGGTGGCCTCCCAGGTCTGGACCGGGCCGGCGCGGAGGGTCGTCACGTCCGGCGAGCGCAGGTTCACCTCGAAGGTGGCGCGCCCCTCGGCGTGCCCGTCCGCGCGGACGAGCGCGACGAGGACGTTCCCGTCGAGCTCCGTGCCGTAGAGCGGGACGCGCCACTCGCCGTCGGCGTTCGTGCCCACCTCGGCGACGGCGGCGCCCGAGCCGCTGGCCACGGTGACGATCGCGCCGTCGAGCGGCGCCCCGTCCTCGCCGACCACGCGCCCGTGCACCTCCACCCAGAAGCCGTCGAGCCCCGCGGGCTCGCACCCGCCGAGCGCGAGGAGGAGCGCGGCGATCAGGCGCACCGGCGCCTCCGGGCCGCGAGGAGCGCCAGCGCCGCGAGCGCGCCCGCCGGTGGCGTCGTTCCGGCCGCGCACCCGCACCTGGACGGCGGGATCACGTCCGCCCGGACCAGCCCCGCGCCCGTCTCCAGGTCGAGCCCCGGCGCGCCCACGTCCTCCGCGCCGAGCCGCAGCCACTGGCGGAACATCTCCGGCTCGCCGCGCCGGCCGGTCGCCTCCACCCAGAGCGTCGCGAGCCCGGCCACGTGCGGCGCCGCCGCGCTCGACCCCTCGAAGCCCCCGCGCCCGTACGTCGCCGTGCTCACCGCCGTCGGGGCCACCACGTCGGGCTTGGCCCGCCCGTCGTTCGTCGGGCCCCGGCTCGAGTAGGACGGCAGCGTCGCGTCGTTCGTGTACCAGGCGCCGACCGAGACGCCCCCGCGCGTATCGCCGGGCAACGTCAGGTCCTCGGTGTTCGTCCAGTCCGCCTCCTCGATCGACCATGGCGCGTAGAGGTAGCCTTCGAGGCCGATCGGGTCGACCCCTTCCGGCGCCTCGATCACCGCGGTCACGAGCGCGGAGCAGTCGGTGCCGTACACGATCTCGTAGGGATCGTCGTCGCCGTCCTGGGGCTCCTCGGAGCGTCCGCACTCGGTGCCGTCCTCGTTGTAGACCACGAGGTCGAGGTCGGTCGACGCCTCGCCGAACGGCTCGGACCAGCGGAGCGAGATCTGGACGTACCCGCCCCCGGACCAGGCGTGGGTCGCCTCCGCGCCCGCCAGCGTCACGCCGCCGCCCACGCCGCGGGCGAGCGCGCCGACCCGGTACTTGTCGTTCTCGTTGCCGGCCGCCGCCACGTAGATCAGGCCGGCGTCCACGGCGGCGTCGACCACCCGGGTGACGTAGCTGTCGCCGTCGGCGTGCGCGACGTTGTCGAAGCCGATGGAGGCGTTGACCACGTCGACGTCCTCCTCGATCAGCCACGCCAGGACCTCGGCGAGGTCCACCTCCGTCGAGATCGTCGCGAGGTAGAACGTGGCCTCGGGCGCGAAGTCGTACACGAGCTCGGTCACCGCGGTGCCGTGCTCGGTGGCGTCCACGCGCCCGCGCGTGAAGTCGGTGACGCGCTCGGCGGGCACCTCGGCGTCGCCCACCGCGTCCAGCCGCGCGAAGCCGACGTCCACGATCGCGACGCGCACGCCCGCCCCGGCGAGGCCTTCCGCGCCCCAGTCCGTCCCCAGGACCGCGTCGTAGCCCTCGGTCACGCGCTCCTTCGGGGTGGCGCGCCAGGGCTCGCGCACGCGGCGCACGCCCGAGAGGCCCGCCACCTCGCGCAGGCGCGCATACGGCACGAACGCCTGCACCCGCCCCGCGGCGGCCGCCTCTACCTCGATCCCGGCGGTCTCGAGCGCGCGCACGAGCGCGTCGGGATCGTCGGCCTCCACGGACACGGCGATGCCGTCGATCGGCGGGGGCTCGCGCATCGCGTCCCGGAACACGTCGAGCGTGCCGTCCTCCGCGCGGGCCGCGGCCTCGCGCAGCCGCCCCGAGAGGCGGGCGTCCGCCTCGTCGAGGACGGCGGGCGCGGCGAGGGCCCCGGCGGCGAGCAGCGCGAGCATCGGCCCGAACGTAGCCGACACGCGCGTGGGCGGCCCCGACCCGTGTGGGCGGGTGCGCGCGGCGACGGCGGCGGCGCGCCGGGGCCGTGCGAGCGGCGACGGGCGCGGGTACGGGGTCGTGATGGATCCGCTGCCCGCGACCTTCTACGACCGCGACGCCCTCGAGGTCGCCCGCGATCTGCTCGGCTGCGAGGTCGCCTGCGGCGACGTGCGCCTCCGGATCACCGAGGTCGAGGCCTACCGCTTCCCCGGCGACACCGCGAACCACGCGCGCGCCGGCCGCACCCCCCGGAACGCGCCCATGTGGGGGCCGCCCGGGCACGCCTACGTGTACCTCTGCTACGGCCTCCACCACCTGCTCAACTTCGTGACCGGCCCCCCCGGGCACCCCGCCGTCGTGCTCCTCCGCGCGGCCGAGCCCGTCGCCGGCCTGGAGCTGGTGCGCGCGCGTCGCGGCGGCCTCGACGGGCCCACCCTGCTGACCGGCCCCGGGAAGGTGGCCGCCGCCCTCGGGCTCACCACCGCGCACTCCGGGGTGCCGCTCCAGGGCCCGATCACCGTCCACCCCCGCGTCGCCCCCGCGCCCGGCGTGCTCGTCGGCCCCCGGGTCGGCATCGACTACGCGGAGCAGCCCGACCGGGAGGCCCCCTGGCGCCTCGCCGTCGCGAACACGCGATGGGTCAGTCATCGCGGCAGGTTGCGACCCGAACCCTGATGCGGGGGATGAGGCAGGATGCGGGCGTGCCCCCGGGCGCGGGGCGCCCGGGGTCGGTCCCTTCCAGGCTCGCGGCGGAGCCGCTCGGTCCCGGCCCGCGGCGGACCGCGGCCCGGGACCGGCCGCTGCGCGGCCGCCTTCCAGGCACCTCACGCACGTGATTGAAGGCCGGGTCGCCGCGTCGTGGGTCGATCCCGGGGCCTGTCCCGTCACCGCGCGGTGGGTCGATCCGCCGAGCGAGGGGCGGCATGCCGTCCGGAGTCGAGGGATGTCGACGCATCCCCCGACCTTGGACGGTATTTCCGTCCGAACTCGTGGGATGGCCGCGCATCCCCCGACCTTGGACGGTATTTCCGTCCGAACTCGCGGGATGGCCGCGCATCCCCCGACCTTGGACGGTATTTCCGTCCGAACTCGTGGGATGGCCGCGCATCCCCCGACCTTGGAAGCCGTTCCTATTCGACGCCGTGGTGCAGGAAGTGCTCCGGGTCGTCGGGCAGGGCCTGGCGTCGCGCGTGGCCGAGCGACTCGGCTGCGCGGCCGTTGAGGCCGCGAAGGCGAGCGGCTTCCAGATCGAGCGCAGCCCGACGATCACGTTCTGGACGGTCTTCGGATCCGTCACCGTGCCGTCTCCCTACCTGACGTCCGCGTCTGCCGAGGGCGGCGTTCGGCCGGTCAACGCGCTGCTCAGGGTCCGGTCGTCGGGCCGATCCGTCAGCCTCGAGCGGGCGATGTGCGACTTCGGTATCGACGAGTCGTTCGAGGGGGCCGCGCGAAAGCTCCACGAACACTACGGTCTGGAGGTCAACCGCACGACCTTCCTGCGGACGGTCGAGAAGCACGGCACGCACGTCTCGGCGCAGTCGCGCTTCGCCGGGATGGAGGCACGGTTCAAGGGTCCGGTGGAGGGCCCAGGAGTTCCGCATCTCGTCGAGATGGACGGCTCGTGCGTCCGCACGGGGAGCCTCGCACCGATCGGCTCGGGCGAGATCGAGAGTGCCCACAAAGGCACGGTCCAGCAGCGGCTGAAGCTCCCAGGGACCTGGTGGACTGTCGGTGGAGCGAACGGCGTCCTCGCCTTGCGCCTGCTCCGCGCCAACGGGAGGTGGGACGAGTTGGGCGCGCAGCAGCCTGACCGATCGAAGTGCATCACACCCCCCCGACCTTGCCACCCCTCCTCGGCCGCACCGGCACGGGATCGTCCACGACCACGCGCGCGAGGAGCCCGGCGGGCGGCCGCCTCCGGCGGCCGGTCCGCCCGTCTTCGGGCGGACCAAGCGGCTCCGCCGCGCGCCCAGAGGGGTCCGGCCCCCGACGTCCTCGTCGGGGGACGCGCCCGGCGCGTTCAGAGCAGGAAGTCGACGGTGGCGCGCATGCGCGGCGCGATCCGCGCGGGGCCGATGTCGAGGAAGGTGCCCTCCGCGTCGGGCAGCCCGCCCCGGTGGAACACGGTCGGGCCGAAGCTCCCGCCGACCGAGAGGCGCGGGTGCACGCGCACGCGGACGCCGAAGGAGCCGCCCACGGCCGGTACGAAGAGGTCCCGCCCGAGCCACGCGGCCACCTCGCCCTCGACGAAGAGGCTCCCGGTCTCGTTCGGCGTGAGGTAGCCGCGGACGAAGAGGTCGCCCTCGTACGGCTCGAGGCCCCACACCGGGATGAACACACGTCCGCCGACCCACACGGCGCCCGCAACGCGGCGCACGATGCCGCCGCCGACGAGGGGGCGGTCCGAGAGCCCCTCGAACAGCAGGGATCCTTCGTCCATCCAGGGGGTCGCGACGCGCTCCGGCTCGGAGCCGGATGCGACGGCGAGGAGCGAGAGGAGCAGCATGCCCCCGATCTGGTCGCGGGGGCCGAACCGGGCGTGATCTTCGGTCTCGGAGCCGGACGGGCTCCCGGACCGGCTCCTCAGTCGGCGGGGAGCGCGCCTGCCGCGGGGTCGGACGGGGCGCGGGCCTTCAGCGCCTCCGGGAACGGCACGCCGGCCTTGGCGGAGGCGGCCTCGAGCTCCGCGAGGATCGCCCGGGCCTCGGGCGTGTCGAGGCTGCCGCCGTGCCCCACCTCGGACATCCGCGTGGCGTCCGGCAGGGGCACGGTCGGGTCGGCGAAGCTGATCTCCTCCGCGAGGATCCGGAACACCGACCAGGCCTCAGGCGCGTTGAGCGACGGCGTCGACGCCAGGACGCCCTTCCCGCCGGCCTTCCGCTGCCCGTCGCCGCCGCCCGGTCCGCCAGGCCCGCCGCCGGGGCCGCCGCCGCCGGGGCCGCCGCCGCCCTGCTGCGCGCCGGGGCCGCCGCCCGGACCGCCGGGTGGAGCCTGCCCGCCGGGACCGCCGCCGCCCGGCCCGCCCCCGGGGCCGCCAGGACCGCCGCCGGGTCCACCCTGCGCGCCGGGGCCGCCGCCGGGACCACCGGGGCCGCCGCCGGGACCACCGGGGCCGCCGCCGGGACCACCGGGACCCCCGCCCGGACCGCCCGGCCCCTTGCCGCCCGGTCCGCCACCCGGGGGGGCGGGCTTCCCGCTCTCCCCGCTGCGGGGGACCTTGCCGCCCGGCTCGAGCGTCTCCGCGAGGGCCGCGCCGTTCGGCACGTCCGCGAGCAGGTCGGTGAGCCCCTTCTGCTCGCCGGGCTCGTACCAGTCGACCGGATCCGACGCCAGCGTCAGCGCGCGCAGCTCCTCGAGCTCGAGGTCGCCGTCGCCGTCCTTGTCGACCTCCGCGAAGGGCGGGCCCTTGAAGTCCACCCGCGCCCACTCCTCGGCGCCGACCTTCCCGTCGGCGTTGGTGTCCAGGCGCTTCAGCGCCGGCTCGAGGGCGCGCACGTTCGTCCAGGGACCGGCGGGCGGCGTGCCGGCGCACGCGAGGAGGAGCAGCAGCGTCATGGCTTCACGTCCCAGTACCCGTGCTCGCGCAGGGACTTGCGGAGCGCCTCGGGCAGCTCCCCGTGGCTCCCGCCCTCCGACGGCGTGAGCGTCCGCAGCCACGCGACCATCGCCGCGCGCATGTTCCGCCGCTCCTCGATCGTGACGCCCTCGGTCGACTCGAAGCCGGGCCCGTCGATCCGCGCCACCTCGACGAGGTCCGGGAGCACCGTCGACGTGGCGGACAACCCGGCGAACGTGAGGCGCCCCTTCGGCCCGCGCATCGTGACGAGCCGCATCATCTCGCTCCCCTGCGTGAACGCGTAGGGGCGGCCGGAGAAGGGCTCGCCGCGGAGCGCCGGGACGAGCGAGTGGCCGTGCATCCGCGCGGGGGGCGTGGCCTCCGCGATCTCGAGCAGCGTGGGCATCACGTCGACGAGCTCGACCCGCCCGCTCACGCGCCGACCGCCGCCCTCACCCCTGGGCAGGCGGATCATCAGCGGCACGTGCGTCTCCTGGTCGTTCGCCTCGCAGCAGTGCCCGAAGAGCCCGTTCTCGCCGAGCTGCTCGCCGTGGTCGGACAGGACGACCACCACCGCCTCGTCGAGCACGCCGCGATCCTGGAGCCCCGCCATGAACAGCCCGAACATGGTGTCGGCGTAGGAGACCGCGCCGTCGTAGACGTGCCGGATGAGCGCGAGGTCCTCGGGCGCCGCGTGCAGCCGCTCGTCCGGGTTGCCGGCCCGCTCGACGAAGCGCGCGCGGGCGGCGGCCGACCGGGGCCGGAGCTCCAGCGAGTAGCTGTTCATCAGCCCGGTGAAGTCCGCGTAGAAGACGCCGTCGACGATGCGCTCGACCGCGGTCCGCACGGCGTACTGGCCCACGCCCGCGAGCCGGGCGTCCGACCAGACGTAGCCGAACGGCGAGGGCTTGAGGTAGCGCGAGTGCGTGTCGTAGCCGTGCACGAAGAGGAAGTACGGCTTCTCGCCGCCGCGCTCGTCGAGCCACGCGAGCCCCATGGGGCCGGTGTGGTACAGCGAGCCGAAGTCCTTCGACGGCTTGTAGGTGTCGAAGCCCGGCGCGAGCCCGCGGTGCGGCGAGAGGTCGCCGCCCCCCACGAAGGCGGCCGTCTCGTAGTCGTAGAGGGAGAGGAGCTGCGCGAGGAGCGGGATGTCCTTCGGTACGTAGGGCTGCCCGTCGGAGCCGATCTCCTCGCTGGGGTAGCGGCTCGTGAAGAGGCTCGTGTGCGAGGGCGCGGTCTGGATGGCCTGGCTCCACGCGCTCTCGAAGACGACGGACTCGGCGGCGAAGGCGTCGAGGTTCGGCGTGAGCCCGTCCTCGTTGCCGAACGCGCCGATGCGATCCGCGCGGAACGTGTCGATCGAGACGAGCACGATGGGCGGCGGCCCGGTGCGCGCCGGGGGCTCGCCGGCGCACGCGACGAGGCACGCCAGCGGGAGGAGCGCGCCGAGCTTCATCCGGTCACCTCAGCGGCGAGAACGTAATCCGCGCCCCAGGTGATCTCGCCCTGGGCAAGCGCGCGCTCGCGTACGTCCGCGATGGTGGCGAGCATGGCTTCGCGGAGCGCCTCGTCCCGGAACAGCTTCGTCTTGCGCGTGGCGACGTCGAGCTGGCCGTTCACGAAGCGCGCGCCGACCCGGTTGGGGAAGTCCTGCGCGTCGATCACCCGGTAGCCCGCGCGCTCGAGCCAGCGCACCACGATCGACCGCGGGTACTCCCGGTAGCAGCGGTGCCCCGCCAGCAGGATGCAGGCGTCCCGGACACGGCACACCTCGTCGAGCACCGAGCCATCGCGCGGCTGCGGCTCGAGCCCCACGAGGTACAGCCGCCTGCGGACGTGCGGCCGGAGCCGCTCCAGGTAGGCGTACTGGAAGTACGGCGCGTGCCCGTCGATCGCGCCGATCACGTAGTCGACGAGCACCTGGTCGAAGGATTCGCCGTAGAGCAGGGTCGGATCGGTCCACTCGCCCAGGAGCACGCGCGCGCCCGGCGCGGTCTCCCGGAGGCCCGCCATGCGCCAGGCCTCGACCGTCACCGCGGTCACCGAGCGCGTGGGGAGGGACGCGACCCACCCGAGCGAGTGGTCGCCGGTGCCCGCGTCGAGCACGTCGCCCCACACGGGCCCGTTGACGCGCTCGAACCAGCTGAAGAGCGCGTCCTCGCGCCGGAGGGGAGGCACTACGCGCGCCTCCGCCGGCGGGCGAGGAGCCCGAGCGGCGCGAGCCAAAGGAGCGCCGCGGCCTCGCCGCCCGAGCAGCAGCCCTCCTCCACCTTGGACGGCGACGACGGCGGTCCCGCCTGCTTGGGCAGCGGCGTCTCGAAGTTGCCGGTGTTCTGCGGGTCGTGGTGGATGCCCGCCCAGCCGACGTCCTGGTCCGCGTGCCCCTTGGTGTGCCACGCGAAGATCCGCCCCTCGCGGGTGGAGACCACCACCTCGACGTACCCGTCGCCGTCGATGTCCCCGACGGCCGGGCTCCCGAGGATCCAGTTGCCCGTGAACTTGGGCCAGCCCTCGGGCTCGACGCCCTCCGCGTCCCAGGCGTGCAGCAGGTACCCGGCGCTGCCCATGACCGCCTCGGCACGGTCGTCGCCGTCGAGGTCCGCGATGGCGGGCGCCACGAGGAACTGGAGGTCCTCGATCTGCCGCGGCCAGCCCGGGAGCATCTCGCCGGTCGCGCCGTCCCACGCGGCCACGACGTTCTGCCAGTCGAGCGCGGTGATGAGCGGCAGGGCGAGCAGGTAGTAGGTGCCCGCTGCGCCGATGACGTAGTCGGGCACGCCGTCGCCGGTCATGTCGCCGAACGACGGGTTGTTGGTCATCTGCGCGAAGCTGGGCTGGTTCGTGTTCGTGCCCTCGCCGAAACCCGAGGAGACGTACGAGAGGTCGTGCGCGACCGCCCCGTCGTGGTGGTAGATCGGGCTCTGCCCCAGCATCACGGGGCTCGCGATCTCGAGGTCGCCGTCGCCGTCGAGATCCGCGAAGGCCATCGACGCGGGGTGGCCCTCGCCCACGATCGGGAGGAGCCCGGCCTCGTTGATGAGGCCGCCCTCGACGAGCGGCCAGCCCGGCTCGATCGTGCCGGTCAGCGCGTCGAACAGGTACGAGATGGACGAGTTCCCGTCGTTCACCGCCTCGTTCGTGCCGAGGCCGATCTCGACGTCGCCGTCGCCGTCCACGTCGCCGACGGTCGGGCTCGTGATGATGCGCGTGCCGGCGTCGCCGCAGAGCTCGGGGGCGCACACGTCGATCGGGTACGGCCCCCACGGCTGCCCGGCGGCATCCCAGGCGTAGAGCCGCTGGTCCATCGCGGCCGCGAGGATCTCGAGCACGCCGTCCCCGTCGAGGTCGTAGAGCGTGGGCGCGCCCATGATGGCGTTGTCGTACACGTGGGTGGAGTCGAACTCGTCGGCGGCGCGGCCCACGATGTCCACGGGGAAGCCGGCCACCGGCGTGCCGTCGGCAGACCAGGCGTACACGGAGCCCGTGGCCGAGGCCCCGACCACCTCGGGGCTGCCGTCCCCGTCGAGGTCCCCCACCGCCACGGTGGCGACGAGGCCGTCGTGGAGCGTGGGGAGCTCGCCGCCGGTGAACGCGGGTGCTTCGGCGTGGAGGCGCGGGCTGGGGGCGGTGACGGCCGGCCAGCCGGCGAGCTCCGTCCCGTCCGCCAGAAAAGCGTGCACGCGCCCGGAGGCGTCGCCGACGACGATCTCGTGGATGCCGTCGTCGTCGAGGTCGGCGAGGATCGGCGAGGACTCGCCGGAGGAGCCGAGCTCGAGCGGGAAGCCGGCCACGAGGTCGGGGTCGCGGTACACGAAGAAGGTCTTCTGGAACCGGCCGGTGTGGCCCTCCGCGTCGGTCGCGCGCACGCGCACGGTCACGGCCGGCGCGAAGACACGATCCACGCGCTCGAGGATCGTCTCCTCCTTGTCGGCCTCGGCCATCGCCGCCACGTCGAGCGAGGCGAGGTCGAGCGTGGCGAGCGCGCCCTCGATGCGCGTCGTCGAGGATCCGCTCGCGAGCTGGGTCCACTCGCGCGGATCGTCGCCGACCCCGTACTCCACGACGTAGTCGAAGGAGCCCGAGCGATCGGCCGCGATGTACCCCTCGATCGCGAGCGTCCCGACCGACGGGTCGATGGTGTCGAACCACGCGGGGCTCGACACGTCCATCGTCGGGGGGATCTCCCCGTTCGCGACCATCTCCACGGCCCGGCCGGCGTCGAGGCGCCCGTACCCGTAGAAGGGGTCCCAGCCTTCGCCCGAGGGGTAGGTGGCGGCGCGCGCCACGTCCTCCGCGGAGAGGGCGATGTCGTCGACGGAGCCGATGAGGAGCTGGTAGACCTCGTCCGCAGTGAGCGTGAGGCCCGCGTCGCGCGCGGCCGAGTGCACGAGGCCGACGGCGCCCGTCGTGGCGGCCGCCGCGCCCGTCGCGCAGGCGTGCGACGCGGCGACCAGCGTGAGGCGTGGCCCGTAGTTGTTGCAGTTGAAGAAGTTCAGGTAGCTGAACGTGCCGTCGCCCTCGGTGCCGTTGTCGGAGCGGATCGAGTGGACGTAGAGGATGCCGTCCATCAGCGACGGGAAGTTGTGGTGGTAGGCGTTCTCGTCGCCCGCGGCGCCCACGAGGCTCACGCCCTGCTCGCGCGCCCACCGCGCCGCCGCGTACGCGAGGTCGGGGTTCGAGAGCGCCCCGACCGACATGTTCACGCCGAGCGCGCCGCGGGACACCGCGTACGCGATGCCCATGGCCGCGCGGTTCCCGTCGGTGACGAACGTGTCGCCGATGCGGACGGGCAGCACCGCGCAGTTCGGGCACACGCCGATGTCGCCGCTGCTGTCCCCGCCCTCCGCGGCCATCTCCTCGACGACGCCGTCGCCGTGGGTGCCGAAGTCCTGGTCGTACTCGTGGTACGGGTCGTTGTCGTCGGCGAAGAAGTCCCAGCCGGCGATGTCGTCGGCGAAACCGTTGCCATCGTCGTCCACGCCGTCGGAGAACGTGGCGAGCAGGTCGGAGGGATCGAGGTGGAAGTCCGCCGAGTCCCGCCCGGCGTCGAACGCGAGGCGCGGGTCGGCGGCGTAGTCCTGGACGTTCACGATGCCGTTCCCGTCGACGTCGTGGTCGGCGGCCTCGGACCCGTCGGCGAGCTGCGGGAGCGGGAGCTCGCCCGTGTTGAGCGCGATCTTGTTGACGTAGGAGCCGTTGGCCCAGTCGAAGCCCGAGTCGAGCGCGGCGAGCAGCACGTCGGTGCGACCGGTGGTGATGCGCCAGGCCCGGTCGACGTTGTTGCCGGAGCCGATCTCCAGCTCCTCGGGCCGCACGGTCGCCCGCGAGCCGGCGGGGACGTAGCTGATGAAGGACCAGTCGTCGCCGAGGTCGGACGGGCAGAGGTCCGGACGGTCCTCCTCGCCGCACTCCGGGTACGTCGGGAGGGGGAGCACCGCGCGAGCCGGGTCGGTCAGGGCGAGCAGGAGGAGCAGGGAGGAGGACATGCGGGCTCCGGGCACGCGCATGCTAACCGAAGGGCTCCGGCTCTCGGGTCGCCGGGCGCCTCGTGGACGCCCCCGCGTCACACAAGCTTGACATGCACGTCGTTGCCGCCGCTCGAGCCCGGCCGTACCCTGGGCGCGCCATGCAGATCCGCATCTCCCATCGCTTCCCGGTCTCTCCGCGGGCGTACTGGGACGGTACGCGTGACCCCGCGGTCGACGAGAAGATCGCCGCCGCGGGGGAGGTCGACGTGCAGGTCCTGGAGCGCACCCGGCAGGGGTCGAAGACCCTCGAACGGATGCGCGTCTCCCCGCGGAAGGAGCTCCCGGCCGTCGCCCAGCGGGCGCTCGGCGCGACGCGCTTCTCCTACGTGCAGGAGGTCGAGGGCGACGACGACCGCATGAGCACGACGTGGAAGGTCCTGTCCGACCTGCTCCCCGACAAGGTGCAGTGCAGCGGCACGTCGCGCGTCGTCGACGCGCCTGGCGGCTGCGAGCGCATCATCGAGGGGGAGATCAAGGTCGCGGTCCCGCTGGTCGGGGGCGCCATCGAGAAGGTGGTGCTGGAGCAACTCGAGAAGAGCTACGAGCGGGCGGCGGAGGTCATCCGCCGACACCTCGCCGGAGGCGGATGATGGAGCTCGCGTCCCTGGCCCTCCTCGCGACCGTGGGCGCCGGCTACGGCGTCCCGGTCGACGGGTACCCCTCCTACGAAGAGCGCGTGCTGCTCCTCTGGACGAACGCGGCGCGCGTCGCGCCCGAGGAGTTCGACCAGGAGTACCAGTCCGGGTACGAGCCCTGCTCCTTCGACGACTTCCTGGCCGACGAGCAGGTGCCGAAGTCGCCGCTCTACCTCGACCTCGACCTCACGGAGGCCTCCCGCTACCACTCCATCACGATGGAGGAGAACTCCTGCTTCCAGCACGACAGCTGTGACGGCAGCGGCGAGGACATGGCCACGCGCGTCTCGCACTACTACGACGACTCCGGGTACGTCGGCGAGAACATCGCCATGGGCACCAACGACCCCCGCTACGCGGTGATGGGGATGTGGATGTGCTCGAGCGGCCACCGCGCGAACATCATGCTCGGCGACTACAACGAGATGGGCCCGGGCATCTCCGGCGCCTACCTCACCCAGGACTTCGCCGCCGGGAGCCTGGAAGAGGGCGACCCGCCGGTGCGCATCGCCGTCGAGGACGGGGACTTCCTCTACGCGGACTGGGGCGACGTCGACGCGCCCGCCGCCCTCCAGCTCGTCGTCGACGGCGTCGAGTCCGACATGAACCTCATGTACGGCGCCGACGAGCTCGGCATCTACAGCATCGCGCCGGCGTTCGACGGCGAGGCGTGCAACCCCTGGTACGTGTGGTGGGAGACCGCCGACGGCGAGCAGGGCACCTTCCCCGCCGAGGGCAGCTACCAGCACGGCGACTGCGACGAGGAGTGGACCGAGGTCCAGGTGAAGAGGGGCGGCCTGTTCGGCGAGGTCCCGGAAGACGAGCTGCACGCGAAGATGCTCGAGGACCTCGCGCTCGTCGGCTGCAACGCCACGCCGGGCGGGATGGGCCTCGTCGGGATCGCCGGCGCCGCGCTCCTCGGGATCCGCCGCCGCCGCGTGTGATACTCCGGCGCGCCCGCCAGGGGGAAGCGCCCGATGTCCGACACCGTCCTGCTCACCGGCGCGACCGGCCACGTCGGCACCGCGCTCCTGCCGCGGCTGCTCGAGGATCCCGCCTGCGTGGTGCTCGCGCTCGTGCGCGCGAAGGACGACGTCCACCTCGCCGAGCGGGAGGCCGCGCTGCGCCGCCGGGTCCCCGACGCCGCCGGCCGCGTCCACGCCCTCCGCGGCGACGTCACCGCGCCGGGGCTCGGCCTCTCTCCCGCCGACCGGGCGCGCGTGGAGGCCGAGGTCACCGCGCTGATCCACTCCGCGGCGTCCGTGCGCTTCGACATGCCGCAGGACAGGGCCGCGGGCGAGAACATCGCCAGCACCGAGTCGATGCTGGCGCTCGCGCGCACGCTCGCCGAGCGCGGGCGGCTCGTCCGCCACGACCACGTCAGCACGGCCTACGTCGCCGGCGACCGCACGGGGCGCGTGTTCGAGCACGAGTGCGACGTGGGGCAGGGCTTCCGCAACAGCTACGAGTGGTCGAAGTGCCAGGCGGAGGCGCGGGTGCGCGCCTCCATCGCCGAGGGGCTCCCCGCCGCGATCCACCGCCCGTCCATCGTGGTCGGCGACAGCCGCACGGGTGAGACGGAGGCGTTCAACGTCCTGTACTGGCCGCTCATGCTCTACGCGCGGGGGTGGTGGCGGCTGTTCCCCGGGCGCCCCGACACGCTCGTGGACGTCGTGCCGGTCGACTTCGTCGCCGACGCCATCGCCGCGTTGCGCCGCGACCCGGGGACGCTCGGCGGCTGCTTCCACCTCGCCGCCGGGGACGAGGCGCCGCGCGTAGACGCGCTCGCCGCGCGCTTCGCCGCGGTGCTCGAGCGCCCGCCGCTCCGGACGATCGACCCGGACTTCTACCTGAAGTGGGTGCGCCCGGTGCTCCGGCGGCCGCTCTCGCTCACGAAGCGCGGCCGGCGCATCTTGCGGGGGGGCTCCGCCTACCTCCCCTACTTCCGGCAGAACCCGCTCTTCGACACCACCAACCTGCGGCGGCACCTGGGACGCGGGGCCCCGTCGGTGTTCGACTACGTCGACCGGATCGCCCGCTACGCGAAGGAGAAGGACTTCGGCGGGCGCTGAGCCCGGCCGTCCGCAGCGGAGGCGGCCTACCGCTCGGTCGCGGGGGCCACCGCCGGCTGCTTCGCCGGCGCCTCGGCCGTCCACCAGCCGTCGCCCTCGTCGGGCCCGCTCACCAGCACCTGGCCGGCGCGCATCACCGCCGAGCGGCCGGCGAACGGCACGCCGTCCTCCTCGCCCCACCGGTCGGCGGCCACGAGCGTCCCGTTCCAGCCGCGGAGCTGGTTGGCCCAGTACTTCTGGACGTCCACGCCCTCGTCCACCCAGTTCGTGGGGAAGCAGACGACGTCCGGCCGCGTGCGGCGGATGTGGGTGATGAAGCGGGGATCGTTGATGTCCATGCAGATGCCGACGGTGGCGCTGCCGTAGGGCGTCTGGAAGGACGGGTACGGCAGATCCCCCGGGCTCGCCCAGGTGTGATCGTCGATGTAGAGCAGGCGCTTGCGGTAGAGCGCCTCGATGCGCCCTTCCGGGTTGATCACGAGCGCGGAATTGAAGAGCCGCCCCTCGTGATCCTCGACGAAGCCCACCACGATGTGCGCCTTGTGTTGGCGCGCGAGCGGCTGGAACGCCCGGAAGGTGGGCCCCCGCGGCATTTCCGACATGGGGCGGATGGCTTCCGGGTTGGGGAAGCGATAGCCGGTGGCCGCCATCTCTGGCAGCACCACCACCTTCGCGCCGCCCTGGAGCGCCTGGGTGGTGAGCGCGACCAGCCCGGCGAGGTTGGCGTTTCGCGCTCCGCGACGGGGCTTGAACTGGACGACGGCAAACATCGGCCCGAAGCTTAACCGATTTCCGCGTGCGGCCCTGTGACGGCCACGCTAATCTGCGGGCCGCCGCGGAGCCAGCCATGCGCGCCCCCCTCCTCCCGTCGGACCAAAATCCAGGATTCCGGCCTGTCGTCCTGCTGCTCGGCGCCGTGTCGCTCGCGGCGGCGTGCAGCGACTACGACCTCAACCGCAAGACGGACGGCTCCGGCACCGACGCCGAAGAGACCGGCGCGGGTCCGGGCACCCACGAGGACTTCTCCGAGATCTGCGAGGGCCTCGAGGGCACGCGCAGCGAGGTGAGCCTCAACGAGGAGTGCGACGTCGAGCTGCAGACGGGCAGCTTCACGCCGGTCGTGGAGTACCACTACGGGTCGACCACGTTCTGCGGGCCGCCCGCGATCGGGCAGATCGTCGACAGCAACGGCAGCGGCGCGATCGACGACGCCGACCTCCCGGCGATCATCATCTACCAGTCCGGGCGCGTGGTCGCGGTGAAGGGCGACAACTCGGGCGTGTTCTGGGAGTCGCGAGCCAGCAACATCGGGCAGGACGGCGGCTTCGCGGTCGGCGACCTCGACGGCGACGGCTGGCCCGAGGTCGTCGCCGGCGGCACCACCACGGTCGTGGCGCTCGACGGGCGCACGGGGGCCACCTTCTGGACCTCGCCCAACCTCGCGTCCAGCATGGACACGATGGGGTACAACTACCCCGCCATCTCGGACATGGACCACGACGGAAACCCCGAGGTCACCGTCGGGAACGCGATCCTCGACGGCGCGACCGGCACGCTCCTGGGCCGCGGGCGCTACGGCAAGGGCGCGGCCCCCTACGGCGGCACACCCGGCGCGAGCACCTACGGCACGCTCTCCATCCCGACCGACCTCGACGGTGACGGCGTCGAGGAGCTCGTCACCGGCGACGCCGCCTACAACATGGACGGCTCGGCCAAGTGGACCAACGGCGGCCTCGACGGGCTCATCGCCGTGGCGGACTTCGACGGCGACGGCGACGGCGAGATCGTGAAGACGAGCGGCGTCTTCGTCACCGGCATGGAGACGGACGGCACCGAGCTCTGGTCGGTCAGCTACGCCACCGGCGGCAACACCAACCTCGGCGCCCCCGCGATCGACGACCTCGACGCGGACGGCACGCCCGACATCGTCTTCGCGGCGCAGAACTCGCTCGTGGCGCTGGAGTGGGGCGGCACCCGCAAGTGGACCGCGCGCATCAGCGACCAGTCGGGCGCGGCGGGCCCGGTGCTCTTCGACTTCGAGAACGACGGCTACCCCGAGGTGCTCTACGCCGACGAGGGGTCGATCGCGTTCTTCAACGGGCTCGACGGGAGCGTGAAGTTCCGCTCCACCGAGCACGGGAGCTACACGATCCTCGAGACGCCGGTGATCGCCGACGTGGACAACGACGACCAGGTCGAGATCGTGCTCGGCCACTGCTCGTGGAACCGCTCCTTCTCCGTGTACGGCGACGCCGACGAGACCTGGCCGCCCGGCCGCAAGATCTGGAACCAGCACGGCTACCAGATCACCAACGTCGACGACGTCGGCGGCATCCCGGCGACCGGGGGCCCCAACTGGCCCGAGTACAACAGCTTCCGCAGCGGCGACGCCGGACAGCCGCCGGGCGAGTGGCACGACCTCCAGGTCGAGATCTTCGACGTGTGCGACAAGGAGTGTGACGGCGACAAGGTGTACGTGGGCGCCTGGGTGGGCAACGCCGGCAACCTCGAGGCGCCGGCCGGCATCCCCGTGAGCATCACGGCGGGGCCGTCGGGCGCGGTGCTCGCCACCCTCTACACCACGCAGGCGATCGCCCCCGGCGAGGAGGGCGAGGCCCTGCTCTTCGAGGTCTCCGCGAGCGCGCTCGGCACGGCCAAGCCCGTGGCGAAGGCCGACTTCGACGAGGCGGGCGCGGGCGTGCTCTACGAGTGCGACGAGCTGAACAACGTCTACGACTGGGGCGCCAAGGCCTGCGCGGAGTGATCGGGCGCGGCGGGCGGACCCTCGTGTAGACTCCGGGCATGCCCCTCCCCTCCCCTCGCGTGGCCGTCGTCGGCGCGGGCCTCTCCGGCCTCGCGGCCGCGCACGCGCTCGTCGCGGCGGGCGCCCGGGTCACGGTGTACGAGCGCGCGTCCCGGCCGGGCGGGAACGCCGACACCCGCCGGCTCGCGCTGGCCGACCGCCGCGTCGAGCTGGGCACGAGCGACTTCAACCGCGCGACCTACCACCGCGTGGTCGCGACGCTCGACCGGCTCCGGGTCGCCTACCGGCCGATGCACAACTCCACGGGCTTCTTCACCGCGGACGGCGCGCTCGTGTACGCGCTGGGGCGCCGACACGGCGTCCCGCCGCCCGACGACGTGCTCGTCCAGCTCCGCCGCTTCCGCCGCCAGGCCTACGAGGCGCTCACGGACGCGCGGCTCGGGGCCCTGTCGCTCGACGAGTACCTGGAGGTGCGCGACTACACCGCCCGCTTCGGCGAGCTCTACCTGAAGCCGCGGGTCCACGCGCTCTGGTTCTGCGGCGCGGACGGCCCCGGCGTGCTGCCCATGGCGACGATCATGCGCTTCTACGCGTTGCAGGAGGGCATCGTCGCGAGCGGGGAGCCGCGCGTGGAGCGGATGTACCTCGTCGACGGGATGGCGAGCTTCGTCGACGCCCTGGTCGCCGCGCTCCCGCCCGGCACGGTCCGCGCGGGCACGCCCGTCCGCGTGCAGGCCGGCCAGGGCGCCCCCCGGGTGCTCGACGGCGCCGGCGAGGCCTACGACGCCGTCGTCCTGGCCGCGCACGCCGACGACGCCGCCGCGCTGCTCGACGGCCCGGCCGCGCCCGCGTGGCGCGCGGTCCTCGAGCAATTCCCCTACCAGGACGCCACGGTCGTCGCGCACACGGACGCGCGCCTGCTCGGGCCCAACCCGAACGCATGGGGGAGCTTCAACATCCTGATCCGGGAGCCGGCGGGCCCCTACACGGTCACGACCGTCGGGCCGCTCCACCAGTACGACGCCGACAACGCGGAGCGCCGGACCACGGTGCAGCCCTGGTTCTTCACGACCGCCAACCCCTGGCGACCCATCCCCGACATGCTGCTCCTGCGCGACGAGCACGGCGCCCCGGTGACCCGGGTCTTCCGCCACAACGTCATGGACAGGCGGGCGCTCCTCGCCGCCACGCGGCTGCTCGACGTGCAGGGGCTCGGCGGCGTGTGGGTGTGCGGGGGGTACACCGAGGGCGTGGGGCTCATGGAGGACTGCTGGGCGTCGGCCGAGCGTGTCGCCGCCGCGGTGATGGCGGCGCACGGGAGCGGGCCCCGACACGCCGTGACCTGATCCCGTCGCGGCGCGCGCCTACGTTGTGCGCAGACTGGGGGCTCCGGTGCACAACCTCCTCGCCACGTCGCCGAGCGGCGGGCTCCTGATCGGGCGCGTCCTGCTCGGCGTTGTCATGTTCGCGCACGGGGCGCAGAAGGTGTTCGGTTGGTTCGGCGGCTATGGGCCCGACGCCACGCTCGCGTCGTTCGCCGAGATGGGCGTGCCGCCGTTCTTCACCGGGCTGGTCATGTGCGCCGAGATGTTGGGTGGCCTCGGGCTCGTGCTGGGCGCGCTCACCCGGATCGCGGCCGCCGGCATCCTCGCGGTGATGCTGGGCGCGGTGCTGATGGTGCACCTGCCGAACGGCTTCTTCATGAACTGGAGCGGCGGCCAGCAGGGCGAGGGCTTCGAGTTCCACCTGCTCGCCATCGGGCTCGCCACCGTCCTGCTCGTGGAGGGGGCGGGCGCGTGGTCGGTGGACCGGGCGTTGTTGGCCGCGCGGCGTGGCACGGTCACCGAGCGGGTGGTGATCCACTGACACGGGCGCGCTCCGAGCGAGCACGCCCGTGCCCGTGCCGCGTCAGATGTCCTCGGTGATCCGCCCGGCAACCAGCGGCCGGCCCGTGGTGTCGTTCGCGTAGTAGCTGCCGTTGTGGCTCCACCGCCAGCCGGTGATCGCCCCGCTGCTGTCGGTGTACACGAGCACGGTGCCGACGCCGACGCCCTGGTCCTCGACGCCGCCGGCGTCGGTGAACTCGTTGCGGCTGTCGCGCTGCACGCCGAGGTCCGTCGCGCGGCTGTTCGGCGTCGTCCCGTGCGGGGTCTTGGTGGCGTCGTGGATGACGACGATCCAGCGGGCGTCCGTGCCCGCGTTGGTCGGAGAGAGCGGCACCACCCAGCTCGGCGTGCTGGTGGGCACGAGGGACACCGAGCCGACGATCATGACGTGGCCGGTGTCCGTCGCGGTCTCGTACTTGGCCGCGAGAATGTCACCCCGCTCGAGGTCGGCGATGTCGACCTCGCCGATGTGCACGGCGCCCACGCTGGCGCCCGCCACGATGGCGTCGTACCACTTGGCCGCCTCGGGGCTCGGCGACGTGGTCAGCGAGGTGAGCTCGGACTCGGTGAGCTGGGCGCCCACGACGAAGCCCTTGGCCGCGTAGGAGCCGCAGCGCACCGTCGCGGTGGCCACGGTGGCGCCCGGGTTGGCCGCGTCGTAGGTCCAGACGAGGTCGGCGGGCGAGCCGTAGTTGTTGTTCGCGGGCGCGTTGTACGACTCGAAGAGCTCCTGCCAGGCGACCGCGTCGGCGCCGAGGTTCACGGTGGCGGCGAGGGCGGTGTTGGTGGAGACGAGGGCGAGGATGGCGAGGGCGAAGCGGGACATTGGGACCTCCGTTGGTTGGGACGGCGGCGGCATGTGCACGCGCCGTGCCAGGGGTCCCGGGCGGGCCCGGCATCGATGAAACGCCTGTTTTTGTGTTGCGCACCCCGCGGGCGATGCGCGCGCGACGCGCGGGGGCGATGCGCGCGCATCCGAGCGCGCGGTCGGTCAGCCGAACCGGGTGTGGACCGCGCCCGTCACCGTCCAGCGCGCGTCCACGCGGAGGAGGACGGACCACCGGTCGAAGGTCGTGCACGGGTGCGTGATGCCCAGCGCGACGCGATCCCCGACGCGGAGCGGGCTCGTGGCGGGCACCACGAGGTGCGCGTGCTGGTCGTTCACCTCCACGACGTCGCCCTCCACCACGAAGCACCCCTCCCCCGGACGCGCCCCGCGGAGCGCGACGGGGGGCCCCGCGTCGATGCCGATGTCGCGTTTCCCCGCGCCGAGGATGACCCGCCCGGGCTCCGGCCGCGTCAGCACGGTCGCCCACACCTCGAGCGCCGGGACGAGCCCGTCGCCCGCGAGCGCGGGGTCGCGCAACGCGAGCCGTCGCAGCGCCGCGGCGTAGATCCCGTGGTCGCCGGTGAGGTAGCAGCCGCTCCGGAGGAGCGGGCGGAAGCCCTCCAGCCCGGCGAACCGGCGGGCGACGAGGTCGGGGAACGACGTGCCGCCCGCGGTGAGGAGCGGCGTCCTCCCGAGGAGGCCCGCCGCGCGGCAGCCCGCGGCGACCGCCGCGACCTCGTCCAGAAACGCCGCCACGCGCGCCTCCCGCGCCTCCGGCGAGGGGGCCGCCATCAGCCCCTCGTAGGCCTCGATCCCCGCGAGCGAGAGCGTGGGCGCCGCGGCCACCGCGCGCGCCACGGCCAGCGCCGCCGCGGGCGTCCGGCACCCGCCGCGCCCGCCGGCGTAGCCCACCTCGAGCAGCACGCCCAGGGGCACGCCGAGCCCGGCCAGCCGCGCGACCGCGTCGATGCTGTCCACGAGCGGCAGGATCTCGGCCCCTCCTCGGGTTGCGTGGGCCAGCCACGCGAGCTCGGGTCCGGTCACCACGGCGCTGGCGAGGATCAGCCGCCGCACGCCCGCGGCGAGTGCCACCGCCGCCTGGTGGGCCGTCGCCACGGTCAGCCCCCACGCCCCGTCCTCCACCTGCAGCGCGAACAACTCCGGGCTCATCGTGGTCTTCGCGTGCGGCGCGATCTCCGCGCCCGTGCGCGCCAGGAAGGTGCGCATCCACGCCCGGTTGTGCGCCAGCGCGTCGTCGCGCAGCACGGCCACCGGCGAGGGCAGCACGTCGTCGAGGAGGCTCCAGCCGAGCTCGCCCAGCGCGGCGATCGGCGTCGGGGGGAGCAGCGGCGGGAGGCCCTTCCAGGAGCCGTCGACGAGGGGGGTGTCCACGGCGCCTCAGCTCAGCAGCGACCGCAGCCGCGCGACGTCCTCGCGCCGCCCCCGCACCGAGAACCGCGTCCCGTCGGCCTCGTGCTCCTCCGAGAGGACGCGCACGCGGCCGTGGATCTCGGCGACGAGCGCGCCCCGCGCCCAGGGCACGAAGAGCTCCGCGTCGGTCATGTCGCGCTCGAACCACGCGACGAGGAGGTCCCGCATCCGCGCCACGTCGGCCGGGTCGTGGGCCGAGAGCTGGATCGCGTCGGGGAACTCCACGCGCAGCGCGTCGCGCCCGTCGGCGTCCACGCGGTCGATCTTGTTGAGCACGAGCCGCGACGGCACCTCGTCGGCGCCGATCTCCGCGAGCACCTCCCGCGTCACGTCGTACTGCTGGCGGAAGGTGGGGTCGGAGGCGTCGACCACGTGGAGCAGGAGCGACGCCTCCAGCGCCTCGTCGAGCGTGCTCCGGAAGCTCGCGACGAGGTCGTGCGGGAGCTTCTTGATGAAGCCGACGGTGTCGGACACGAGGATGCGCGGCGTCGTCTCGGGGTGCAGCGCGCGCACGGTGGTGTCGAGCGTGGCGAAGAGCTTGTCCGCCACGTAGACCTGGCTGCCCGTCAGCGCGCGCATGAGCGAGCTCTTGCCCGCGTTCGTGTAGCCCACCAGCGCGACGCGGAGCTGGTCCGCGCGCCGGGCCCGCCGCGTCCCGCGCTCGTCCTCGATGGACGCGAGCTCGGCGCGGAGCTGGGCGATGCGGTCGCGCACCTTGCGGCGGTCGAGCTCGAGCGCGCTCTCGCCGGCGCCCTTCCCTCCGATGCCGCCACGCTGCCGGTCGCCGCCGCCCGTCTCGCGCATGCGCGGCACGAGGTAGTTCAGCCGGGCGATCTCCACCTGGAGGCGGGCCTCGCGGCTCTGCGCGTGCCGGTGGAAGATCTCGACGATCACGCCCGTGCGGTCGAGCACGTCGACGCCCGTGGCCTTCTCGAGGTTGCGCGCCTGGCTCGGGCTGATCTCGTGGTCGACGACCACGAGGTCGGCCTTGCGCTTCTCGCGCGGCACCTCGTCGCCGGCGTCGTCCTCCTCCTCGATGGCCTCGACCTCGTCGAGCTCCTCCTCGTCCCCCTCCCAGCGGGCGCGCGCCTTCGTCGCCTTCTTGCGCGGCCCCTGCGGGATCACGCCCGAGCCGCCGGTCCACGTCGCGAGCTCGGCCAGCTTGCCCTCGCCCAGGACCGCGCCGGGCGCGAGGCCGTCGCGGCGCTGGCCCACCTCGCCGACCACCTCGTAGCCGAGCGTGTGGACGAGGCGGCCGAGCTCGGCCATCGACGCCGCGTGCTCGACGTTGTCCACGTCGGGGAGCTGCACCCCCACGAGTACGGCGCGTTGACGGGGCGGGGTCACGAACGGTTCCGGGTCGACATGCGCGGCCCTCTTAGCCGGGATCTTCATGGGGCGGAGCCCGCAGGGCTCGCGAAGTCCCCGACCCGAGCGCTGCGAGGGTCCGGCGCGGCAAGCGCCGGAGGGGACGCAGCCCGCCCCCGGAGGCCGGCGGCAAGCCGGCCGTGAGGGGGGGGCGGGCCCCCCGCAACGCCCCCCCTTCGTCCCACGTTAGGTCTCGGCGCCATGCCCATCCTCCGCCACGTCGCCCAGACCGCCCCCGGCGCCACCCCGACCCGCTGGGCGTGGCTCCTCCACGGCATCCTCGGCTCCGGACAGAACCTGCGCACGGTCGCCCGGCGCCTGTCCGCCGCGGCCCCCGACTGGGGCTTCCTCCTCCCCGACCTGCGCAACCACGGCGAGAGCCACGGGATGGCCCCTCCGCACACCGTCGCGGCCTGCGCCGCCGACCTCGACGCGCTGGCCGATCACCTGGGCATCCACCCCCGGACGGCCATCGGCCACAGCTTCGGCGGCAAGGTCGCGCTGGTGTGGGGCGCCGCCGTGGAGGCCCGCGGCGGGACCGTGGACCGCGTGTGGGCCCTGGACGTGCCGCCCGGCCGCCCGGAGCTGCCGCTCGCGCTCAGCTCGGAGGTGGTGCTGGTCGTGCAGGCGCTCCGCACCATCCCGATGCCCCTCGCGCGCCGCGAGGACATCGTCGGCGTGCTCACCGGCCTCGGCTTCTCCCCGGGCCTCGGGCAGTGGATGACGACCAACCTCCGCGCGACGGACGCGGGCTTCGTGTGGCGCTTCGACCTCGACGGCGTCGAGGAGATGCTCCGCGACTACGCGACGGTGGACGTCTGGCCGTGGCTCGACGCGGCGGGCCGCCACGCGCGCGTGGACGTGGTGCGCGCCGCCCGCTCGGACCGCTGGCCCGACGCCGAGCTCGCGCGGTTCGCGGCCGCGGGGCCGGGCGTCCGGCTCCACGTGCTCCCCGACGCCGGACACTGGCTGCACGTCGACAACCCCGACGGGCTCCACGCGCTCCTGCTCTCCGAGGGCCTCGGCGCCTGACCTTCGGGGGTGGACAGAATCTGGCCCCCAACCTGGGGGGGCGGACAGAATTTGGCCCCTGTCGCGGTCCCGCTTCTGGTAGAAAGGCGCCCCATCCTGGAGCGCACAAAATGCAGCCTCGCATCGGAATCGTCGGCGCCGGCCCCGGCGGCATCTCCCTCGCCCGCCTCCTCACCGACCGCGGCTACGCGGACGTCACGGTGCTCGAGAAGAGCGACCGCGTCGGCGGCAAGTCGCTGACGGTGCACCACGAGGGCATCGGCCACGAGATGGGCACCTGCTACACGGCGGACGGGTACCGCACCTGCGAGGAGTGGATGAAGGAGGCCGGAATGGAGGAGTACAAGCTCCTTCGGCACTTCATCTACGGGCCGGACGAGAAGCTGGTCGACTTCCAGGAGTTCGTCGAGGGCGAGGGCGGCCTCCTCGGCACCGGGCGCCAGGGGCTCGCGTACATCCGGGCCTGGAAGGACTTCCACCGCTGGGATCTGCACGGCGCGCCGGACGACGAGACGGACGACGAGGGCCGCCTCATGCGGAACGAGGTGGCGAAGCCCTTCGGCGTGTGGCTGTCCGAGCGCGGCCTCGACGCCGTCGCCCGCTTCGCGCTCCGCACGATGACGGTCATGGGCTACGGCCCGCTCGACCGCGTGCCCGCGCTCTACGGCCTCCGCTGGAACGTGCCGAGCCTCTTCAAGTCGGCGGTCCTGCACACCGTCACCGAGCCGGTCCCCGGCTGGCAGCACCTCTGGACCTGGCTCGCCGGGCGCCTCGACGTGCGGCTCCAGCACACGATCGAGAAGGTCGAGCGCAAGGGCGGCGTCTTCCACGTGCGCGTGAACGGGCGCGTGCTCGAGTTCGACCACCTCGTCATCACGAGCCCGCTCGACGAGGCCACGCGCTGGATCGACTTCACGCCGGAGGAGCGCACGGCGTGGGGCGTCGGCGGGGCGGTGGAGTGGCGCGAGTACGCCACCACCCTGGTCGAGGCCGAGTGGTTCACCGACGCGGACACGCGCTCCTGGGAGCCGCACGCGCGGAACGCGGCCGCCACCGCCAAGAGCAACATCCTCGTGGCCCGGCGCACCGGGGACAAGTCCAAGGTGGCCGCCGTGCGCGCCCGGGCCGGGCGCCGGCCCAGCGTGTACGTCTGCTACCAGTACGGCAACGAGGGCTGGTCCCGGCAGCAGATGGTCGAGCGCCTGCTGGAGGACCTCGCCGCGGACGGTGCGAAGCACGCCCGCGTGATCACGCACTCCCGCTGGAAGTACGCGCCGCAGCTCACGCCCAACGCCATCCGGGAGGGCGGCGTGGGGCTCATGGAGCGGCAGCAGGGCAAGGGCAACCTCTGGATGACCGGCGCCACCGCGTCGCACGAGGCGGTCGACAACATCGTGGACTACAACGAGCGCCTCGTGGAGCGCATGGCCGCGGCCTTCGACGGGCGCGACCCCTCCGATCCCGGGCTGCTCCGCGAGATCACGCTCAAGCGGCGCCTCCGCTTCCGGATCGACGACTGGTAGTCGGCGCGGCGGGGCCGTCCTCGGGAGAGGGCGGCCGGGCCGTCAGATGCGACCCTCGGCGCAGATCGCGGTCGTGTCCTCGTCCCAGCCGTGCAGGCCGTCGAGGATCAACGCGACCGTGCCGTCGTCCTCCGTGTCGAGGTCCCCGAACTCGATGTGCCGCCACATCCCGAAGGCGTGCACCATGCCGTCGCCGGAGGGGTAGAACGCCTCGATCTGGTAGTCGACGTCGAACACGACGTTGTCCTGCACGGCCACGGCGGGCTCGGGCATCGCGGTGCGTGAGAAGAGGTGCGGCCCCGCGTCGCCGTCGGGCGTCCAGTGCGCTCCGCCGAGGACGACGGCGTCGTAGGTCGCGAGCACCGGGATCTCGACGGTGTAGGCCGTCTCCCAGCTCAGGTGGTGGGTGTCGCGGGCTTCGTAGGCGTCCCGGTCCGAGGTGTAGGTGCGCTCGTAGGCGAGGTAGTTCTCCGGGTAGAGCGTCATCTGGTCCTGGGCGATCAGGATGCGCTCCATCTCCTCGGGCGTGCAGTCCACGAAGCCGACGGTGTACATGCCGCGCGCCGGCTCGGGATCGGGGCCCGCGAGGCCCGCCGCGGCGACCTCGTCGGCGGTCAGGTCGGTCACGGTCCCCTCGAGCGGGAGCGCGTCCTCGTCGATGAGCGCGGCCAGGTCGCGCATGTCCTGGGCCAGCGCGTCGTCGTCCTCGGCTCCGTAGTGCGCCCAGGCATCGTGGAGGAGGGTGTCGAGGTCGCGGGGCGCCGACTTCGGCTCGGCGCAGGCGAGGAGGAGCCAGATCATGGGCGAGAGGCTAATCCGAACCGCGAGGCCGGCGCCCGCCCCTGCCCTGCGAACGCAGGCGCTGGCGCTTGACCACGTACCCCACGGGACGACGTTCCCGGAGGCATCGGGGCGGCTCCCGCAGGCGTCCCATGCAGCCCGAGACACACTCCAAGGGGGAGACGACATGCCGAAGGACCGCGAGAGCGAGGGCCGCGAGAAGGGCTCGATGACCGTCGAGGAAGCCGGCCGCATGGGCGGCGAGAAGGTCCGTGACGAGCGCGGTCCGGAGTTCTACTCCGAGATCGGCCACAAGGGTGGCCAGCGCGTCAAGGAGCTCATCGAGGAAGGCAAGGAGTCCGAGGGCGGCGGAAGCAAGAAGCGCTGACCCGACGGGCGGGCCCCCTGGAGCGCTTTCCCGGGGGCCCGTTCTGTGTCGGGCTCAGCCGAGGCGGGCCCGCAGCTCCTCGTCGGACACGTTCCACCCGACGATCACCGGGGCGCCGTCCCGCTCGACGACCGGCCGCTTGATCAGCATCGGATCGGCGGCGAAGGCGTCCGCCCACTGCGCGTCCGACCACGACTCCTTCTCGGGGCCGAGCGCGCGGTACGACCCGCCCGAGGTGTTCCGGAGCGCCCGCGCGCCGAAGCGCGCGACCCAGGCGTCGACCTGCGCCCGGCGCGGCGGCGTGGCGCGGAAGTCGACGAAGGTGTGCGCGACCCCGGCCGAATCGAGCCAGGACCGTGCCTTCTTCACGGTGCCGCAGCTCGGGATGCCGTAGACGACCAGCGCCATCAGCGCCCGAGCTCCCGGGCGTAGGCGTCGGTGAGCCCGGGGTCGGCCGCGATCTCGTACATGAGCTTGTCGAGCTCGGCGCGCGAGCTCCCCTTGGCGGCCAGCGCGGCGTCGGCGTTGGTGGGGTCCGCCTGGACGACCCGGGCGAGCTCGACGGCCCGCGAGACCTGCGGCGGCACCTGCGCGGGGGCGGGCGCCACCACCTCGGGGGTCGTCGGCTTCGCGGTGGGCTCCTCGCCCCCGCACGCGAGGAGGAGCGAGAGGAACACGGACATCACTGCTTCTCCTTCCCGCCGTTCCCGGCGTTCTCGGCCTTTCCGCTCTTGCCCTCCGGCCGCTGCGGACGCTCGCCCGCCTTGCCGCCGTGCTCGGGGCGCGCCCCCTCGGGACGCGCGCCGCCGTGGTGGGGACCCGCGCCGTCGGGCGGGCCGCCCTCGCGCTTGCCCGCGCCGTCGGGACGCCCGGCCCCGTCGGGGCGGCCGCGTCCCTCGGGGGGGCCCTTCCCTTCCGGCTGCCCCTGCCCCTGCCCCTTGCCACGCGCGGCGTGCTCGGCGCGGATGGCCTGCGCGAGCTCCTGGCCGCGGAGCCCCGCCGCCAGCTGCGCCTGCACGAACGCGCCGAAGTTGTCGACGGGGCCGTGCGCCTTCACCGCCGTGTCGGCGGCCTCCACGAGCTCGGTCGCCTCGTCGGCGGCGAGCCCGTTCTCCTTGGCCGAGTCGAGCGCGCCGCGCACGTCGGCCTCGGGGACGCCCGACTGGCGCAGCGAGCGCGCCGCGAGCGGGAGCTCGAGGGCCCGGAGCGCCGGGGACGGGGCGGTGGGCTCGGCGCCCGCGAGGGGCGCGCCGGGCGCGGAGGGGGTCGCCGACGGCGACGCCGGGGCCGCAGGCGGCGTGGGCGTCGCCGCGGACGGGGCCGCGGGCGCCTGCGCGGCGGCCAACGAGAAGAGGAGGGGGAAGAGGGTCATCCCCGCTGATTATCCGGCCTCCCCTGCGCCGCCACCCCGCCGTGCTCGCGCCGCGAGGTAGAGTCAGACGCGCTCCGACGCCGGGGCGGGCGGAGGGGCGATGGGCAGCAGGGAGAAGGAGAAGGGCCGGTACGAGATGCTCTGGGACTGCCCGGGCTGCGGCACCGAGAAGCTGCTCGGCCTGACCCACCGCCACTGCCCCACCTGCGGGGCCCCGCAGGACCCGACGCGCCGGTACTTCCCGCCCGAGGGCGAGGAGGTCGCGGTGGAGGACCACCCCTACCAGGGCGCCGACGTGACCTGCGCGGCGTGCGACACCCCGAACGCCGCGAAGGCGGCCTTCTGCGTCGGCTGCGGGAGCCCGCTCGACGGGGCGAAGCGGGTGGGGGTGCGCAAGGAGCAGGTCTCGGCGGGGGGCTTCGCGAAGGACTCGGCGTCGCGCGCGGCGCGCGAGGCGGAGGAGGCGCGGAAGGGCGCACGGGAGGCGGCGGCGCGGCAGCACGCGGTCGCGAGCGGCGCGGCGCCGCCCGCGCGACGCGGCGGGGCGTTGAAGGTGCTCGGGGTGCTCGGGTGCCTCGGCGTGGTGGGCGCCCTGATCGTCGCCGTCGCGGTGTTCCTCTTCTGGAAGAAGGACGCCGCCTTCGTCGTCACGGGCCACGAGTGGGAGCGCTCGATCGCGGTGGAGACCTACGCGCCGGCGCGCGACACCGCGTGGAAGGAGTCGGTGCCCGCGGGCGCGTACGAGCTCTCCTGCCGCCCGGAGCAGAAGGAGACGCGCAAGGTCCCCGACGGCGAGACCTGCCGGGACAAGCGCCAGGACAAGGGCGACGGCACCTTCGCCGTGGTGCAGGAGTGCACGCCGAAGTACCGCGAGGAGCCGGTGTACGCCGACCGGTGCAGCTTCAAGATCGACCGGTGGCAGGTCACGTCCACGGAGCGCGCCGCGGGGGCCGGCCTCACGCCGGCGCCGGCCTGGCCGGCGGTCTCCCTCACGCGGCCCGGCGCCTGCCTCGGCTGCCAGCGGGAGGGCGCCCGGAAGCAGGCCTACACCGTCAACCTCGCGGACAGCGCGTCGAAGGAGGCCCACCGCTGCGAGGTCGCCGAGGACCGGTGGCGGGCGATGGCGATCGGGACCCGGTGGATCGGGGAGGTCGGCGTGTTGTCGGGGGCCGTGGACTGCGGGGCGCTGCGGGCGCAGTGAGGACGCGCGGTCGAGCGGCCGGGGGATTCGATCGCGCCGATTGACGCGGCCGCCGGACCGGGACACGCTGCGGGCCGGAGGTCGCCATGCGCGCGCTCGTGCTCCCCCTCGCCTTCTCGCTCGCCGCCGGCTGCGGGCCCGCGAAGGAAGAACCCAAGGACACCGCCGAGGCCGACGCCGACACGGACGCGGACACCGATGCCGACACGGACGCCGACACCGACACGCACGACACGAGCCCGATGGACGACACCATCGAGCTCCCCGCGAGCCCCCTCCCCCTCACGGTGCAGCTGAGCGGCGCCGCCGGCGAGGCCGCCACCTTCGACACGATCGTGTGCTCGCACCCGCCCAACAACCAGTTCCAGCTCACCTACACCGACTCGTCGAACGCCTACACCTGGAGCTTCCGCGCGATCGTCCGCGAGACCTTCGTCGGCCGGGGCAGCTACTCCACGAACGTGCAGGTGCAGCTCTTCGAGAACTTCAGCGGCGGGCGCTACTTCTCGACCGACGCCTCCAGCGGCACCGTCGAGGTCGTCGTCGAGGACTTCGGGATCAACGGGGCGTACGGGACGGTCGCCTTCGGGGACCTCAGCGGGGACGCGGGCAACATCGCGGTGTCCCCGCAGCCCGTCCCCTTCTGGTGCGACGCCATCGACGACTGACGATTCGCGCGCGGCCGATCGTCCGCGCGAACGCCGCGCCACGCCGGCGCGTGAAACAGGCGGGTCCGAGGTCGACGACGTACACTGGGCCCGCGCGGAGGCCGGGCATGTGGCGGATCGGGGCGATCATCGGCCTCACGGGGTGCATCGAGACCGGGATCGAGCGGATCAAGGACCCGCCCGTGGAAGGCGACCGCCTCCTCGCCGCGGACCCGCTGAGTGTGGACTTCGGCGTGCGGTCCTCCGGGGCGGCCGTCGCGGAGACCGTCGTCGTCACGTCGGTGGGCGAGCTCCCCGTGACCGTCTCCTCGATCGAGGTGTCGGGCTCCACGGCGTACACGATCACCCAGCCCGCGCCGGGGACCATCCTCGAGCCCGGCGACACGCTCGACGTCGTCGTCACCTACACGCCCGCGACCTTCGACGACCAGGCCGACCTCGTGGTGCGCAGCGACGCGGTGGAGCCCTCGCTCGTCGTGCCGCTCCTCGGCGCCGGCCTCTACCCGGCCATCGCGGTCGAGCCGTCGTCCGTGCACTTCCTCTCCGAGTACGGCGAGACCGTCGACGAGGAGGTCGTCGTCACGAGCGTCGGCACCGCCGACCTCGTGATCTCGAGCCAGTACGTCGAGGGCGCGTGGTTCTCCGCGGAGGGGGCCCTCCCCGTCACGCTCGCCCCGGGCGAGAGCACGACCCTGTCCGTGCGCTACACGCCGGAGGTCGAAGGGGAGACCGCGACCGGGAAGCTCTGGCTGACGACGAACACCGCCGGCGGCTTCGCGATCGTGCCGCTCGACGCAAGCTACGGCGTGCCGTGCATCGGGCTCGGCGAGGCGTGGGACCGGGGGCTCCTGCACGCCGAGACCCTGCTCAACGGGCTCACGTTCGACGTGTCGAACCGGTCCACCGAGGAGGACCTCTGCATCGACCGCTGGTACGTCTACCTCTCGGAGGACAGCCAGGACCTCGGCGCGGGCGACATGAGCGGCGACTACGGCGGCGACTACCCCATCGGCTCGCTGGAGATCCCGGTCTCGGACAACCTGCTCTTCAACGCCAGCGCGAGCACCGACGCGGCGTGGTGGTGCATGGAGCACACGCAGTACACCGACCGCAACCAGGAGTACGAGTTCATCGGCGCGTACGTGCCGGAGCCGCTGCTGACCTACATGCGCGCGTCGGACCAGGACGGCGTCTGGGACTGGATGGACGACAACCCGGTGATGATCGCGGCCCGCGGCACGAACTACCTCGCGGTGTCGCCCGCCGGCGGGGCGGGGAGCGTCACGCTGCGCGTCCTGAACATGGGCGGCGAGGCCGGCGACGCCGAGGTGCGCGAGAGCGTGCCGGCCGGGTGGTCCGCGAGCGCGTTCTCGGTCGCGCCCGATCGCACGGAGGCAGGCCGCGAAGGCGCCACCGTCTACGTCTGGGACGTGTCGCTCGACGCCCGCGAGGAGACCGGGCTCTACGACCCCACGACCTACGACGAGCAGCTCATCACCTACACGCTCACCGTCCCCGCGTGCCGCGGTCGGCAGTACGCCGACGAGATGTCCACCGCCTGGACGGACAGCGACGGCACGCTCCGCACGGCGACCGCGAACCCGCTCGTGGTGAATTGTGTCGAGTGAGGCCTTGACGGGAGCGGGCTGACACCAGCTCGACGGACGTCCGTCGGTGACGACCGTCACCCTGCCTCGGCACTGAAGAAGATCAGGCACTTGCGGCTGGCATCCCGGCTGCATCGACCCGACGCGCCCGCCGGAGCGCGTCATGCCGTCCCTCTCCCGTTCGCCGAGCCCGTCCACGAGCCGCCCCGCCGCCGGGGTCGACACCTCCGCGATCGGCACGGGCGCGGCACCGCAGCGCGCCGGCAACGCGGCGGCGCAGGCGGCCGCCGGCACCGCGGGCGCCGCCCCCGCGCCGGCGAGCTGCCTCGACGACGCGCTCGACACCCTCGGCGAGATGGCGACGGTGGTGCTCGACGCGATGCCGCTGCCGCAGGCCATCCCCCTCGCCTGGGGGCGCCGGTCCCAGGGATGGGCCGAGCGCTGGCTGCGTCGCCAGCCCGGCGCGGCGCTGCTCGACGCGGCCGGCGAGCTGGTGGAGGGCGCCTTCGACGCCGTGTGGCCGGTGGGGCTCGGCTTCGCGATCGACGGGCTCGCCGGGGCGGAGGTCGGCTTCGGGGAGATGGCGCTCGGCGGGCGCTTCGCGGCCGAGCGGGACGCGGACGGGCTCCTCGTCCGCTACGGCGGCACGGTCACGAGCGCGCTCGCGACGGGCCTCGGGCTGAAGATCAGCGGCGCGGAGGACGCGGGGATGCTCGCGGCGAAAGCCGAGGCGAAGGCCGGCGCGGGCGTCGGCGTCGAGGCGGAGTGGCGCGTGGACGTCCCGGACCTGCTGCGCGCGCTCGCGGAGCTCTCCCCCCTCGGCGTCCACGCGCTCCTCTGGAACCTCGCCGACCCGGCCGCGCTCCTCCGCGGGCCCCTGGCGCGGCTCCTCCGCGCCGCGCACCCCGTCCGCGCGCGGCTCGCCGAGGACGCTCGCCTGGAGTACGGCGCCGAGGCCGCCGTGATGGGGATGGCGGACGGCGCGCTCCGGCAGTCCAGCGTGTCCGGATGGGCGCTCGGGCGCGACGAGGGCGGCTGCTTCGCCGAGGTGCACCTGGGGCAGCACACGGAGGGGGGCGCCGTCCAGCGCCTCCTGACCGCGTTGGGGCTCCCGGGCTCCCTGTCCGCCGCGGTCGCCGGGGACGTGCGCGTGCGCGTGCAGGGCGACGAGGCCGACGTGGCCGCGCTCCGGCTCGACGCGCTCACCTTCGAGGTGTGCTGCGCCGCACGCGAGGGCGACGTCACCCGCGCGGACAGCGTCCGCCTCGACACGGCCGCGGAGCTCGCGGCGCACCTCGCCGCGCTCGCGAACCCCGTCGAGACGCTCGTCGGGGCCGAGGGGACGCCCGTGCCCGCCGCCGAGCTCCCCGAGCGAACGTTGACCCGCGGCGTGCAGCGCGAGGTCGAGGACGTGCGCGCCCTCGCCGACGAGGTCCCCGCCGTCGGGGAGCTCGTGAGCCGCTTCGTCGGCGAGCTGCTGGAGCCGCTCGACACGATGACGGACGGCGCGCCGGTCGACCTTGACCTCGAGGCCGAGCTCGGCGGCCAGGTGGCCGTGCCCACCGAGGCCGTCCGCGCCGCGCTGGACGGCGCCCCCCTCGCGCCGGGGCCCGGGGGCATCGAGGCCCGCGTGCTCGACGTGGCGCGCGCGATCGCCGCCGACACCGTGGGCGGGAGCGTCTTCGAGAGCGGGGTCCCGGAGCTCGACCTCGACGCGGCCGCGGCGGAGGTGGAGCTCGGCCGGGTGGAGATCGTGCTGCGGGACGAGGTCCGCGTGGGGGCCGGCGGCTCGGTGGAGGTAGGCTTCGTGACCGGCGCCAAGGCGGACGCGGGCCTCTCGGTCAGCCGCCGGCATCGCCTCGACGAGCTCCCCCCGGAGGACCGCCGCGCGGTGCTGGGCGACGCGCGGCGGTGAGCCGCGCCGATGAGCCGCACCGGCGATCCTCCGCCGACCCCCGCGCCTCGCGCTCCCCGCCGACCCGCGCGCCCCGCCGACCCGCGCTAAAGGACGCGCGTGAAGGACGACCTCCCGACCCGCGAAGCGCTCCGCGGCCGCTTCCTCTCGGAGCGGCGGGCGCTCGCGACCGACGAGCTGGCGCGGCGCGGCGAGCGCCTCCTCGCCAACCTCGCGCGCATGCCGTGGCTGGCCGACGCCCGGATCCTCGCGGCCTTCCTCGGGGTGCGCGGCGAGCCCGACCTCCGGCCCTGGCTCGACCCCTCGCGCCTCGTGATCGCCCTCCCCCGCACGGCCGGCGGGCACATCACGATGCACCGCTGGCGGGGCGAGCCGCTGATCCCCGGCCCCTTCCGCATCCCCGAGCCCCCGCCGGAGCTCCCGGTGGTGGCGCCCCGCGAGGTCGACCTCTGGCTCGTCCCGGGCGTCGCGTTCGACCCGCGCGGGAACCGCCTCGGGCACGGCGCCGGCTACTACGACCGCCTCCTCGCCGGCGCGCCCGGCCGCAAGATCGGCGTGGCGTGGGCCTTCCAGGTGGTCGACCACGTCCCGTCCGCGCCGCACGACATCCCGATGGACGCGCTCGTCACCGACGAGGGCTGGCACGTCGTCGGCTGATCCGCCCGGTCAGGGCAGGTCCGCCGCCGATCCATGCGTCTCTTGCGCGGCAGCTACCCGCGTCGGCGGGTTAGCCCGGCGCCATGCTCGGCCGCATGTCGATCGCCTACCGCGTCCTCCGGCGCACGTTCCGCGTGCGGGTCCTGCCGCTCGTCCTGGTGTGGGTCTACGGGGGGCTCCGGCTCGGCGTGTGGCTGCTGATGGCGCTCGACCACGTGTTCTTCCCCCGGCTCGGGCGCACGAAGATCGAGAAGCCCATCGTCATCGTCGGCAACCCGCGCACGGGCACCACCTTCCTCCAGCGCTGGCTGGTCGAGCACCAGTTCGGCACCGGCAACCACCTCTACCGGAGCCTCTACCCCTCGATCATCCTGCAGAAGCTCCTGCGCCCGTTCCTGCCGCTGCTCGAGAAGGTCAGCCCCGCCCGCTTCCACGCCACCGCGGCGCACGAGACGAACCTCTCGTCGATCGAGACCGACGACGCCTCCGTCTTCTTCCGCTACTTCGACGGCTTCTTCCTCTACGGCTTCTTCCTCGCCTGGGACGACGAGGACCAGACCCCGCTGTTCGATCCGCACGTCCGCGACACGACTGCCCGCGACTTCGACTGGCTCGAGGCCGTCTGGCGGCGCAGCCTGGTCGCACAGGGCTCCCGTCGCCACGTCGCCAAGCTCTTCTCCACGGGCCCGCGCACCCCGGCGTTCCTCGCGCGCTTCCCGGACGCGCACATCCTCTACATGGTGCGCGACCCGGTGGAGGTCATCCCCTCCACCTTCAGCCTCGTCACCGGCGTGCTCGACAACGCCTTCGGCTACTGGTCGCTCCCCGAGGCCGTCCGCGCCCGGTACAACGAGCGCCTCTACCTCGCGCTCGTGAAGCTCTTCCGCTGGTTCCACGAGGACTGGACCGCCGGCCGCATCGACCGCTCGCGCGTGATGGTCGTCTCCTACGACCGGATGATGCGCGACTTCGACGGGCTCATGGACGAGATGATCGGCTTCTTCGAGATGGAGCCGACCGACGCGCAGCGCGCCGCGATCCGCGAGACCGCCGCGAAGCAGCGCGCCTACAAGAGCAAGCACAGCTACGACCTCGCGAAGTACGGGCTCGACGCCGACCGGATCCGCCGCGACTGCGCGTTCGTCTACGAGACCTGGCTCACGCCGGACGCCGCGGCGTCCGGGACCTAGCCTAGTCGATCGTCAGGTCGTAGCTGCCGGCGTCCCCGCCGTACCCGCCGAGCACGATCGCGACGACATCCCCGGCCGCCAGGTAGACCGACACCTCGGAGGTCGTGTCCGTCTCGCCGTCATCGCTGCAGCCGAGCTCGTCGCCGTCGCACGTGTCCTCGAACAGCGCGAGGACGGTGTCGAAGTCGGACCCCGCGGTCGAGAACGTCCACGTGCCGCTCGACGGCGCGATCCACCGGAGCGTGATCGCGTTGGTGACCTCCCGGCAGGTCGCGGCGTAGTCGGAGGACATCCCGGTGGTGCTGCCGGTGATCGCGAGCTCGCTCCCGATGGAGTACGCGGGGCAGTCGCCCTGCCAGGCGTTGAGCACCCAGCTGCCGGACGCCTCGACGCCGAACACCAGCACGTCCCCGCGGGTGAGCGAGAGCGTCACCTGCGCGTTCTCGTCGAAGGTGTCGTCGTTGCAGGCGAGCTCGGCGCCGTCGCACTCGTCGGCCGCGACCCAGAGCAGCGTGTCGGTGGCGCTGCCGACCGTGTCGAACACGTAGGTGTCCGTGGCGGGGGCCGTCCACGTGACGAACGTGTCGGCGGTGCTGCCGCCGCCGCAGCTCCCCGAGCCGTCGTTGCCGGACGCCGTGCCCGACGCGATCTCCGCGCCGAGGGAGCCCGCGACGTCCTCGTCCCAGCACTCCGCGCACGCGGCGTCGGAGGCGCAGTCGCTGTCGTCGCAGTCGGAGTCGCCGTCGGCGTCGTCGTCGCGCCCGTTGTCGCAGTCCTCGTCCACGTCGGTGTCGGTGTCGGTGTCCGTGTCGCTGTCGGCGTCCGTGTCGGCGTCGGTGTCCGCGTCCGTGTCGGCGTCCGCCTCGGCGCACACGGCCGCGTCGCGGCAGTCGGCGTCGTCGCAGTCCACGTCCTGGTCGCCGTCGTCGTCCTCGCCGTCGCCGCAGCGCGTCTCGACGAGCGGCGAGCTGCTCGAGTCCTCGGAGCTCTTCTGCTCGTCGGGGTCGAGGCGGGGGAAACACGCGGAGAGCAGGAGCACGGCCAACATGGGCGCCAGCCTACTCCCCCGACGGCGGGGATGCACCTAGTAGAACCGCGCGCTCTTCACCGGCCCCATGAACCAGAGCGGATCGCGCTGCCCGCTCGACTTCCGCCAGCCCGCGGCCGGGATGTCGCCGGCCTGCGCGAGCCGGTCGAGGGCCGCCTGCTCGGGAAGGTCCTCGACGGGGGCCGAGAGGATGCGCGCGGCGAGCTCCTCGACGGAGCCCCCGCGCGGTGGACGGCGCTCGACCGCGCCCGTGTCGGCGTTCCGGACGAGCCGCGGGCCCCAGGGGGGCGTGTTCACCTGGTGGAGCGCGCCGACGAACTCGGGCGCGATGCCGACGGGCTCGGTCCAGGAGAGCGTGTGCGTCCAGATCACCTGCCCCCGCCGGCGCTGGAGCAGCGCGGTCCGCACCTCGGGCTCGGCGGCGCCCACGTCGTAGCCGACCACGATGCCGCGCTCACGCGCGCCCGGTGTCCAGGGCTGGAGCGGCAGCCGCAAGAGCTTCGCCGCCGCGGAAGCGAAGATGGCGCTGTCGCGGTCGGGCAGCGCCAGCAGCACCTTCGGGTCGAGCCGCAGGAAGCCGAGCAGGCGGCGCAGGCGGAGGATGTCCTCCAGGCAGCGCGCGTCGCTGTCCTGGACGAAGGCGTAGCGCCCCCGCATCTCCTCGCGCCCGTGCTCGCTGGTGTGCAGCAGCAGGCCGCCGGTGAGGACGTAGTGCCAGCCGCGCAGATCGTGGTCGTCGAGCGGCGTGACGTCGGCGACGGCGGCCGCCCGCGCGAGCATGTCGCGCACGCGCCCGGCGAGGGTGCGCTCCTCGGGCGTGGCGGGCGCGAGGGAGGCCTCCGCGGCGCGCGCCCCGGCGAGATCCCCGGCCATCACGGCGTTGAACGCCAGCAGGTAGCGAGCCTGGAACGAAGAGTGGCGGAGCGCTTCCTCGGACGCGAGCAGGTCCCGGGCGGCGGCGTTCGCGCCGGCGTGCTCCAGGGCGGCGGCGAGCTCGAGCACGATGGCGGGCTCGTGCGGCCGCAGCGCGAGCGCCCGGGCGAGGAACGTCGCGGCGGGACCGTAGAGCCGCGCCTCCACGAGCGCCCAGCCGATGTCGAACAAGGGCTCGGCGCTGTCCGGGTCGGTCGCGGCGAGGTCCGCGGAGGCGGCGAGGCGCTGGTCGCCGAAGGCACGCGCGACGGCCGCGAGGGCCTCGCACCAGGGCCCGAGCGGCCCCGGGTCGCGCGGGAACTCGAGGGCGAGGCGGAGCGCGCGGAGGGCGGCGTCGCGATCGCCGGCGGCCAGGGCGCGCGCGACCTCGTCGGGGGCGGACATGGGGGCTCCGGAGGGCGGAAGGGCTATCCCGTCGGCGGGCGCCGGGTCCCCGGGAAGAGCGCCTGCAGCGCGAGGCCGAGCTGCCAGGACCACGCGGCCTCGTCGTGCCCGCCGAGCAGGTCCTCCCAGGTGAAGAGCTGGGCGTCCGCGCGCGGCGTCGCGCCGTTCGCGAAGGGCTGGTGCCCGTAGCCGTAGCGCTCGACGAGGAGCCGCACCATCTCCGCGCCCCGGAGCGCCGCGAGCGCCTCGACGACCTCGTTGTGGTGCCCGCCGTCGCGCCGGGCGCCCCAGCTGATCCAGAGGCGCGGGCGACGGGCCCGGTCCGCCAGCGTGGGGTGCGCCATCGCCAAGAGCGCGGAGCCCTCCAGCGACGACGGCGCCGCGCCGTGCACGAGGCTGTCGATGCCGGAGAAGAACGACGGGGAGACCGCCGCCGCGGCGCCGAAGCGATCCGGCCGCTGCGTGGCCGTCCAGAACGCGGCGAGGCCGCCGTGGGAGCTGCCCGCCACGGCGTTGGCGGCCGGCGACGGGTCCGTCGGGTAGGCCGCGTCGACGAAGGCCTTCACCCGGTCCGCGATCGCGTCGGCGAACGCCGGGAGCCGCCCGTAGGAGCGCGTGCCGTGGGCCCAGTCCGCGTGCGTGTACTCGGCGTTGCGGTCGCCGGGGTGCACGGCGACGAGGAGAACGGGCGCCACGCGGCCCGCCGATCGGAGGCGATCGAGCACGTCGGCGGCGGCCCAGGTCTTCCCGACCGCGCCGCCGGGCCAGAACACGGCGTCGCCGTCGTGCAGGTACATCACCGGGAAGCGACGCCCGTCCGCCGCCCCGTCGGAGGCCTCCCGGGGCAGGTGGACGTGGACCTTCCGCGGCGGGAAGCCCCCGCCCGGGTCGAGGTCGTCCCAGGTCTCGAAGGTGCCGTGGGCATGGCCCTCGTCGTGGGCCCAGCCGACCCGGCCGGCGCGGGTGATGCGGCGCGCGGCCATCAGGCCGCTCCGGGAGAGCGTCGATCGCGAGACATGCCAGAATCTAACCGCCGTCTCGGCCGGCCGCGCGCGGGTCGCCGGGCCCCCCGGCGCCGCCCGGCTTACGTTGCCGGGCGATGCGACGCCTCTCGATCTTCGGCCTGGCCACGGCGGGGCTCTTCGCGCTGGCGTGTGGTGACCCTCTCCCCGCCGACCGTCCGCGCCCCGGCGCCGCCAGCGACGTGGCCACGCCACCTCCGCCGCCGGACACCGACCGGCCGCCCCCGGGCGGCTGGATCGCCGACGGCGTGATCTACGACAGGGACGGCTCGGTGTACGGCTGCGTGGGCGGCGGGAACGCCTGCGCGGGCCCGCCCGCGGGCACGACCGACGAGGTCGAGCAGGAGCTCGATCTGTGCGGCGACGTCGACGCCATCCGCGACGCGGAGCTCGACCTCAGGGACCGCACCGGCGCCTACCGGGCAGTGAAACCCACGCCCCGCCCCGTCGACCAGCTCGACGAACACGCCGTGGCGTGGCCCGCGAAGTCCGGGTTCGCCGCGCTCGGCTGGGCCCCCGGCGGGTCCACGCGCGCGACCTTCTGGGTCGACACCACCGGCGACGGCTTCGAGGTGCACGGCCTCGCGCTCGTGCGCGCGGGCACGTGGCTCCACTGCTTCGCCACCGCGGAGCAGGGCGCGATCGACACCCCGTGGCGGCCGCGGTGATCGCCGCCCTCGACGCCGGCGTCCGCGCGCTCCTCACCCTCCCCCGCGCCGAGCAGCCCGCCGCCGCGCGCGCGCTCCGCGCGGCCCTCCCCGCCGCCGCCGAGGCCTGGAACAGCGCCTTCGGCCCCGACTCGCTCTACGAGGCCTTCACCCGCACCTCCGTCGCGCGTGGTGTCCACGGCGCCAACCGCGAGGTGCTCCGGCCGCTGCTGGACGCGCGCCCGGGGTTCCGCGTGATCGAGGTCGGCGGCGGCAACGGCGCGCTCTGGGCCGGCCTGCTCCGCCCGGACGACCGCGGCGAGCTCCTCGTCGTCGACCCGCACCCCGACGGCGCGGCCGGCGTGCGCCGCGCGGCCCCGGCCGGAGTCGCCGTGACGCACCTCCAGCGCTCGATCCAGGACGCGCCGCTACCTGAGGCCGACGCGGTCGTCGCCTCGCTCGTGATCCACCACGTCGCCGGCACCGACGCCGTCGACCGCGCCCGGGTGGGCCTCGATGGCGTCGGCAAGCACGAGATCCTCGTCTCCCTCCGGGGCGCGGTCGCGCCCCGCGACGGCCGCGTGCTCGTGAACGAGGCCGACGTCTACTGCGACCTCGGGCTCGCCCCCGGCGACCCGCTCCTCGCCGAGCGGCTGATGGACTCCTACGTCCGCCGCTTCGCCGTCTCCATCCTCGACGACCTCGCGACGCGCGACGAGCCGCCCGCCGTGCGCGACCGCTGGGCCGCCATCGTGCGCGACTGGGGCCTCGGCCAGCTCGCGATGACCGACGTGCCCTACGCCGACCGCGACGTCTACGAGCTCGACGTGCAATCCTGGCTCGCCCGCTTCGACGCCGCCGGCCTCGCCGTGCTCACCCGGCGCTGCACGGACCGGTGGATGTTGTTCCACCAGTACCTGCTCGCCGCGAGCTAGCTACCGCCGGTACAGGAGCCCGGTCACGGTGCGCGCTTCCTCGCCGCTCAACGTGAGCGTGAGCGAGCGGCCCGCGAGCGCCCCGCCCACCTTCCACAGCGATCGCGGGACCTCCATGTGGTCCTCGTACCACCACCCGGAGACGTCGCCCTTCGCGTCGATCTCGAGGAGGAGCTTGTAGGTCACCAGCGTGTCGCCGGGCGCGTCGTGCTCGGTGAGGCGGTAGCCGGTGAGGAGCCACGTCGTGCTCCCCTTCTCCGCCACCACCTTCGGCGTGAGCTCGGTGGTGACCGGATCCTGCTGCTGCGCGGCCCGGCCGTCCACGCCCTTGTCCGGCCACGCCTGGCTCTCCGCGAGCACCACCGTGTGGCCCGAGATGTCTGCCTGGAGCACGATCACCGGCGCGACCGGGGCTTGAGGAAGCGCACGACCTTGCCGTCGGTCTTCTCGTTGGTGCCCTTCTTCATGTGGTAGGTCTGCTCGCTCTCGGCGGCCCGATCCTGCTCGGCGCCGATGATGTCGAAGCGCCACACGTCGGTCTCGTCGTCGAGGCTCTCGACGGTCACGAAGCTCGAGAGCACGGCGTTGTGCGACTGGTCCTGCCCGCTGCCGCCGTCGCGCTGCCACAGGTGCCCCGGCGCGGCCTGGCCGACCGGCACCTCCGTGTAGAAGCCGGAGGTCTCGGCGTTCCCCGCCGTGGAGTAGTGCTTGTTGTCGGTGATCGCCGGCTTCCAGCCCGCCTGGAACACCACGTCGTTCATGAACACCGAGCACTTCCAGAAGTCCGAGCCCCAGTTGACGCGGTACTCCGTGCGCTTGTCGACCTTCTCCGAGCGCTTGGCGCTCGCCCCGGCCAACGCGGGGTTGGGGCTGTAGAAGTTGCCGTCCACGCCGGCGGTGCCGTAGCCCTGGCCGACCTTGCCGCTCGCGCGGCTGCGGGCGGCGCCGAGGATCTCGTCGTTCGCGCCCTTCGACACCGTCTGGTACAGGCTCGTCCCCGCCTCGACACCGCCGGCCTTCTCGACACACTGGCCGAAGAGGATCTCCGCGCTGGACGGGATGTAGAGCTCCACGCCCTCCTGGAGCGTGGGCGTGACCTTGCGCGGCGAGTCGCCGCCGGCCTCGGAGACGGTCTCCACGTGGGTGTTGAACGCCGCGAGGTGCCCCTGCTTCATGCCGAAGCGCTCGGCGATCTTCTCCCAGGCGCCGGCCTCGCCGAAGGACAGGTCGTCGGCGACGACCTTGTACGTGGAGCCCGGCGCCAGCTTGATCTGCTTCACGTCGGCGGCCTTGCTCGGGAGGTCCGCGTCGCGGTGCACGCCCCGCCCGTCGCTCCCGGGGGCGACCTCCACCTGCTCGCCGCGCGCGGCGGCCGCGGCGGCGCCGACGGCCTCGCGCTCCGAGGCGTCGCCCGGGCGGCTCGTGCCGGTGCCGCGGTGCTGCTGGAGCACGTGCGCGATCTCCTCGGCCACCTGCTCGCGCGCGGGGTTCGCGTCCGCGAAGAACACCTCGGAGCCCGACGCCGCCGCGGCGCCCTGGATCCCCTCGAGATCGACGCCGAGCCACGCCACGACCTCGGAGAGGTCGGCGCCGAAGGCGGCCTCCATCTCCGCGCGGTAGGGCAGCGGGGCGGGCGCGCCCCGTCGAGCCTCGGTGAGCACGTCGCCCTCGGGGCCGGTGGTCTGCGGCGCGGCGCGACGGACATCGCGCACGGCGGCGTTGCCGAGCCGATCCTGGCGGTCGGGGCCGCGACCGGCGGCAGGGGGCGCGCCGGCGGCCGGGGCGCGAGAGGGGCGCTGATGTGCGCGTTGGGGCACGGGGGCCTCCCGGATGGCCGCCTTCTACCACGAACGGCCCCGCGATGCGCGCCGGACGCGCTCGCGCTGGCCCGGCCCCTCGTGACCCGCTACGGGAGCCGGGCGTGCGCCCGCTCCCGCTCTCCCCCGCCGTCCTCGCGCTCGCCGCGCTCGCGGGCTGCCACGCCACCGAGGATCCCGGCTTCGACGTGCTCCTCGTCTCGATCGACGGCACGCCCCCGGCGCTGTTGGACGAGGAGTGGGACGCCCTCTCCGTGATCCCGACGCTCGGCGAAGGCGGCAGCTACCAGGTCCTCCAGGTCGACGGCGTCACCGACACGATGGCGTCGCACGCGCGCCTCCTCACCGGCTACGGCGACGACCAGACCGGCGTGACCTCGGCCTTCCACTTCACGCCCATCCCCGCCGGCCTGACGCTCCCCGAGCGCCTCCGCGACCGGTTCGGCCCGAACCTGCGCCGCTACTGGGTGGTCAACAAGCCGCACATGCTCGGCTTCGACACCGCGGACCAGCCCTTCTTCCACGCGGGCGAGGCCTGCGACGTGGCGGTCAACCGCCAGATGATCGCGGACATCACGCCGGACATGGTCGACGCGCTCCGGACCACGGGCGACCTCCCCTTCTTCGCCTTCTTCCACTGGGGCGGCGTCGACCAGGCGGGGCACGAGCACGGCGAGCGCTCCGCGGAGCAGCGCGAGGCCCTGCACGACGTGGACGCCCAGCTCGGCGTGATCCGCGACGAGCTCATCGCTCTGGGCCGCTGGGAGCGCACCCGCGTGTACGTCACAACCGACCACGGCTTCGACCCGAATGGCAACCGCCACTACACCGACGCCGCCGATGTGTTCCTGCTGACGAACGATCCCGCGATCGGGACGGGCACCTGGAGCCACCAGCTCCCCTGGACGCTGCTCGCGCGCTACGGCGTGACCGAGCCGGCGCCGCCCGTCGAGCCGCTCTGACCCGTTCCCCCGGAGGCCCCTCGTGCTCCTCGCCCTCGCCCTCTCCGCCGCTTCGCTGGCCGCGCCACGCGCCGACGTGGTCACCTGGACCCATGCCGGGACCACCTTCTCGGGTTGGGTCGTGTACGACGACGCCACCAAGGTGAAGCGCCCAGGCCTGCTGATGGTGCCGAATTGGTACGGCGCGAACGAGACAGCCCTGGCCCGCGCCAAGGAGATCGCGGGGACGGAGTACGTGGTGCTCGTGGCCGACATGTTCGGCAAGGACGTGCGCCCCACGGACGCCAAGGCCGCGGGCGAGGCCGCCGGCAAGGTGTACGCCGACCGCACGGAGATGCGGGCGCGGGCCAACGCCGCCCTCGGCGCGCTCCAGGCGTCGGCCGCCCGCGCGCCGCTCGACGCGGAGAAGATCGGCGCCATCGGCTTCTGCTTCGGCGGGAGCACGGTGCTCGAGCTCGTGCGCGGCGGGGCCGCCCTCGACGCCGCCGTGAGCTTCCACGGCGGGCTCGCCACGCCCTCCCCCGCCGTCGCCGGCGCGGTGAAGGCGCCCGTCCTCGTGCTCAACGGCGCCGCGGACACCTACGTCAAGGCCGAGGACATCGCGGCCTTCCAGCAGGAGATGACCGCCGCGGGCGCCGACTGGCAGCTCGTGCAGCTCGGCGGCGCCGTGCACTGCTTCGCGGAGCGCGAGGCCAAGGACCCGCCCGGCTGCGTCTACGACGAGCGGTCGGCGAAGCGGGCCTACCGCATGATGGACGGCTTCCTCGACGAGGCCTTCGCGCGTTGACGCGATGACGCCGGGCCCCTCCGCCACCGCCCGCGCCTTCGCGCACCTCGCCACGGTCGCCGTGGCGGCGGGCGTGCTCTCCGTGCGGACCTTCGCCGACGACGAGCGCGCCTTCCCGCTCTCCCGCTACCCGATGTTCGCGTTCCACCGCCCGGGCCAGGAGCCCCTCCCCTACGTCGAGGTGGTGCTGGACGACGGCTCCCGCCGCCGCCTCGGCTTCGAGTGGTGGACCGCGGGCGGCGTGGGGACGGCGCGCAACCAGCTCGAGCGCCTCAGGAGCGCGCCCGCCTCGCGACGTCTCCAGTTCTGCCGGTCGCTCGCGGGCCGCGTCGCGGCGTCCGGCGAGCCGTGGGCCGCGCGGGTGGAGCGGGTGACGATCCAGCGCGGCCGCTTCGAGGCCCGGCGCGTCATCCACGACGGCGACGCCACGCCGGTCACGACCGAGGAGCTCGTCTCCTGCGAGCCGACCGGATGATCGCCCGCGCCGAGGCCGCGTGGCTCGCGCCCGCCCCCGCCGCGCGCCTCGCCGTGATCCGCGTGGCCCTCGGCGCGCTCCTGGTGTGGACCGTGTTCATGGGCTGGAACGAGGTGCCCCGGCTCGGGGCGGACCCCTCCGCCCGCTACCTCCCGGTCGGGGCCGCCCGCCTCTTCGCGGAGCCGCCGTCGACCGGCGCCCTCCAGGCCCTCCAGGTCGCGCTCGTCGGCCTCGGCGCCCTCTGGATCGCCGGCGCCGCCTGGCGCGTGACCGCTCCGCTCTTCGCGGCCGGCTTCCTGTTCTGGGCCTCCTGGCGCCTCTCGTGGGGCGCCATCTCCCACGGCCTGCACCTCGCCACGCTCCACACCCTGCTCCTCGCCTGCCTGCCCGCCGCCGCGGTCCTCTCCGTCGACGCGCGGGTCCGCACCCCGCTCGCCTGGCCGGCCCCGCCGGTCTCCTGGCGCCACGGCTGGGGCCTGCGCCTCCTCGGCGTCGCCACGGCGTGTGTGTACCTGCTCGCGGGCGTCGCGAAGGTGGAGGTCGCGGGCGCGGGCTGGGCGGACGGCGGCAACCTGCTCGCCCAGGTCGCCTACTCCGCGCTCGTCCGCGCCGTCTACGAGCCGGACGCGGGCCAGCCGGCCGCGCTCGTGCTCCTCCGCGACCACGGCTGGCTCCTCTCCGCGGGCGCCGTCCTCACGCTCGTCGTCGAGCTCGGCGCGCCCCTCGCGCTGCTGCACCGCTGGCTGGGCGTGACCTGGGCGCTGGCGACCTTCGGGATGCACCTCGGGATCGCCCTGCTCATGGGCATCACCTTCCCCTACCAGACCTGGGGGCTGGCCTTCCTCTCCTTCCTCCCCGTGGAGCGGCTCCTGCCGGCGCGGTGGCGTGGGTAGGCGCCCGTCGGGATACCTCCGACGGATGCGCCGCCTCGTCCCGTTCGGGCTCCTCGCGCTCGCCTCCTGCGCCGGTCGCGAGGCGCCGGCCCCCGAGCTCCCGTTCGAGGAGCGCCCGATCGACGCGGCCGGGATGGCCCGCGCGTTCCCGTCCGACCGCGTGAAGGACCGCGCCGGCTGGGCCAGCGACCTGTACGGCGTCCTCGCCGCGCACGACATCCCGGCGACCAACGGCAACACCTGCGCCGTCGTGGCCACCGTCGAGCAGGAGAGCGGCTACGCGCCCGACCCCGCGGTGCCCGGCATCGGCGGGATGATCGACGAGTGGATCGCCGAGAAGCAGACGACGATGGGCAAGGTGCCCGGCTGGGCCTTCGAGACCGGCCTCCGCGCCGTGCTCGACGCGAAGGGGCCCGGCCAGGCCCGCTCGTTCTACGACCGGCTCAAGTCCTCCAAGACCGAGCGCGACGTGGACCTCGTGTTCCGCGAGTTCGTCGCCTTCCACCGCGGCAGGCTCCCCGAGCCCCTGCGCGTGGCGGAGAGCGCCGCCCAGTTCGTCGGCCTCGACCTCGACGACCTCAACCCGATCACCACGGCCGGCTGCATGCAGGTCAAGGTCGACCTCGCCGAGGACCACGCCCGCGACGACGGCGTCGACCGCGCGCTCGTCCGCGACGCGCTCTACACCCGCACCGGCTGCCTCCACTACGGCACCGTGCGGCTCCTGGCCTGGGAGGCCGCCTACGACCGCCCGCTCTACCGCTTCGCCGACTACAACGCCGGCTACTACGCGAGCCGCAACGCCGCCTTCCAGGAGCAGGTCGCGGCGCTGGACGGCGCGCCCCTGGCGCTCGACGGCGACCTCCTCCGCTACAACGACGCCGGCCGGCCGGCATCCGAGGCCTCGCAGACGCTCACCGCCGTGCGCGCCGTCGTCGCGAAGCACGGGCTCGGGCTCTCGGACTGGAAGGTCGAGCGCGACCTCGCCAAGGAGAAGCGCGAGGCCTTCGAGGAGACCGAGACGTGGGAGCGCATTCGCGCGCTCTACCGGGAGAAGACCGGCAAGGAGCCCGCCTACGCGCGCCTGCCCGACGTGAAGCTCCAGTCGATCAAGCTCGCCGGGAGCAAGACGACCGCGTGGTTCGCCCAGAACGTGGACAGGCGCTACCAGGCCTGCCTCGCGCGGCTGGGCGGGAAGTAGGCCCTACTCGCAGTCGGCGTCGTAGCCGCACACGAAGCTCTCCCCGTCCCCGACGCGCTCCTGGCGGCCGGGCGTGTAGAGGTCCGGGCCGTCCAGGCGGGCGTAGTTGTCGTCCGCGTCCACGCCGAAGTCGGCGTCGACCGCCGCGAGCGTGTCGTCGGCGTCGAGCTCGTAGCAGATCGCGCCGCCGAACTCGGCCTCGTTGCGACGGAAGCCGTCGAGAGCCGACAGGTCGCCCGTGACCGTGACGGTCGAGCCGAGCGCGAGGAGCCCGCCGCCCCGGAACGCCGCGGTGTTGTCCTCGATACGCGTGCCGGGGCCGATCTCCACCGACGGGCAACCCTCGACCGTGAGGGCCGCGCCCTCCTCGGCCGTGTTCCCGGACAGGAGCCCGCCCTCGATCAGCACGGCGCTGTCGAGGAAGTAGGCGCCCCCGCCCGAGTACGCGGTGCCGCCGCTCATCGTGACGTCGGCCACGGTGAGCGCGCCCCCGGCCTCGCCGTACCCCGCGATCCCGGCCCCGAGGAAGGCCTCGTTGGTCGAGAACGTGGCGCCGGTCACGCTCGCCGCGCCGGTCCACTGGAGCCGCAACCCGCCGCCGGCGCCGAGGGACGTGTTCTCCTGGAACGTGCCGCCCTCCACGGTGATGTCGGCCGCCGTGACGTGGAGCCCGGCCCCGTCGCCCTCCGCGGCGTTCGACGCCGCCGTCACGTCCACGAGGCGCGCGTCGCCGGTCCCCTCCCAGAGCACCGCGCCCCCGGCCCCAAGCGAAGAGTCGAGCTCGAACGTGGCGAGCTCCAGGTCGAGCGCGCCCGCCCCCGTCGCGCGGATCGCGCCGCCCTCGAGCGCCGCGTTCGTGCGGAAGGCCGAGTCCTCGATCGTGAGGTCCACCGGCCCCTCCAGGTAGAACCCCCCGCCGGGTCCCTCGGCGAGGTTCCCCGTGACCAGCACGTCCACGAGGGTGACCGTCGCCTCTGCCGTCCAGGTGCCGGCCAGGGCCCCGCCCCGCGCCGCCATCCCCCCGCTCAGCTCGACCGACTCGAAGCGCGCGTCCGCGTCCCGGATGGCCACGATCCCGCCGTCCCCGTCCACCTCGCCGTCGCGGAGCGTGAGCCCCACGATCTCGATGGGCGCCTGCGCGTCCACCACCCGCCCGACGTCGCCGCCGGAGAGCACGGTCGTGGCGCGCCCCGCGCCCTCGATCCGCGTGTCACCGGTGATCGTGAGCGCCACGTAGAACGTGCCCGCGCACACGCTCCAGTCCCCCTCGATCGCCGCGGCCACGGGCGCGTCGTCCGTCCCCGCCGCCCAGGTCTCCGCGTGCGACACGGGCCCCTCCGCGGTCCACTGCGTGACGAGGCCCGCCTCCTGCGTCTCCGACCAGCCGCCCGCGCACGCGTTGTCCTTGCCGTCGCAGGCCTCGGGCGCGCCCGGGAACACGTGGGGATCGGCGTCGTCGCAGTCGCCGTCGTCGCCGGCGTAGCCCTCGGCCCAGTCGCAGTCGACGGGCTCTCCCGCGCCGTAGCCGTCCCCGTCGGCGTCCCGGTACCAGACCACGTCGCAGTCGGTCTCCGCGGTGTCGGCGGTGTCCCCGTCCGCGGCGGTGTCGTCGGGAGCGGGGTCGCCGCCGGCGGGCTTCCGGCCGTCGACGGCACAGGCGGCGAGCACCAGGAGCGGGAGGGGCAGAAGGCGGATCATCGGAGCTCCAGAGTCGGGAGTCGGGCGTCGTACGACCGCTTCCTCTACACCCCGAGCCCGGCTCGACGCCAGTCCCGCGGCGCTTACGCCGGTCCCCGCCCACCCTCGCGGCCCGCCAAACCTTGCCAGCGCGGGCGCGACGACAATAGGCGCCCCTCGCCAAGAGCCCGCGTGGAGGCCGCATGTCCGACCGGATCGCCACCTTCGAGTCCTTCTACCCCTGGTACCTCGGCGAGCACGAGAAGCCGGCCTGCCGCTGGCTCCACTTCGCCGGCACGAGCTGGTTCATCGGCGTGGCGCTCAACTGCCTCGTCACGACGCCGCTCTTCTTCGGCCCCGCCGTGGTCGTGGCGCTCGGCCTCGGCTGGGCGTTCTTCAGGATGGAGGGCCGCCGGTCCGCGGCGCCCGTGCTGCTGGGCATGATCGCGCTGCTCGTGGCCGCGAACCCGTTCATCCTCTCCGGCATCGGCGGCGCCTACTTCTGCGCCTGGATCGGGCACTTCATCATCGAGAAGAACCGCCCGGCCACCTTCACCTACCCGCTCTGGTCGCTCGCGGGCGACTTCCGCATGTGGAGCGAGATGGCGCGCGGCCGCCGCTGGAGCCTCGCGACGTGATCGCGCTCCTGCTCGCGGCCTGCACGGGCGAGCCCGCGGACACCGGCACGCTCCCCGAGAGCGTCGAGGTCCCGGCGGGCAGCTTCCTCATGGGCTGCGAGCCCGACCGCGACGCCACGTGCGACCCCGACGAGCAGCCGGCTCACGACGTCGAGCTCTCCGGCTTCCGCATCGACACGCTCGAGGTCTCCGTCGGCCAGTTCGCCGCCTGCGTCGACGACGGCGTCTGCACCACGCCCGCCACGCCCGACACCTCCGACGAGCAGCCGGGCCTCCCGCGCACGCACGTCTCCGTCGACCAGGCCGCCCGCTACTGCGAGTGGGCCGGCAAGCGCCTCCCCACCGAGGCCGAGTGGGAGAAGGCCGCGCGCGGCACCGACGGCCGCCTCTACCCCTGGGGCGACGAGGCGCCCGACTGCGCCACCGCCGCGCTCCCCGGCTGCGGCGATCGCGTCGCCCCCGTCGGCACGCACCCCGGCGACGCGAGCCCCTACGGCGCGCTCGACATGGCGGGCAACGCCTGGGAGTGGGTCAGCGACTACTACGACGACGACTACTACGCCGCGAGCCCCCCGGGGAACCCCGAGGGCCCCGATCCGACCGGGCTGCGGGTGGTCCGCGGCGCCACGCACCTCGCCGAGGCCGGCGCCACGCAGGTCACGAGCCGCGAGCCGGCGATCAGCGGCGCGTCCTGCCCCACCTGCGGCTTCCGCTGCGTGGAGGAGCTGTGAGCTTGCTGCATCCGGGCGCGCCCCGGCCCGAAGACGGGCCGGGTCGGGCCCCTCCGGGCTCGGCCTCCGGCCTCGGTCGGCGCGGCCCCGTCGCTTCCGCGCCGGGATCGCGCCGGACCGGCCGCGCGGACGCGGCCGCCCGCCGGGCCCCTCGCGCAACGCGACTGTCAGCTGCTTTCCTGATTTTCTCCGTTCTGACGGCTTGTGCCGGCGCGCCCGAGGAGACCGGTGTCACCAACGAGACGGGCCTCCCCGGCGTCGCGGCCGGCTTCGAGGACCCGCTGGATCCCGACGGCGAGCACATCCTCGCGTCGTCGCTGGTGTACCTCGAGGGCTCCGCGCTCGTGGAGCTCCGCCCCGACCTCTCGCAGGCGTGGTCGCACGACCTCGGCCCCGAGGCGGGCGCCCAGGGCGCGGCGCGGCTCGCGGACGGGAGCACGGTGTACGCCTTCTCCGGCGCGCCCCCCGCGTACCGCTCGCGCTTCGAGCGCATCGACGCCGCCGGCGAGCTCGTGTGGAGCTACGACGAGCTCGTCGCCATCGGCTTCGTGCACGGCGTGCTCCCGACGCCCGCGGGCGACTACATCGGGCTGGACACCGTCGCGGGCGACATCATCTCGTTCGACGAGGCGGGCACCCCGCTCTGGTCGCTCTCCGTCGTCACCGAGGACCGGGACTTCCACCCGAACGGCATGCACCTGCGCGACTTCGGCGACGGCGACGTGCGGCTCGTCGTCAGCATGCTGGAGCGCTCCTCCGCCGACCTCCCCGACGCCGTCGCGGTGTACCGCCTCGGCGCGCGCGACGAGCAGCCCACGCTGGCCTGGAGCAGCCCCGCGCTCACCGAGCACGGCGACGGCGCCTGGACGCACGGCCCGCGGCTGCTCGAGGACGGCACCGTGCTCGTGTGCCACTCTGCGACCGGCCAGGTCGTCGCCTACGACGGCGCCGACGGCGCCGAGCTCTGGCGCGCGCCCCCCACCGGCGAGCCCGCCGTGCTCGCCTTCCCCCGCGACGTGTTGCCGCTCTCCGACGGCTCCTGGGTGATCGCGGACGCCGCCGCCGAGATCGTGCGCGTCACCGACCCGCGCGGCGCCTTCCAGGTCGTCGCCGCCACGCCGGCGCCCGGCGTGTTCGGGCTCTCTCCGATCACGTGCGGGCCGGACGGGGGCCTCCCGTGCCTGGGCGCGCGCTGAGCCCGGGGACGCCCGGGGCGGCCCTGGCGGGGCTCGGGCTCCTGCTGGTCGCGTGCACCGACGCGAAGCCCGCGCCGGAGGACACCGCCGCCACGCCGGGCCCCGCGCCGCAGCTGTTCGCCGGCAACACCTACTACGCCGGCGATCCGCACGTACACACCGGCGTCTCCGGCGACGCGGAGTCCTACGACGACGCGGAGTGCCCCGGCTGCGGCCGCTTCGGGAAGGTGTTCGAGGCCGCCAAGGCCGCGGGCCTCTCGTGGATCGCGCTCTCCGACCACGTGAACGGCTACCCCGCCGCGACCGCGGAGGGCTTCGCGGACCAGCAGGCCGCGGTCCAGGCCGCGCACACGCCCGAGGTCGGCTTCGCCACCATCCCCTCCGCGGAGGTGTGGTTCCGCGCGCCCACGGGCGACCTCGGCCACGAGACCCTCCTGCTGTTCGCCGAGGACGTCTCCGACCTCGCGCTCGGCGACGTGTTGCCCGCCGCCGACGGCGGCATGGACGTGTCCGCCTGCGAGGACGTGTGGGCCTGGGCGGACGCGCTCGAGGCGCGCGTCGGGCCCCTCCTGCTCGTACCGCACCACCCCGCGGGCCTCCAACCCATGCCCACCGACTGGACCTGTCACGACGCCGCGCGCCAGCCCGTCGTGGAGGTCTACTCCGAGCACGGGAGCGCGCTGGACGACGGCTTCGACCCGCCCTGGGCGGGCACCCGACCCGCCGGCACGGTCCCCACCGCGCTCGACCCGGAGGGCCTCGCGCTCCGCATGGGCTTCGTCGCCGGCACGGACAGCCACGACACGCTGCCCGGCGACGTGTGCGCGCTCGACCTCGTCCGCACCGACCAGCCCTACGGCGGGGGCCTGACCATGGCCGTCCTCCCCGAGGACGAGCCCCTCTCCCGCGAGGCGCTCCTCGCCGCCTTCCAGGCCCGGCGGGTGTACGGCACGTCGGGCCCCGCCGTCGCCCTGGACGTGGCGTGGTCCGCCGGCGGCGCGCGGCTCGGCGGGCTCGGGGAGGAGGTCGTGTTGGGCGCGGACTTGGATCTCGACGTGGCCGTGTCATTGCCAACCGAGCAGGCCGCTGCCGTCACCGGGGTCGAGCTTGTGGGGCCCGGCCCCTTCGGCCGGCGCGCCCTGACCCCGTCGGGCTCGACCTGGACGCTCACCGTGCCCGCCGCCGAGGTGCCCGCGTGGCTCTACGTCGCCGTCGCGTTGGACGGCGCGATCGTGAACCCGGCGGACTGCGTGGACGGCGGCGCGGACGACACGGAGTGGGTGTGGGGGAGCCCGAGTTGGATGAGGCGGTGAGCACGGCCGCTTGACGCGCCGGTCCGATACGTATACCTCTTCCGTCAAGGATACGTATGGCTACGAAGTTGACGTTGAGCGTGGATCCCGAGGTCGTCGAGGCGGCGAAGGAGTACGCGGCGGAGACGGGTACGTCGGTCTCCCAGCTCGTAGAGGCATTTCTCGCGGCAGTCGCGTCGAGGCGCCCGCGCGGGGCCTCCGCGCCGGTCCTCGACCGCCTCCGTGGATCCCTGCGCGGCGCCGAGCTCGCCGACTACCGGGAGCACCTGGCCCGGAAGTACGGATGCGACGAGCCCTCGTCGACCTGAACGTGGTCCTGGACGTGCTGCTCGAGCGCGAGCCCCACGTCCACGACTCGGCCGCCCTCTGGGCCCTCATCGAGCATGGGGAGGCCGAAGGGCTGCTTGCCGCCCACACCGTCCCGACGCTGCACTACCTCGTTTCGAAGGCGCGCGGCCGGCCGTTCGCGGAGCGCTGCGTCGGCGACGTGCTCGGCGTGTTCGGGATCGCGCCCGTCGGGGAAGAGGTCCTTCGGGAGGCCCTCGCGCTAGGCTGGTCCGACTTCGAGGACGCGGTCTGCGCCGCGGCGGGAACGGCCGCGGGCTGCGACCTCGTCGCCACGCGGGATCCGCGGGGCTTCCGGCAGGCACCGATTCCGGCGCTCACGCCGGCAGCCGCGTTTTTGGCCCTGACGGCACCGGAGCGTTGACGCGCCCGGGGGTGGACGCGCCTCGGCACCCGAGCCACCAACGCACCTCCCGGGCACCGACCTCGCCGCAGCGGCGGAGCCGGCTGCCCGGAGATCGAAGCGAGCCGGCCTATCGCTCCGCAGGCCCCGGACGCACCCGCTCCGGCGGCGGGCGCAACAGGCCGGGGGGACGCGGCGCCACGCCGGGCCCGCCGGTCCAATCGGCGGCGAGCGACGCGGTGGGGCGTGACAGGCTCGGCAGGCAGAGGGTGTACGACACCTGCACGAAGCTGGGATCGTCGGGGTACAGGTAGAGGATGCCGAAGCAGGCGTCGTCGGCGCCGTCGAGGAGGCTGTGGACCTCCAGCCAGGGGCCGCCGGGGCAGTCGGAACAATCCACGGTGTTGAAGGGGTGGAGCGCGCGCTCCACGCCGTCGAGCGTGACGCGGCCCTCGGAGCCGTCCCAGGCGACGTCGGCGCCGTCGATGCGCACGCCCGGATCGAAGGCCGGCGGGCGCGTGGTGAGCGCTGGCAGGTCGACGTTCGCGACCGAGCTCGTCGTGCCACCCTCGCAAGTGCCCGACGTGACCTCCCAATCCATCGGGTGGAGGAAGCTCTCGGTGTAGGCGTAGGGCAGGCCGCCGTCCTGGCAGTAGAGGTAGGTGACGGCGAGGTTGGAGCCGTCGTCGGCGACGGAGATCAGGTCGTACAGGTGGTAGCCGGTCGAGCCCCAGTCGTGGTCCTGGTAGGCTACGGCGACGTGGGAGACGCCGTCCAGCTCGACGGTGCCCGCGGCGTCGAGGAGGGTGACGGCGTCCACGCGGTCGGCCCCCGCGCCCTCGGCGTCGAGCGAGAAGGGCAGGTCCAGCGTGCCGTCGGTGGCGGGGGCGACCGCGTCGGTGTCGGTGTCGGTGTCGGTGTCGGTGTCGGTGTCCGAGTCGGAGTCGGTGTCCGCATCGGTGTCGGCGTCGGTGTCGCCGGGCGGCGTCTTCACGTCGGAGGCGGGCGCGCACGCGGCGAGCAGGAGGGCGAGCGGGAGCATGGCGCGAACCTACCGGGCGGGCGCGCCGACGGCACGCGCACGTCTTCTCGCGCGCGCCTCGCACCTTCCCCAAGGGTCGCTCCTCCGCGTAGAATCCGCCGCGGAGCACGCCCATGCGCCTCGCCCTCCTCCTCCTCGCCGCCTGCGCGCAGCCCCCCGCCGCGAAGCCTCCGGCCGACGCCCCACCCGCCGACGAAACCGGCCCGGTCGACACCGCCGCGGACACGGCGCGCGAGGACACGGCCCCGCCGGTCGACACCGCGGCGCCGGAGACCGGTGACACCCGAGACACCGCCCCGCCCGCCGAGACCGGCGACAGCGGAGACACCGGGGGATCCTCCGTGCCGGTGACCGCCGCCGACTGCTTCGCCGACCTGTGGGACGGCGCCGCGCCGGTGGACTACGACCAGTTCGCGCCGGTGATGGGCTCGCACTGCATGGGGACGAACCACCAGGACATCGTCGGGGTGGAGCGGGTCGTGTTCATCGGCGACTCGATCACGGTCGGCTCACCGCCCACCGCCGCCGAGGATTGGTACCGGAACCAGCTCGCCGACGAGCTGGCGACCCGGTTCGGGCTGGAGGCGCCGGCCTGGGAGTGGGAGAACGTCGACCTGTTCGACGGGGTCGTCTACACACAGGACTCCGGCGACTTCTCCTCCTGCGCCAGGTGGGGCGCGCGCACCGACGACCTCCTGCTCGAGCCCCACATGCAGCTCGAGACCTGCATCCCCGAGGCGGAGCGCGAAAAGGTCACGCTGATCGTCCTCACGATCGGCGGCAACGACATCTACTCGCTGCTCGAGGACGTGAACGCCGGCGTGGACGAGGCCACGCTCCGTGCCACGTTCACCGAGGCCACCCAACTGTTGCGCGACGCGGTGGATTGGATCGTGGAGCCCGGAAAGTTCCCCAACGGGGTGTACCTCGTGTTCGCCAACACCTACGACTTCACCGACGCCGACGGGGCCGCCGAGGTGTCGGAGTGCCCCGGGGCGCAGCTCATCGGGCTCGACGCGCCGCTCCAGGACCCGATCACGTGGTCGATCCTCGCGGAGGCGCAGGAGAGCTACCTGCAGATGGCGGTGGAGACGGGCACGGACATGGTGTTCCTCGGCGAGCAGTTCTGCGGGCACGGGTACAACGCCGCGGACACCACGAGCCGGTGCAACCGCGGGTCGGACAACGCGCTTTGGCTCGACCTGACGTGCGAGCACCCCAACGACGCCGGCCACACCGCGATCGCGGAGATGTTCCTCTCGGTCGTCGACGAGTAGGCCGCGGCGGCGCGCCGACGGCGATAAGAGGCCCGGCAACGGAGCCCCGCCCATGGACGCCATCGTCGATCGCTTCCGCGCCTACCTCGACGCCTCGCCGACCTCGTTCCACGCCGCGCGCGTCGCGGCGGACCTCCTGGAGCAGAAGGGCTTCACGGCGCTCGACGAGACCGCGGCCCCCGAGCGCCTCCCCGCGGGGGCGCGCCGCTACGTGCTGCGCGGCGGCTCGCTCGTCGCGTTCCGGGTCGGCGGGCGCAACCCCGCCGAGGCCGGCTTCCGCATGATCGCGGGACACACCGACTCGCCCAACCTCCGCATCAAGCCGCGGCCGTACCGGCACGACCACGGCTACGTGCGCCTCGGCGTGGAGCCCTACGGCGGCGTGCAGCAGGCCACCTGGGTGGACCGCGACCTCGGCATCGCCGGGCGCGTGATCCTGCGCGACGGGAAGGGCCAGCGGGCCGCGCTCGTGGACCTCCGGCGCCCGCTCTGCCGCATCCCGACGCTCGCGATCCACCTCAACCGCGGCGTGAACGACGAGGGGCTCAAGCTCAACGCCCAGAACCACCTCCCCGCGCTGTTCGCGCTCTCCGAGGACAAGTCGGCGGATCCGCTGCGCGCGCTCCTCGGCGAGGCGATCGGCTCCGAGGCGAAGGACATCCTGACCTGGGACCTCGGGCTCTACGACCTCACGCCGGCCGCCGTGTCGGGCGTGAACGGCGAGTTCCTGCACTCCGCGCGCCTCGACAACCTCGGGAGCTGCCACGCGGGCCTGGAGGCCCTGCTCGCGGCGGTGGAGCTCGGCGACCCGGCGTCCACCGCGGTGCTGGCGCTCTTCGACCACGAGGAGATCGGCTCCACGAGCGAGCGCGGCGCCCAGAGCGGCTGGCTCGAGCACGTGCTCGGGCGGATCGTGCGGGACGCCGCGGGCGACGACGCGGGCGGGCTCTCGCGCGCGCTGACGCAGACCTGGCTCGTGAGCTCCGACATGGCCCACGCGGTCCACCCCGCGTTCGGCGACAAGCACGACGGCGAGCACATGCCCAAGCTCAACGCGGGCCCGGTGATCAAGCAGCACACCTCCCAGCGCTACGCGACGGAGGCCGACGGCGCGGCGATGTTCCTGCGGCTCTGCGAGGACGCGGACGCGCCCTACCAGTGGTTCGTCAACCGCTCCGACCTCGCGTGCGGCTCCACGGTGGGCCCGCTCGTGGCGGCCCGGCTCGGCGTGCGCGCGGTCGACGTGGGGAACCCGATGCTGTCGATGCACTCGGCGCGCGAGATGTGCGGAACGGGGGACCACGCGCGGATGGTCGCGGCGATGCGCGGCTTCTTCGCCGGCTGACGCGGACTGTAACGAATCGTTCCTTGGGCGGCCCCGGGGAGCCGGTGATCGTGCGCTCCCGCCCGGAGTCTCCCGATGCTGCTCCTCCTCCTCGCCTGCGCCTCCGACCCCGCCGACACCGGCGGCGACGACACCGCCGTCGGTCACGACACCGCCGAGGGGGACGCGGACACCGACACCGACACCGATACGGACACCGACAGCGGCGAGACCGGTGACACCGACAGCGGGGAGACCGGTGACACCGACACGGGGGAGACCGGTGACACCGACACGGGGGAGACCGGTGACACGGACACCGGCGAGACGGGTGACACGGACACCGGCGAGACGGGTGACACCGACACCGCGCCCGAGGTGGTGGGCGGGGCCTACGACGCGGAGGCCGACGCCTACACCACCTGGACCGGCGGGGGCAGCCAGTGGCTGGGCTACGCGCTCGCGCCCACGGGGGACATCGACGGCGACGGGGTGGTCGACCTGCTCGTGGTCTCCTCCTACGGGAGCTCGTCGAGCGGGGGCGGCGGGAGCGGCCGCACCCCCGCGGTGACCCTCATCTACGGCCTGTCCTTCGGACCGGGCTCGTACGCGGCCACGGTGCCCCCCGAGCAGGAGCCCGACTACGCGAAGTACGACTGGGACCTCGGCGGCGACTTCGACGGCGACGGCTACAACGAGGTCGCGTGGGTCGGCACCGACCCCGCGGGCCGCACCTCGGTGGAGCTCCTCTGGGGCGACGGCACCCGCTGGACCGACGGGGGCAGCGTCCGCGCGGACGTGACGATCGAGGCGGACTCCTCCTGGGGCCTGGGCAGCGAGATCGCCGTCGGGGACGCCGACGGCGACGGCTTCAGCGACGTCCTCTCCGCCCGCACCGGCGGCGCCGCGCTGATCTACGGCGACGCGACCCGCCTCACCGACGGGGACACCGCGGATCACGTCGAGATCGCCGGCTCGAGCGCGTGGTTCGGCGGCGGCGACGTGGCGATCGGCGACCTCGACGGGGACGGCCTCGGCGACCTCGCGATCACGGACGTGTACGACGGCATGGCGGGGGCCGACGCCCCGGGCGCCGTGTACGTGCTCTACTCGGACGGCCGCTTCGCCTCCAGCCTCGCCCTGCCCGGCGACGAGGACGCGGTGATCCGCGCGCCCACCGGCATGGGCCTCGTCTACATGGGCTACCAGCTCGAGGTCGGGGACCTCGACGGCGACGGCTACGGCGAGCTCGTGGCCGCCACGCACAACTACGACAGCGCGCACGGCATCGCATGGGTGTTCGAGGGGACGACGCGCTGGAGCGGCGAGTACGCGACCACCGACGCCAAGGGGTACATCTACGGGGCCACCGCGTCGCCGTTCGCGGTCTCCGTGGAGCTCACCGACGACATCGACGGCGACAAGGCGAAGGACCTGTTCGTCGGCGCGACCAACGCCGGCGTGTTCCTGTTCCGGGGCGCCGACGTGAGCGGGGCGCTCACCGACGCGGACGCCTTCATCTCGATCACCGGCGGCCCCGCCGACGGCAAGCTCGGCTACACCGTGTCCTCCGGCGACCTCGACGACGACGGCGTCACCGACCTGGTCGCCGGCGCCTACGGGGCGTACGGGACCGGCAGCGGCGACGGGCGCGTCTGGTTCTACTCGGGCGCCGGCTTGTGACGAGCGCGGGCGGGACCGGGCGGTCCGGCCGCCGCGAGATCGCCGGGTGTTGCCTGTACACCCGTGCAGTATCCGGTTAGCAGTCGGCGATGCCCGGCACCATCATCATCCGAGGCGCCCGCGAGCACAACCTGCGCGGGATCGACCTCGATCTGCCCCGTGACGCGCTGATCGTCGTCACCGGCGTGAGCGGCAGCGGCAAGAGCTCGCTCGCCTTCGACACGCTCTACCAGGAGGGGCAGCGCCGCTTCCTGGAGAGCCTGTCCCCCTACGCGCGCCAGTTCCTCGGGCAGATGGAGAAGCCCGACGTGGAGCGGGTCGAGGGCATCTCCCCCACCCTCTCCATCGACCAGAAGACGGTGAACCGCAACCCCCGCTCGACCGTGGGGACGATCACCGAGATCTACGACCACCTGCGGCTCCTCTACGCGCGCCTGGGGACGCCGCGCTGCCCGCTCTGCCTGCGGGCCATCGCCCGGCGGAGCCCGGGGGACCTCGCGGACCAGCTCCTGCGCGAGGCCGAGGGGCGGCGGGCGCACGTGCTCGCGCCGGTGGTGCGGGACCGCAAGGGCGAGTACCGCGCCGAGCTCGAGAAGTGGACGAAGGACGGGTGGCTGCGCGCGCGGATCGACGGCGAGGTGCGCCTGCTCGAGGAGCCGATCCAGCTCGCCCGCTACGAGAAGCACACGATCGAGCTCGTCGTCGACCGGCTGACGCTCTCGCTCTCGGACCGGCCGCGCCTCGTCGAGGCGATCGAGCGGGCGCTGCGCCTCGCCGAGGGCGTCGTGAGCGTGCTGCTCGCGCTCCCGGAGGGGGAGACCTACACGCTGCACGCCATCGAGCGCGCCTGCCCCGACCACGGGATCTCCATCCCGGAGATGGAGCCGCGCCTCTTCTCGTTCAACGCGCCACAGGGCGCCTGCCCGACGTGTATGGGCATCGGGCAGGTGGTGCAGGCCGGCAAGCGCCTCGTGCCCGCGCCGCGGGACGCGAAGGACGCGCAGCGGTGCCCCGCGTGCGCCGGCCGGCGGCTGAACCCGATCGCGCTCGCCGTGGACTTCCGCGGCAAGGGCATCCACGAGGCCATCGGCATGACCGTGGAGGACGCCCAGGCGTTCTTCGACGGCGTCGCGCTCTCGGGCACCGAGCTCGAGATCGGCGAGGGCGTCCTCAAGGAGATCCGGGACCGGCTCGGCTTCCTCGAGCACGTCGGCCTCGGCTACCTCTCGCTCGACCGGAGCGCGCGCACGCTCTCGGGCGGCGAGGCCCAGCGCATCCGGCTCGCGGCCTGCGTCGGGAGCGGGCTGCAGGGCGTCACCTACGTGCTCGACGAGCCCAGCATCGGCCTGCACCCCCGCGACAACCGGCAGCTCCTCGACGCGCTCGTGGCGCTCCGGGACGCGGGCAACACCGTGGTCGTGGTCGAGCACGACCGCGAGACGATGGAGTGCGCCGATCACATCGTCGACATCGGCCCCGGCGCGGGCCGGCTGGGCGGGCAGCTCGTCGGGCAGGGGCACCCGTCGCGCTTCATCGGGCTCGACACGGCCACGGCGCGCTACCTGCGCGACGAGGACACGATCCCCCTCCCCGCGAACCGCCGGAAGGGCGACGGCGGCTGCCTGCGCGTGCGCGGCGCCACGGCGCACAACCTCCAGGGGGTCGACCTCGACCTCCCGCTCGGGACCTTCACGGTCTTCACGGGCGTGAGCGGGTCGGGGAAGTCGACGTTGCTCTTCGAGGTCATCGAGAAGGGCCTCGCGGACGGGTCGCTCGTGGGCTCGGACCTCGTGGACAAGGTGATCGAGATCGACCAGGCGCCCATCGGGCGGACGCCGCGGTCGAACCCCGCGACGTACTCGGGCGCGTGGGACCTGATCCGGGACCTGTACGCCTCGCTCCCGGAGTCGAAGCTCCGCGCCTACGCGAAGGGCCAGTTCAGCTTCAACGTGGCCGGCGGCCGCTGCGAGGCGTGCGAGGGCGCGGGCGTCCGCACGATCGAGATGAGTTTCCTGGCCGACGTGGAGATCCCCTGCGAGACGTGCCAGGGCCGGCGCTTCACGCGGGAGACGCTGGAGGTGCTCTGGAAGGGGAAGAGCATCGCCGACGTGCTGGAGATGACCGTCGACGAGGCGGTCGACTTCTTCTCCGCCCACAAGAAGCTCCACCGCATCCTCTCCACGATGCGGCAGGTGGGGCTCGGCTACGTGCACCTCGGGCAGACCGCCACGACGCTCTCGGGCGGCGAGGCCCAGCGGCTCAAGCTCGCGTCGGAGCTGCACCGGCCGCCGGTCAAGAAGCGCGGCGCCATCGGCACGGAGAAGATCGGGCGGACGGTCTACCTGCTCGACGAGCCGACCACGGGCCTGCACTTCCAGGACGTGCGCGTGCTGGTGAGCGCGATCCAGGCGCTCGTGGACGCCGGGCACACCGTGCTCGTGATCGAGCACAACACCGACCTCGTGAAGGCCGCGGACCTGCTCGTGGAGCTCGGCCCCGAGGGCGGGCGGCGCGGCGGGCGCATCCTCGCGGTCGGCACGCCCGAGCAGATCGCGCGCACGGACACGCCGACCGGGAAGGTCCTGGCGGCGCTCCCGGAGCTCGGCGGCAAGCCGGTCGCCTTCGCGGCCGAGCGGCCACCCTCGGCGTACGGCGCCGGCGGCACCGACCTCGAGATCCGCGGCGCCCGGCGCAACAACCTGCAGGGCGTGGATGTGCGCCTCCCCCGCGGGAAGATGACCGTCATCACGGGCGTGTCGGGCTCCGGCAAGACCTCCCTCGCGTTCGACACCATCTTCGCCGAGGGGCAGCGGCGCTACGTCGAGTGCCTGTCGACCTACGCGCGGCGCTTCCTCGGCCGGCTGGATCGGGCGCCGGTCGACGCCGTGCGGGGCCTCGCGCCGTCGATCGCGATCGACCAGCGCAACTCGGGCGGGAACGCGCGCTCCACCGTCGCGACGATCACCGAGCTCCAGGATCACTTCCGCCTCCTCTGGGCGAACCTCGGCGTCCCCCACTGCCCGCATTGCGGGCAGGAGATCCGGGCCTTCGGCCCGAGCGGCGCGGCGGACCACCTCGCGCGGCTCGCGCCGGGGAAGGGCCGGCTCGTCGCGAAGATGCCGCGGGGCACGAAGGCGGCGTGGCTGCGGGAGCAGGGCTTCGCGCGGGCGTGGGTGAAGAACAAGGAGGTTGACCTCGAGGAGCTCGAGAAGGTCGCCGAAGTGGTCGTGGACCGCTTCGACCCGACCACGGTCGACCGCGCGCGTGTCGCGGAGGCGGTCGGCACCGCCTACCGCTTCGGGCAGGGCCGGGCGCGCTTCGTGGGCGAGCACGCGACGGTGCCGCTCTCCCAGCTCGCGGAGTGCCCTGAGCACGGGCGGATCCACGCCGAGCCGCTGACGCCGCGGCACTTCAGCTTCAACCACTGGCTCGGGGCCTGCCCTGCGTGCGACGGCCTCGGCCGGCAGCTGCTCGGCAGCGTGTACGTCGTGTGCCCGGGGTGCAAGGGCGGCCGGCTCCGGGAGGAGCTGCTCGCGGTGCGCTTCGCGGGGCGCGGCCTCGGCGCGATCGCCGCCATGACGGTCGACGAGGCGCGGGCCTGGTTCGGGGGCCTCTCCCTGCACGCGATGGAGGCGCGGATCGCCGAGCAGCCGCTGCGCGAGGTGCGGGCGCGGCTCGGCTTCCTCGCGGCGGTGGGGCTCGGCTTCCTCACGCTCGGCCGCACGGCGGACACGCTCTCGGGCGGCGAGGCGCAGCGCATCCGCCTCGCGTCGCAGCTGGGCGGCGGCCTCACGGGCGTCATCTACGTGCTCGACGAGCCGACCATCGGCCTGCACCCGCGCGACACGGCGCGGCTGCTCGACACGCTCGAGAAGCTGGCGGCGAACGAGAACACGCTCGTGGTGGTGGAGCACGACCCGGAGACGATCCGGCGCGCGGACCACGTGATCGACCTCGGCCCGGGGGCCGGCGAGTACGGCGGCCGCGTGCTCGCGTCGGCGCCGCCGATGCAGCTCGGGCCCGCGAGCATCACCGGGGCGTACCTGCGCGGCGACCGCGGCATCCCCGTGCCCGCCACCCGGCGGCCGGGCGGCCCGCCCATCCGCATCCGCGGCGCCACGCGGCACAACCTGCGCAACCTCGACGTGGACGTGCCGACGGGCGCGCTCGTGGCCGTCACCGGCGTGAGCGGGTCCGGCAAGAGCACGCTGATCATGGACCTCCTCGTGGGCGCGCTCGAGGGGCGGGACGTGGCGGCGCAGGTGACGCTCCCCGAGGGCGAGTGGTCCTTCGCGGTGGTGGACCAGAGCCCGCTCGGGCGGAGCCCGCGGTCCACGCCCGCCACCTACGCCGGCGTGATGGACCCGCTCCGGGCGCTCTTCGCGACCACGAACCTCGCGAAGGAGCGGGGGTGGGACGTGTCGCGCTTCTCGTACAACACGAAGCAGGGCGGCTGCTCGGTGTGCGGGGGCTACGGCAGCGAGCTCGTGGAGATGCACTTCCTCTCGAACGTGTGGGTGCGCTGCGACGCCTGCTCCGGCCGCCGCTACGCGCGCGAGACGCTCGAGGTGCGGTGGAAGGGCCTCTCGATCGCGGACGTGCTCGACCTCCGCGTGGACGACGCGCTGGAGCTGTTCGCGGCGCACCGCTCGATCGCGCGCCCGCTCCAGGCGCTCGTGGACGTGGGCCTGGGCTACCTGCGCCTCGGGCAGCCCGCGACGGAGCTCTCGGGCGGCGAGGCGCAGCGCGTCAAGCTCGCGTGCGGGCTCGCCGCGCGGCAGAAGCGCTGCGTCTACGTGCTCGACGAGCCCACGACCGGGCTGCACCTCGCGGACGTGGAGAAGCTCGTGCAGGTGTTCGACCACCTCGTGGACGCCGGGAACACCCTCATCGTGGTGGAGCACCACCTCGACGTGGTCCGGCACGCCGACCACGTGCTCGACATGGGCCCCGAGGGCGGCGAGCACGGCGGCGAGGTGGTGGCGCAGGGCACGCCCGAGCAGATCATGGCGGTGCCCGCGAGCTGGACGGGGCGGGCCCTGGCCGGCGACCTGGAAGCGGCCAAGGTGTCCTGACCGGCGGCGCGACCAGGCGGTTAGCAGCGGCCATGCTGCTCCTCCTGCTGGCCTGCGCCCACCACATCCCCGAGCCCACGGGCTCGATTCCGCCGCTCCCGCCGCTCCCGGCGCCCCCCGGGCCGGCGCCCGTCACGGAGGCGGCGGTCACCGAGGCCACCGTCGCGGCATCACCGGCCCTGGACGCGACGGCCGAGCTCCCCACGGATGCCGCGGTCCCCGAGGGCGCGCACGCCCCCGCGCTCAACACCCCTCCCCCGGCCCTTCGGGTCTGCCGCGTGGAGATGGCCACCGGGACGCTGCCCGGCTCCGTGGTGGTCGCGCACGGGGCCCTGCGCGGCACGGTGCCGAGCACGCAGAGCGGGCTCCTGCTGATCCACCCGGCGGGCACCTGGCTCGTGGACGGCGGCATGGCGGCGGACTTCGAGGCCCACCTCCGCGAGATCCCCGGGCTGTTCGGCTTCCTCGCGCGCTCCTCGGCGAAGGACTGGGTCCGCGTCGCGAGCCCCGCCGACGCGCTGCGCGCCGCGGGCGTGGAGCCCGACCGGCTCACGGGCACCATCGCGACGCACGGGCACTACGACCACCTCGGCGGGCTCCTCGACCTGCCCGACGTGCCGGTGTGGGTGCCCGCCGAGGAGATCGCCGAGGCCGAGGCCGGCGCGGCGGGCGAGCCGAGCCCGATCCTGCGGACCGAGGCGCGCGGACTCGTCGCGCGCGCGAAGGTGATCCCCTTCGAGGGGCCCGCCGTGGGCCCCTGGCCGCGCTCCTGGGACCTCTTCGGGGACGGCTCCGCCTACGTGGTCCCCATGCCCGGCCACACCCCCGGCAGCGTGGGCCTGCTCGTGCGGCTCGGGGACGGGCGCCGCGCGCTGCTCGTGGGGGACACCGTGTGGGTGCGGGAGGGCTACGAGGCGCGCGAGCCCAAGGGCGCGCTCGCGTCGAGCTTCGACAGCGACCACGCCGCCAACGACGTGCAGATCCAGCACCTCTGGCAGCTGCACCGCGCCGAGCCCGACCTCGTCATCCTCCCGGCGCACGACCGCCGCCAGTGGGAGCTGCTCTTCGGCGAGCGCGGCTGTCTCGGATAGCCTCGCGCCATGCTCCTGCTCCTGCTCGGCTGCTCGGCTGGCCCCGACACCGCCGCCCCCGCGGACACCGCCGCCCCGTTCGAGGCCCCCGAGGCCCCGGCGGACGGCGTCCAGCTGCACGTCCCGGCGGTGACCCTGGCCCCGGGCGAGGAGCGCGAGCGCTGCCTCTACCTGCCCGCCGCGAACACCGAGGACGCCTGGATCCGCGCGATCGAGCTCGTCTCCCGGCCGGGGCTCCACCACGCCATGCTCGTGAAGGCCCACGTCGAGGCGGGCGGCGAGGCCCGCACCGACGAGGAGCCCTGCTTCGGCATCCCCGAGGACGTGATGGCCGACTACACCAACGTCCCCGAGCCGATCTTCGCGAGCTCCACGGGCGTGACGGAAGAGTCGATCCACTTCCCCGACGGCGTCGCGGTGCCCCTCCCCGCCAACCAGCCGCTGATGGTGAACTACCACCTGCTCAACACCGGCGACGCCGAGATCACCGGCGAGCTCTTCGTGAACCTGCACTTCGCGGACCCGGCCACCGAGCCGGAGGCCGCGCGCCTCTACGCGATGGGGAGCCTCCTCGGCATCGACATCCCCGCGCACGGCGAGCAGACGCTCACGACGACGTGCACCTTCCCGCGCGACGCGAGCGTCCTCTCGCTCACGCCGCACATGCACCAGCGCGGGCGCGCGTTCGCGGCGGAGAAGGTGCACGACGGCGTGGCGACCGAGCTCCTCTCCACCGACCGGTGGAGCAACCCCGAGACGGCGTGGTTCGCGCCCCCGGTCGAGGTGAGCGCCGGCGACGGCCTCCGCTTCACCTGCTCGTGGACGAACGACGGCGACGAGCCCGTGGGCTTCGGCCCCACGGCGGACGACGAGATGTGCATGGTCTTCGGCTACCACTGGCCCGCCGACGACCTGCTCTGGCGGGCGGACTACGACGAGGAGGCCTGCACCCGCGAGTGATCAGCGGATGCGGATCATGCACTCCGCGGGGATGACGTGCTCCCCCGCCTGCGGCCTGAGCCGCCAGTAGGCGTACTCGGCCACCACCTCGGCCCCGAGCTCGCCGACCTTCTGCTTGAGCGCGTCGGTCATGGTGCCCGGCAGCGCCGTGAACACGCTGAAGACGGCGACCTTCTTCTCGTCGAAACCTTCGGCGGCCGACAGGAAGCCGTCGACCGACGAGGGCACCGTCGCGGGTCGCACGCCGCTCCCGAGCATCGGCGCGCCGAGGACGACGCCGGCGTATGGCTCGAGATCCGGCGTTTCCCCGCCGATCACGTGCGTGTCGACCACGAACGCGCGCTCCTCGAGCATCTGCTTCATGCGGGGGACGACGGCGCCGCACCAGCCGCGCGCGTCGTCATACGCGATCAATAGACGAAGGGGTTTGAACGGCACGACGACCCGGAAGTCGGGCAAGGTAGTCGGGGGTCAAGCCTCGGTCAACCGGGTCGGGCCGCGCTTGACGCCCTCCCATGCTTCCGGTACTTCGCGACCACCACAGCAAGGTGCCGAAATGTCCCGGTGGATGATCAACGCGCGTGGCCACCAGTTCAGCGCTGGAAACATGGACGAGCTGAAGCGGCTCGCGAAGCAGGGCGAGCTGACCGCCGGGGACATCGTGCAGCCCCCCGGCGCGGCCGAGTGGATCTACGCGCTCGAGGTTCCCGAGCTCAAGACGTCGCTCCGGGCGGACCTCGAGATCGACGCCGACGCCGCGCCCGCGAAGGAGATGAACCCGGTCGTGAAGTGGGGCGCCGCCGCGCTGCTCGCCCTCGTCGCCGCCGGCGCCTGGTCCTACGCGCTGTCGCTCCGCGCCACGATCCCGCAGCCGGGCAGCCTCGACATCAAGAAGGCGCTCTCCTACTCCGAGGTGCTCGTCACCGCGGAGAACGGCCAGCTCCACGCCGAGGCGAGCGAGAGCAGCAGCGTCGTCGCGCCCCTCGTGAAGAACGCCAAGGCCGAGCTCCTCGCCAAGCGCGGCAAGTGGTACCGGCTCCGCGCCGACGGCAAGGAGGGCTACGCCAAGGTCGACGACGTCGTGCCCGCCTACTACTTCGGCGACGAGAAGACCAAGCTCACGCACGACCCGCTCTACAACCCGGATCGGTACGTCTTCGTGCGCAACAGCTCCTGGCAGCTCCTGCCCGAGGGCGGCAACAAGAACGTGACCGTCTTCACGTTCCTGATTCAGAACGACGCGAAGTTCGCGATGACGGACCTGAAGCTCCTGGCCACGATCAAGGACAAGAACGACCAGGTGATCGAGACGAAGGAGATCGCCGTCGAAGGCGGGATCCCGCCCGAGTTCAGCACCATGGTCGGCGTGCTCAAGGCCGACAAGAAGGACAAGACGAGCGCCGACCGCATCATGACCTCGGCGTCGTTCGAGGAGCAGTCGAAGGAGAACCCCGACCTCATCGAGCGCTGGCAGGACGGCGTCGAGGTCCGGCTCGAGGGCGAAGGCTTCACCGAGGCGGCGATCGAGCTGCTCGAGGTGCGCGCGCTCCCGCCCGAGGAGTCGAAGAAGTAGTCCGCGGCTACCGGGCCCAGCGCGGCAACGCGCGGGCCCGCTCGAAGCGCCCGGCCCCCCAGCCGTCGCCGCCCGGGATGACCCCGGACGGCGGGCGGGAGACGACGAAGCCCCAGTGGGCGCCGAAACTCGGCACCTCAACGGCGTAGGGCACGGCGTCGGGGAACACGGAGCGGAACGCGCTCGCGAGCGCGTGGAAGTCGGCGGCGTCGGGCCGGAAGAGCTCGCCCGCCTGGGTGACGGCGACACCCCCGGGCGCCAGGCTCGCGCGGACGGCCGCGAACCAGTCCGCGGTGAAGAGCCCGCGGGACGGCCCCTCGTCGGTGGGGTCCGACACGTCGAGCACGACCACGTCCCAGGGGCCGCCCTCGGCGAGCGCGGCCCGGGCGTCGCCGATGCGGAGGGTGACGCGCGGGTCGTCGAAGGCGCCGCGGTGCCAACTCGGGAGCCAGCGGCGGGCGGCCTCCACGACCTCGGGGTCGATGTCGACGAGCACGACCTCCTCGGCGCCGGCCCGGAGCGCCTCGCGCGCGCTGGCCCCCTCGCCGGCGCCCACGATCAGGACGCGCCTCGCCGCGGGCACGGCCGCCATGGCGGGGAGCACGAGGGCCTCGTGGTAGGTCGCCTCGTCGCTCTCGGCGGACTGGAGCTCGCCGTCGAGCAGGAGCACGCGGCCGAACGCCGGCGTGTCCGCGACGAGGATCTCCTGCCACGCGCTCCGGCGATGGAAGAGGACGCGCTCGATCGCGAGGCGCACGCGGTAGCCGCCCGCCCAGGTGGTCGCCCAGATGGCGGGCCGGCCCTCGGGGAGCGCGGCCCAGCCGAGCGGCGCGAGGGCCGCGGCGAGGTCGACGGCGCGGGGCGCATACACATCCACGGTGACGAGGTTGTGCTCGGGCCAGCTGTGGAGCGCGGCGCGCCCGTCCGTAGCGACGCGGGCCCAGGAGACGCCGTGGGGCTCGAAGCGGAACACGGTGTCCGTGCCCGCCGGGAAGCCGAGCGCGCGCAGCGCCGCGTCGCCGTCGACGTCCACGGCGCGGAAGAGGCCGGCGCTGTGGGCCCAGCGAGGGCGGCGGGTCATCGGAGGCACCAGGCGACGAAGGCGTCGAACACGGGGCGCGGCGTGCCGCGCGTGGGAAGCGCGTGGAGGTGGAGCGCGGGCAGGCAGTTCACTTCGAGGAGCGCGCCGACGTCGCCCGCGGCCGGGTCGGCGACCACGAGGTCCACGCCGCCCACGTCCACGCCGAGGGTCGCGCAGGCGCGCGCGGCCACGTCCCGCCAGCGCGGGTGGAGCGCGTCGGTGACGTCGACGGTCTCGGCCTCCTCGGGGAGCACCTCGATCTCCGCCCCGACTGGCAGGGGGCGGTCGGGCGCGATCCCGCGCGCGCGGAGCGTCGCGAGCCAGGTGTCGTCGGGCTCGATGCGGTCGAGCGGCGTGGGCGCGCCGTCCAGCCAGCCGACGCCGCGCCGCGCGTCGCGGTTCAGCGCCGCGACGGCCTCCGCGACCGTGGCGACGCCGTCCCCGCGCAGCACCGGGCGCTCGATCACGCAGGCGGCGACGACCTCGCCGCCGATGACCGCCACGCGCAGGTTGCACCCGCGGAGCTCCGGCTCGATGAGCGCCTCCTCGTCCTCGTCGGCGTCGAGCGCGACGGCCACGGCGCGCCGGAGCTGCCCCCACGCGCGCACGCCCTTCGTCACGGCGAGCGCGCGGTTGCCCCAGTTCGGCTTGACCACCACGGTGCCCCAGCGGGCGAGCGCCGCGCGCGCGGCGTCGGCCTGCGCGGCGTCCGCGAGGTCCTCGACGAGCACGCGCTCGACGACGGGGAGCCCCTCCGCCGCGAGCAGCCGGCCGCTCGTGTACTTGTTGTTCGCGAGCTTGTTGGCGACCGCGCCCAGGAACGGGGACCGCGTCTTGGCGACGATCACGCGCTTCCCGCCGCGCCGGATCGCGAGGAGCGCGTCGGTGTGCACGTCGCAGAGCTCCTCGACCGTGGCGCCGGCGCGCGCCGCGGCGTCGGCGATCAGGCGGTTCGTGCGGCTCCAGCGGCCGAGGCGGGGGTCGGTCCAGGTCATTCCGGGGCCCCGATGGCGCGGCGGACCGGCGCGGGGAGCCAGGAGAGGGCCGGCCACTCGGGGAGGTCGACGGGCGGGCGCGAGACCACGAAGCCCCACGCCGCCCCGAAGCTCTGCATCCAGCGCTGGTAGGGCGCGGCCGCGGGGAAGGTGGCCCCGAGCGCCGCGAGCGCGTCCGCGAAGCCCGAGGCGTCCGCGGGGTCGACCTCGCCGCACTGCACGACCACCACGCCGCCGGGCGCGAGCGCGCGAGCGAGCCGCGGGGCGAGGTCGCGCTCCTCGAGCCACTCGACCACCTCGTCCACGAGGTCGACGACGATCACGTCCCAGCCGCGCTCGGCGTCGAGGACGGCGAAGAAGTCGTCGAACACGACCTCCAGCCGGGGGTCGTCGAAGGCGCCGTCGGACCAGCTCGGGAGCGCGCCCCGGGCGGCCTCGACCACCACGGGGTCGATCTCGACCATCCGCACCCGCTCGACGCCCGGCCACGCGAGGATCTCGCGCGCGGTCGCGCCCTCCCCTCCCCCGGCGACGAGCACGCGGCGCGGCGCGGCGTGGGCCGCGAGCGCGGGGCGCACGAGCGCGGCGTGGTAGTCGGCCTCGTCGAGCGCGGCGGACTGGATGACGCCGTCGAGGAACAGCGCCCGCCCGAGCATCGGCGTGTCCACGACGAGCACGTGCTGGTGCGCGGACCGCCGGTCGAAGAGCACGGCGTCGACCTCGAAGTCCACGGCGTGGCCGTCCTCGTCGAGCGACTGGAGCAGCACGAGCTGTCCGTCCTTGCGACGGTGCACCCGCGCGGTGCCGGCGGGCGGGATCGCCGCGTCGGGGACCTCGGCGCCGCCGCGCTCGACGAGGCGCTGGTCCATCGACGACGGCGCGTAGGCGCGCGTGAGCAGCGCGGCGGCCGCCTCCGGCGAGAAGGGCGCGCACGAGAAGATGTCGGCGAAGAGCACGCCCTCCGCCGGCACCGCGTGCAGGCTCGCGTGCGACTCGGAGAGCAGGACCACCCCCGCGACGCCGCCGCCGGCCTGCTCGCCGACCACGGGCTCCCCGAGGCGGGTGAGGCCGAGGCGGTCCGGGAGCGCGCGCAGCAGCTCGGCGAGGAGCGCCACGTCCGCGAGGCGGGCGGGGTCGCAGCCTTCGGCGCGCGCGATCCAGTGCAGTCCGAGCAACGGAGCCTCCGGCGGTGCGAGCTATCCCGGGACGGGCGGGGTGGGCGCCGCGACGGGGCGGAGCCCCAGGGCGCAGGTGGCGAGCACGACGGCGGCGCCGCCGACGGCGATCGGGAGGCCGACCACCGCGGCGAGCGGCGCGAGGGCGGAGCCCGCGAGGGAGCCGACGCGGAGCGCGCTGGCCGCGAGGCCGAGCACGGCGGACTCGGCGTCCTCGCCGGCGGCCTCGCAGAGGAGGTCCTGCAGGAGCGGGTGGATGCCCGCGGCGGCGCCGTCGGAGCCGGCCGCGGCGGGCACGAGGAGCCACGCGCTCGGCAGCATCGGCGCGACCGCGGCCGCGGCGGCCGACACGAGCAGGCAGCCGCGGGCGACGAGCGCCGTCCCGTGCGCGGCGGCCCGCGCGCCGAGCCAGGGCGCCGCGACGAGGTACGCGCCCTCCCCCACCACGTCGACGGCCGCGAGGACGGCGGCCTGGAGCGCGGGGTCGGGGGCGAGCCGCACGACGAGGACCGGCCAGGCGAGCTCCACGAGCTGCTGCGCGGCCTCGACGACGAGCGCGACGGCGAGGAGCCCGCGCACCGCGGGGACGGCGAGCAGCGCGCGGGCGCCGCCGGGGCGCCCCTCGCCGCGACGGTGGGCCTCGGGGAGGGCGAGGGCGACGAGGCCCGCGAGCGCCGCCAGCACCGCCGCGCCGACGTAGGCCGCGGCCGGCCCGGCGAGCCCGATCAGCCCGGCCCCCAGGACCGGCGCGGCGAGCGCCCCGGCCGGCCCCGCGGACTCGAGCCGCCCGAAGCGGACGACCCGCTCGCCGGGGAGCGCGCTGCCGAGCGCCATCACCGCGGGCATGGCGCCGGAGAGCGCGCCCTGCACGAGGCGGCCGAGCACCACGTCGCCGGGTGTCCCCGCGAGCGCGAGGAGGGCCTGCGAGAGCGCGAGCCCCAGCGCGGCCCGCAGGAGCATGGCGCGCCGCCCGAAGCGGTCGCCGAGCGCGCCCCAGACGGGCGTGGCGAGCGCGGACACACCGACGCCCGCGCCGAACGCGAGGCCGCTCCAGCCCAGGAGCGCCCCGTCGCGCGCGCCGAGGGCGGCGAGCTGCAGCGGGAGCGCGAACACGCCGAGCGACACCGCGGCGGACAGCAGCGCCGCCACGGCGAGGAGCCGCCGCTCGATGGGGGCGCCCGTCGGAGCGCCCTCGCCCGGCCCGCGCGCGTCAGGCATCGAAGAGCGGGTTCGGGGCGGGCCGGTAGAGGTAGTCGCGGTAGCGGCCCTCCAGCCGCATGCGGAGCAGGCACTTGTGGGGGGCCGTGGGGGCGGTCCAGAAGGTGTGGGCGGGCACACCGAGGAGCACGCGGTCGACGTGCCGGCGCACCACGCGCCAGCCGGCGGGCCCGAGGCCGAGCGCGCGGACGAGCTCGCCGAGGTGGTGCTGGACGACGCAGTGGTGGAGCTTGGCCCACACGGTCTCGAGGTCCGGCGCGTCGGGGGCCGAGCCCTCCGCGAGCGGAACGTCGTGGCCACACGCGCGGAGCGTCGGCCGGTGGAGCCGCACGCCGCCGAAGTCGCGCACGGCGAAGCCGACGAGCGCGCCGTCGCGGAAACGGGCGAGCGTGTTCTGCCCGTGCGCCTCGAGCGCGACGCCGTGGTCGCGCATCATCGGGACGACCGCGTCGAGGAGCAGCGCCACGTAGCGGTCGAAGGCGGCGAGGGGATCGGCCCCGAACACGTGGCGCGCGAGGGGCACGCCGGCGTCATCCCGCTCGACGAGCGCCGCGCACACGACGAAGCGATCGCCGGGGAAGGCGCGCTCGGGGTCGGCGCGGACGATACACGCGAGGTGCTTCGCGACCTCGGGGTCGGGGTGATCGGCACCGGCGGAGGCGAGCTCCTCGACGATGTGCAGCACGGGCGGCGCGAGCGCCGTGAAGAGCGCGGAGAGCCGGGGCCCGTTCTGGACCGACTGCGGCGAGATGGTGCGGAGCGCGGAGGTGGTCTGGACCGCGAGCGCGAGCTTCAGGTGCACGCCGAGGCCGTCGGGGCAGACGGTGCGGAGCGCCGCCTGGGCCCACGCCGACCGGGTCTCGCCCGTCACGACGAGGTCCGGGAAGCGCGCGCAGAGGGCGGCGAGCTGGCCGGGGTGGACGGGCATCGCGTCGGTCTGGACGAGGTCGTGGAAGGGGCCGTGCACGCGCAGCGGCACGCCGCGGACGTGTAGCAGCGTGGGGCGACCGCGGTGCTCCGCCGCCCACCGGAGCGCGTCCTCGACGGTCATCCCGACGCGCGAGCGGTGGCAGGGGTGGGTGGCGTGCCCCTCGACGATGGCCTGCTCCCACGCGAGCGCGGGTCCGTCGAGCGCGGGGGCGGGCCGCCAGCGCGCGACCTTCATCATGGCCACGGCGCTGGCGAGCTCGGCGCGGAGGCCCGCATCGGCGACGGGCCCCACGACGTCGGGGGGGGCGTTGCGGGGGGGCCGGTCTCCGGGCGCTCGGCCGGGGGGGCGGCGCCGAGAACCGCGGTGGGGGCCCCCCGGTGGGTCCTCCCCTGGGGGCCCCCCCCCACCGGAGCCCCACCACACGGCGCCGCCCCC
>CAYWGD010000015.1:31231-96996 GCA_964457335.1 uncultured Enterobacteriaceae bacterium | reverse complement strand
CCCCCCCCCCCCCCCCCCCCCCCCCCCCCCCCCCCCCCCCCCCCCCGCCCCAAGACCCCGGAGGCCTAGCCGCCCTCGCCCTCGCCGGAAGCGTGGGGGGTGCGGAACACGTTGGCCACGGTGTAGTCGCGGTTCATCGCCGCGATGCTCGTCAGCGGGATGCCCTTCGGGCAGGCCTCCGCGCACTCGCCGTGCCAGGTGCAGTGGCCGAAGCCCTCCTTGTCCATCTGGAGGACCATGTTGTTCGCGCGCTCGTACTTCTCGGGCTCGCCCTGGGGCAGCAGGTTCAGGTGCTGCATCTTGGCGCTCGTGAAGAGCATGGCCGCCGCGTTGGGGCAGGCCGCCACGCATGCGCCGCAGCCGATGCACGCGGCGTTGTCGAAGGACTTGTCGGCGGCGCGCTTGGGGACGGGGATGTTGTTGGCGTCCTGCGCGTTGCCCGTGTTCACGCTGATGAAGCCGCCCGCCGCGACGATGTGGTCGAACGCGCTGCGGTCGACCACGAGATCCTTGAGGACGGGGAAGGCGGTGGCGCGGAAGGGCTCGAGGGTGACCTCGTCGCCGTCCTTGAACACGCGCATGTGCAGCTGGCACACGGTCGTACGCGGCATCGGCCCGTGCGGCCGGCCGTCGATCATGAAGCCGCAGCTCCCGCAGATGCCCTCGCGGCAGTCGTGCTCGAACGCGACCGGCTCCTTCCCTTCGGTCTGGAGCTTCTCGTTGAGCACGTCGAGCATCTCGAGGAACGACATGTGCTCGGAGACGCCGTCGAGCTGGTACGTCTCGAAGCTCCCCTTGGAGCGACCGTTCTTCTGGCGCCAGACGTTGAGGGTGAGCTTCACTTGTAGCTCCGCGTGACCGGCTTGACGTAGTTGAAGACGAGGGGCTCCTTGTGGAGCTTCGGCGCGGTGCCGACGCCCTGGAACTCCCAGGCGGAGGCGTGCTGGAACTCGGCGTCGTTGCGCTTGGCCTCGCCGTCGTCCTGGTACTCCTCGCGGAAGTGGCCGCCGCAGCTCTCCTCGCGGTCGAGCGCGTCGGTGCACATGAGCTCCGCGAACTCAAGGAAGTCGGCCACGCGGCCGGCCTTCTCGAGCGTCTGGTTGAGCTCGGCGCCGCTCCCGGCCACGGTGAGGTTCTGCCAGAACTCCTCGCGGATGGCCGGGATCTTCTGGAGGGCCTCGGTGAGGCCGGCGCGGTTGCGCGCCATGCCGCACTTCTCCCACATGAGGTAGCCGAGCTCGCGGTGGAAGCTGTCCACCGTGCGCTTGCCCTTGATGGAGAGGAACTTGTCCGTGCGCGCCTTCACCGCGCCCTCCGCGTCCTTGAACGCGGCGTGGCCGGTGTCGAGCCCACCCGGCTTCACGCCGGCGAGGTAGTCCGCGAGCGTGTAGCTGATGACGAAGTAGCCGTCGGCCAGGCCCTGCATGAGCGCGCTGGCGCCCAACCGGTTTGCGCCATGGTCGCTGAAGTTGGCCTCGCCGAGCACGAAGCAGCCGGGGATGGTGCTCATGAGGTGGTAGTCCACCCAGAGCCCGCCCATCGTGTAGTGCGGCGCCGGGTACATGCGCATCGGGACCTGGTAGGGGTCCTCGCCGGTGATGCGGTCGTACATCTCGAAGAGGTTGCCGTACTTCTCGGACACGGCGCTCTTGCCGAGGCGCTTCACCGCGTCGGCGAAGTCGAGGTACACGCCGCGGCGCACGCCGCCGACCGCCGGGCCGACGCCGCGCCCCTCGTCGCACACCTGCTTGGCGGCGCGGCTGGCGATGTCACGCGGCGAGAGGTTGCCGAAGCTCGGGTACTTGCGCTCGAGGTAGTAGTCGCGCGCCTCTTCGGGGATGTCCTTCGGGTTCTTCCCGCAGTCCGCCGGGTTCTTCGGCACCCACACGCGCCCGTCGTTGCGGAGCGACTCGCTCATCAGCGTGAGCTTGGACTGGTAGTCGCCCGACTGGGGGATGCAGGTCGGGTGGATCTGCGTGAAGCAGGGGTTCGCGAAGAGCGCGCCCTTCTTGTGGGCCCGCCACGTGGACGTGACGTTGGAGCCCTTCGCGTTGGTCGAGAGGTAGAAGACGTTGGCGTATCCGCCGGTGGCGAGGCACACCGCGTCGGCCACGAAGCTCTGGACCTCGCCGGTGTCGAGGCAGCGCGCCACGATGCCGCGGGCCCGCCCGTCGACCACGACGAGCTCGAGCATCTCGTGCCGGGCGAACATCTTGACCTTGCCGCCCGCCACCTGCCGCTCGAGCGCCTGGTAGGCGCCGAGGAGGAGCTGCTGGCCGGTCTGGCCGCGGGCGTAGAAGGTGCGGCTCACCTGCGCGCCGCCGAAGCTGCGGTTGGCGAGCAGCCCGCCGTACTCCCGGGCGAACGGGACGCCCTGGGCCACCGCCTGGTCGATGATGTTCACCGACACTTCGGCGAGCCGGTAGACGTTCTGCTCCCGCGCGCGGAAGTCCCCGCCCTTCACGGTGTCGTAGAACAGCCGGTAGATGCTGTCGCCGTCGTTCTGGTAGTTCTTGGCGGCGTTGATGCCGCCCTGCGCCGCGATGGAGTGCGCGCGGCGCGGGCTGTCCTGGAAGCAGAAGCAGGCGACGTTGTAGCCCTGCTCCCCGAGGGTGGCGGCGGCGGCCGCGCCCGCGAGCCCGCTCCCGACGACGATGACGGAGTACTTCCGCCGGTTCGCCGGGTTCACGAGCTTCATGTGGAACTTGTGTCGGGACCAAGCGGTCTCGATCGGGCCTTCGGGCAAGCGCGACTTGAGGTCCATCTACTTCACCAGGCCGAGGAGGATGGCGGCGGCGATCGCGACGTTGCCGCCGACGATGAGGGCGGTCACGCCGCCGGCGAGGCCGTAGGCGATCCCCTGCTGACGGTCACCCGACAGGCCGAGGGTGCGGCACATCGCGTAGGCGCCGTGGAAGAGGTGCAGGCCGAGGAGCAGGTTGCAGACCACGTAGACGACGCCCCAGACCGGCTGGGCGAGGAGCGTGACCGTGTTGTGGTAGGCGAGCGGCGTGGCCGCTTCGACGGAGCCGGCGACGGTGCCCTGCACCCGGAAGTCGTCGTGCATCACGCCGAAGGTGAGCTGGAGCAGGTGCACCACCACGAACGCGAGGATGATCGGGCCGGTGAGTGCCATCGTCCGGGAGTAGATCGTGGAGGCCCGGCTCTGCTTGACCCGGTAGGCCACCGGGCGCGCGCTGCTCGAGCGCGCCTTCAGGTTCACCCACGAGAAGATGTGGGCGATGATCGACACGATCAGCCCGATGCGCAGCGGCCAGATGACCTCGGCCATCTGGTGCAGGAACAAGCTGTGGTGGTTGTGGTACTCGGGGCCCCAGAACACCAGCAGGTTGCCGGCCATGTGGACGATCAGGAAGCCGTACATGGCGGCCCCGGTCAGGGCCATGATGACCTTCGCGCCAATCGTCGATCGGGCGTAGGTGAGGAGCCAGCTCATCGGATGCCTCGGGGGCAGCGTTCAGGGGGGAGGACGTGTATCCGGTCGCGACCGCCAGGGCCACGGCGCGGACCGTCCCTCGCGCCCCTCGCGCCCGCGCGTGGATGGGCCCGCGGATGCTGGCGCCGGGGGGCTCCGCCCGCTAAGAGGTGCCGCTTACCGGAGTGGCCAATGGCTGAAGCGAAGAAGGTGCTGTTCGAGATCACGGAGGAGCATCTCGACACGGGCCTGCGCGGGTTCCCCGTGGGGACCTGCCGGACCTCCTCCGTGGATCCGATGGAGGGGGTCCACTACGTCGGCTACCCCGTCGCCGACCTCGCGTACCTCGACCCCGAAGCGGTCGTGTACCTCCTGTTCAACAAGGAGCTCCCCAACGACGACCAGCTCGGCGCCTTCAAGGCCGACCTCGCGCGCCGCGCGAAGGTGAGCCCCAAGGTCATCGACATGCTCAAGGCCCTCCCGAAGGAGGGGCACCCGATGGAGTGGCTCATCGCCGGGCTCACGTTCCTCGGGATGACGAGCAAGACCGGTGACTACCGCGAAGACGGCCTGAACATGATCGCGCAGTCCTCCGAGCTGATCGCGAACATCTTCCGCATCCGCTCCGGCTGGGGGGACCCGATCCCGAGCAAGCCCGAGCTCGGCCTCGTCGAGAACATGGTGCACATGATGGGCGTGCCCGGCGCCGACGCCGCGAAGCTCACCCGTCTGCTCCGCATCTACTACGTGCTCCACGCGGACCACGGCGGCGGCAACCTCTCCACGTTCGTGGGCAAGTCCGTCGCGTCCGGCCTCGCCGACCAGTACGTGTCGCTCGCCGCGTCGATGGCCGGCCTCTACGGCCCGCTCCACGGCCGCGCGAACCAGGAGTGCCTCGAGTTCATCCAGAAGGTCGGCACGACCGACCCGGACAAGGTCGAGGCCTTCGTCCGCAACGAGGTCGCCACCGGCGGCAAGATCTACGGGTTCGGGCACGCGGTGCTCCGCGCCGAGGATCCGCGCGCCAAGGTGCAGTACGCCCTCGGTGAGGAGCTCTGCCCCGACGACCCCTGGTTCCGCACCTCGGTCGTCCTCCGCGAGCGCGCCGTGAAGGTCCTCAAGGAGAACCCGAAGATCCAGAACCCCTACCCGAACGTCGACGCGGTCTCCGGCGCCCTCACGAACGCCTGCGGCCTCACCGACCCCGAGTACTACACGGTCCTCTTCGGCTTCTCGCGCATCTCGGGCATCGCCGCCCAGATCGTCGACGAGCGGCTCGTCGCTCGCAACGGGAAGGGCGTGCCCATCTACCGCTGCAAGTACGTCGCGAAGGACCAGCCCAAGCGTCGCCTGAACGCCTGAGAGGGCGCCAGATCTTTCCAACCACCACCGACCATCCGAGGGCTCCGCGTTCCCGCGCAAGCGGCGTGCCCCTCATCGAGAACAGCGGATGAAGGTACACGAATACCAGGCGAAGGAGATCCTTCGCAAGCACGGCGTGACCACCCTCGCGGGGGGCGCGGCGCGCTCTCCCGACGAGGCGGTGGGCGTCGCTCAATCCCTCGGCGGCAGCGTGTGGGTGGTCAAGAGCCAGGTGCACGCCGGCGGCCGCGGCAAGGGCCGCTTCAAGCACGAGGTCGCCGACGACGTGCTCGAGCGCGTGCTCCGCGGCGAGGACGGCGTGCCGGGCAAGGGCGGCGTGCGGGTGTGCACCTCGCTCGACGCGGTGCGCGCGGCGGCCGAGGCGATGCTGGGCGGGACGCTGGTGACCAAGCAGACCGGCGCGCCGGGCAGCCTCGTCCAGACGCTGTACGTCGAGGCGGGCTGCAACATCGCGAAGGAGTACTACCTCGCGATCCTGCTCGACCGGTCCAAGAGCCGCACGCTGGTGATGGCGTCGGCCGAGGGCGGCACGGAGATCGAGGAGGTCGCCGAGCACAACCCCGACGCCATCGTGAAGGAGTGGGTCGACCCCGTCAGCGGCCTCGGCGGCTGGCAGGCGCGTCGCCTCGCGTTCCGCCTCGGGTTCACCGGGAAGTCGGTCAACAGCTTCGTGAAGCTCGTGACCGGCCTCTACAACACCTACGTCGACACCGACGCCTCGATGCTCGAGATCAACCCGCTCGTGCTGACGGCGGCCGGCGACGTGATCCCGCTCGACGCGAAGATGACCTTCGACGACAACGGGCTCTTCCGCCACCCCGACATCGTCGCGATGCGGGACCTTGCGGAGGAGGACCCGGCCGAGATCGAGGCCAGCAAGTACGACCTCTCGTACGTGAAGCTCGACGGCAACATCGGCTGCCTCGTCAACGGTGCGGGCCTCGCGATGGCGACGATGGACATCATCAAGTTCTACGGCGAGGAGCCGGCGAACTTCCTCGATGTCGGCGGCGGCGCCAACAAGGAGAAGGTCACCGCGGCCTTCAAGATCATCACCCGCGATCCCGCGGTGAAGGGCATCCTGGTCAACATCTTCGGCGGCATCATGAAGTGTGATGTCATCGCCGAGGGCGTGCTCGCGGCGGTCCGCGAGGTCGGGCTCTCCGTGCCGCTCGTGGTGCGGCTCGAGGGCACGAACGTCGAGCTCGGGAAGAAGATCCTCGCGGAGAGCGGCCTCGCCGTCATTCCGGCGGACTCCATGTCGGACGCGGCCGAGAAGATCGTCGCCGCGGTCAGGGGGTAGTCATGGCCATCCTCGTCGATTCCAACACCCGGGTCGTCTGCCAGGGCATCACCGGCTCCGCCGGTGCCTTCCACTGCGCGCAGATGCTCGCCTACGGCACGAAGCTCGTGGCCGGCGTCACGCCGGGCAAGGGCGGCCACTCCTTCAACGAGGTGGTCCCCATCTTCGACACCGTGTCCGACGCGGTGAAGGAGACGGGCGCCAACGCCTCCGTCATCTTCGTGCCGCCGCCGTTCGCGGCCGACGCCATCATGGAGGCGGCGGACGCGGGCATCAAGCTCATCGTCCCCATCACCGAGGGCATCCCCGTCCGCGACATGGTCGTGGCGTGGCGCTACCTCGAGGGCAAGGGCGCGCGCATGATCGGGCCGAACTGCCCGGGCATCATCACGCCGGGCCAGTGCAAGATCGGCATCATGCCGGGCCACATCCACACGCCGGGCCGCATCGGCGTGCTCTCCCGCTCCGGGACGCTCACCTACGAGGCGGTCGGCCAGCTCTCCCGCGTGGGGCTCGGGCAGTCGACGGCCATCGGCATCGGCGGGGACCCGATCATCGGGACGAAGCACATCGACGCGCTGAAGCTCTTCAACGACGACCCCGACACCGACGCCGTGATCATGATCGGCGAGATCGGCGGGTCGGCCGAGGAGGAGGCCGCGGCCTGGGCCAAGGACAACATGAAGAAGCCGGTGGTCGGCTTCATCGCCGGCGCGACGGCCCCTCCCGGCCGCCGCATGGGCCACGCGGGCGCGATCATCTCCGGCGGCCAGGGCACGGCCGAGGCCAAGTACGAGGCGATGGAGGCCGCGGGCTTCCACATCGTGCGCAGCCCCGCCGAGATGGGCCGCAAGATGGCGCAGGTGCTCGGGAAGCTCTGATCCCGGGCCACGAGGGGAGGGCCGTCCCGCGCGGGCGGCCCTTCGCCGTTTTGAGGGCGCGCGGCCCAGGTGCAGGTTAGAAGCCGCGCCCACCTACAGGAGGCCCCCATGGCCATCGAGCGCACCCTCTCCATCATCAAGCCGGACGCCGTCAAGAACCAGAAGATCGGCGCCATCATCGCCCGCTTCGAGCAGGAGGGCCTCCGCATCGCGGCGGCGAAGAAGATCCAGCTCGACACGCGCGAGGCCGAGGGCTTCTACGCCGAGCACGCCGGCCGCGGCTTCTTCGGCGAGCTCGTGGCCTTCATGACCTCGGGCCCCGTGGTCGTCATGGTGCTCGAGGGCGACAACGCCATCGCCAAGAACCGCGAGATCATGGGCGCGACGAACCCGGCCAACGCGGCCGAGGGCACGCTCCGCAAGCTCTACGCGGCCTCCGTGGGCGAGAACGCGGTGCACGGCTCCGACTCGCCGGCCTCGGCCGCGCGCGAGGTGTCCTACTTCTTCGCGGCCACCGAGATCCTGTAGTCGGCGCGCCCGCCGCCGGGACGCGCGCGTCGCGGATCTCCGCTAAACTGTCGCCTCCGCGGAGAGCGCATGGCGAAGCAGATCGGCGACGGGTACCACCTCAAGTTCTCGATCGGGAAGGCCCTCTGGAACGACCTGTTCCGGGTGGGCCTTCCGTTCAAGGTGGCCGACGGTCAGTTCGATCTGGTCGACAACCTGCGGGCCGGAATCAAGCGGCTCGAGGTGAAGGAGAAGGTCCGGGGCCTGCTCGAGGACCGCGAGGTCCCCCAGGTCCTGGTGCGCGGCAAGGACCTTGCCAAGAACGTGTGGAGCAACCGGCGCGAGCAGGTCTACCGCATCGTCAACGAGGTCGTGCACGTGCAGGGCGACTGGCGCGTCGAGGTCGACCGCGAGGGCTCCGACTTCAAGTACGCGCAGCAGCGCTTCGGGGTGGAGGCCCACGTCAAGGCCGTCGCCACCGGCAAGGTGTACCTGCTCCGCGAGAACATCGAGTTCCCGTTCGTGCTCGAAAAGCGCATCGGGGCCGAGGCCGCGCTCGCCGACATCAAGTACGACAGCGAGCGGAAGGCGCTCGTGGGCGTGCTCCAGGACGTGACGGTCGACCTCGGCGACCACTTCATCCTCCAGCTGCTCAACCGCGGCGCCGAGTACCTGCTCGCGCAGCAGACCCCGAAGGTCAACCCGGTCCAGATCCTGAAGAAGGAGCAGATCGAGGAGATGGTGGGCCCCGCCGGCGGCCCGCTGAAGCTCAAGATGGGCGTCGAGGACGTGGCGCTCGACATCGACGAGGACGAGCTCACGCTCAAGATCAAGTTCGGCTTCACCACGTTGCAGATCGAGGGCAGCTGATGCTCTGGCGGCCGGGGAAGGCCCGCGCGCGCGAGCGCTCGACGGAGCGCCTGCCGCCGGGGCAGCGGGTGGTGAAGGGCTGGCCGGTGCTGCACGAGGGCGCGGTCCCCACGTTCGATCCGGCGACGTGGCGGCTCCGCGTGTGGGGTGAGGTCGAGGCGCCCTTCGAGCTCACGTGGGACGAGCTCCTCGCCCTCCCGCGCTTCGAGACCACGCAGGACTGGCACTGCGTGACCACCTGGTCGAAGTACGACAACCGCTGGGGCGGCGTCTCGGTCGCGGAGCTCCTCGGGCGCGCCCGGCCGAAGCCGACCGCCACGCACGTGCTCGTGCACGCCTATGACGAGGTCGGCTACACCACGAACCTCGCGCTCGCGGACTTCGCGCGCCCCGAGAACCTCCTCGCGCTCAGCCACGACGGCGCGCCGCTCGCCCCCGAGCACGGCGGGCCCGTCCGCCTCGTGGTCCACCACCTCTACGCCTGGAAGTCCGCGAAGTGGGTCTCCGGCATCGAGATCCTGCCGAAGGACAAGCGCGGCTACTGGGAGGAGCGCGGCTACCACAACCGCGCCGATCCCTGGCTCGAGGAGCGGTACTCCTACCAGGAGTAGCGGTCAGCTCCCGCGACGCGCCTCGAACCAGCCCCGCCAGGCGTGCCCCGGGGCGCCGATCCGGGCCACGACGACGCCCTGGAGGGCCTCGAGAGGCATCGGGCCCCACCAGCGCGAGTCCACGGCCTCGTCGCGCGCGTCGGCCCCCAGGAACGCGGCGTCGTCGGGCACGCCGGTCTCGTCGAGGGCCCAGCGGACCGCGCGCGGTGCGAGGCGGACGAGGTGCTCGCCCTCGGTGCGGACGACCGTCGTGGTGTCGCGACCCATCTCGAGCACGCCCGGCGGCTCCGCGTTGGACGAGTAGAAGACACCGTCCTCGTAGCGGATGGCGCCCCCGATCGTCTCGACGCGGCGCAGCGTCCAGCGCGACGGGTCGAGCGGGTCGACCACGGCGACCACGTCGCCCATCCGCGCCTCGACGGGGAGGATGAGCACGAGGTCGCCGGCGAGCAGCGACGGGGCCATCTCGTCGTCCGGCACCCACGCGAGCCGCGGGGCCAGGAGCGCGAGGGTGATCGCGAGCACCGCGACCGCCCCCCCGCCGATCCAGCGCGCGCGGGCGCGCTCAGAACTCGACAGACAGCGCCTCGCCCGGCGTGAGGACGCTCCCGGCGACCTGCAGCGTCACCGGGACGCCCCACTCGGCGATGGTCTGGTCGCGGAGCTGGCGGAGCGGCACGGGCTCGACCGCGACGCCGACCGAGCGCACGGTCGCCTCGTACCGCTGCCCCCCGGCCCGCACCGACACCGCGAGGCCGGGCGCGAGCTCGCGCGCGCGGCCGATGTCGACGAAGACCACCGCGTCCTGCGTCGCCGGCTCGGTGATCATCAGGACGGGCACGCCGGCCTGCACCCACTGGCCCGGCACCGGGAAGATCTCGTCGATCACGTCGGCCCGCCCGTCGCGGGCGACCGCGCCCACCGGCGCCGTCACCACGCCCGCCACCGGCGCGCGAAGGACGTTCGCCTCACCGACGGCCTTGAGCGACTCGAGATTCACGGTGGCGGCCTCGACGGCGCTCTTCAGGAGGTCGGAGGTGGAGACGCCGGCGCGTTCGCGCGCCTCGTTGTAGTTGCGCTCCAGCGCGTCGACCTCGGCCGTGCGTGCCTCGACGCCCGCCCGGGCCGCGTCCCGCAGGGCCGTGAAGCTCTCGATCTCGCCGGCGGCGACGAGCACGCCGGGAGCCTTCGCCCGCGCGAGATCCTGCTCGGCGGTGGTCAGCTCGGCGCGCTCCCGCTCGAGCTCCACGCGGGCCCGCAGCCAGCTGGCACGCGCGCTCTCCAGATCCCGCGCGAACTTGCGGCCGCGGTCGGCCTCTTCTGCGTTGAGCTGGAGCTCCAGGCTGCGCAGCTCCGCCTCGGCGGCCGCGATCTGCTGGGTCAGCCCGGGAACCTCGATGGACGCGAGGATCTCGCCGGCCTCGACCCGCTGGTTCGCCGCCACCGCGAGGACGGCGATCCGCCCGCTCTCGGGCGCCCGGACGTACTGGGTGCGGGTGACGGCGACCGCGACGCCGCCGTGGTTTCCGAGCTCGCTCTGCACCAGGAGGAGCGCGCCGCTCGTGGCGGCGGCAGTGAACCACACCAGCGCCATGACGATCTTCCCGCGGACGGCCCGAAGGCGCCGCCCGAGGGGGATGCTTCGCTTCACCATTCCTCCGCCCGTTCCTCGATGGCCACCGTCACCTGGGTAGTGCCCTCGACCGCGCGGACGGCCCGCACCAGGTCTTCGCGCTCACCCGGATGAAAGAGGCGGATTTCGTAGCTGAACTCCGAGGGCTCGCCCTCGGCGCCCTGCCGCAGGGCCACGAGCTCGTGGGTGCGGCACCAGCTGGACAACACCTGCTCGATGGCGCTCGCGGCGCCCCCCGCCCCGCGCACCCGCAACATCCCCGTGTCGCTGTGCCGCGTGGCGAACCCCGACATCTGCATGACGGCCGCGACCATGCCGATCATGATGGTGCCGATCAGCGCGACGACCTCCTGCTGCGCGCCCACGGCGATGCCGACCGCGAGCGCGAGGAAGATGAAGGTCGTGTCCCGCGCGTCCCGCACGACGGTGCGGAAGCGGATGATGGCGAGCGCGCCGACGAGGCCGAACGCCCGCGCGATGCTGTCGCCCACCACCAGCATGACCATCGTGATGATCATCGAGAGCAGCACGACGCTGTGCACCATGTTGCGCGAGTAGGAGAGCCCCCGGTGCGTGGTCGTGTAGAGCCAGGCCACGAAGGTCCCCAGCACGAAGGCCAGCAGGAGGTCGGCGAAGACGGTCAGCGGGGAGACCCCGAAGGAGCCGCCCATCGGCGCTGCGAGAAAGGAGAAGGGGTTCAACGGGAGATCCCGAGGCCGTGGGTGAGCTGGATGCCGCGATCCTGCTCCAGTCCTCGGAGCACCTCGACGGCGTGGCGGTACTTGGACATCGAGCGGCGCTCCAGGTCGAAGCGTCGGATGGTATCCGCTGCCCAGGCCGGGTACGAGCCGTTGTACTTCAACTCCAGGATCACGACGCCCTTGACCTCGTCGATCGGGATCCAGCGCTCAGGCTCGGCGAGCCCCACGGTAGGCGGGGCGCAGGCGATGGCGCTGTCGAAGGTGACGCGTACGAGGCCGCGATCTCCGCCGACGTAGGCGAAGCGCTCGTAGGTCACCCACGCCCGCGGGTAGGCCCGGTACCGGTCCATGTGAGACCGGAAGTTCTCCATCGCGTGTCCCTTGGACTGGTTGCGCGGGACGCCGCCGTCGAGGATCCGGATCGCGTCGGCGCGATCGACCTCGGCGCGGGACTTCTGCATGGCCTCCCCGTCGCGGGACTTCACCTCCAGGAACACGGGCGCGTTCGGCGTGAAGGCGTAGGTTCGCGCCCTGAGCTTGAACCGGGAGAAGTTCCCGTTCCGCGTCTCTCGGTAGATGCGCCAGTCGGCGCTGTCGAGATACAGCGAGTGAACGTGGTACTTCGCGGAGCCGCCCTCTCCGTTTGCGTCGGGCTCCATGTACCGGGAGATCCACTCCCGGACCTGTTCAGCCTTCTCGGGCGCGATGCGATACTTGACCTCATAGCGTGTGGCGATGCGCACGGGACCTCGTCACCTGAACGTTTCAATCGTAGATGCCCCGGGGGGCGACGGCAAGAGACTCGAACGGGACCGACGGAACCTTCACACACGCGCGGAGCCGGCACCCTTTCAAGGTCGCGGTTGCGACCCCACGGCGATGGGCGTACGGTGACCGGCACGGAGGTGACATGCGCGCGTGGGGGATGCTGCTCTACGGGCTCGCCGGCTGCGACCTGATCGAGGTCAAGCCCTCCGACGCGGAGGAGACGGGTCAGGCCGACGCGGACACGGACGCGGATTCCGACGCGGACTCCGACGCCGACACGGACTCCGACACCGACGCCGACACCGACGCCGACACGGACACCGACGTGGACTGGATCTGCGACGAGAATCCGTCGACGGCCGCGCCGGGTGGCCCCGACTGCTGGTCGGGGACGTTGTCGTGTGGTGACGTCGTGGTGGGCACCAACGAAGGCGGCTCCAACGACTACGCCGGGGAGAACTGGGAAGACTGGTACTGCACCCCGAACGTGGATCGATGGGACTACGACGCCCCGGAGCGCGTGTACAGCCTGTTCATCCCGGCCGAGACCACCGCGTTCTTCACCTTCGACACCCCGTGTGCGGACCTGGATCTTTTCGTGCTCTACTGGGCCGATGAGGACACCTGCCCCACCGGGGACGCCAACATCCGGGAATGCGAGGCGGTCGACGACACCGGGATCGGCGGCGAGGACGAGATCCTCCAGGTGTGGTCCGACGTGGGCGCCCAGTACCTCGTCGTCGTGGACGGGCGAAGCGGCGAGACCGGCAACTGGCGGCTCACGGTCGACTGCGCGGAGTGATAGACGCCGCGGTCACACACCGGTCGTCACGATGAACGTCTCCCCCTCCGGCATCGGCCCCACGCGTGATCGCGGCACCCCGGTGGTGCTCCGTCTCCTCCCGCACGTGCACCACCCGCCGGCCCGCGTCGCGCTCCCCTGGGGCGGCGCCGAGGCCCGCGCCCTGGACGCCCGCGGGTACCGGGTGACCGTGTTCGGCCCCGGCGCGGCCCCCGGGATCGAGGCCATCGAGGGCTCCTTCCTGGACGCGGCGCCCGGCGACTTCGATCTCGTCTGCGAGACCGGCGGCTTCGCGGTCCTCGGGGACGCCGCCCGCGCGCGGTACGTCGAGGCGGCGGCCCGCGCCCTCCGCCCCGGCGGCCTCCTGTTCGGCGCCTTCCCCGCCCGCGACGCGGGGGCGCTCCTCACCCTCTTCGGCGCGCGCTTCGACGCCGCGCGCCTCGACCCGAGCGCGCCCGCCGACCCCGCGTGGCTCGAGGCCGTGTTCGTGCGGAGGTAGGACGTGGCGACCCTCTCCTTCGACGGCGTCGAGAAGCGCTACGGCGCGGTGCAGGTGCTCCACCGCGTCGATCTCGAGGTCGCCGACGGGGAGTTCGTGGTGCTCGTCGGGCCGTCCGGCTGCGGCAAGAGCACGCTGCTCCGCTGCATCGCCGGGCTCGAGGAGATCACGGGCGGCGAGCTCCGCATCGACGGGCGGCGCGTCAACGACGTGGCCCCGCGGGATCGCGACGTCGCGATGGTGTTCCAGTCCTACGCGCTCTACCCGCACATGACCGTGCGGGAGAACATGGGGTTTGCCCTCCAGCTCCGGAAGCACCCGGAGACCGCCGCCCGCGTGGACGAGGCGGCCCGGATGCTCGGGCTCGCCCACCTCCTCGACCGCTACCCCCGCGAGCTCTCCGGTGGCCAACGCCAGCGCGTGGCGATGGGCCGCGCGATCGTGCGCCGCCCGAAGGTGTTCCTCTTCGACGAGCCCCTCTCGAACCTCGACGCCTCCCTGCGCAACCAGGTGCGCGTGGAGCTCCGGCGGCAACACGCCGAGCTCCGCACCACCACGGTCTACGTCACGCACGACCAGGTCGAGGCGATGACCCTCGCGGACCGCATCGTGGTGCTGAACGGGGGCGTCGTGCAGCAGGTCGGCACGCCGAGCGAGCTCTTCTTCGAGCCCGCGAACCGCTTCGTGGCCGGCTTCATCGGGAGCCCGGGCATGAACTTCCTCGCCGGGCTCGATGCGGACGTGATCGGCGTGCGCCCGAACGACGTGCGCTTCGGCGCGAGCGAGCCGCACGAGGTCGAGGTCGAGCTCGTCGAGCAGCTCGGGTACGAGGCGATGGTGCACCTCCGGCTCGGCGCCGACACGCTCGTCGCGCGGGTGGAGGGCACGATGGAGCCGGGGCGGGCGCGGGTCGGCTTCGCGCGCGCCTACCGCTTCGACCGCACCACGGGGGCGCGGCTCCCCGACCGGCCGCACGCGTGATCCTCGCCGCCGCGTTCGCCGTCGCGCACGCGGGGGAGGTGACGCTCTGGCACGCCTGGCGCGGAGACGAGCGCGCCGCCCTCGACGCGCTCGTGGCCACGTGGAACGGCGCGCACCCCGAAGCGCCCGTGCGGCCCGTGTTCGTCTCCTACGAGAGCCTCGGCTCCAAGCTCGAGGCCGCCGTCCCCCGCGGCAACGGCCCGGACCTCTTCGTCTTCGCGCACGAGAAGATCGGGGCGTGGACGGCCGAGGGGCTGGTGCAGCCGGTCCAGCTGGACACGGGCCCGCTCCACCCTGTCACGGTCGAGGCGCTCACGCTCGACGGCCGCGCCTGGGGCTGGCCGCTCGCCTACAAGTCGCACGCGCTCTTCTACAACCGCGCGCTGGTCCCGACGCCGCCCGCCACCACCGACGATCTGCTCGCGATCGCGCGGGCGCGGAAGGGCGCGGCATCCTGGGGCTTCGCGTGGGAGGCCGCGAGCGCCTACGCCGTCGCGCCGTGGCTCCACGGGCACGGCGGCGGCGTGTTCGGGCTGGACGGCGTCGCGCTCGACAGCCCCGCGAACGTCGACGGGCTGCGCTTCGTGCAGGAGCTCGCCGCGCTCGGCCCCGCCGACCCGAGCGGGGCCCTGCTCACGCAGCTCTTCAACGAGGGCCGGGTCGCGATGGTCGCGAACGGGCCCTGGTTCCTCGGCGAGATCGACCCCGCCGTCGACTTCGGCGTCGCCCCGCTCCCGACGGTCTCGTCCACGGGCCGGCCCGCCGCCCCCTACGTCACGGTGGAGGCGCTGTTCCTCGCCCGCCCGGGCAGCGACGCCGAGGCGTTCGGCGCGTGGATGATCGGCGAGGAGGCGGCCCGCGTGCGCGCGGAGCAGGGGAAGCAGCTCGTCGCCACCGTGGCCGTCGAGGTGGCGGACCCCGTCCGCGCGGCCTTCCGGCAGCAGCTCGACGCCGCCGTGCCGATGCCCACGCGCGCCGAGATGGCGCGGACCTGGGAGCCGCTGGCCCGCTCGCTCCGGCGCCTCGTGCGCGGCGCCGTCGGCCCCGAGGAGGCCGCCCGCGAGGCCCAGACCACCTACGCCATCGTCTCGCGGCCGCCCCCCGCCGCCGCGGATCCCCGGCCCTGGTGGGTGATCGGCGCCGTCGGGCTCCTCGCGGCCGTGGGCTGGATCGCCCGCGAGGCCCGCGGCGCGCCCTTCGCGGCGTGGCGCTTCGCCTACGCCTGGGTCGCGCCCTCGTTCACCGCGATGACGCTGCTCGTGGTGCTCCCCTTCGTGGTCGGCGCCGGGGTGAGCCTCTTCGAGTACCACGAGCAGGCCTGGACCTTCGTGGGCCTCGCCAACTTCCTCGACATCGTGCTCGCGCGCGACTTCCCGCTCACGAGCCCGCTCTCGTTCTGGTCCACGCTCGCGGTCACGGTGGCGTGGACCGTCGCGAACGTGGTGCTGCACGTGACCATCGGCGTCGCGCTCGCCATGCTGCTCCGCGAGCCGTGGGTGCGGCTCCGCGGCGTGTTCCGCGCGCTGCTCATCCTGCCGTGGGCGATCCCCAGCTACATCACGGCGCTCGTGTGGAAGGGGATGTTCCACCGCCAGTTCGGCGCGATCAACGGCATGCTCGTCGCGCTCGGGCTCGAGCCGGTCTCGTGGTTCGCGCAGTGGTCGACGGCCTTCGCCGCGAACGTGACCACGAACACCTGGCTCGGCTTCCCGTTCATGATGGTCGTCACGCTCGGGGCGCTCCAAGCCATCCCGCGTGACCTCGAGGAGGCCGCCGAGATCGACGGCGCCACGGGCTGGCAGCGCTTCCGCAACGTGACGCTGCCGCTGCTCAAGCCGGCGCTCCTCCCCGCGGTCATCCTCGGGAGCGTCTGGACCTTCAACATGTTCAACGTCATCTACCTGGTGAGCGGGGGCGAGCCGGACGGGTCGACGGACATCCTCATCTCGCAGGCCTACCGCTGGGCCTTCACGCGCGGGCACCGCTACGGCTACGCCGCCGCCTACGCCGTGCTCATCTTCGGCGTGCTCCTGCTCTACGGCCGCGCCGCGAACCGCCTCGCGGGCCGGAAGGTGGTCTGAATGCGCGCGCCCTCCGCCGCTCGGGTCGTCGTCACGCACGCCGCGCTCGTCGCGCTCACCGCGGCCACGCTCTTCCCGGTGCTCTGGGTGGTGAAGATGGCCCTCGCGCCCGCCCAGACCTTCTCGATGTCGGTCAACCCGCTCCCCACCGAGGTCACGCTCGCCAACTTCGAGGCCGTCGTGGGCACGACCGACGCCACGGGCGCGTGGCTCTTCGGGCGGCAGCTCTTCAACTCGCTCGTGGTCTCCGGCGTGACGGCGGTGCTCGGCGTCGCGCTGGCCTGCACCGCCGGGTACGCGCTCTCGCGCTGGAGCTTCCCGGGCCGGGACCGCCTGATGGGCGCGTTCCTGCTCACGCAGATGTTCCCCGGCGTCGTGATGGCGATCCCGCTCTACCTGCTTCTCGACGCGCTGGGGCTCCTCGACTCGCTCGGCGGGCTGATCCTCGTCTACTCGACCACCACCGTGCCGTTCGCGACGTGGAACCTCAAGGGCTACTTCGACACCATCCCGAAGGACCTCGAGGAGGCCGCCATGCTCGACGGCGCCTCGCGGTGGACGACCTTCACGAAGGTCATCCTCCCGCTCGCCCGCCCCGCGCTGGTGGTGACCGCGCTCTTCGCGTTCATGACCGCCTGGAACGAGTTCATCCTCGCCGCCACGCTGATGGGCGACGAGCGCGCCTACACGCTCCCCGTCGTCCTCAACGGCTACGTCGGCGAGTTCGGCGCGGAGTGGGGCAACTTCGCGGCGGGCGCCATCCTCGTGAGCCTGCCGGTCACCGCGCTGTTCTTCGCGCTCCAGCGCCACCTCGTGGAGGGGCTGACCGCGGGTGGGGTCAAGGGGTAGCGGTCGCGCTATTCGAGCGTGATCGCCCGGTTCCCCGCCGTGGCCGGCCACGTCTTCGTCTCGCCGCCGGGCCAGGTCGCGGTGATCTCGTCGACGACGCAGGTGTCGCCGAGGCCGAAGTGGAGCGCGGTGTCGTTCTGGATGCCGGCGTGGCCGTAGCCGCCGGAGACCTCCTGCGTCTGCGTGACGCCGCCCGCGGTCACGTCGACGCGCACGCCGACGGGGAGGCCCTCGAGGCGGACCCAGTTCCCGGCGGGGGAGGTGTTCTCGTAGAAGTGGACCTCGCGCGTGGTCCAGGGCGTGCCGGAGCGCGCGGTGCTGGACCCGGTGGCGAAGTCGAGATCGCCGTCGAGGTCGAAGTCCGCGATGGCCATCCCGGCCGGCCAGGGGTGGTTGAGGCCGGTGGCGTCCGAGACCTCCTCGAACTGCCCGGCTTCGACCTGCCGCCAGAGCCACACGTGGGTGTCCTCGTAGTCGCTCGACCCGAGCACGATGTCCTTCCAGCCGTCGTTGTCGAAGTCGAAGAACGCGGCGTGGAGGTCGCCCTCGTTCCAGCCCATGCGGGGCCGCTCGCGGGCGAGGCCGTTGTCGTCGTTGTCGACGCGCTCGAAGGAGGCCGAGCCGTCGTTCAGGAGGAGCTGGCTGCGGTCGGCCGACTCGCCGGCCCAGTCGTGGACGATGTTGGCGTCGTAGAGGTCGTTGTCGCCGTCGTTGTCGATGTCGGCGCACACGGTCGTGAAGGTGTTGCCGGCGAGGCGCGCGGGCTGGTCGTCGTAGCCGGCGTTCCAGTAGTCGCTCGGGAACGCGCCGCCGCAGTTGACGGTGGGCTCGGGGTCCCCGGACGTGCCGTACGCCTCGTACCAGCAGGCGTACATGTAGTTGTCGGAGTAGTCGAGGTCGTCGTCGGCGTCCCAGCCGGCCTCCTCGCCGATCTCGACGAAGTCGCCGCCCTGGTTGAGCCAGAGCTGGTTCCAGGCGCGGCCGTAGTTCGTCGCGAGTAGCTCGGGGAGCGCGTCGCCGTCGAGGTCGCAGGCGGTGGCACCGTAGGCGGGGCGGCGCACGTCGCGCTCGAGGTAGTCCTCGGTGGAGCGGCCACGCTTGAGCGTGAGGCCCACGTCGTCGGTGACGGTCGTGAACGTGCCGTCGCCGTTGCCCTTGTAGAGCTGGTCCTGCCCCGACGCGAGGTAGCCGTACTCCTCGTAGAACGCGACGACCCACAGGTCGAGGACACCGTCGGCGTCGTGGTCGGTGAAGGAGCCGGCGGTGACGGGCGCGCCCTCGATCACGCAGGGGTCGGAGCGGTCCGCGAAGCTGAAGTGGCCGCTCCCGTCGTTCAGCAGGATCTCGGAGCAGTCGCCCGTCGCGTCGTCGGAGCCGGCGTCGTAGTAGCGGCCGGCGAAGGCGTCGAGATCACCGTCGTCGTCGACGTCGCCGTAGATGTAGAGCGTGGCGGAGGTGCCGACGCCGCCGTCGCGGTTCTGGATGAGGCCGCTCGCCTCCGTCTCGTCGACGAACACGCGCCCGCCGTCGTCGCCGGGGCGGTTCATCAGCACGTAGTGGTGCCGGACGGGCGGGTCCGCCCCGAGGTCGTCGCGCGCGTTCGAGAACACGTTCGTGACGACGAGGTCGGGGTAGCGGTCGCCGTCGAGGTCCACGGCCTGGAGCCGTCCGCCGGCCGCGCCCGTGACGCCCCATGCGTCGGTTCGGTCCTCGAACACGGTGTCGCCGGACCACGCGCTCGAGGGGAGCGACTCGCAGGAGACCGCGTCGGGCCCGGCCTTGTCGGGGTCGAGGTCGCAGGCGGCGAGGACGAGGAGGAGGAGGGGGTTCACGCCGGCGAGCGTACACGATCGCGCCCGGGCTCGCGATAGAGTGCGGAGCCCCCCCGCCCCAAGAAAAGCAGGAATCCGAGGCCGCGATGAAGCTCGTCTTGCTCGCCCTGTTCGCCGCCTGCGAGACGCGCGTGAACCCGCCCACGGGCGGCGACGACACGGGGGAGGCCGACGCGGACACCGATGCCGACACGGACGCGGACACCGATGCCGACACCGACACCGACACCGACGCCGACACAGCCGATACCTCCGAGGCCGGCGACACCGCGGACACGGCCGACACCGCGGACACGGCCGACACCGCGGACACGGCCGACACCGCGGACACGGCCGACACCGGCGACACCGCCGTCGTGCCGGTCCCGATCGACTACTGCCACCTGCAGTACCCCTGCGCGCAGACCGTCGCGGCCGGCGACACCTGCGAGCCCGTGTACGGCTGGGTCTACCAGGCCGGCGTGACCGAGGGGCCCGGCGTGGGCGCGGGGATCACGCTCGAGCTCGGCTACGGACCGGACGGGTCGGACCCCGCCGCGGGCGGCTGGACCTGGGCCCCGATGGTCTACAACCTCGACAAGGACGGGCTCGTCCCTGGCGACCTCGCGAACGACGAGTGGGCGGGCACCTTCGCCGCGCCGGCCGGGGCCGGGAGCTACGACTTCGCCGTGCGCGCGAGCGCGGACGGCGGCGCGTCCTGGACCTTCTGCGACGGCGGCGGCGACAGCTGCCCGGGCTCCGGCTCCGACGACGGCTACACGCCCGACGACGCGGGCGCGCTCACCGTGTACTGACCGACCGCCGGCCTACAACGTGTACATGTAGGCCACGAGGTCCTGCTTCTCCTGGTCGCTGAGCTTCGTCCCGAGCACGAGGTTGAAGAACTCGACCGTGTCGTCGAGCGTCAGGAGCCGGTCGTCGTGCAGGTACGGCGGGCTCTCCTTGATGCCGCGGAGCGGGAAGGTCTTGATCTGCCCGTCCGCGACCGCCATGCGCCCGTTGACGAGGATGGGGTCGAAGAAGCGCTCGGTCTTCAGATCGTGCATGAAGTTGTCGGTGAAGAGCGGCGGCTCGTGGCACTCGACGCAGCGGCCCTTGCCCCAGAACACCTTCTCGCCACGCAGCTCCTGCGGGGTGGCGAGGCTCGTGTCGAGGCGCCCGAACACGTCGAGCTTCGGCGCGGGCGGGAAGTCGAGGATCTCCTGGAACTCGGCCATGGCGTGCACCTCCTGGCCGCGGTCGAGGAAGTGGACGCCCTTCTTGGCGGCGATGACGGGGTCGCCGTCGAAGTAGGCTGCGCGCTGCTCGAACTCGGTGAAGTCCTCGACCGTGCGGAGCGCGCGCTGGGAGCCGAAGAGGCGCTGCTGGTTCACGCCGCGGAGCGAGGGGGTGTCGATGCGGCGGCGGAAGGCCTGCGGCCGGATGTCGCCCACGAGGTGCGTGGCGGCGTTGGTGTGGCCGTTGGCATGGCAGTCGAAGCAGGCGACGCCCAGGCTCGGCTCGACGGTGCGCCGGTCGTCCGTGAGGTTGAACTGCTGCTGCGGGAACTGCGACACGAGGAGCCGCAGCCCGTCGAGCTGCTTGGGGTTGAGGACGCCGTCGAAGAGCTCGTAGAAGTTCTGGGTGCCGACCAGCTGGCCTTGCGAGACGTCGCCGAGGTCCGGGCGCGTGGTGAGGAAGATGGCGGGCGGGAACTCGGGGAGGAGGTGGTCGGGGAGGTCGAAGTCGAGGTCGAAGCGCGTGAGCTCGCGCTTCTCGTTCTTCTTGACGAGGTCGATGTGACGCTGGGGGAAGACCATCCCTCCCTCGTCGTGGTTCGGGTGCGGGAGCGGGAGGAAGCCCGCGGGCCACGCGCCCTGCTTCCGGATGTCGGCGGGGGACATCGACGCCAGCTTCTGCCAGGTCATCCCCTCCTTCAGCTTCACGCGGACGCCGGTCTGGACCGGGGTGCCGCGGGTCATCTTCACGGTCGCCGAGGGCTTGTCCGAGAGGTCGTAGCGGGCCTCGAGCAGCGCCTTCTGCTTCTTCCCGAGCTCGTCCTTCTGCGCGCTCATGCGCTTCTGGACCTTGTCGAAGGGCTCGGTCGTCGCGACCTCCGCGTAGCTCGTCTTGCCGCGCGCGGGCACCGGGAGCTCGGCCGGCTTCTTGGTAGGGCCCTGCGTGGGCAGCTGGTCCTGGGCGTCCGCCCGCTCCACCGCCGCCAGGCAGGCGAGAACGCCCGCGACGACGCCGGCCACGAGCGCCGTGCGCTTCCCGATGTCCATGGAACCCTCCGGGGCGCCGAGGGGCGGCGCCGTGTCGGGGGGAGGTAGGCACGGGAACGCTTGGTTCAACCTGTATCTTTTTGAATCGTCCGGCCGCGGGGCCGGCGCTCGGGTCTGCGACGGAGGCGCGCCGGTTAGAAGGCGCGGCATGGCTTCGAAGCTCTCGCGCATGGCGCAGCTGGGCGCGCTGACGACCCGGGTCTCGTCGTCCTACCTCGGGCAGAAGGTGGCGGGCATCTTCCAGGGGGAGGACGAGCGGCGGGCGTCGCTGGAGCGCACCCACCACGAGAACGCGGCGCGCATCGCCGCGAACCTGGGCCAGCTGAAGGGCGCCGCCATGAAGGTGGGGCAGGCCGTCGCGCAGATGGCGGACGGCTTCGGGCTCCCGGATGACGCGCGCTCGGTCCTGGCGAAGCTGCACGACAAGGCGGAGCCGGTCCCCTTCGAGCAGGTGAAGCGGCGGGTCGAGGCCGAGCTCAACGGCGGCATCGACACGCTCTTCGCGTCCTTCGATCCGGAGCCGCTCGGCACCGCGTCGCTCGGGCAGGCCCACGCCGCGAAGCTCCCCGACGGGACCGACGTGGTGGTGAAGGTCCTGCACGAGGGCATCGACACGAGCGTGCACACCGACCTCGGCGCGCTCCGCAGCATGCTCACCGCCGGGCGGGTGCTGCGGCGGCCCAAAGACGAGCTCGACGCGATCTTCCAGGAGATCGAGGAGCGGCTCCAGGAGGAGCTCGACTACCGCAAGGAGGCCGCCAACCTCGAGGAGTTCCGGCGCTTCTTCGCCGATGACCCCGACGTCACCGTGCCGCGCGTGCACGAGGGCTGGTCCACGTCGCGGGTGCTCACGATGGAGCGGCTCACGGGGCGCCCGCTGCCCGTGTTCCTGGCGACCGCGTCGACGGCCGCGAAGCAGCGCGCCGGCGTCACGCTCGGGCGCTCGTTCATGCGGATGCAGTACACGCTGCGCGCGATCCACGCGGACCCGCACCCCGGCAACTACCTGTTCTCCCCCGACGGGCGCCTCGGCATCCTCGACTTCGGCTGCGTGCGCCGGCTCGAGCTGGAGTGGATCGCGTCCTACGGCGAGTGCGGCCTTGCCGCGAAGTACGACGACCGCGAGGCGCTCATGGAGGCGGCGCTGCGCATCCGGGCCCTCACCCGGCGCGGCGACGAGGCGTCCGAGGACGTGCTCTGGGACCTCTGCCGCACGATCGGGACCCCCTTCATGGGCGGCGACTACACGATGGGCGGCCCCGAGGACGACGTGCACGAGCGGATCGCCGCGCTGGTGCCGCGCCTCGTGGCGGGCCAGGCGCTGCGGTCCCCCCACGAGCTCGTGTTCCTGCACCGCGGGCTCGGCGGCGTGTACCAGATCGCGAAGCAGCTGAAGGCGCGCGCGGACTGGGGCGCGATCTTCGAGGAGCTGGCGCGAGGCACGCTCGCCGAGCGCGAGCGTGCGCGGGCGCTCGCGCAGTAGGCGGTAACGCTCCGGCCGGGCTCCGGTGTCGAAGGGGAAGGAGAGGCCCCCGATGCTGCTCGCCCTTGCCCTCGTGTCGTCCCCCGAAGCCGCCGCCGCGCCCGAGTACCACGTGGAGGCGAACTCCCAGATCATGCCGAGCACCGTCGCGTTCGACGTACGCGGGCGCGTGGACGGCGAGAAGGACGGCTACATCGGCGCGGTGGCCCGCGTCGATCCGACGGGCGCCTGGATCGGCCGCGCGGGCGTCGGCTTCGACGTGTTCGGCGCGGGCGAGGGCGTGGACCTCAAGTTGGGGCTCTTCCTCGGCGGCACGGGCGACCTCTCCGAGCTGTCCATGATCGGGCGGCCCACCGCCGGCGCCGAGGTGCTGTTCGGCGTCCGGATCGGGCGCGTGTTCGGCTCCTACCGGCACGTGGACGGCTTCGCCGGCCCCCTGGAGGACCGGCTCACCGAGGACGAGCTGCGCCTCGGCTTCCGCATCACCGACATGGTGCGGGTGCACGGGCAGTACCTCATCTACAACCCGGGCGACGAGATCGTGCGCGGCGGGGCGGGGATCGGGGCCGAGATCGTCTTCTGACCCGCGGGCCGTCGGTCCGCGTCGCGAGCGGAGGTAGGGCGGCCCCCGCCACCGAGCCAGGCACCATCACGTAGAGGGCTCACGTGCTCGGCGTCCCCCCGAGGGCCGCCCTACCCCAAGCTTGATCACGGTTTCCCCGCGAGCAAGGCGCGCGGAGGGGGGCAGGGCCCGCGGAAGGGGAAGGGCCCCCACCCCGCCTGCGCGCGCCGAGGGAGGGTAGGCCCCGGATGGTGGCCTGCTATGCGGGTGATCCGGTAGCGGGCTGCGCCTCCGCGAGGGCCGGCGTGGACTGGAGCTCGCGCGCGCGGCCGAGGACCTTCTCGGCGGTGCGGGGCATGTGGACGCGGAGCCAGAGCACCTGGCGCTCGAGGACGTCGCCCCGGGCGTGCGGGCCCGCGTGGTCGGCGTCCACCACCACGCAGAGCATCGCGGCGTGGGTGGGGCTCAGGATCTCGTGGATGGCGCGCGCGACCGCCGCGCGCGAGGGCCCGGGCTCGATGGAGACGTGCCCGTGCGCGCAGGCGAGCTGGGCGAACGCGCCGTTCGGCACGGCCGTGGCCCCGACGTCGGCGCGGTAGCCGCAGAGGAGGCGGAGGGACGGGTCGAGGAGCGCGTCGTTCCAGGTGGCCTCGAGCGCCGCGGCGGTGTCGAAGCGGCCGCGGGTCCAGGCGTCGTCCACCATCTCGCCGTACACGCGGACGCGCCGCGCCGGCGACGCGCCGCGGGCGGCGTGCAGGACGGGGAGCACCACGCGCGCGAAGGCCGCGGGGGACAGGACCCCCTCCACGAGGAGCCGGTCGAGGGTCGCCGCCGACTCGAGCACGTGGAGCCGCCCGCGGCAGAGGAGCCAGGAGACGTCGAGCCCGTCTTCGAGGAGGCGAGCGCGAACCCCTTCCCAGTGCGGGCGGGCGGCGACGATCACCGCGCCCTCCCCGGCGGCGAGGCCGTCGCGCAGGTACGCGCCCACGGCCTCCACGAGCGCGGCGTCGTGGGAGTAGAGGTGGACCGCGTGGCGCGCGACGTCGGTCGCGCGGGGCGAGGAGCGCGACGAGCCCACCCTTCCGCGTGGGGCGCGGACCGCCACGGCGGGGGCGCGCCCTGCGTCGGGCCGGCACATCGGGCGCTCGGGCGCGGCGCGGTCGGCGGGCGGGGCGGGTTCCTCACCCAGGATCACGATGGGAACCCCGGGATGCTCGGCGCGGACCGCGGCCACGGCGCGCTCGAGATCGCTCAGAAGGCGAGACGGGTGCTTCACGGATTACTCCGTGAGAACCTCTATCTTTTTTCGGAGGCCCAGCAAAGCCCCCCGTTCGGGGGGGCGGCTACGCGGGCCGGGTCCTCAGCCGTTCGCGCGCTGGTACAGCCAGCGCCGGGACTCCGGCGCGACGAGCCAGCGCGGCCCCCGGCCCTGGCGCCAGGCCACGCGGCCCCGGTCCCCGCGGACCAGCGCGGCGGTGGGCGTGTGGCGCCGGATGCGCGCGTGCATCTGCAGGAGCTGGTCGACGATCACCCGCTGCGAGGCGGGGTCGAGGTCGCGGAGCAGCTCGATCATCTCCAGCCGGGCGCGGTCCCGCCGGGAGAGGGGCGGGATGTCGGGGTGGAGCACCACGACGTTCGCGAGCTGGGCGGCGGACCTCGACATGGGGTGACCTCGAACCCCACAATGCGGCCGGGACGAGCCGGAGAGAAGTCAAAAATCTGCGTTCCCCTGACCCGAGCGCCCCGGCGCGCCGACGCCGCGATCGGTCCGCGCGTCACCCGCCCGCGAGTCTCACAGGTCCACCGTCCACACCTGCACGGGCTCGCCCGGGCCCGCGTCGCGTCTGGTCTCGAGCTTGAGCACGCCGCGCGGGCAGACGTGCGCGCACATCCCGCAGCCGACGCAGCTGGCGCGCTTGATGTCCCGGTTCTGCATGGCGTACGCGCGTACGTCGATGCCCATCTCGCAGTAGGTGCTGCAGTTCCCGCAGCTGATGCACATGTCCTTCTTGGTGGTGATCCGGAAGCGGCCGAACTTCTGGACGATCCCGAGCATCGCGGCCATGGGGCAGCCGAAGCGGCACCACACGCGGGTGCCCATCAAGGGGTAGAGGCCCACGCCCAGCACCCCGGAGAAGATCGCGCCGACGAAGAAGCCGTAGAAGCTGCTCGCGTGGTTCGCGAGGACGTGCACGGCGCCGTCCTGCGCGGCGCCGGCCGCCTTGGCGACGACGAGGCCCGTGGTGACGAGCACGAGCGCCAGCACCGAGTGGACCGTGACCTGCTCGATCCGCCAGGCCCGGTCGGACTTGTCGGAGAGGTGGCGCCAGGGGTCCCCGAAGGTCTCCGCCAGCCCCCCGCAGCCGCAGATCCACGAGCAGTAGAAGCGCTTCCCCTTGAAGTAGGCGAGGAGCGGGAAGGCCACGAGCGACGCGACCACGAAGTACGCGGCGAGGTACACGGGCATCTTCGCGAGCGTGTCGGGGAAGAGCTTGTCGTACGAGAGCGGCCAGACGTAGCTCAGGTAGTACTCGGGCCGGCCCAGCACGTTGAGCACGAGCGGCAGCGAGAAGGCGAGCCCGATCTGCACGGCCACGAGCGTGTAGGTGCGCACCCGGTGGTAGCGGCTGTTGCCGTGCTTCCGGAGCATGAACCAGCCGCCGACCACCATGCCGAGGCTGTAGAGCGCGCCGTAGAGGAACCACTTCGACGGCAGGTGCAGCGCGGTGGCGATCGGCGTGAGCACGTCCGGGAAGCCCGGGGTGTACGCGGAGCCGGGCAGGTAGAGGAGCAGGTAGAACGCGAACAGTGCCGCGCTCACGAGCCAGGCGATCCAGCCGCGCGTGCGGGAGGGGGAGCGGTAGGTGGTGAGGAGCCCGGACTGCACTCAACCCTCCGTGACGGTGGCCGTGGGGAGCACGCGGAACGGCGGCGAGAGCTCCTCGTCGAACGCGGCCTCCCGCATGTGGTCGAGCACGTACCCGAGCGGGCGGCGCTCGTGGATCCAGCGCAGGAAGACGGTGTGGTCCCAGCGGCTGCCGAGGCAGTTGAAGCCGACCACGCGCTCGTCCTTGCACACGATGCGCTGGGTGAGGGCCGTGCCGGGCACGTGCTGGTACCAGGTGCGGTAGCCCGGGGGCGTCCAGCCGGGCGCCGGCCGCTGCGGGTAGGGGATCCAGCCGGCCGTCGTGTACTCGATGTCGAAGAACTTCGCGGAGTTGTACCAGGTGCCCCGGCGGTAGGCGACCGTGTCGCCGAGCATGGAGCGCGCGGCGACGCGGCCCTGGTCGCGCGCGGTGTACCAGAGCTGCTCGGGCCGGCGGCTCCCGTCGATCCAGGTGACGTTCGCGCAGTCGCCGGCGGCCCACACGCCGGGCGCGTTCGTGCTCCGGAGGGCGTCGTCGACCTCGATGGCGCCGTTGTCCGCGAGGGCGAGGCCGCTTTCCCGGAGGAACCCGGTGTTCGGGACGACGCCGATGGCCCCGACGACGTGGTCGACGGGGAGCGACTCGCCGGGCAGGGAGAGCCGGATGCGCGCCCCGTCCCGCGCCATCTCGGAGACCGGCGCGTCGAGCCGCACGTCCACGCCGTGCCCGCGGACGTGCGCGGCGACCACGGCGGCCTCGGCCTCGTCGAGCGCGACCGGGAAGTACCAGGGCTCCCGGACGAGGAAGTGCACGTGGAGCCCGCGCTGGTGGAGGACCTCCGCGACCTCGACGCCGATCAGCCCGCCGCCGACCACGGCCGCGACCTGGCCGGGGCGCGCGGCGGCGTCGAGGCGCTGGAGGTCGTCGAGCGTGACGAAGCGGTGGATCCCCGGGCCGTCGTCGGCCCAGGGGAGGGGGCGGGCGACCGAGCCGACGGCGAGCAGCAGCGTGTCGTAGGAGAGGCTCCCGCCCCCCGCGAGGTCGATGGCGCGGGCCTCGGGCCGGAGCCCCACCACGCGGTCCTGCACGCGCGTGAAACGCATCCGCTCGTAGAGGCCGCGATCGTAGGGCTCGGTGTCCCGCAGCGAGAGCTGCCCGCAGAACACGTACAAAAGCGCCGTCCGCGCGAAGAAGTGCGGGTGCTCGGCGGAGACGACGGTGATGCGGGCGTCGGCGTCGCGATTCCGCAGCAGGATCGCCGCCTCGATCCCGGCGACGCTGTTCCCGACGATCACGTGGTGCACGGGGGCCTCGTACCAGGAGGCATAACCCTCGCCGGCCGGACGTTCGCGACGCCCGGAAGGCGGGCGCCGGGGCTCACGTCTACGAGAGGGCGGGGGGCGTTACGGGGGGCGGCGCCCCCCGTCCCAAGAAGATCCCGCTCGAGCCGCGCCGGACCTACCGCGTGGTGAGGCGGCGCAGGCGATCGAGCGCGCGCCAGGTGGGCGAGCCGCGCACCTCGGCGAGCGTGTCGCGGAGCAGGTCGCGCTCGCGGGTGAGCGCGAGGACCACGTTGGCGTCGCCGGCGATGGGCGCGCGGGTGGGCCGGGTCGCCCACGCGCGGAGGCCCGCGGTGGTCGCGTCGACGGAGAAGCGCGCGCGGAGGGGGCCGCGGTCCGGGAGGGGGCCGCGGGGGGCGCAGAGCGCGTCGGCGAGGGCCTCGGGGTCGCCGGGCGGGACGGCGTGGAGCCAGCCGCCGTGCGCCAGGTCGCGGGCGAGCTCGCAACGGGCGGTCGCGACGACCGGGAGGCCCTGGTGCAGGTAGAGGAGGAGGCGCGTGCGCGAGCCGAGCTCGGGCTCGTAGCCGGCGCGGTCGACGACGACGCCCACGGTGCACGCGGCGAGGGCGCGGGCGAGCTCCGCGGGGGGGAGCCGCTCGCGGAAGTGGAAGCGCGCGGCGTGGCGGGAGGCGCGCGCGCCGGCGGCGAAGCGCGCGAAGCCGAGCGTGTGGTGGCCGGGGATGGGCCCGCCGATGCAGTCGACGTCGAGCGGGGCGCGGTCCATGGCGCGCAGGAGCCCGGCGAGGAGGGTCTCGTCGTCGAGCCAGGTGTTGAAGCCGCCGACGAGCGCCACCCGGGCGGGGGCGCCGGGGTCCCGGGGCGCCGCCTCGACGAGCCCGGGGAACTCCCACGCGACGGGCACGACGCGCGACCAGTCGTGATCGAGCGGCGTGCGCGCGGTGCGCCCGAGGAGGCCGAGCTGGCCGATGAGCGCGTGGCGGCTCGGGCCGGAGATGGTCGTGAACACATCCCCGCGCAGGAGCGCCGGCACGAAGACCGCGCGGGCCTCGTCGGCCACCTCGTCGGCGCCGCCGAACGCCGCGACCATCTGGGCGTCGGCGAAGGGGTCGCCGGGGAGGTCGACGCAGAGCGGCTCGTCACGGACGTGCGAAAGCGCGGCGCGCGTAGGGGCGTACGTGCCGGCGGTGACGACGGCGGCGGGGCGGAGCTCCCGGAGGGCGGCGCCCACGTCGTCGCCGCGGGCGTCCAGCACGTGCACCTCGTGGTCCTCGCGCAGCGCGGTGAACAGCTGGTGCAGGCGCAGCTGGGCGAACGCCGTGTCGACGTCCCGCGGCCCGGGGAGCGGCCCCTCCCCGACGAGCGCGATGCGGCTCACGCGCGCCCCCAGGCCGCGATCACGACGAGCCCCGCGAGCCGTCGTGCCAGGTGAGCATCCCCCAGCGGTGCGGGATGCGGACCAGGCCGTGGTCCTCGACGTCCTGGGCGACCTCGAAGCTGTAGAGCTGGTTGTGCCAGACGTGGGGGCTCACGTGCCCCTGGTCGAAGATCGCGACCGAGACCCGGTAGGTGCCCGCGAGGAGCGGCAGCGACGGGTAGTGGACGAAGAAGGTGTAGACGCCGTGCCAGGTGCCGTCGAGCACGCCGTCGAAGCGGGTGTTCGGCCCGAACACGTAGACGCCGTCCGAGCGGAAGAGGGCGACGCCGAAGATCGGCCGCTCCAGGGGCTCGGTCGTCTTGAAGGTGACGGCGACGACGAGGCTCTCGCCGTTCCGGAAGCGCTCGCGCTCGTTCCCGGCGGCGTCGAGGAGCTGCACGCGGAGGATGCGCGCCTCGCCCGTGCCGGCCACGAGCATGTGGTCGCCGTCGGCCTGGTGGGGAGCGTCGCCCGCCTGCTCCGCGAAGATCGCGCCCGCGCCCGGGACCGCGCAGGCGACGGCGAGGACCTCGCGGAGGGCCGGATCCTCCTCGGAGACCCGGGCGGACGGCAGGGGGATGACGCGCTCGACGCCGCCGGGGACGGGGTGGAGGGCGGGGCGGACCGGGGCGTCGGGGGGCGGCGGCGCGACGCGCAGGCGATCGAGCTCGAGGTAGCGCTCGATGACCTCGCGGGGCGGCCCCACGACCCGCGGCCGGCCGCGATCGAGCCACAGGACCTCGTCGCAGAGCGAGCGCACGGCGTGCAGGTCGTGCGACACGAGCACGAGCGTCGCCCCGTCCCGCACCGCCTGCTCGATGCGGCGCACACACTTGCGTTGGAAATACTGGTCGCCGACCGCCAGGACCTCGTCGATGAGCAGGATGTCCGCGTCCGCGTGCATGGCGATCGAGAAGCCGAGCCGCAGGTTCATGCCCGTCGAGTAGGTGCGGACCGGGTAGTCGATGAAGTCGCCGAGCTCGGCGAAGCGGATGATCTCGGGGATGCGCTCCTGGATGCGCGCGGGGTCCATGCCGAGCAGCGAGCAGGTGAGCTGGATGTTCTCGCGGCCGGTGAACGTGTCGTGGAAGCCGACGCCGAGGTCGAGCAGCGTGGCCATGCGCCCGTACACCCCCACGCTCCCTTCGGTGGGCTCGGTGATGCCGGCGAGGAGCCGCAGCAGCGTGCTCTTGCCCGCGCCGTTCGACCCGATGACCCCGAAGGCGCGCCCGCGCCGGACCTGGAAGGAGAGCCCCCGGAGCGCCCAGTGCTCCACGTGGTGCGTGCGGTTGCCGACGAGCTCGAAGAAGCGGCTCCGATCGTTGGGATAGATGTCGAAGCGCTTGCCCAGGCCGTCGGCCTCGAGGAGGACCTCGCGGGCGGACGCGGCGGCGGTTGGGGTCGACACGAAGGGAGCCTCGGCTGCAAGTACGCGGGACATGCTACCCTGTCGGGGCATGTCCGCGCCGTCCGTGATCCTCGCCCTTCTGATGGGCTGCAGGGGGCTCGACTCGGTCGAGATCGTCGCCGGGGAGCACTGCGCTCCCGACCGCGAGGTGACGGTCGCGTGCACGCTCGACGGCGACACGTTCCAGGTCGGCGAGTGCGGCGGCGAGTCCGTACGCCTCCTCGGCATCAACGCCCCGGAGATCGCGCACAACGAGTCCGAGGTGGACGAGTGCTGGGGCCCCGAGTCGGCGGCCTGGCTCGCGGACCGCATCACCGGGCTCGAGATCCGGCTGGAATTCGATGCGGACTGCGAGGACGACTACGAGCGCACCCTCGCCTACGCCTGGATCACCGAGGACGACGGCGAGGAGGTGCTCCTGAACACGGAGATCCTCCGCGAGGGCCAGGCCCGGGTGTACGAGGACTTCGACGACATCCGGTTGCGCGAGTTCCTGTACGCCGCCCAGGCGGACGCCGTGTCGGCGAACAACGGCCTGTGGGCGGTCTGTGAGTAGTGCGGACGGGGGCGTGGCGCCCACCCCCGCGCTCCTCCGGATGCTGGACGAGGTCGCCTCCTGGCGCGACCGCGTCGGGCTCGAGGCGGACGAGGCGCTGACGGCCATCGCGGCCGAGGAGCGTGCGGCCCGGCGCGACCTGGAGGAGGCCCAGCGCCGGCACGGCGCGCTGCTGGCCATCCGCCGCGAGGAGGAGGAGCGCCTCGGCACGCTGGAGGAGGAGGCCCTCCGTCGGAAGCGCGCGAGCGTCCGGAACGCGCTGCTCGAGGACCGCTCGCTGCTCGAGGACCGCGCCGCGGCGCTCGGGGAGCTGCAGGCCCGGCGGGAGGCCGACCTGTCGGCGCGCCTCGACGACCCCGACATGGCGCCGTTCGTCGAGGAGTACCTCGAGGCCCAGGCGGCGGCCGGGGGCGCGCAGGAGTCGGAGCTCCTGCTCTCGCCCGAGACCGCGACCCGCCTCGCGCCCTTCATCGTGGCGGCGCACGCCCCGCCCGAGCCCCTCACGGCGCCGCCCGTCGGCGTGGGCGTGCTGGTGTCGGCGGACCCGCCCGTCGGGAGCCCCGAGGCGCTCGTCATGGTCCTGCCCGTGCCCTGGGCGGTGTACGCGGAGGGGACGCTCCGGGCCGAGGACCTCTGCACCTGGCTCGCCTACCGGCTCGTGGGCTCGCTCTACCAGCTGCTGACGGACCTGGGCGCGGCGCACGCGCCGGTCCGCTTCTCCGACCTCCAGGGCAACCTGGCCGTGCAGGTGTGGCTCGGCGATCACCCGCTGGAGGAGGACCTCCGCGAGCGCGTGCTCGAGGGCATCGCGGCGGCGGTGGACGGCGCCGCGGAGCTCGAGGCGGCGGGGGTGGAGGTCTACGCCGTGTGGCTGACGCCCGACCTCCTGGCCGAGGCGGTCGCATGAGGCTCGACCTGGACGCGCTGCGCCCCTGGAGCGTCGGCCGCGTGGCCTCGGCGCTCGAGCTCCACCCCTTCGAGGTGATCCGCGTGCTCGTGTCCGAGGGGACGCTCCCGCCGGACCTGCGGCTGCGCCCGGAGGACGTGGCGCGCGTGGTCGAGGTGGGCGGGCTCGAGGCCTGGTGGGACCCGCGTGAGGAGGCGGAGCGCGCCGCCGCCGTGCTCGTGCCGGCGCTCGCGCGGCAGCTCCTGGAGCGCGGAGTGGTGGACCCGGCCTGGACGCGGGCGGACAACCTGTTCCGCGGCCTGGACCCTCGCGCGCAGTCTGTCGTGCGACGGGCGGTGAACGCCTGGATACGCTCCGGGGCAATGGGCAGTCGGATGTCGGCGAGGGGGCTGGAGCTCACGGTGCGTGCCGCGGGGGTGCCCGAGCTCCGGGGCCTTGCCGAGGGCGCCCCCGGGACCTACTCCGGCCTCCTGGAGGACACATGACCGGAGCTGGGGCGTGAGCGAGCGCGGCCGTTCCAAGCTCTTCGGGCGCCCGGGCGAGCTGCTCGTGGACGAGGCGCCGCCCCGGATCCTCATGCCGTCGCCGCCGCCGCCGCGCCCGGCCGTGGAGGACGACCGGACGGAGGACACACGCCCGGGCTTCGCCGCGGCCGACGAGGAGCAGAGCCTGCCCAGCGGGCCGCTCCGCGTGTTCGTGGGGCCGCCCCTCCGTCCGGGGCCCCCGGACGTGGGCCCGATCCCCGCGGACACCACCCCCGGGCGGTCGCTCGTGCCGCCGCGGCCCGGCGACACCCTGCCGGGCGCGCTGATGACGGACGCCGTCGGGGAGCTCGGGGACATCCTCGGCCGGCGCATCCCGGCGGCGCGCCAGTCGTCGCGCCCCATCTCGTCGTCCGATCCCTTCCGCACCGACCTGCCGGACGGGCTGAGGGGCCGGTCCCTCCCGCCCGAGGACCCCTTCCGCACCGAGCTGCCCCCCTTCGACTTCCTCGGGTCCACGCCGCCACGCGCGCCCGCGGCTTCGGCCCCGACCCCCGAGCGCGGCGGTCGCCCGCAAGGGATCCCGACCGCCGCGGCGCGGGTGCGCGCGCGCCCGGTCGTCCCGGAGCTGGAGGAGGAGACGCGGATCGACGCCTCGCCCCTCCAGATCCTGGACGGGCCGCGGGGTGCCCGCGAGGCCGCGGCCGACGTGCTCCGCGACCCCCTCGGGTCGGACGCGCCGCGCTGGGACGACCCCCGCTTCCGCAAGCCGGACGCCTCCGAGATCTCGGGCATCACGGCGGCGCGCATCCCGCCCCGCGCCCCGGAGCTCGACCGGAAGGAGCCGACCGAGCCGACGAACCCCGGCGTGGCCGCGCGCTCGTCCGAGGAGCCCGCCGCCCCGGCACGTGCGGCCACCCCGCCGCCGCCCGCCGCGAAGCCGGTCCCGCCGCCCCGGTTGACGACGCGGGCCCCCGGTCGGCCCCGCGTGATCCTGATCGGCGGGCTGATCGCCGCCCTCGCGCTCGGCGCGGTCGCCTGGCAGTGGAACCTCCGGACCCGGGCCGGCGGCCCCCGGACCGCGCGACCCGCGGCCGCGGCCCCGGCCGTCCCGCCGACGCCCCCTCCGGCGCCCGACGCCGCACCGGCTCCGGTCGCCGCGCCGAGCGTGGACGCCCCGGCGCTCCCGGCCGAGGCGTCCGGTGACGCCCCGCCGATCGACCCGGCCAGCACCCTGGCGGTCGCGTCCCCCGTCTCGACGGCGGAGGCGGCGACGCCGGCCGGCCCGAGCGCGCCGAGCGAGGCCTCGGTGTCCGGCGGGACGGCGCCCGCGATGCCCGCCACCACGACGGGCGCGTCGACGCCCGCGTCGGCCACGCCCGCCGGCTCTGCGAGCGCCGCGACGGCCGCCCCCGCCACCCGCGCTGGCACGGCCCCCGCGGGTGAGCCCTCGGCGCCCCCCGCGGGCACGCCGAAGGCGCCCGACCAGCCGAGCGGCAGCTCCTCCGCCGCGGTGCCGGCAACGGGGACCTCCAACGCGGCGGTCGACTCCGTCGTGACGGACCGCCGCGGCGGCTACCTGCAGCCGATGGGCCTCCTCCAGGTGGTCTGCAACCGCACGGCCACCATCTACGTGGACGACGTGAGGAAGGGCACGACCGCCGAGGGCCGCCCGATCGAGCTGGCCGCGGGCACGCACCGCGTGCGCATCGTCGCCGGGGGCTACAGCCGCACGCAGGTGGTGCGGGTGGACGCCGGCCAGCTGAGGATGGTCGAGTTCCGGATGCGGTAGGGGGTTCGCCCGCGTCCCGTGGGGCCCTGGGGCGGCCCGGATCAGCCCGCCTGGACCCTCGGGGGCCGCGCCCCGAAGATGGCGGTGCCGACGCGCACGAGCGTGGCGCCGTGGCGGATGGCGACCGGGTAGTCGTGGCTCATGCCCATGGAGAGCTCGTCCAGGGGGAGGCCCTCCGCGCGCCCGCGGGCCGCGAGGTCGGCCAGCGCGGCGAAGTAGGGGGCGGCCTGCTCGGCGTCGTCGACGGCGGGCGGGATGCACATGAGCCCGCGCAGCCGCACGCCGGGCAGCGCCACCACGCGCTTCGCGAGGTCGAGGGCGTCCCCGGGGAGGACGCCGCTCTTCTGCGGCTCCTCGCCGATGTTCACCCCGAGGAGGATGCCGGTCGGTGATTCGGCCGAGCGCTTGCCGATCTCCTCGGCGAGCGCGAAGGAGTCGACGTCGTGGACCAGCGTGGCGCGGCCGACCACGTACTTCACCTTGTTGCGCTGCAACGCGCCGATGAAGTGCCAGCGCACCGGCACCGTGACCTCCTCGGCCTTGTCGCGCAGCTCCTGGGCGTAGTTCTCGCCGAAGTCGACCTGCCCGGCGGCCGCGGCCTCGAGGATCGCCGCGACGGGCTGGAACTTCGACACCGCCACGAGGCGCACGCCCTCGACGGGGCGCCCGGCCCCGGCGCACGCCTCCCGCAGCGTGGCGCGGACGCGGTCGAGGTTCTCGGCGATGCTCATGGTCCTCCCCAGCGCGCGAGCAACGCGAGCGTCTCGCGCAGCGGCAGCCCGATCACGTTGGTGTAGCTGCCCCGCACGAGGTCCACCAGCGCGCCGCCGTGCCCCTGGATGCCGTAGGCGCCCGCCTTGTCGAAGGGCTCGCCCGTCGCGACGTAGGCGTCGATCTCGGCCGGCGTCAGCGCGCGGAAACGCACGGCGGTGGAGACGAGCGTGGCGTGGACGCGATCGCCGACGCGGAGCGCGACGGCCGTGTGGACGCGGTGGGTGCGGCCCGCGAGGGCGCCGAGGATCGCCCGCGCCTCGTCGGGGTCGGCGGGCTTGCCGAGCACGCGATCCTCGAGGTCGACGACGGTGTCGGCGGCGAGCACCCGCGCGCCGGGCACGGCGAGGGCCTTCTCCCGCGCCACGCGGCGGGCGTAGACGCGCGGCGGCTCGCCGGGGAGCACGGCCTCGTCGAGGTCGGCAGGCCGCACCTCGAAGACGATGCCGGCGGAGGCGAGCAGCTGGCGCCGGCGGGGAGACGCGCTCGCCAGGACGAGCGCCGGTGCATCGGACATCAGCCCCGTCGTTCCTCGAGCTCCGCCCGGTGGCGGAGGCGGTTCTTGCGACGGAGCTCGGCCTCGTCGTAGCGACGGTGCTCGTCGGTGGTCTCCGGGAGGAGCCGCGGGACGGGCGCCGGGCGGCCGTCCACCAGCGAGACGAAGGTGGTGTAGGCGCTCGCGGTGTGGGTGCGGATGCCGGTGAGCGGGTCCTCGCCCTCGACGCGGACGCCGACCTCGATCGAGCGGTTCCACGCGGCGTTCACGCTCGCCCGGAAGATGGCGATGTGGCCGCGCTGGATCGGGTGGAGGAAGTGGAGCTCGTCGATCGAGACTGTCACCACCTGGGTGCGACAGAAGCGCTGCGCGGCGATCGCCGCGGACATGTCGATCCACGCGGCCACCTGGCCGCCGAAGATCGTGCCGAGCGCGTTGGTGTACTGCGGCAGCACGATCTGCGTGAGCTCGACCCGCGTGGCCGACGCGGGGACCGCCGGGCGCTCCGTCACTTGTTGCGCTTCCCCTTGCCGCCGCCGCCGCCGCCCTCGTTCATGAGCCACGCGCTCACCTGGAGCGTGCCGCCGTAGGAGAGCCCGACGTTGCCGGTGAAGTTGGAGACGCCGATCTGCGGGACGACGTACACGCCGAAACCCATGCCCTGCTTCATCTCCGCACCGAAACGGGTCTCCGCGAGGATCTGCCAGCTCGGGTTCTTGAACGTGGTCGGGACGCCGAAGTTGACGTGGCCGCCCGGCATGATGACGCCCTCCACGTCCTGTCCGACCTTGCGCTTGACCACGACGCCGGACACGCCGACGCCGAGCTCCAGGCGCTCGTTGGGCAGCTCGCCGATGAGGTCGAGCAGGTGCACCTGGGCGAGGATGCCGCCGCCCCGGTAGTCGAGGGAGGGGGCGAGGAGCCCCATCGCGGCGCCGTCGTTCGTGCCGCCCACGTAGGCGGTGGCGCCCACCCCGGCGTACGCGGGGGCGGCTGCGACGAGTCCCAGGGCGAGGAGCAGCAGCTTCTTCATGGAATCCTCCGTAGTTACGTTTGCGCGCCGATCGGACCACGCTGGTCTTGTCGTGTCAATGCACGAGCGCTGTCCCGACGTGTCAGGGCAGGGCCGGCACGGGTCCTACGCGGAGCAGGGGCTCGGCATTCGGAGTGGGTGGGAGCGCGTGCAGCTGCTCGGTCGGGACGCCGTCGAACGCGGCCACCACACCGCGCAGCACGCTGCCGTGCCCGACGACGAGGGTGGGGGTGCCGTCGTCCCAGTGCCGCAGCGCCGCGAGCGCACGCTGGACCGCGCGGGCGCGGCTCTCGCCGCCCGGCGGGCCGAGGTCCCAGGGGAGGAGCCAGCGCTCCCGCCGGCCGTCCGCCGTGCACGCGGCGATGGACGCCCGCTGGAGCTCGCCGAGGTGGCGCTCGCGAAGCTCGCCGAGGGTGTGGACGGGGATCCGCCGCCCCGCCAGGGCCAGCCGCGCGGTGTGGAGCGCGCGGCCGAGGTCGCTGACGAGGCAGCGGCGGATGTCGTGGGCCTCGAGCGCGAAGGCGGCGGCGCGGGCCTGCTCCTCCCCCTTCGCGGTCAGGGCCACGTCCTCCCACCCGGAGAGCCAGCCGCCGGCGTTGGCGACCGACTCTCCGTGGCGGAGGAAGATCCAGGTCGTCACGAGACGATCACGCCAGGACGGCCCGGATCTGCTGCTCGCCGACGAGCAGCGAGGCGACGTCCGGGGCCTCGCCCACGATCTGGTCGATCACGCGCGACACGTCGCGGAGCGGGCCGGCGGCGAGCGCCTCCGCTGCCTTGTCGGTGCCGAGCTTGAGCTCGTCCCCGACCGGGGTGCGGACGGCCACGTCGCGCAGGAGCGCCTGGTAGCGCAGGCGGAGGATGCCGAGCGCGACCGGATCCCAGCGGCCCGCGCCGCGGCGCTGGCTGATGGACCGGAGCGTCGGCAGGAGCTTGCTCGCCTGCCCGATCGCCTGGTAGCGGCTCGCCGCGTCCGCGATGCCCTCGTTGCGGGCGGCCGCGATCGCGCACACCTCGCTCGCCATCACCGCGTTCGCGGCGTTGACGAGGCCGGCGGCGGTGCTGGTCGCGATGCCCTTCGCCTCGAGCTTCGAGACGGAGGTGGTGAACGCCGTCGCGTCGGCGCTGTCCCGCGTGGAGGCGATCGCGTCGATCGCCTCGCGGAAGCGCGCCGGATCCTCGCCGGCCGCGCCCGCGGCCCCGGGCGCCAGCCAGCCCGCCACGAGCACGGTGAGCCCCTGCGTGAAGGTGTTCCACGCCTGGTACGCGCCCTCCGGCCGCGCCTTCTCCGCGAGGAGCGCCGCCTTCAGCTCGTTCCCGCGGGTCATCTCCATCGCCGCCAGCCACGCGCCCGCGACCCGGCCCGCGCTCGCCCCGGTGAGGTCGAGCATGAGCGGGAAGTAGGCCGCGCCCGCGTCGGTCGCGACCATCGTGAGGACCATCGTCATGCCGATGGCCTTCGCGAGCATGTGGTTCGGGATGTCGGCGCCGAAGCGCTCGCGCGCGGCCTTCGGGAAGTACTCCAGCAGGATGCGGTCGAACCCGGGGATGACCTTCGGGTCCTCCTGCATCAGCATCTTGAACACGTGCATCTTCACGTGGGCCTGGAGCACGGAGAGCTCAGGGCGGGTGAGGCCCAGGCCCTGCGCGGCACGCCGCTTCAGATCGTCGTCGGAGGGCAGCGCGAGGAACTGCCGCGACACGTTGCCGCGGTTGCAGATCCAGTCGATCGCGCGCCCGTAGAGCGACGGATCCGCCGCGGAGCGCGGCACGTCGAGCGAGATCAGGCGGCCGTTCGCGTTGCAGTCGGCGAGGACCGCGTCCGCCACCTCGTCGGTGAGGGACCGCAGGAAGTCGTTGCGGTCCTCCATCGTGATCCGGCCCGCCGCGACCATCGGGTTGAGCAGGATCTTGAGGTTCACCTCGTGGTCGGAGGTGTCGACGCCGCCGGAGTTGTCGACGAAGTCGGTGTTCAGGCGCCCACCCGCCAGCGCGTACTCGATGCGCGCGGCCTGGGTGAAGCCGAGGTTGCCGCCCTCGCCGATGATCTTCGCCCGCAGCTCGTGCGCGCTGACGCGGAGATCGTCGTTCGGGGGATCGTTCGCGTCGGCGTTGGTCTCCCAGGAGGCGCGCACGTAGGTGCCGATGCCACCGTTCCAGAGCAGGTCGACCGGCATCTTGAGGATGAGCGAGATGACCTGGTCGGGGGGGAGCTCCTCGGCGAGCGTGCCGAGCATCGCGCGGGCCTCGGGCGAGAGCGGGACGCTCTTCGCCTTGCGGTCGAACACGCCGCCGCCCGCGGAGATCTTCGACTTGTCGTAGTGATCCCAGCCCTTGACCTCGTTGAAGAGGCGGAGGCGCTCCTCGTAGGAGGACTCGGGGTCCGGGTTCGGGTCGAGGAAGATGTGGACGTGGTTGAAGGCGCCCAGGAGCCGCATCTTCCGCGTCTCGATCACGCCGTTGCCGAACACGTCGCCGGCGCAGTCGCCGACGCCCACGCAGGTGAAGAGGTCCTTGTCCGCGTCGAGCCCCATCTCGCGGAAGTGCCGCTTCACCAGCACCCAGGCGCCACGCGCCGTGATGCCGACCTTCTTGTGGTCGTAGCCGTTCGACCCGCCGGAGGCGAAGGCGTCGCCGAGCCAGAAGCCGTACTGGAGGCTGATCTTGTTGGCGGTGTCGGAGAGGTGCGCCGTGCCCTTGTCGGCCGCGACGACGAGGTAGGGGTCGTCCGGGTCGTGGGCGACCACGCGCGGGGGCCGGACCACCTTGCCCTCCACGATGTTGTCGGTCACGTCGAGCATGCCGCGCATCAGGAACTGGTAGAGCTCGTCGCCCTTGCGGCGGCGCTCGGCCGGGTCGCTGATCGTGTACTTGATGTAGAAGCCGCCCTTGCTCCCTTCCGGCACGATGACGACGTTCTTCACCATCTGGGTGGTGACGAGGCCGAGGATCTCCGTGCGGAAGTCGGCGCGGTCGGAGAAGCGGATGCCGCCGCGGGCGATCGGCCCGCCGCGGAGGTGCACGCCCTCCATCTCGCGGTGGTGCACGTAGATCTCGAACATCATCCGCGGGAGCGGGAGGTCCTTCGCCTTCGCGTGGTCGATCTTGAAGCTGATGTAGTGGGCGACGCGGTCGGTCCGGTAGAAGTTCGTGCGGAGCGTGGACTCGACGAGGTTGACGAGGCGACGCATGACGAAGTCGTCGTCGTTCGTCTTGATCTGGCGGAGCAGGTCGTTGAGGCGATCCTCGGCGGCGGCGATGGCGGTCGCGCGGTCCCCCTTCAGGTCCGGATCGAACTTCGCGTGGAAGAGCGCGATGATCGTCGCGACGCACTCGGGCTGGTTGAGCAGGATGTCCTGCACCCGCACCGCGGCGTACCGGAGCCCGATCTGGCGGGCGTAGCCGAAGTAGGCGCGGACGAGATCGACCTCCTCCCAGGACAGGCCGGCGCGCAGCACGAGCCGGTTGTAGGGGTCGGAGGTCATGTGCTTCTGGAACACGGCCTCCAGCCCGGCCACGAGGCGGTCGGCGCGCTCCAGGAGCTGCGCCCGCGTGATGCCGGGCACCGACGCGATGCGGAAGATGTCGATGTGCTGCGGCGCGAGCCCCTTCGGGTGCACGGGGATGGCGACGCCGTCGCTGATCACGAGCCCGAAGTTGTCGATGACGGGCATGAGATCGGTCAGCAGGATGTCGTGCATCTCGTAGACGCGGAGGACGACGTCCTCGCCGTCGACGGAGACGCGCGCCTGCACGCGGCCGGTGCTGCGCACCGCCTCGAGGAACGCGATGTCGGTGACGGACTGCTCGGCGCTCGCCTTCTCGGCGTACTCACCGGGGAAGGCGCTCGAATACCGTGCGAGCAGCGTGGGGGCCGCCTCGCCGAAGCGCGCGGAGAGCGCGCCGCTGACGCGCTCGGCCCACGGCACGGTGAGCTCGGAGAGGACCTGCTGGAGCCGCTCGCGGTCGGCGGTGCCCAGCGCGCGCGTGCCGGTCTGGTAGACCTGGAGCAGGACGGTCTCGAAGCGCCCGGCGAAGAGCCCGCTGTCGGAGTAGCTCGCGCCGGTGAGGTCCTGGAGGAACGCGAGGATGCGCGTGCGCACCGAGTCCGAGTAGCGGCGCTCGGGGATCGCGAAGAGGGTGAACGTCGTCTGCCCGGCGTTCTCCTGCGTGACGTGCACGCGGGCCGACTGGTCCTGCTCGGCGTCGAACACGCGGTCGAGCACGTCGCGGATCTGCGCCGGGTCGGCGGAGAAGAGCCACTCGGTCGGCAGCGAGTCGAAGATGTTCGCGAGGCCGCGGTAGCGGTAGGAGTTCGGCCGCTGACGGGTCTCGGCGAGCACGGAGGCGAGCACGCGGCGGAGGATCGGGAGGTGGCGGCAGGGCTGGGTGAGCGCGCGGTGCGTGAACACGCCGCGGATCACGACGGGGCCCGTGGGGAGCGTGATGCGGATCTCGTCGACGCGACCCTGGCGGTGCACCGGCGCGTCGACGGCGCCCTTCTGGATGTTGACGAGGCGGTCGCTCGCGACGAGCGCGGCGGCCGGCCAGAGGCGCGTGTCGCCGAGGCGGTCGGCACCGAGGCGCACGTCCTCGCCGGGGCCGCCGCTCACGCCCATGAACACGAAGTTGTCGGAGAGCAGCCAGCGGAGGAGCTCGGCGGTCTCGATGCCGTCCTCACCGTCGGCGTCGAACGCGGCCTCGGCGGTGGCCTCCACCCGGCTGCACATCGCGTCGAAGTCGGCCACCATCGACCGGGCGATGCTGAGGCGCTCGGTGATGTCGGCCTGGAGCGCGGGGGCGGTCGCGGGGTCGATGCCCAGCGCCTCGAAGCAGACGAGGGACTCGGCGCGGCCCTCGCCTTCGCCCGCGACCGTCACCTTGTCGTTCCGGTTCACCCGGATCACGATGTTGAAGCCCGTCACCTGCTGGGCCCCGGCCGCGCGGAGCGCGAGGCGGATGGTGTCGACGATGAAGGGCTGATCGACCATCGCGGAGAGCACTCGCACGCCGCCGTCGGCCGTCGTCACGCGGACGTTCGGCCCGTCGCTCTTCACGCCCGCGAAGAAGCGCCACGTGTCCAACAGCTGCCGTGCGGCCTCGTCCGGCGCGACCTCGGTGAAGCTCGCCGTGCGCGACAGGCCCAGGGCGGCCTGCCCGAACACCACGAAGCGCTCGGCCTCCTCGGGGGGGAGGGTGGCGGAGAGCGCGCGCACGGCGGCGTTGATGCGCAAGAGGATCACTTCACGTTGCGGATGGTTCGGCATCGAGGACCTCGGGAGGGGAGGACGGTGGCCTACGGCGGGGCGAACGGTCGCCGAGCGCGAAGGGCGGCAGCTTATTTCAGGCCCTTGCGGGCGGACAGGTCAACCACGTCAACGTCGCGAGATCATGGGTGCACGGTTGGGCGCCTTGCCTGATGGAAGCGGGGACGCCGCGCGACACGAAAACACGCGCGCGATCGGCCTGAAACGCAGTGAATCGCCGTTCACTGCGCCTTACGCACCCCTTGCCGGGCGGGTGGCGCCCCGCCGCGGCTCCCGACGAGCGCCCGCGGGGTGCTCACGGGTAGATCGGCGTCGCGACGCCGCCCCGGATCTCGAGGGCCGCGAGGTTGCGGCCGTAGTGGGCGGAGATGCCCGTGTCGATCCCCCAGAGCTGCCCGCCGCACCGCTCCGCGATGCGGCCGGAGTCCTGGGTGGTGTGCCCGACCACCATCCGCGCGGCGCCGAGCTCGGTGAGGGCGCGGCCGAGCTCCTCGCACGCGACCACCGGGTCGGCGAGCAGGTAGGCGCGGTTCCACAGCGGGCCGTCGGGCCCGAGCACGTCCTTCGGGCCCTGGCCGAGCACCGCGGCGCGGACCGAGGCGTTGAGCCCCCGCACGCCCACGCGCGCCCACCGGGCGTCGACCCCGCCGTGCGCGAACACGGTGTCGCCCACGCGGGCCACGGCATCGCGCTCCACGAGCCAGCGCCCGTCCTCCCCGGTCGGGGTGTACGCGGCCTTCCGCGCCGCCTCGCCGCCGTAGCCGGCGAGGTCCTCGGGGCTCACGTAGCGCCAGTCGCCGGTGAGGTTCATGACCTCGTGGTTCCCGAGGAGGGGGACGACGCGGCCGCCGGCGGCGCTCGCCTCGTCGGAGAGGCGCCGGAGCAGCGCGATGACGCCCTTGGAGTCGGGCCCGCGGTCGGTGATGTCGCCGGTCTGCACGAGCCAGGCGGCGCCGCCGGACCAGGCGCCGGCCTCGTTCACGAGCCCGGCGAGCCGGAAGACCGCGAGGGCGGCCTCGGGGTCACCGTGTAGATCCCCGACCGCGACGAGGCGCGCGGGGGCGGGGTGTCCCTCCGGCGGCGGGGTCGGCGTGGTCGCGACGGCGGCCTGGGCCGGCGCGGCCTTGGCCGCCGGGGTGGTGGAGGGGGCCTCGCCGCCGGGCGAGCAACCGAGGAGCAGGAGGACGAGCCGCATGCGACGACCTAACCGGCATCCGCGCGGGCCCGCCGAAGAGGGCGCGCGCGCGGCCCGAGGCGGGGCTATCCTTGCCCGCGGGTCGGTGGAGCCCCGGCCGGAGGCAGAAATGGACGATCGCGCGCGGTTGGTTGCGGTGCTCGAGCAGGTGCGGGAAGGCGGCGGCAAGGCCGCGGAGGTCCTGCGCGTCCGGCGCGTGTCGCTCGAGCAGGTCGGCTCGCGGCAGGCCCCGGTGCAGCGCGAGGAGCTCGCCTGGACCGTGCGGGTGTGGCGGGAGGGCGGCCGCCCCGGCACCGCGACCGCGCCGCAGGCAGGGGACGCCGTGGCCCGCGCGCTCGCGCTCTCCGCGGACGCGCCCGCCGACCCCGTCGCCGGCCCCGCCGACCGCATGGCCATCCGCACCGGCGCGCTCGGCATCGACGACCACCGGCACCCGAACATCGCCGAGGACGATCGCGTCGAGATCCTCCAGATGGCGGAGAAGGCGCTCTCGCAGGGCGGCTTCCGCACGCGCTCGCTGCGGTACCGCCAGTGGCGGGAGGAGCGTGCGTGGATGAGCACGCGCGGCGTCGAGGCCGCCGACGGCGCCACGCTCTACGAGCTCACCGCGACCGCCGTGAACGGCGAGGTGGAAGGCGGGCACCGCATCGCGTCGCGCCACTTCTCCGACGTGGCGAGCCTCCCGTTCGGGCCGGAGCTGCGCCGGCGCCTCGAGCCGCTCACCCGCTCGGTCGCGCCGCCCACCACGCGCCTGCCGCTCGTGCTGGAGCCGCGCGTCGTGGCGGAGCTCGTCCGCGCGCTCGCGCCCGCGTTCGTCGCGCCGCGTGGCGCCGCGGCGAACTTCGTCGGCCCCCTCGTCGGGAAGCGGCTCGCCGCCAGCGTCCTCCACCTCACCGACGACGCCGGGCTCTTCGGCGGGCTCCACACCCGGGCCTTCGACGATCGCGGCGTCCCGCCCATCGCGGTGACGCTCCTGAAGGAGGGCGTGGTGCACGGCTTCTACCACGACCCCGAGAGCGCGCGCGCCGCGGGCCTGCGCCCGACCGGCCACGTGACGGACGGGCGACTTGCCGCGTCGAACCTCATCGTCCGGCCGGGCGCGCGCACGCGCAACGTCATCCTCGCGGAGCTCGGCTCCTACCTGCTCCTCGACCGGCTCCCGCCCGTGGACCTCGCGACGGGCCGCATCCACGGCGGCGTGCCGGTCCTGCTCGTCGAGCGCGGCGAGCGCGTCGGCGCGTTCACCCTCCCGCTCGACACGACGTTTTCGGCGCTCCTCGGGGCGCTGAAGGAGGTCGCGGCCGACCAGGAGCGGAGCTGCGAGGTGGACGCGCCCACGGCCGTGTTCGAGGGCGTCGCGTAGCGCGCCCGGCGTCGAGGCCGCCTCGCTGCGGGCCGCCGACGGTCCGACCTGGCTCGCGACGCCCCTGCACCACCGGGAGGGGGAACCAGGCCCCCGGCTCGGAAAACGACGAAGGCCCCGACCGTGTCGCCACGATCGGGGCCTCGTCACCGGGCGGACCCGGCGGTCGGTCGGACTAGCCGCGCTCGATCTTCTCGACCGCGAACTCGATCTTCTCGATCGCCATCGCGGAGGAGTCGGCGTTCATGTCCGGCACGTACCACTTGCACGGCCAGGCTTCGTAGAAGTTGTAGCGGGCGACCTCGGTCTGGCCGTCCTGATCGAGGATGATGATCGAGCCGGAGCGGCGGTCGATCTTGCCGTTCTCGATGTTCTGGCGCCACTGCCAGAGGTCGTCGGTCGCGGTGTAGCCGCGCTCGAGGACGATGTTCGCGTAGGTGGTGCGGCCCGGCTTCTTGCGGACGACGGTGTCGTTGCCCTGCTTGAACTCGACGATCTCCGTCTCCGAGTCCATGCCGGACATGCTCTTGAAGCCGCCGACGATGATCTTGTTGTCGTTGATGATCCCCTGGACTTCCAGGAGGAAGTTGTAGGCGCCGAAGAGCTCTTCGGTGGGCATGGTCGTACTCCGTGGTGAGGTTCCGAAACCGAACGTGGAAGGCACGCGTTCGGCCAGGTACCGACGATCCCGCTTTCCCGGGGGGGCCTCCGGGGAGCGTCAGCCCAGCAAGAGTCTCTCGGGAACGCCGCGGGATCAAGCCCTCGGTCGACTTTTTTCCGAGAATGCTCGGAACGTGGCGGCGGCACGCGCGTGGGACAGCGATCCGGGTGTTTCGACGCGCACCGTTCGCCCGCGACTCCGGTCAGCGGCGTCGCGCGCGCGTGTCCGGCTCGCCCTCGGGCCGTTCCGACAGGCGCTGGAGCACCCACTCGAGCACGCGGAACGGGTGGGCGCCCTCCTCGGGGGTGAAGCGCACCTCGATCTCGCGCTCCCCGAGCCGCCGGAAGCGGGCCGGCTCCGCGGCCAGGAGGCGCTCGACCGTGCGCGGGTTCACCTGGGTCGGGGCGTGCATGCGCACGACGAGCCGCACCTTGAGGAAGGCGACGTGCTCGATCCCGAGCTCGCGGCAGCGGACGCGGCTCTCGGAGAGCCAGCCGAGGTTCACGACCTCGGGAGGCGGCGCCCCGTAGCGGTCCTCCATCGCGTCCACGACGCCGCGGACGTCCTCGCGGGTGCGCGCGCGGGCGAGGCGCTGGTAGGTCTCGAGGCGCTCCGGCAGGTCGGGGACGTAGTCCTCCGGGATCCACGACGGCGCGGCGACCTCGATCTCGGGCTCGAGCTGGCGCCGCGAGGCCTCGCCCCTGGCCTCCGCGACCGCCTCCTCCAGGAGCTCCAGGTAGGCGTCGAAGCCGATGGCCGCGATGTGGCCGTGCTGCCGGTCGCCGAGGAGCTCCCCGCCGCCGCGCAGCTCGAGGTCGTTCGACGCGAGCGCGAAGCCGCTCCCGAGCTCGGTGTTCTCCTGCAGCACCCGCAGGCGCGCCATGGCGTCGCGACGCAGCTCGCCCACGCCGCGCACGAGCAGCGTGCACAGCGCCCGCTGCGTGCCGCGGCCGATGCGCCCGCGGAGCTGGTAGAGCTGCGCCAGGCCGAGCTTGTCGGCGTCGTCGACGATCATTGTGTTCACGTTCGGGAGGTCCACGCCGCTCTCGATGATCGTCGTGCAGACGAACACGTTGAACTGGCGGCGTACGAACTGGACGAGCACGCGCTCGAGCGCCTCGTCCGGCATCTGGCCGTGGCCCACCCCGACCGTGGCCTCCGGGACCACCTCGCGCACCCACTCCGCGATGGCCTCGATGTCCTCGACGCGGTTGTGGACGAAGAACACCTGCCCGCCGCGCCGCAGCTCGTGGAGGATGTCCTCCCGAACCCGCTCCGCCGAGAAGCGCGCGATCTCCGTGCGCACCTGGTGGCGCCCCACCGGCGGCGTCGCCATGACCGACAGCTTCCGGACGCCGGACAGCGCCATCTGGAGCGTCCGCGGGATCGGCGTGGCCGACATGGCGAGCATGTGCACGCCCGTGGCCATCTTCTTGAGCGCCTCCTTCTGCGCGACCCCGAAGCGGTGCTCCTCGTCGACCACCACGAGCCCGAGGTTGCGCGCGTGCACCGCGCGGCCGAGCGCCTTGGAGGTCGCGACGAGGATGTCCACCTTCCCGGCCTGGAAGTCCGCGAGGATGCGCTTGGAGTCCCCGGCCCCCTGGAACCGCGAGAGCACCTCGATGCGGACGGGGAAGCCCTCGAAGCGCCGCCGGAACGTGTCGCCGTGCTGGAAGGCGAGCACGGTCGTGGGGCAGAGCACGATGGCCTGCGCGTTCCCCTCGACCACGCGGAAGCACGCGCGCATCGCGACCTCGGTCTTGCCGAAGCCCACGTCCCCGACGAGGAGGCGGTCCATGGGCTCGTCGTCGGCGAGGTCGTCGAGCACGTCCGCGATCGCGCGCTCCTGGTCGGGCGTCTCGATGAAGGGGAAGGTCTCCTCGAACTGGCTGTAGTAGGCGTCGGAGCCGCGGAAGGCCTGGGCGCGCGCGATCTTCCGGCGCGCGTAGAGCCGGAGGAGCTCGTGCGCCATCTTGAGCACGGCGTCGCGCACCTTCGCGCGGCGGGCCTCCCAGGTGGCGCCGCCGAGCCGGTCGAGCCGCGGCTTCGTGTCGCCCTCGACCGAGCGGTAGGGCGTCAAGAGGTCGAGCCGGTGCACCGGCACGTAGAGCTTCTCGCCGTCGCGGTACTCGACGATCACGAAGTCGCCGGCGCCCTCGCCGAGCGGCATCCGCGCGAGGCCGCGGTACTGCCCGATGCCGTGGCGGCCGTGCACCACGAGGTCGCCCGGGCGGACGCCCGCGAAGCTCGCGACGGCGGCGCGCCGGAACGCCCCCGCGCCGGTGCGCGGCCCCTCGCGGCGCTCGACGTGCTCGACGAAGAGCTCGTCGGCCGTCACGAACACCGCCTCCTCGGCGGCGAAGCCCTCGGGGAGGTCCCCGACCACGAGCCTCAGCTCGCCCGGGCCCGCGCGACCGGTGGGGAGCGGCACGCCGTGCGGCTCGAAGAGCGCGCGCAGGCGCTCGGCGCGGCCGGTGCTCTCGGCGACGATCGTGACCGGGCGGCCCTGCGCCGCCCAGGTCCGGAGCTGCTTGACCGCGGGCGCCAGGTCTCCCGCGCCGACCTTCAGCGAGGTCGTGGCGCGCGTCTCGAACGCCTCCGCGCCCGACAGGACGAGCGAGGTGACGGGGACGCCGCCCTCCAGCCGGGCCTCGGCGGCCGGGAGGTAGCGGTCGAAGGGGCGGACGAGCGGGCGGTCTTCGGGCTCGAGCGCCTGGAAGCGTGCGCGGACCAGCTCTTCGAACCGCGCGAGCTCGACCCGGACGAGGTCGGGCTCGACGATCCAGAGGGGCGCGGCGGGGGTGGGCGGCGCGAGGTCGAGCAGCGCGGGGAGGTAGTCCTCGGCGCCGGGGAACCAGACGCCGTTCCGCAGGTCCTGGAGCACCCGGCGGCGCTCGCCCGGCGGGAGCTCCCGCTCGCTCCCGAGCGCGTGGATGTAGGCGGCGGCGCGCTCAGCGGTCTCCGCGTCGAGCACGGCCTCGCGCGCGGGCAGGACGCGCACGTGGTCGCGCTTGGCGCCGCTGCGCTGCGACGCCGGGTCGAACGTCCGGATGGACGCGACCTCCTCGTCGAACCACTCGACACGCACCGGCGCGTCGGCGCCGGTCGGCCAGATGTCGGTCAGGCCGCCGCGGATGGACCAGCAGCCGGGCTCCTCGACGCGCTGGGTCGAGAGGTAGCCGCGGGCGTTCAGCCAGGCGAGGAGCGCGGCGCGGTCGTGGTCCTCGCCGACGCGGAGCACGCGCGACTCGGGCGCCGCGGGCACGCGCTGGAGCAGGGCCTTGGCGGGCGCCACGACGAGCGCGTCGGTGGCCAGCCGCGCCACGAGGCGCTGGCGGGGCAGGTCGGGGTGGGGGGACACGCCGTCCCAGGGCCGGCCGTCGTCCGCCGGGTAGAGCAGGGCGCGGGCGCCGAAGAAGCGGAGCGCGCGCACCCACTTGTCGGCGTCCTCGCGGGTCGGGACGACGATCCAGCCCGTGCCCAGCCGCGACAACGCGTAGGGGCCCGCGCCGGCCACGAGCCCGCCGAGCGGGCGGCCCACCAGCCGGGGCAGGTCGGCGAGCCAGGCCACGTCAGGAGGGGGTGGCCACCGGGACCGGCTCGGACGACGCCGGCGGCTGGGAGCCCGTGGCCGGCTTGCGGAACAGGTCGAGGTAGTACTGCACCATGCAGAGGTCGATGGCGATGAGCACCAGCGCGTCGATCACGCCGGCGAGGGCCACGGCCCACCAGCCCATCTCCTGCAGCGCGAGGAACCCGCCGAGCTGGGTGGGCGCCCACCAGAGGAGGAACACCGCGAACGTGCGGAACAACGTGCCGCGGCGGCCCGAGGTGAGCTTGCGCGAGCGCTGGAGCGGGTCCTTCTCCTGGGTGTCGAGCGTGGCGATCGCGTCGACGAAGGCGTACTGGAGCCCGAACAGGATGCCCGGCACGATGACGATGATGCCGAGCTGGATGATGAACACGGCCCGGGCGTGCGCCGGCAGGACGCGACGGAAACGGTTCAACCCGTAGTTGACGGCCTCGTACAGGCTCGTGCGCTTGCCCTTCTCGTGCTGGACCCACAGGTAGATGGACGCGGGCGCGGCCCAGGCGCCGACGATGCAGCCCCAGATCGTGAGCACGATGGTCTGCGTGATCTGGCTGTAGACGAGCCGCTGCTGCCCCGTGGTCGGGTTGCCGAGCTCGACGGCCAGCGCACCGGCGCGGTCGGCGATGGCCCAGCCCACACCCCCCAGGACGACCGCGATCACGAGCGCGATCCCGATGTTGCGGAAGAGAACGCTGAAAGCGTTCTTCAGGACCTGCCCCATTCCGATGCGGTTCATGGCGGGCGGCTCTAACGAACTTCGCGGGGGACCGCACGCGCGAGGCGCCGGCGTCGGAGGGAGCCGCTCCGCCGGTTACGGGAGGGGGCATGCGGCCCGACATCATCGAGATCGACGAGGCGCCGGCTCCGCGGCGCGAGCCTGCCCGGCTCACGGCTCAGGACAAGGACGCGGTGCTCCTCGCGCTGTCCGGCGGCTCCGTGGTCGACTGGCACGGCCTCGCCTTCCGCTCCTACGACGAGGTCAACAACTTCCTCCGGCTCTGGCTCTGCGATCCCTCGCAGCACGGATGGGCGCGCGAGCGGCTCCAGTACGTCTACAACCAGGCCGTCAACTACCTCGAGGAGCACATCGGGCTCACGTTCCGCCAGGAGGTGCGTCGCCCCCGGGACGTGCGTGACGCCTTCCTCCGCGCGTCCATGCGCGAGCGGTTCAGCCGGGATCGCATCCAGTACTGCGCGGTGCTCAAGCTGATGCACGTCATCAACCACCTGGAGATGCAGGAGCTGCGCTCGCAGTCGGCGTTCCGCGAGATCGACCTCATCGAGACCGCGAACGAGAAGGTGCTCGCAGCGGCGGAGCGCATGCGCGCGACGCTCCCGCTCCGCGCCTTCTACGGCAACCGAAAGACCCGCCCGAGCGTCATCACCAAGCTGTTGGCCAAGCGCGAGTCCACCGCCGCGACCGTGTACGACAAGCTGCGCTTCCGCATCGTGACGGAGACGCGCGAGGACATCGTCCCGGCGCTCGCGTGGCTCTTCCGGAACCTCGTGCCGTTCCCGGCGGTGATCCCCGGCGAGAGCGTCAACAGCCTGCTCACGCCGCAGGAGATCGAGTCGGCCGCGGCCGACCTGTCGGAGCTCCGCGGCGTGCTCCGCGCCGGGCCGCAGCCCATCAACCCGCACTCGGACGCGGTCTACCGCGTCATCAACTTCATCGTGGACCTGCCCGTCCGCGTGTACGACATCCCGGGCGTGCCGGTCCCCACGCACAAGGCGCTCCTGGGGGAGGCCGTGTCCGTCCTGGTCGAGTTCCAGGTGGTCGACGCCGAGAGCGACGCGCAGAACGAGGAAGGGGAGAGCTGCCACGAGGCGTACAAGGCCCGCCAGCGCACACGGGTGTACGAGCGCCTCGGCCGCTCGCCGCACTCCCGGCGCTGAGGGGCCCGGGATCGGGGCGATCGCGGCCATCAGCCGATCGTCGCCGTGACAGGGTGAGGGGAGCGGGATAGCCGGCCGGCCGGAGTTCATCATGGCGAAGACCCCCCCCAAGAAGAATCGGAACAAGTCGGCCCGTCACCGCGCGAAGCTCAAGGCGAAGCACACCAAGCAGCGCATGCGCGCCCGCGGCGAGCTCACCAAGCGCCGCAACGGCGGCCGCCTCCGCCGCTAGTCGGTGGCCGGGTCTCGGCGCCGCGCCGGGGTGCTCCTGCACCCCACGAGCCTCCCCGGTCCGGGCCCCATCGGGGAGCTCGGGCCGTACGCCGAGGCCTTTTTGGAGTGGATGAGCCAGGCCGGGCTCGACACCTGGCAGGTGCTCCCGCTGCATCCGGTGGGCCCCGGGCAGTCGCCCTACGCCTCGCCGTCGGCGTTCGCCGCCGATCCCCGCCTGATCTCCGTCGAGGCGCTCGTGGCCGAGGGGCTCCTCGACCCGGCGCCCATGCCGTGGGGACAGGACCGGGCGGACTTCGCCGCCGTCGAGGGGTGGAAGCTGCCGCTCCTGCGCCTGGCCGGCGCGCGCGCCGCGAGCGATCCCGCCTGCCGCGCGTTCGTAGAGGCCGAGCAGAGCTGGCTCGAGGACTGGGCGCTCTACGCCGCCCTGGCCCGGGTGCACGGCGGCGGCTGGTGGGACTGGCCCGCCGACGCGGCGCGCCGCAAGGGCCTCGCGAAGCTCCGGAAGGAGCACGCCGCGCTCGTCGCCGAGGAGGAGGGGCTCCAGTTCCTCTTCCACCGCCAGTGGGGGCGCCTCCGCGAGGTCGCCCGCCACCGCGGCATCCGGCTCGTCGGGGACGTCCCGATCTTCGTGAGCGGGGACGGCTGCGACACCTGGGCGCACCGCGACCTCTTCCGCCTCGGCGCGGACGGCCGGCCCGACCCGGTCGCCGGCGTGCCCCCCGACTACTTCTCGCCGCTCGGGCAGCGCTGGGGGAACCCCACCTACGCCTGGGATCGCCACGCGGAGACGGGCTTCGCCTGGTGGGTCGCCCGCGTGCGCCGCGAGCTCGCGCTGGTCGACGCCGCGCGGCTCGACCACTTCCGCGGCTTCTGCGCCAACTGGTCGATCCCCGCCGCCGAGCAGGACGCGCGGGTCGGGCGCTGGGAGCCTGGGCCCGGGCGCCCGCTCTTCGACGCGCTCGCGAACGCGATCGGGTCGCTGCCGCTCATCGCCGAGGACCTCGGCGTCATCACGCCGGACGTGGCCGAGCTCCGCGACGGGCTGGAGCTCCCGGGCATGAAGGTGCTCCAGTTCGCGTACGGCGACGACGCGGATCACCCGTTCCTGCCTCACAACTTCCCCCACCCGCGCTGGGTCGCCTACACCGGCACCCACGACAACGACACCGCGGCCGGCTGGTACGCGGCCGCCGACGAGCGCACGCGGCACCGCTTCCGCCTCACGTGCGGGCGCGACGGGAGCGACCCCGCTTGGATGCTCCTGCGCGAGGCCTGGGCGAGCGTCGCCGAGACCGCGATCGCGCCCATGCAGGACTTCCTCGGGCTCGGCAGCGACGCGCGCTTCAACACGCCCGGCGAGCCCGAGGGCAACTGGTCCTGGCGGCTGCGCGACCTGCCCTGGCAGGCGTGCGGGACGGCGCGCACCCTGGGCGAGGTCTTCGGGCGCACGCCGACCACCGACGCGACGCGCTGAGCGTCTCGACCGCTGCTTTTTCGGGCAGCCGGCTCCGCCGCTGCGGCGACGTCGGCGAGGGGAGGGGGCGTCGGCGGCTCCCGTGCCCCGCGCGGATCAGCGGAACTGCTTCGCCAGCTTCAGGCCCTGCATCTGGTAGTTGCTGCCGTCGCCGTACAGCTGGTCCGGGACCTGGGCGTTGCGGAGGAGCTCGATGCGGAACAGGGGCTGGCCGTGCTCGAGCAGGAAGGGCACGTCGTGGGTGCGAATCTCGAGCACGAGGCGCGCCCCGCGGCCGGAGGCGTCGAGCCCGAAGCCGGAGTCGATGAACCCCGCGTAGTGCGTGCGGAGCTCGCCCTTCGTGGCGTCGAAGGGCACCAGCTCCGCGCACAGATCCGGCGGGATGCACAGCCGTTCGCGTGTGGCGAAGATGTAGAACTGCTCGGGCTCGAGCACCTGCCCGTCACTCGCGCGGTCGAGCGGGAGCGGCGTCCAGTAACGGTCGCGGTCGAGGTCGCGGCGCGCGAGGTCGATCGGCGGGCGGTGGCGGAGCGCGAGGTAGCCCGCGATCCCGTCGATGCCGTCGTGCAGATCGACGGACATCTGGATGCCGGGCGGATCGTCGGACACCGGCGCGGGGCGGCCGTCGGACCAGTAGCAGACCGGGGCGCTGGCCTGCCGCTCGCGCAGCTCCTCCACGCCGAGCACCGGCCGGCCGCTGGCGAGGCGCAGCTGGCCCAGGCAGTCGCCGCGCCGCACGGCGACGTGGAAGCTCTGCGGGGTGATCTCCAGGAAGAGGCGCCCGCGGTAGCCGTCCGGCACCACGTCGAAGGAGTGCCCGTGCTCGGTGAGGAGGCGGACGAACACGTCGAGCCGCCCCGTGGAGGACTTGGGGTTGGCCCGCCCGTGCACGCCGGCGGGGAGCTCGAGCACCTCCTCCACCTCGGCCAGGTAGACGCCGCGGTGCCGGAGCACCGTCGGGCGGTCCGCGTCGAGGCGCTGCTCGTCGAGCGCGAGGCGCCCGAGGCGGCGCTCCACGCCCGCGGAGCCGGGGAGGAAGCTGCACTGGAGCTGCCAGATCCGCGCGCCCAGCCGCAGGTCCAGCGACGAGGGCTGGATCTGGCCCGGCCGCACCGGGTAGAGCGCGCGGATGGCTCCGGAGCCCACCAGCGCACGGAGCTGCTGGCTGACGAGGATGCCGTCCATCGCGGGGGTCTCCGGGTGGGAAGGGACGCCGGGGGGCCGGCGGCGGCCGCTATATGCCGTCGCGCCGCGGGGCGGGGGCCGACGCGAGCGTGTTATGCGCGGGCCCACTCCAGGAAGGCGACGCGATGGCCACGTACCGCATCCACCTGCAGAGCCCGGACAAGTCGATCGACGTCGTCGTGCCGTGCCGGGACGACCAGCCGATCCTCGAGGCGGCGGAGGCCCAGGGCCTCGCGCTGCCGTACTCGTGCCGGAGCGCGGCCTGCGGGACCTGCGCCGGGCGCGTGCTGTCGGGGACGGTGTCGCTGGAGGAGCAGTACATCCTCGGGGACGGAGACCTGGAGCGCGGCTTCACCTGCCTCTGCAGCGCGGTTCCGACCTCCGACTGCACCGTCCTCACCCACCAGCGGGACCAGATCGAGGGCGTGTAGACGCAGGCCCCACCTTGCGCGTGCCGCCCTGTCGCGGTAAACGCGCTGGTCGCTCGATTCAGGGAGTTTCAAGATGGCCGAGCAGGTCAAGACCAAGTCCGAAGAAGCCGCTGACTACAAGGATCCGGCGCGCCTCAAGCGCTTCCTGACGGAGCGCGGCAAGATCCTGCCCCGCCGCATCACGGGCCTCTCCGCGAAGCAGCAGCGCTCGGTCGCCCTCGCGATCAAGCGCGCGCGGCACCTCGCGCTCCTCCCCTACATCAACCGCGAGTAGCGCCCCGTCGTGCCCCGCTTCCGCCCGCGCGCCCTCCCGACGATCGGGGTGGCGCTCGGAGCGGTGGTGTTCGGGGGCCTCGGGACCTGGCAGCTCCGCCGCATGGGGGAGGCCGCCGAGGCGCGCGTCACGTGGGCGGCGCGGCTCGCCGAGCCGCCCTTCGACGCCGCGGCCCCGCCGGCCGATCCGGACGTGCGCCGGGTCCGGCTGACGGGGACGCCCGACTGGAACCGGCACCTGCTGCTCCCCAACAAGGTCCGCGGCAGCCTGCCCGGGTTCGAGCTCGTCGTGCCCGTGCACGGGGCAGGCCCCGTCGTGCTCGTGAACGTGGGGTGGGTGCCCGGCGACGCCGTCGACGCCGTCGTGGCGCGGGAGCGTGCCCTCGGCCCGCGGCGCACCTACGAGGGCCTCGCGCGCGTGTACGCGGAGGAGCCCGACGCCGGAGAGGGCTTCCCCGCCGAGCCGGACGGCTTTCGCCGCTACTGGCGAGTGATCTCCCCGGACGCCATGGGGCAGGGCGTCGACGTCGCGCCGTTCGTGGTCGTGGAGGGCGCGGCGCTCCCCGAGCGCGGGGACGGCCCGGACAGCGAGCCGCCCATCGGCGGCTGGCGGGCCACGCCGCACGAGCGGCCGCACGGCGAGTACGCGCTCACGTGGTTCGCGATACTGGCGACCCTGATCGGGCTGTGGGTCCACGGGTCGACGAGGCCAGATCCGAGCGGGGAGAGCGCCGGCCGAGGCCCTTGAGCTCGGCCCGGCGGCCGCGCCCGGCCTCGCTTGCTCGGCTCGGGGACGCGCGATACGGGCGCGCCCTTTCCCAGGGGGACGCATGCCGGGCGACATGGCAGGGAGCGGCTCCTCGCGAGCCCTGGGGCGCGCGTTCCTCGGGCTGGCGGCCATCACGTACGTGCTGCTCGTCTTCGGGGCGAGCGTGCGCGTGCACGGCGCGGGGCTGGCGTGCCCGGACTGGCCGCTGTGCTTCGGCGAGGTCGTCCCGGAGCTCGACTTCCACATCTTCCTCGAGTGGGGTCACCGGGCGCTCGCGAGCATCATCTCGCTCGGCTTCCTCACTCTGGGCGCGCTCGCGCTCCGCACGCCGGCGGGGCGGGCCCGCGTCGGCGGCATCCTCGCGGTGGCGGCGGTCACGCTCGCCGCGCAGGTCGTGCTCGGCGGGCTGACCGTCCTCCACCTGCTCGCGTACTGGAGCGTCACGCTCCACCTCCTCTTCGGGAACACCTTCTGCGCGCTGCTCGTGGTCGCCGGCCTCCGGCTCCTCGACGACGGGCGCGCCCGCGAGCCGGTCCCGGGCGCCGCGCGCTGGCTCGGCCTCGCGCTCGGCGGGATGGTGCTGGTGCAGATGGCGCTCGGCGGGCTCGTCTCCAGCAACTACGCGGGCCTCGCCTGCACCGAGTGGCCGACCTGCAACGGCGGGGTTTGGTTCCCGGTGCTCGACGGGATCGTGGGGCTGCAGATCTTCCACCGGCTCGGCGCCTACACGCTGAGCGCGCTGGCCGTGGCGTTCTGGCTGACGGCGCGGTCCACTCCGGCGCTCCGGCGTCCCGCCACGGCGGTCCTGCTCCTCGTGGCCTGCCAGGTCTGCGTGGGGGTGGTGAACGTGCTTCTCGCGATGCCCGTCGAGATCGCCATCGCGCACTCGGCGGTGGCCGATCTCATCGTGCTCTCCACCACCTGGTCCCTCACCCGCGTGCTGACCCACCCCGTGCGGCGGGCCTCGCCCGCGGTCGCCTTGCGCGCCGCGGAGCAGGCGTGAGCGCGGCGGTGTCGGTGCCCGCGAGCGCCCTGGGGCGCGTGCGCATGTGGTGGGAGATGACGCGCCCGCGCGTCCTCCTGCTCGTCCTGTTCACCGGGCTGCCGATCCTCGGCATCCACGGCTGGCCCTCCTTCGGGAAGGCGTTCGTGGTGCTCGTGGGGACGGCGCTCGCAGGCGCGGCCTCGAGCACGCTGAACGCCTACCTGGAGCGCGAGACCGACGCGCGGATGGCACGGACGCGCGAGCGGCCGCTCCCCGCCGCCGCGGTCGCCCCCGGCGAGGCGCTCGGTCTCGGCGTGTTCTTCAGCGTCGTGTCCACGCTCGTGCTCTGGCTCGTGGGCGGCGCCCTCGCGGCGGTGGTCGGCGTGGCCACGATCCTCTTCTACGTGTTCGTGTACACGATCTGGCTCAAGCCGCGCACCCCGCAGAACATCGTGATCGGCGGGGCGGCCGGGGCGACCGCGCCGATGATCGCCGAGGCGGCGCTCACCGGGGGCCTCACCTGGGCGAGCTGGATCCTCTTCGCGATCGTGTTCCTGTGGACGCCCCCCCACTTCTGGGCGATCGCCATCTTCCGCAAGCGCGAGTACGAGGCCGCCGGTTTCCCGATGATGCCCAGCGTGATCGGGGACCGTGCCACCCGCCGGCAGTCGATCGCCTACACGGTGGTCCTGTTGCTCGTCTCGCTGGCACCCGTGCCGCTCGGGCTGCTGAGCCCGCTGTACGGCGCCGTGGCCTTGGGCTCGGGGGTGTGGTTCCTGTACGCGGTGTCCCGCTCCGCCCGCGCCGACGACCCCCGGGTCGACTACAGGGTGTTCCGGGTCTCGATCGTCTACCTCTTCCTCCTGTTCGGGGCGATGCTCGTGGACTGTGCGCTGCGGCCGCTCTACCCGCCGGGGTTCTGGGGCCCGCTGCCGTGAGGCCCGTCCGGTCGTCGCCGCGCACGCGCGCCACCCGGCGCGGACGCTCGGGCGACCTGCGGGGAGACGCGCGGCAGGCCGATGTCCGGCCGCGCGCAAGCCATCTCCGCGAGCGGCGGGCGGCCCCGTTCCCAGCCCTTGCCCGCTTCGCTGTCACGGAGTAAAACGGTCGGCCACCGCGCCGCCCGCGCCCCGGCTCGCTCACTTCGACCGAACCGGCACGCTGACGCATTAGAACCTGGAGCGTCGTCCGTGAAGGCTGGAACCGTCTCACCGGGGCCACGTCTCGCCCGTCTCTCGGCCGTCGCGATTGCTGCGATGTTGGTCGCCGGCTGCGACTCCAGCAGCGCGCTCGCCACGACCCACTCGGGCGAGGTGATGTTCAACAACAACTGCGCCCCGTGCCACGGTCTCGACGGTGGCGGCAGCGATCTCGCGAAGGCGCCGGCCATCGCCGGCCTCCCCGAGTGGTACATCAAGAACCAACTCGAGGGCTTCCGCGCCGGTCTGCGGGGCACGCACTACGACGACGTGCAGGGCATGCGGATGCGCCCGATGGCGCTCACGCTCGACCCGACCGAGGTCCAGCCGGTCATCGCCTACGCCGCCTCGCTCGCGCCGAAGCCGCCCGCGGCTCAGCTCGCGGGGGGGGACGCCGCCAAGGGCGCCACGTACTTCGCCACGTGCCAGGCGTGTCACGGCGCGGACGGCAAGGGGAACGAGCAGCTCGGCGCCCCGCCGCTCACCGCGACGAACGACTGGTACCAGCTCAACCAGCTGAACAACTTCAAGGCCGGCGTCCGGGGGACCCACCCCAAGGACACCCGTGGCGCCACCATGCGGCCCATGGCGGCCACCCTGCCGGACGAGCAGGCGATGAAGGACGTGCTCGCGCACGTCGCGACCCTCCCCAAGTAGGAGCACCTCATGTCGGAACAAGAGACCTACGACGAAGGCGAGGTCGTCGCCAAGAAGGTGTTCATCGTCACCATCATCGGAGCGGCGCTGTTCTGCGGCACCGTCTTCACCTTCATCCTCTGAGGCGGCACAGTCATGCTCGAATGGCTCGTCGTCCCCGCGTCCACGTTCGCTGACGACATCGACTTCGTCTTCGCGCTGGTCGGCGGGCTGGTCGGGTTCTGGTACATCCTCACCAACATCGCGTTCTTCTACCTGCTGTTCCGGTTCCGGAAGCGCGCGGGCGTGCCCGCGCAGTACATCACCGGCACCGAGCACCACCTGAAGCGCTGGGTGGAGTGGCCGCATTACCTCATCATCCTGTGCGACTTCGCGATCATCGCGGCGGCCGTGCAGGTCTGGTACACGGTCAAGCAGGACCTGCCGCCCGCCGAGAGCGAGGTGGGCATCATGAGCCAGCAGTGGGCCTGGAGCTTCGCGCACCCCGGCGCGGACAAGAAGCTCGGCACGGCGGACGACATCAAGACCGTCGACGAGCTCCACGTCCAGGTCGACGAGCTCGTGCACTTCAAGCTCGAGGCGCGTGACGTGCTCCACAGCTTCTCGGTGCCGGCGTTCCGCCTCAAGCAGGACGCCGTTCCGGGTCGCGTCATCACCGGCTGGTTCGAGCCGAACCGCCCGGGGGCCTACGACATCCAGTGCGCCGAGATCTGCGGGATCGGGCACGGGATCATGGGTGCCCGGGTGATCGTCCACACTCCCGAGGAATACGCCGCCTGGCAGGCGAGCGCTTCCCCGACCAACTGAACCGAGAGGGCAGCGATGTCGCACCCCACGCACGACGTGGCCTCGTCCCACGGCGGCGATCACGGCCACGAGCACCACGAGCTGACGTTCGCGGAGAAGTACCTCTTCCCGCTGGACCACAAGTACATCGCCAAGCAGTACATGCTCACCGGCCTGGTGATGGCGGTGTTCGCCGGCTTCTTCGCGTACGCCTTCCGGATGCAGCTCGCGTTCCCGGGCATGAGCGTGCCGTTCTTCGGGGTCGTGTCCCCGACCGAGTACAACGCCCTCGTGACCCAGCACGGCAGCGTGATGGTCTTCTGGGTGGCGATGCCCGTGCTGGTCGCCGCGTTCGGCAACTACCTCATCCCGCTGATGGTCGGCGCGGACGACATGGTGTTCCCGCGCCTGAACCGCCTGAGCTACCAGCTCTTCCTGCTCAGCGCGATCATCGTCGTGGCGTCCTGGTTCGTGCCGGGTGGCGCGTTCGGCGGCGCCTGGACCTCCTACCCGCCGCTGTCCGCGAAGGGTGAGTTCAACCTCACGCCCACCGGCTCCACCATGTGGCTGGCCGCGGTCGCGATCGAGTTCGCCGCGTTCCTCGTCGGCGGCATCAACTTCATCACGACGGCGATGAACTCGCGCGCGCCGGGCATGAAGTGGCACGACGTGCCGGTGGTGGTGTGGTTCATCTGCATCGCCAGCATCCTCTTCATGGGCTCGGTCGGTCCGCTCATCGCGGGCGCGATCATGCTGCTGTTCGACCAGAACCTCGGCACGCACTTCTTCGACCCGACCCACGGCGGCGACCCGATCCTCTGGCAGCACCTGTTCTGGTTCTTCGGGCACCCCGAGGTGTACGTGGTGCTCCTGCCCGCGATCGGCATCGTGGCGGAGATCGTCCCGGCCTTCGCGCGCAAGAAGCTGTTCGGCTACAAGCCGATCATCTACACGGCCATCGCGACCGGCGTTCTGTCCTTCTTCGTGTGGGCGCACCACCAGTTCGTGGCCGGCATCGATCCGCGCATGGCGAACGTGTTCACGGCGACGACCGTGCTCATCTCGATCCCCATCGCCGAGATGGTGTTCCTGTACATCGCCACGCTCTACGGCGGCTCGATCACCTTCTCGGTGCCGATGTTGTGGGCGCTCGGCTTCATGTTCACGTTCATCATCGGCGGCGTCACCGGCATCTTCCTCGGCGCCAGCGGCTCCGACATCTACCTGCACGACACCTACTTCGTCATCGCGCACTTCCACTACACGTTCTTCCCGATCGCCATCATCGGGACGTTCGCGGGGCTCACCTACTGGTTCCCGAAGATGTTCGGGCGCTACCTGAACGAGCCCATCGGGAAGCTGCACTTCTGGCTGACCTTCTTCTCGTTCAACGGGATCTTCATCCCGCTGTTCGTGACGGGCTCGGCGGGCGACCACCGGCGCATCTACAACTACAACAACTTCGCCCAGCAGGGCACGCCGGACCTCCAGGATCTCCGCATCTTCGCGACGGTGTCGCTGATCGTGCTGCTCCTCGCGCAGGTGCTCTTCGTCTGGAACTTCTTCTACAGCATGTTCCGTGGCAAGAAGGCCCCGACGAACCCCTGGAACGCCACCACGCTCGAGTGGACCACGCCGGAGAACCCCCCCGGCCACGGCAACTGGCCCCCGGATGCCATGCCCGAGGTCCATCGCGGGCCGTACGAGTACAGCGTGCCTGGTCGGAAGGACGACTTCTGGCCCCAGAACGTCCCCTAAGGAGAGGTTGAGCTCATGGCCAAGCCCATCGCCACCAACCGCATCGCCACGGGCGTGCCCACGGGCCGCCTCGCGGTCTGGTGGCTGATCGCCTCCGAGATCGTCATCTTCGGCGGCGTCCTCGTCTCGTACCTCATGCACCGCGTCGGGCACCCCGAGTGGGCGTACCAGGCCGAGCACACCAACCTCATCGCGGGGTCGGTGAACACCTTCGTCCTCCTCTCCTCGAGCCTCGCCGCGGTGCTCGCGCACTACGCGGCGGAGCACGGCGACGGCAAGAAGGCGGCCAAGCTGCTCGGGCTGACCATCGCCGGCGGCGGCGTGTTCCTCGTGATCAAGTCCATCGAGTGGACCAACGAGATCATGCACGGGTACACGATCACGGCGAGCGGCTTCTGGTCGTTCTACTACACGGCGGCCGGCATCCACGGCTCGCACGTCATCGCCGGCATGATCATCATGGCCTTCATCGCGAAGGACGCGTGGAACGGCCGTGAGCTCCAGCGGGTCGAGTACGCCGGCATCTACTGGCACTTCGTCGACCTCGTGTGGATCTTCCTCTTCCCGCTCCTCTACATCGCGAGCTGATCATGTCGGACACGCCTCACGCCGCCGAGTCCCACGCGCACGACGAGAAGCACTACATCAAGATCTGGGGCATCTTGATGGTGCTCCTGATGATCAGCATCTTCGGCCCGTTCATCGGGGTGTGGGTCATCACGCTGATCACGGCCTTCGGGGTCGCCTTCATCAAGGCGTTCCTCGTCGCCAAGCACTTCATGCACCTGAACGTCGAGAAGCCGATCGTCTGGTACTTCCTGCTCGCGTGCCTCGCCTTCATGGTGCTGTTCTTCGCCGCGGTCTCGCCCGACGTCATGAACCACGAGGGGCGTCGCTGGGAGAACGTGGCCGCGAAGATGGAGGTCGAGCGGGCCCTGAAGGCCGCCGAGTCGGGCGCGGGCGCGCACGGCGGCGGTGAGCACGGCGCCCCGGCGGGCGAGCACGCCCCGGCCGGCGAGGCGCCGGCGGGCGGGCAGCACTGATGAGCACGCTCGGCACCTTCGACGGCGGCTTCCAGGTCACGCCCCCCGCGCGGCGTCGCGAGCGGAAGCAGGTGGTGCCGAACGCGGTGTTCGGGACGCTCGTGTTCGTGTTCACCGAGATGATGTTCTTCGGTGGGCTCGTCAGCGCGCACACGATCACGCGGGACCTCTGGCCGATGTGGCCGCCGCCGGGTCAGCCGCGCCTGCCGATCGAGGCGACGGCGTTCAACACCGCGGTGCTCGTGGCGAGCGCGGTGCTCATGGTGATCGCGGGCCGTCGCCACGCGGTCGGGGCCGCGCGCGCGCCGCTCACGGGCGCGATGTTGCTGGGCGCCTTCTTCGTGCTGGCCCAGGGCTACGAGTGGGTGGGCCTGCTCGGCGAGGGGCTCACGCTCACCTCGAGCAACCACGGCGCGTTCTTCTACCTGATCGTGGGCACGCACGCGGTGCACGTGCTCGCCGGGCTGGCCGTGCTGGTCTGGCTCCGCGCGAGGCTCGTGGCCGGCCGCCTCACCGAGGCGGGCTTCCAGGCCGGGCGCGTGTTCTGGTACTTCGTCGTGGCGCTCTGGCCGGTGCTCTACTGGCGGGTGTACCTGTGATGCTCCTGGCGCTCGCCGGGCTGGCCTGGGCCTGTCCCGTCTGCGGAGCGCCCGGCGCCAACAACGAGCACGCCTACGTCGCGATGACCGCGATGTTGAGCCTGCTCCCGCTCGCGTTCATCGGCGGTGTGGCGTGGTGGGTGTACCGCCGCGCTACATCATCAGACGACGCGCGCTGATCAAGAGCCCGCACCAGGCGCCGATGCCGGTGCCGACGAGGATCTTTCGCGCCAGGGTCCAGTCGGTCATGTCGAGCAGCCAAGGGCCGAGGAGCGCCCCGATGGCGGTACACGAGACGAGGGCCACGGCGACCTGCTTGTAGCCGCGGCGCGTTGCGGAGGGATCGAGGTCCATGACCTCTCCTAACTCGCGCCAGTGCCGACCAGGACGAGATGCGCTATAAGGGCGCCCCGCCACCGACGCGAGGTAGCATGTCGACGTCCCGGCTTCCGCTGCTTGCCCTCCTCCCCGCGCTCCTGTTCGGGTGCCACCGTGCCTACGACGAGGACTCGGCCGAGCTCCAGGCCCACTACAAGTACCGCCACCGCGGGGACTGCAACGCCTGGGCCACGAGCCCGGTCACCGGGTACAAGTACTGCGCCTCCCCGGCGATCAAGCCCGACGTTCCGGCCATCGCCGTGGCGACCGGCCCCGCCTTCGCGAGCGTCAAGGACGGCCCGACCGACACCGAGTCGCTCCGCGCGCACGGCGAGAAGGTCTACACGAGCGTGTGCTCCGGCTGTCACCAGGCCGACGGCAAGGGCCTCGGCGACAACTTCCCCCCGCTCGCGGGCGCCGGCGCGTTCTACGGCGAGCCGGCGAACCACGCCCGGATCATCGTGCACGGCCTGCAGGGCCCGATCGAGGTCCTCGGGAAGGCGTACAACGGCGCCATGCCCCCGCAGGGCGGCCAGCTCTCCGACTACGACATCGCCGCGGTGGCCACCTACGAGCGCACCTCGTGGGGCAACGCGGACGGCGCCGTCACGCCGGACGTGGTCGCTTCGGTCCGCTAGGAGCCCCTACCAGATGGGCCGCCCCCGTGGCGGCCGGTGAGGTCCGTCGCGAGGGGCTTCACCCCCCGGTGACCGCGTCCACGGCGGCGACCCACCGGTCGCCACCGAAGGCGAACTGGTGGATGTGGAACCACGTGCCGACGAAGATCGATCGCGTGCCCTCGCCGCCCGTGACGATGTAGAGGTTCACGCCGTCGCTCTCGGTGTTCTCGTTGTAGACGGGGCCGTACGCGGCGAGCGCGCGGAGCGGGTTGCCCGGCACCGGCCAGAGCTCGGGCTCGACGGAGAGCTCGATCTGGGTGGAGTCGACCTGGCGCGCCCAGGTGCCGCCGGAGTCGGCGCTGCGCGAGATGGTGCGGACCCCCTCGCCGTCGGTGGACTGCGCGAAGAACACGGCGGGATCGTCGGGGTGGATGGCGAGCGCGGTGACCGCCGCGTCCTCGATGATGGGGAGCCAGGTGCCGCCGGCGTCGGACGTGCGCCAGGCGCCGCCGCTCCCGCCGACGACCGCGATCTCGAGGTTGGTGGCGGAGAGGTCTCCGTCCGCGGGGGTCCCCAGCGTGCCGGGGAGCCCAGCGCCCGCGGTCCAGGTGTCCCCGCCGTCGGCGGTGGTGACCACGCCGCGGCTCTGCAGGCCGCGCAGGCGGGTGGGGTCGAAGGGATCCACGACCGGGAGGCCGATGAAGGCCTCGCCGGCGTCGAAGGGGGTCCAGGAGAGGCCGCCGTCGTCGGAGCGCGCGCCGGCCGTGGAACGCATGTCGAAGGCGTAGATGCGCTCGCCGGCGGCGCGGAGGCGCCAGTCGCCCGAGCCGAGCGCTCCCTGGGCCTCCCAGTTGCAGCCGCCGTCGACGGAGAGCAGCACCCGGCCGTCGATCACGGCGGCGTAGGTCCGGTCGTCCCCAAGCGGGCCAGCGACGCCGGTGGTCACGTCGGTGGGGTTCGGCGACTCGAGCGGCGAGCGCACGGTGCTTCCGTCGTCCTGGTACATCAGCACGCCTTCCGTGCCGCGGATGCGCCCGCACTGCGTCACGCCGGTGTCGGCCGTGTCGCTGGTGTCGAGCACGTACTTGTCGGATTCACAGGCGGCGAGGACGAAGACGAGCGGGATCACGCGCATGGAGGCCTCGGGAGCGCGCCGGTGGACGCGACGGGTGGAGCGGTGGAGAACGGTCAGTCGCGCACCCAACGCGCGACGACCTCGACGTGGCCGGTCTGGGGGAACAGGTCGACCGCCCAGCGGTCGGTGCAGCGCCAGCCGGCTTCCATCAGTACGCGGCCGTCCCGCACCAACGAGCTCGGGCGGCACGCGACGTAGACGAGCACCCGCGCGTCGAGCCCGGCCACGAAGGCGAGCGCGTCGGGGTGGAGGCCGACCCGGGGCGGGTCGACGATGACGACGGGGCGCTCGCCAATCGCGAGCTCGCGCACGCGCTTCTCGACCTCGCCGGCGAGGAACGTGGCGTCGACGCCGTTGGCCGCCGCGTTCGCGCGCGCGTCGGCGATGGACGCCTCGTTCACGTCGATGCCGACGACGCGCTCGAAGCGGTGCGCGCAGGCGAGGCCCAGGGCGCCGGTGCCGCAGTAGAGGTCGACGAGCGTGCCGCCGGAGCCGGCGGCCTCGGCCACCCGCGCGCAGAGCAGCTCGGCGCCGGCGGGGTTGACCTGGAAGAAGGCGGTGGGCGACAGGCGGTAGGTGAGGCCCGCGAGCCGCTCCACGACGTGGTCGTCGCCGCAGAGGACCGCGCGGAGCGTGCCCAGCGCGGCGTCGGCGGGGCGGTCCGTCTCGAACCACAACACGCCGGCCGCGCCCCAGCCGGGGGCGTGCGCCGCGAGCCACGCCGCCTGCTCTTCCGTGCCGGGGGTGGTGTAGAGCGCCGCGAGCACGCCGTTCCGGCCTTCGCGCAGCGCGAGGTGGCGCCAGAAGCCCGTGTGCCCGACGGGATCCCAGAGCTCCCACGGCGAGGCGAGCGTGTCGGCGCGCACGCGTGCGAGCACGGCGTTCATCGCGTCGGACGCGAGCTCGCAGCGGGGGGCGTCCACCACGCGGTCGAAGCGCCCGGGGGCGTGCATGCCGAGGAAGCGGCCCTCGCGTGGCACGCCGGTGTCGAGCTCGGCCTTGGACATGTAGCGGGCCCGCCCGAAGGAGAGCTCCACCTTGTTGCGGTAGCCGTAGGCGTCCGCCCCGGTGATGCCGTGGTCCTCGCCGCCGAGCGGCTCGAGGAGGCGGGCGAGCGCCGCGGCCTTCTCCGCGCGCTGCCGCGCGAGCGGCACCTGCTGCCACTGGCAGCCGCCGCACACGCCGAACTGCGCGCAGCGGGGCGCGACGGCGTCGGGCGCGGGCTCCAGCACGTCGAGCAGGATGCCGCCCTTGGGCCGCCCGCCGACCGCCACCACGCTGCCCGGAGGGCCGCCGCGCACGCTCCAGCGGCGCCCGCGCTCGTCGAAGCCGGACCCGGTGCCGTCGGGGCCGAAGGAATCCATGCTCACGCGGACGGGGGAACGCACGGCGCCCCCTAACCTACACGCGAAGCCGGGCGTCGGGCGGGGGAAGCGCGGGCGGGAGCGGCCGGGTGGCCCGCCGTAGGTGTCAATTCGCAATTCCTGACACCCTCACGCGCGTAGGTGTCAATTCGCAATTCCTGACACCCTCACGCGCGTAGGTGTCAATTCGCAATTCCTGACACCCGCACGCACGTAGGTGTCAATTCGCAATTCCTGACACCCTCAGGGCCCCTCCGGCAATTCGCTCCTGACACGGGTGCGCGAGGGGACCGGAAGGCGGCCGCCGGAGGCGGCCGGTCCCGGACAGTCCGCGGACCGGGACCGAGCGGCTCCGCCGCGAGCCTGGAGGGGCCCGGCCCCCGCGGGCGGGCCCCCCCCCGGGGCCCGGGCCGCCCCGGGGGGGGCGC
>CAYWGD010000015.1:0-31221 GCA_964457335.1 uncultured Enterobacteriaceae bacterium | reverse complement strand
GCGCCGCGGGGCCCGGCGGGGGGGGGCGCCCCCCGCCGCGCGGCCCGCCCCCGCGCCGCGCCCCCGCCGCGGCGGGGGGCGCGCCCAGCCGCCGACTCACGTCCCGGTGCCGGCCATCTCGCGCTTTCGTGCGCGCCAGACGCACACGCGGTTCCGGCCCGCGCGCTTGGCGCGGTACAGCGCGCCGTCCGCCCGCTCCATGAGGGTCGCGGCGCGCTCGATGGGGTCCTCGCCGTGCTGGAAGAGCGCCCCGGGCAGGCTCGAGACGCCGACGCTGACGGTCACCTGGGGGTCGGACGTGTGCAGCGCGATGGCGGCGCGGACGCGCTCGGCCACGTCGGTGGCGGTCTCCTCGTCGGTGTGGGGCAGGAGCACCGCGAACTCCTCGCCGCCCACGCGCGCCACGACGTCGCTGTCGCGCGTGGCGCTCACGAGCAGCTCGGCAACCCGCCGGAGCACCTGGTCGCCGACGGCGTGGCCCCAGTTGTCGTTCACGTGCTTGAAGTGGTCGACGTCGACCATCAGGAAGCTCGTGCCGGTGACGGCCTCCTCCGGACGGCTGCGACGCACGATGTCGAACAGGTAGCGCCGCGAGTGCAGGCCGGTGAGCTCGTCGATGACCGCGATGTGCTCGAGCGCCTGGTAGATGCGCGCGTTGTCGAGCGCGAGCGCCGCCTGGACCGCGAAGATGCCGCCGCGCTGCTGCTCCATGACGGTGAACGCGGGGGCGCCCGCGTGGCGGAGCGCGACGAGCAGCCCGATGGAGTGGTCCCGCACGACGAGCGGGTAGGCCACGACGCGATCGAAGGGGGTCTCGCCGAGCTCGGGGCGGTCGGCGAGGCGGCCGGACCAGAGGGTCGTCGGCGGGGCGGTGCCGTCGACGAAGAGCCGACGCGCGGCGGTCGCGGCCTCGTTGGCCTCGGGGCCCTGGGCCTGGCACTCCCAGGTCGGCTCGCCGGACGGCGGATGCAGGAGGAGGACCGCGGTGGGGCTCCGGAGCACGCGCCGGGCCATCTCGAGCACGTGGACGCGCAGGTCCTCCGACGAGAGCGACGTGAGGAGGGAGTGGCTCGCCTCGTAGAGCTCCACGGCGGTCTGGAGCTTCCGGTGCTCGAGCGCCCGTTCGAGCTGCAATTTCAGCTCCTCGAACCGGATCGGCTTCTGCACGTAGTCCCACGCCCCGCGCTTCAGGCAGGCGATGGCGGTGTCGATGGACGAGTAGGCCGTCGCGACGATGACGCCGATGGAGTCGTCGATCTGCTTGAGCTGCACCAGCGTCTCGACGCCGTCCATGCCCGGGCCGAGGCGCAGGTCGGTGACGACGAGATCGAAGCGCCGCTGCTTGGCGAGCGCGATGGCCTCGAGCCCGTCGTGGGCGACCGCGACTTCGTACCCCTCGGCGAGGAGCGCTGCCGCCAACCCGGCGGCGTCGTCCTCGTCGTCGTCGACGACAAGGACGCTCGCGCGCGCCGCGCCGGCGCCGATCGAATGCCGCGACCACGCGGCACCCGACGTACCCTCCGGTGTCCACCCCATCCCGCGCCCAATCTAGTCCCGGAGGTCGGCCGGCAAGCCCGCATCCGCGTCGTGTTTTCGATATTGACAGTCACTTTCAAAAAGGCTACCAGTCATCCATGGCCACGACCCTCGCCCACCTCCCCCTCCGCCGGTCCGCGCGGATCACCGCCGTCGGCGGCGATCGGGCGTTCCGACGGCGCCTCCTCGAGCTCGGCTTCCTGCCCGGCGTCGAGGTGCAGGTGCTCGGGGCGGCCCCGATGGGCGACCCGCTGGACATCGAGGTACGGGGGTGCCGCTTCTCGCTCCGGCGCGCGGAGGCCGACGCGATCGGCGTGCTCGCCGTGGAGTCGCTCGCCGCCAAGTAGTCCCCCGCACGTCGGAGCGCCCCATGAGCGCATCCCCCGCCCGCGCGACGGCCGTCCCGCGCGTCGCCCTCGCCGGCAACCCCAACACCGGCAAGACCAGCCTCTTCAACCGCCTCACCGGCGCGAACGCGCGCGTCGGGAACTACCCGGGCGTGACCGTGGAGCGCGAGATCGGCCGGTGGACGCTCGACGTGGGCGTGGTCGAGGTGATGGACGTGCCGGGCGCGTACTCGCTGGCGGCCCGCTCCGCCGAGGAGCAGGTCGCCATGCGCGCGCTCTTCGGGCTCGACGGAGACGTGCGACCGAGCGCCGTGGTGCTCGTGGTCGACGCGACCCAGCTCGTCCGGAACCTGTACTTCGCGCTCCAGCTCATCGAAGCGGACATCCCCACGGTGATCGCGCTCAACCTGATGGACGTGGCGCGCGCGCAGGGGACCGCGCCCGACCCGACGCGCGTGTCCGACGCGCTGGGCGTGCCCGTCGTGGGCGTGAGCGCGAACACGGGGGAGGGGCTCGACGCGCTCGCCAAGGCCGTCTCCGGCGTGCTCGCGCGCCCCGACACCGGCCGGGCCCGCCCGGCGTGGCGCTACCCCTTCGCGGTCGAGAAGGACCTGGCGAAGCTCGTGCCCCTCGTGGCCACGCGGGACCCCGCGGAGGCCCGCGCGCTCGCGCTCTGGGCGGTCCTCTCGGTGGAGCCCGGCGACGAGCTCATCGACGTGCCGGCGAACGTGCGCGCGGCCGTGGGCGACGTGCGCGCCGCCGCCGAGGCCGCCGGGCGCGACCTCGACGCCGAGATCATCGGCGCCCGCTACGCCTTCCTCGACGGCCTCGGGCTGGCCCGCCCGCCGAGCGCCGAGCGGACCTTCACCGATCGCGTCGACGCCGTCGTGCTCCACCCCGTCGCCGGGCTGGTGCTTTTTCTCGCCGTGATGGGCGCGCTCTTCCAGGCGCTCTTCTCCTGGAGCGAGCCGTTCATCGGGGCGATCGAGGGGCTGTTCGCCTGGCTGGGTGGCGCCGTGCGCGGCGCGCTCCCGCCCGGGCTCCTGGCCGACTTCCTCGTGGACGGCGTGATCAACGGCTTCGGCTCGGTGCTCGTGTTCCTGCCGCAGATCCTCATGCTCTTCGCGATGCTCGGCTTCCTCGAGGACTCCGGGTACATGGCGCGCGTCGCCTACCTCGTGGATCGCGGCATGAAGGCGGTGGGCCTGCACGGGCGCGCGTTCGTGCCGATGCTCTCCGGCTACGCCTGCGCCGTGCCCGCGATCATGGCCACGCGCACCCTGGAGCGGCGTCGCGACCGGCTCCTCACCATGATGGTCGTGCCGCTCATGAGCTGCTCGGCGCGGCTGCCGGTCTACACGCTCATCATCGCGTCGCTCTTCCCGGTGGACGCGACGATGCTCGGCGTGTTGCCCGTGCAGGGCGGGATGATGGTGTTCATGTACGTGTTCAGCACGGGCATGGCGCTCCTCGCGGCGGGCGTGCTCGGCCGCACCGTGCTCCGTGGGCCGAAGGTGCCGCTGCTGCTCGAGCTGCCGCCGTACCGCCTGCCGCGCGCGGCGTCGGTGGTCCGGCAGATGTGGCTGCGCGCGAAGATGTTCGTCACCGAGGCCGGCACCGTGATCCTCGCGTGCACGGTCGTGCTCTGGGCGCTCCTGGCCTTCCCGCGGGACGTGCCGCTGTCCAAGGACTACGACGCCCTGCGCGCCGGCGCCTCCGACGAGGTCGCCGCGCAGCTCGACGCCGAGGAGGAGGGCGAGCGCCTGCGCGGGAGCTACGGCGGACGCCTCGGCCGCGCCATCGAGCCGGTCATCGCGCCGCTCGGCTTCGACTGGAAGATCGGGGTCGGGCTCGTCGGCGCGTTCGCGGCCCGCGAGGTCTTCGTGAGCACGATGGGCGTCGTGTACGGCATCGGCGCGGACACGGACGAGCAGAGCCTGCCGCTGCGCGACCGCATCCGCGCGGAGCGCCGCCCCGACGGGAGCCCGGTCTACTCGCCCCTGGTCGGGCTCTCGCTGATGATCTTCTTCGCGCTCTCGGCGCAGTGCATGAGCACGCTCGCGGTCGTGAAGCGCGAGAGCCACTCGTGGCGCTGGCCCGTGTTCCTGTTCGCGTACATGACCGTGCTGGCGTGGGTGACGAGCTTCGCGGTGTACCAGGGGGGTCGGGCGCTCGGCTTCGGGTAGATGCGCGCGCATGCGCGCGCGATGCGCGCGCATGCGCCGATCCACGCGCGCGACACGCCCCGCAGCGGTTCGTTCGTGCAAAGGGCCGGATCCGGCGGGCGAACCGTGGCACGATGATTGCTCCGAACCGCCGCCGGAGGCTTTCATGGAGTCGAGCTACGACGTGATCATCGTGGGCGGGCGCCCGGCCGGGTCCGGCCTCGCGCACCGTCTCGGGCAGCAGGGCCGCAAGGTCCTCGTGCTCGAGCGGCAACACCTCCCGAGCCTGCCGCACGTGCCGTCCTCGGCGATCGTGCACATGGGCACGGTCGCGCTCCTCGACGAGATCGGCATCCCCGAGGACGCGATCGCGGCCGTCTCCCTGCGCACCTCCGACTACCTCCTCCGCTTCGGCACGTGGTTCGACGCGGCCATCCCGTTCCCCGAGGTGCACGGTCGCGCGCACGGCTACGGCATCGTGCGCAGCGCGTTCGACGAGGTCCTCTTCCGGCAGCTCGACAAGTGGCCGACGGTCACCCGCCGCGAGGGCTTCGCGGTCGAGGGCCTGATCCACGACGAGGCCGGGCGCGTGATCGGCGTGGAGGGCAAGGGCGACGACGGGCCCGCCCGCTACACCGCGCGCTGGGTGGTCGGCGCGGACGGGCGTTTCAGCTCGATCGCGCGGATGGCCGGGGCGAAGGTCCGCGAGCAGCGCGACGAGAAGGCGAGCACGGTGTACCTCGCGAACTGGGAGGGCATCGCCCCGCGCTTCGCCGGCGCGCCGACGGCGTTCGAGGTCTACACCGACGCCTCCGGCACCGACCTGATCTTCCTCCCGACGCCCGGCGGCCGCACGATCCTCACGACGCACCAGCGCGCCGACCGCGTCGACATCGGCGGCGACGCCGAGGGCTACTACCGGGCGCAGGTCGCGCGCTACCCGTGGTACCGCGAGCGCTTCGCCGAGGCGAAGATCGTCGACCGGGTGGTGGGGCTCAAGAAGGTGGGCAACGGCTACCGCGAGGCCGCCGGGCGCGGCTGGGCGCTCGTCGGCGACGCCTTCCACTTCAAGGACCCGGTCGACGGGCAGGGCATCTACGACGCGCTCCTCTGCGGGCGCTTCCTCGCCGAGGAGCTCGGCGCGGCGCTCGACGGGAAGAAGTCGGACGACGAGGCCGCGGCCCGCTACGGCGAGCGCGCGGACGCCGCCACGCACCCGATGTTCGAGGCCACGCTGGAGCGGCTGAAGATGGAGCTCTACGGCCCCACGCCGAACCTGCCGATCCGCACGCTGTTGCGCTGGTGGCTGCAGGATCCCGCCTACGGCGAGCGCCTCATCCGCTTCCTCTCGCGCGATCCGACCGTCGATCCGACGAACTGGCGCCCGCCGGGCTTCCTGATCGCGGCGGCGCTGCGCGGGCTCGGGCGCGACATCGCGGGGATGTTCGGGCGGAAGGCGCTGCCGGGGCCGAAGCCGGTGGTCTGAGCGCCGGCCGCGCACGCGTCCGCACGCGCGGTCGGCTACGTGCGCTCCGATGCTCCTCCTGCTCGCCTGCGCCGCGCCCGACGATCCGCCGTCCGACACGTCGCCCGTGACGGACCGCGCCGACTCCGCGGCCGAGACCGCGGAGACCGGCGACCCCGACTCCGGCGGCCCCGACACCGACTCCGGCGGCGCCGAGACCGCCGAGACCGGCGAGACCGCCGACCCCGGCCCCGAGGCCTGGCGCTCCGCCCTCTACCCGGTCGACTGGACCCCCGACTTCACCGGCGACGACGGGCACTTCCTGCACGACTTCAGCTACGCCGGCTACCACGCGGGTGAGGCGCCGCTCCCGACGCTCGCGGGCCCGAGCTTCGACGTGACCACCTACGGCGCCGACCCGACGGGCGCCGCCGACGCGACCGACGCCGTGCAGGGCGCCATCGACGCCGCCTCGGTGGCCGCGTCCGCGGGCACGGCGATCGTCGACTTCCCGGCGGGCACCTACCGGATCGACGGCACGCTCCGCGTCGAGGCCGACAACGTCGTGCTCCGCGGGGCCGGCTCCACGTCGACCTACGTGTACTTCACGCAGACGACGGGTCTGGACTACGGCGCGCACCTCACCTTCGCGGGGAACGTCACCCAGGGGGCCGACCACCCGCTCGTGGCCGACGGGGCGGCCCGCTCGCACGCCGTGCAGGTCGCGGACGCGACGGGCCTCCAGGTCGGCGATCACGTCGCCGTCGGCTTCGTCATCACCGACGAGTTCGTGGCCGAGCACGCGATGACCGGCACCTGGACCGAGTTCAACGGGAGCTGGCGCACGTTCTTCCGCCGCACGGTCACCGCGGTCGACACGACCACGGGGACGGTCACCCTCGACGTGCCGCTCCGCTACCCGGTGAAGGTGCGCGACGGCGCGAGCCTCCGCGTCGAGAGCGGCTACCGGACCGAGGTGGGGCTCGAGGGGATGTCGCTCTCGAACGCCGCGGACTGGGACACGGCGTGGGGCACGAACCAGGTGCACGTGGTGCTCTTCTCCGAGGTGCGCGACGCCTGGGTGCGCGACGTGGCCAGCTGGGAGTCGCCGCACCCGACCGACGGGCGCGGGACGCACCTGGTGTCGAGCGGCATCGAGGTGCTCGACAGCCGCCGGGTCACCATCACCGACACGACGATGGAGAGCGCCGCCCACCGCGGCAGCGGCGGCAACGGCTACCTCTTCGAGATCATGCGCAGCAACGAGGTCCTCGTCGTGGACTCGATCGCGCGCGCCGGCCGCCACAACTTCATCCAGAACTGGGACTTCGGCACGAGCGGCTGCGTGTGGCTGCGCACCACCAGCGAGGACGGCCGCTCGCTGCTCGGCGACTGGGATCCCGTCGGCTACCCGTCCTACTCCGAGTTCCACCACTCGCTCGCGATGGCCAACCTCATCGACCAGAGCGTCGCGACGGACGGCTGGCAGGGCGTGAACCGCCAGGGCGAGAGCTCCGGCGCCGGCCACAGCGCGACCCAGAACGTGTGGTGGAACACGAGCGGCGGCGGCTACCTCCGCTCCCTGCAGTTCGGCGACGGCTACGTCATCGGCACCGACGGCATGGACGTGCACGTCGACCCCGAGGAGTGGGACTGGAACGACTCCGGCGAGGGCACCGCGCCCACGGACTGGACCGAGGGGCTCGACGAGGCGGCCACGCTCGAGCCGCCGTCGCTCTACGAGGACCAGCTGGCCCGGCGGCTTGCGCGCTGATCCCGCGACAGCTTCGCGCGCCTCCGCCTCAGCGCCGGTCGCCGGTTCAGCGCCCCCCGCCGTAGAACAGCCCGACGACGCCGCCGTCGTAGTCGCCCGAGGCCTCGGGGTCGCCCGCGAGCAGCTCGTCGGCGCCGTCGCCGTTCATGTCGGCGAGGATGGCGACGGAGGACCCGAAGCGGCGGGCGCCGTCCACACCGAGGAGCCGCGCGTCGGCCCCGGCGATCTCGTGGAGACCCCCGAGCGGGCCGTGGAACACGCCGACCACGCCCTCGGTGCCGTCGTACGGCGCGCCCAGGGCGAGATCGGCCTGCCCGTCGCCGTCGAGGTCGCCGTCGTACGCGACGTCGCCGAGGCCCCACTCGGCGACGACCACCGCGGTCGCGACCTCGCTCGCCACGACCGGGCCGGCGCCGGGCCAGGGCACGACGTACACCGCCCCCCCGTCGTAGTTCCCGCCGGAGCCGGCGGAGAGGACGAGGTCGTCCTCGCCGTCGCCGTCGAGGTCGGGCCCGACCGAGCCGCCGCCGAGGGCATCCTCGTAGTCCGAGGCGTAGAAGACGGCGTCCGCGTCCTCGATCCCGGCCGACCCGGCGAGGGGGCCGAGCACCACGTAGGCCACGCCGGGCCACTCCCCGGTGGTCCAGCCGCCTCCCAACGGGAGCGTCGGGTAGTCCGAGATCCCCACCACGAGGTCGTCGAACCCGTCCCCGTCGGCGTCCCCGAGGGTCGCGCCGGCGAGGTACTCGTGCGCGTACGTCCACGGCGCGTCGCCCAGGTCGAAGTCCTCGACCAGGGGCCCCGGCGCGAGCGCGAACGTGGTCGAGACGCCCTCCCGGTAGCCGACCAGCACGTCGTCGAAGCCGTCGGCGTCGCCGTCCCCGAGCGCGAGGCTCTGGAGGATGCCGTCGTCACCGTCCCAGGTGACGCGCGCGCCGGCGTCCCCGTACGGCACCACGCTCGCGACGGGCCCGGAGAACAGCGCCAGGTCCTCGTACACGGAGCGGCGCGCGACGAGCAGGTCCGGCGCACCGTCCCCGTCGAGATCCCCCGCAGCCACGGCGTGGCCGACGTTCTCCCGGTCCTCCTCCCCCTCGACGCGCGGGCTGCTCCCCACGAGATCCACGGTGCCGTAGACCGGGCCGTCCACCGTGTAGACTGCCCCGCCCGCGCCCGCCGCCTCCGCCGCCTGCTCGGCCACGACGACGATCTCGCCCGCGCCGTCGCCGTCGAGGTCGAGGCCCAGGAGGGCGTCGCCAAGGCCTCCCTCGCCCACCAGCAGCGCGTCGGCCTCGTCGAGGCCCCGCTCGCCCGAGAGCCCGCAGGGGCGCGCCTCGCCGTCGCAGTCCTCGTCGAGCGCGTCGCCGCAGATCTCGACCAGGTACGACGCGCGGGCGGGGTCCGCGTCGTCGCAGTCGCCGGCCAGCTCGGTCTCGCCGTCGCCGTCGTCGTCGTACGCGGTCGTGCCCTCGTCGGTGACGCCGTCGCAGTCCTGGTCGACGCCGTCGGGGGCCTCGGCCGCGTCGGGGAACACGCTCGCGTCGGTGTCGTCGCAGTCGTCGGCGTTGCCCGAGAGGCCGGCGCCCGGGCAGCCCGTCGTCGAGGCGCCCGCGCCGAAGCCGTCGCCGTCGGCGTCGGCGTACACCACCTCCGCGCCATCCTCGTCCACGGCGCCGTCGCAGTCGGCGTCGACGCCGTCGCAGAGGTCGGTGGCCTCGGGGTGTACGGCCGCGTCCGCGTCGTCGCAGTCGCCGTCGCGCGAGGTGTACCCGTCGGGCGGGTCGGCGGCCTCCAGCGGCTCGCCCGTGCCCCAGCCGTCCCCGTCGGCGTCCGCGTACCAGGGCGTCGTCGCGGCGGCGCCGGAGTCGTCGTCCGTGTCGTTCACGGGGGGCTTCGAGGGCTCGGCACAGGCGAGGAGGAGGAGGAGCATGGCGCCAGTATGCCCGCGTTCGCGACGCCTCACACCCCCCGATCGAGGGGGCGCGTCGGGAACCCCGCACCGGGTGCCACGGGGTATCCGGCTGGTTGGACGGGGTCTTCTTGGGACGGGGGGGCAGAGCCCCCCCGTAACGCCCCCCCTCGTGTTGGACGGACCCTCGCCCCGGGCCAGGGTCCTGACAACGCCCCGGGCGGAGCGGCGGCCTACAAGCAGACGCCGGCGCCCTGCCAGTCGGTGCAGGTGCCCGTCGCGCATGGGCGCGTCGCGTCGCACAACGCGTGGCAGTGTCCCGCGGAGCCCGCGTTCGCCTGCCCCGGCGGGCAGGTGGGGAGCACCTCGCGGGTGCCGATCGCGCAGCGGAGCTGGGCCTTGCAGTCCTCGGGGAAGCTCGCGGTGCAGCCGCGGTCGAACGCGGCGACGCCTCCGAAGCGCAGCTCGTGGTCGAAGGGTTCGTCGTCGAGGCACGACGGCGCCGGGGGCAGCGCGGGCCGGGCGGCGGGCGCGAACGCCATCCGGGGCGTCTCGCCCTCCCACTCGATCACGAGGCGCTCCGCGCGCTGCGTCCAGGCGAAGTCGGCGACGACGCGCCGTCCGGGCACGAGCGGCGTCACCAGCAGGCTCGCGCGCTCGGGCACGCCGCCCACCAGCACCTCCTCGCCCTCGACCACGACGAGCCCCTGCGGCGTGAGCGACCCGTCCGGTGCGGCCGAGCACTCGACCACGAGCCACTCGCGGAGGCGGCGCGTCGAGCAGCGGTTCCGCGACGAGCCGCGCACCACCACCTCCGGGGCCAGCTGGAGCTCCTCGAACGTGGGGACACGGGAGCGGCCGGCGCCAAGCCCCGGCCCCGGCGTCGCGAGGGGCGCCGGCTCGGCCAGCTTCGCGGCGAGGGCGCGCCCGAGGGCGGCCTGGCCCTTCGGGGACATGTGGAGATCCTCGTCGAGGAACGCGCCGGGCTCGACGGCGGCGAGCGCCGCGGTCGCGTCGAGCGCGCGCACGCCGGAACGCTCCGCGCCGCGGACGAGGTCCTCGAGCAGCACGCGCGTGCCGCTCATGTCGACGGGCTCGGCGCCGTACTTGGCCCACTCCGCGTCGGACACCTGCACGTCGAGGGGCAGCGCCACCACGATGAGCTCGGCGCCCGCGGCGTCACACTTCGCCTTCGCGGCCTCCACCGTGTCCAGGAGCGGCGACCGCCCCTCGATCGCCGCGCCGACCCGCGTCGCGAGCGCGTCGAGCTTCGCGTCGAGCGTGGCCCGCTCGGCGATCGCGGTCCGGATGCGCGCCGCGAGCTGCTCCCGCGGGTGCTCGTCCGCCCACCTCGCGAGGCGCGCCTCGAGCTCGCGGCGCACCCGCGCGCCCTCACGGAGCTGCGCGGCGGTCACGACGATGGAGCGCGCCTCCTCGGCGTAGCCGCCGTACACGATGTCCCCGGGGTGCGCGTGCTCGACGGCGGCCTGCACCACCAGGTGGGCGTCGGTCTCCCACCGGTCGGGCAGGGTGTCGCGGTAGAGCTCGACGAGCTCCTCCTCGAGCCGCCGGCGCTCGGTGGCGGTGCCGTGGACCTCCTCGGCGATGGGCGCCTCGTCGGTCGCCAGCGCGGGCGGCCGCTCACCCGCGAGTCCGACCACGTCGTGCCAGGTGCCCTCCGACGCGACGCCCTGCTCCCAGGCCGAAGGCGGCGTCCACCACGCGCGCCGGATCGCGTGCACGAGGTGGGACTTCGAGAAGAGCCAGCGCCGGCCGGGGAAGTCCGTCACGTCGTCCGGCGCGGTCTCCAGGCGCACGGCCCAGCCGTCCCAGATGGCGTGGCGCGCGGTGTTCGGGGTCGCCACCTCGAACAGGTCGTTCGAGAAGTTGAGGACGAGCACGACGGTGTCGGGCTTGCGGCTCTCGAGGAGCTCGTCGAGCACCGCGAGGTACTCCGGCGGCCCGTGTGTGGGCACGCCCGCGTTGCGCACGGGCCGGCCGGTCGCGGCGGCGAGGACGGCGCTCGCGGTCTCGTCCTCCTCCACGCCGAGGCCGAACACCTGCGAGTCCCCGAGGACCACGACCTCGCCGTCCCGCGCGGGGCCCCAGTCCGCGCCGCGGTAGCCCTCCGCGTTGATGCGCACCGACGTGACGGGGTTGCCGCCGAAGGCCACGCGCTGCGTCGCGCCGGGCCGGAGCCGCGCGCCGAGCGTCGCGTCGGCGTCGTACACGTTGAGGTGTGGGAACGCGCCGTCGTCGGCGAGCCAGAACAGGCCCTCGGCCAGCACGACGCCGAGGAGGGTGCCGCCGAGGAGCTGGAGCGCGCGGTTCATGTGGCCGAGTATGGACCACCCGCCTCGCGATCGGTTCCCGAAACCGCGTCAGTCCCCGCAGCTCCCGAACACCACGTCCCACCGCCCCGTCCCGACACCCCCGCGGTCGCAGTGGTCGGTGACGACGAGGTCCATGAGCCCGTCGCCGTTCAGATCCATCGCGGTGGCCGCGAACGTGTAGCCGTCGCAGCTCTCGTCCTCCGCGGTCTCGTCCATCCAGTCGTCGCCGTTCACGAGGTTCGGGAGCTCCCACCTGACCGCGTCGTCCGCGAACCCGTCGCCGGTGTTCGGATGGACCTCCCACCGCCCGGTGCCGACGCCCGTGCCGTCGCAGTGGTCCGTCACCAGCAGGTCGGGGCGCCGATCGCCGTCCATGTCCGCGATCCCCGCGATGAGCCGCGACTCGTCGCAGCTCTCGTCCACCGAGGTCTCGTCCATCCAGTCGTCACCGTTCACGATCGACGGGAGGGACCAGGAGACGGCCTCGTCGGCGAAGCCCTCGCCGGTGTTCGTGTACACCTCCCACCGCCCCGTGCCCACGCCCGCGGAGTCGCAGTAGTCGGTGACGACGAGGTCGGGGCGCGCGTCCCCGTCGATGTCGAACACGCTGACGATCAGCTTGGACTCGTCGCAGCTCTGGCTCTCGGCGAGGTCGTCCATCCAGTCGTCGCCGCTCACGATGGAGGGCAGGCTCCAGCGCGTCGCGTCGTCGGAGAAGCCGGAGCCGGTGTTCTCGTACACCTCCCACCGCGAGGTGCCGACGCCCGCGGAGTCGCACTGGTCGGTGACGACGAGGTCGACGCGCCCGTCGCCGGTGAGGTCGAGGAGCCCGGCGGTGATGGAGCCGCCGTCGCAGCCCTCGTCGACCGAGAGCTCGTCCAGCCAGTCGTCGCCGCTCACCACGGCCGGGAGGCTCCAGCTCGTGGACTCGTCGGCAAAACCCGAGCCTGTGTTCTCGAACACCTCCCAGCTCGAGGTGCCCACGCCCTCGCGGTCGCAGCCGTCGGTGAAGACGAGGTCCGGCCGCGCGTCCCCGGTGAGGTCCAGCACGCTCACCTTCAGGCTCGACTCGCCGCAGGAGGTGCTCAGCGAGAGCTGGTCCATCCAGTCGTCGCCGTCCACCACCTCCGGCAGCTCCCAGCGGATGGGCTCGTCGGCGAAGGCGGTGCCGGTGTTCTCGTAGACCTCCCAGCGGCCGGTCCCGACGCCCGACTCGTCGCACGCGTCGGTCACGACGAGGTCGGGGCGGCCATCCCCGGTGAGGTCGAGCGTGGAGACGGCCAGGTAGTCGCCGTCGCACGTCCACGACACGCTCGTGGCGGTCATCCAGTCGTCGCCGTCGATGACGTCCGGGAGGGACCACGACGCGGCTTCGTCCGCGAACCCGGCGGCGTCGCAGCCCGCGTCGGTGTCGGTGTCCGCGTCGGTGTCCGCGTCGGTGTCGGCGTCCGTGTCCGCGTCGGTGTCGGCGTCGGCGTCGGCGTCGGCGTCGTCGCGCGGGGGCTTCCCGTCGTCCTCCTCGTCACCCGGGTTCGCGCAGGCGAGGCCGAGGACGAGGTGGGCGAGCAGGAGGCGGAGGGAGAGGCGGCTGGACATGGGCGCTCCGAACGAGGCCCATGAGGTAGCGGACTGGGGCCGTCCGGACGGCGAACAGTTCTGTTCGGCGGAGCCGTGGACCGCGCCCCGGCGCTACCCGAGCGCCTTGTCCACGAGCTCGCGCTGCTCGCGCTCGTGGCGGCCGTGGAAGCCCGTGGCGGGCGACGCGCTGGCGGCGCGGCCGGCGTACTCCATGCGGATGCCGGCCTCCATCAGCTCGAGCGCCACGAAGGGCCAGGGGCCCATGTTCTTGGGCTCCTCCTGGCACCACACGAGGGAGGCGCCGGGGTGCTTCGCGATCTCCTCGCGGATGCGGGCGAGCGGGAAGGGGTAGAGCTCCTCCACCCGGACGAGCGCCACGTCCTTGTCCGCGCGCTTCTCGAGCAGGTCGTAGTAGACCTTGCCCGAGCAGAACACGAGCCGCTTCCTGCCCGCGCCGTCGGGGATGACGGCCTGGAAGCCGCCGGCGGCGAGGTCGGCGAGCGACGAGGTGGCCTGCGGGTGCCGGAGCAGGCTCTTCGGCGTGAAGACCACCAGCGGATCGCGGACGGTGCGCATCACCTGGCGGCGCAGCAGGTGGAACATCTGCGCCGGCGTGGTGCAGTTGACCACCTGGATGTTGTCCTGCGCGCAGGACTGCAGGAAGCGCTCCATGCGGCCGGAGCTGTGCTCGGGGCCCTGGCCCTCGTAGCCGTGCGGCAACAGCAACACGACGCCGGAGAGGCGGTTCCACTTGGCCTCGGCGGACACGATGAAGTTGTCGATGATGATCTGGGCGCCGTTCACGAAGTCGCCGAACTGGGCCTCCCAGATGACGAGCGCCTCGGGGTAGTCGAGCGAGTAGCCGTAGTCGAAGCCGAGGACCGCCGCCTCGGAGAGCAGCGAATTGTAGCAGTCGAAGCGGCCCTGCTCGGGCGCGAGGTTCGCGAGCGGGGCGTAGGGGGTGCCGTTCTCCACGTCCACGAGCACGGCGTGGCGGTGCGAGAAGGTACCGCGCTGCACGTCCTGGCCGGAGATGCGCACCGGGTGCCCCTGCGTGACGAGCGTCGCGTAGGCGAGGAGCTCGCCGGCCGCCCAGTCGAGCGGACGGTCGAGGTCGGCCTGCTCCTCCCGGAGCTTGAAGATGCGCTTGATCTTCGGGTTCGGGTGGAACTCGGTCGGAACGCGGTTGAGCGCGTGCAGGAGCTCCTTGAGCCGGGCCTCCGGCACCGTGGTGTCGACGACGTCGGGCTCGTCGCTGTGGTAGCCCTTCCAGAGGCCGCCCATGGGGCTCGGCGCCTTGGGGACGTTCGCCAGGGCGAGCGCGGCGTCGAGCTCGGCGTGGAAGGCCTCCATCATCCGCTCGGCGTCCTCGCGCGTCACGACGCCGCGCTGCACGAGCGAGCGGAGGTAGACCTCGCGCACGCCCGGGTGCTGGCCGATCTTCTGGTACATGAGCGGCTGGGTGAACGCCGGCTCGTCCATCTCGTTGTGGCCGTGCTTGCGGAAGCAGTACACGTCGAGCACCACGTCGCGCTTGAACGTGGCCCGCCACTCCATCGCGAAGGCCACGATACGGGCGACCGACTCCGGGTCCTCGCCGTTGAGGTGGAAGATCGGCACGCCGAGCATGCGGGCGATGTCCGTGGCGTAGGGCGTCGAGCGCGCGTCGGACGGGCTCGTCGTGAAGCCGACCTGGTTGTTGACCACGACGTGCAGCGTGCCGCCGGTGCGGTAGCCCCGGAGCGCCGAGAGGTTGAGCACCTCGGCGTTCAGCCCCTGGCCGGCGAAGGCCGCGTCCCCGTGGATGAGGAGCGGCATGGTGCGGGCGTGCTCGGCGTCGCGGTCGCGGTCCTGCTTGGCGCGCACGCGGCCCTCGACCACGGGGTTGACCGCCTCGAGGTGGGAGGGGTTGAACGCGAGCGAGAGGTGGAGGGTGTGGCCGAGCGGCGTGGTGTGCTCGGTGGAGTAGCCGAGGTGGTACTTCACGTCGCCGGAGCCGATCTCGTCGTCGTGGGCGGAGTGATCGGCGAACTCGGCCAGCATCTGCGCGGGCGGCTTGTGAAGGATGTTGAGGAGCACGTTCAGCCGGCCGCGGTGGGCCATGCCGATGACGATCTCCTTCACGCCGTGCTTGCCGGCCTCGGTGAGCGAGAGGTCGAGGAGCGGGATGAGGGACTCGGCGCCCTCGAGCGAAAACCGCTTGTTCCCGATGAACTTCGTGCCGAGGAAGCGCTCGAAGCCGTCGGCGCGCGTCAGCATCTCGAGCACGCGGACCTGGGACTCGCGGTCCATCGGCGGCTCGTGCACCATCGTCTCGAAGCGGTGCTGCACCCAGCGCTTGGCCTCGGGGTCGATCACGTTCATGAACTCGACGCCGACGGTGCCGCAGTACACCTGCTGGAGCCGCGCGAGGATCTCGCGGACGGAGGCGTGCGGGGGCATCCCGTAGAGCGGGCTCGTGGAGACGACCACGTCCATGTCGGCGTCGGTGAGGCCGTAGAACGTGGGGTCGAGCTCGGGGTGCTTGGAGATCTCCTTCGTGTCGAGGGGATCGATGTCCGCGGCCCAGTGGCCGTGCACCCGGTAGGCGTTGATGAGCCGCGCGACCTTGGCCTGGCGCTCGGCCGCCGCGAGGTCGGGTGTGGTGCCGCCGCGGGCGTGGAAGATGCTCCGGGCCGCGAACGACGGGCCGGCCGGGGCCTCGCCGTTCAGCAGGAGCTCTTCCAGGTAGGCGGCGTTGTCGCCGGTGAGGTGGTCGTCCCGTTCCATGGGCGGTCTCCGGGCCTCGCGGCCGTCGGTGGGCGGCGGGCCTACTATCGTGAGCCGCGCTACGCCGCTCCTCGCGCGCGCGGAGCGCACGCGGCGCTCGCGGCGCGATAGGGCGGACGGCGCCATGCTCTACAAGATCACGACCCTCAACGCGAACGGCCTCCGCTCGGCGGATCGCCGCGGCTTCCGCGACTGGCTCGCCCGGGCGGAGCCGGACGTGCTCTGCCTCCAGGAGGTCCGCGCCGACCAGGACTGCCTGGACCCGGCGCTCTGGGCGCCGCCGGGCTGGCGGGTGGTGTGGAGCATCGCCGAGAAGAAGGGCTACTCGGGCACGGCCGTGTGGGTGCGCGACGCCCATCCGGCGCAGTTCACGAGCGGGTCCGGCCACGCGCGGGGGGACGCCGAAGGGCGCGTCGCCGGCGCGCACCTCGCGAACCTGGACGTGTGGAGCGTGTACCTGCCGTCGGGCTCGTCGGGCCCCGAGCGGCAGGCCTGGAAGTTCGCGTACATGGACCACATGTGGGGCTGGCTCGCCGAGCGCCGGGCGAGCGGCCGGCCCACGCTCGTGTGCGGCGACATCAACATCGCCCACACGCCGATGGACATCCGGAACGCGAAGCAGAACGAGAAGAACTCCGGCTTCCTCCCCGAGGAGCGCGACTGGATGACGCGGCTGTTCGCCACGGGCTGGCAGGACGTGTTCCGCGTCGCGAACCCGACCTCCCAGGCGTACTCGTGGTGGTCGGCGCGGGGGCAGGCGCGGGCCAAGGACGTGGGCTGGCGCATCGACTACCTGTTCGCCACGCCGGAGGTCCGGGTGGTCGAGTCGAGCATCGAGCGCGACGCCTCGCTCTCCGATCACGCCCCCGTCTCGGCGCTGGTCCGCATCGGCGAGTGATCCGCGGCCGCGCCGGGATCCCGGCCGCCCGGCCCCCCCGCCCGGGGGGAGGCGGGTGGCGACGGGGTGTACGATGGTGCCACCCGGAGGACCGATGTCGGAGACGGTTCGCGTCGGGGTGATCGGCGGAGGGGTCGCGGGGCTCTCGACCGCATGGCACCTCGTCGAGCTCTGGAGCGCCCGCTCCCTCCAGCCGGATCCGCCGCGCCTCGAGCTCCACTTCGTCGCGATGCTGGCGCCCCACCCGGGCGGAAACGGCAGCGGCCTGGGCGGCAAGGCGATGAGCCGGACCTACACCGGGTGGATCGACCCCGAGAACGGGCTCGACCGCCGGCACTTCTACGGGCCGATGCTCCCGTGGAGCGGCTGCGTCCCGCACGGCTACCACATCCTCTGGGAGTACCCGAACCTCCGGCGGATGCTCGGGGACGACGGCACCGGGACCGCGCTCGAGCTGCGTCCCGTCGGCGGCGCGAGCCACCTCGGGGCCTTCCAGGGCCTGCTCGACGACCCCTCCCCGGGCGGCCCCGGCATCGCCATCATCGGGCTCTGCGACCCGAAGCACCCCGACTCCGCCCGCACCGAGCCCGGGCGGGCGCTGCTCCGGCTCGGCGAGACGCCGTTGTTGCACCCCTTCGTGGCCGTGTTCGAGCGCCTCTTCGGGCGGCTCGTGCCCGAGGCGGACCCGCTCGTGTTCGCGGACATGTTGTTCACCCACGAGCTCGACGTGGAGATGCGGCTCGCGCTCGTCGGGGCCACGCTCGCGTCATTGCGCGTGAACCCGGAGACGGCCACCGTCGAGGTCGACGGCGTGCGGCGGCCCCTCACCGAGGTCGAGTACGACGTGTGGGCGGCCGCCTGGGTCTCCAAGTGGGCGCGGGGCTTCGTGGAGCGCGGCGGGCCCGATCACTCCTGGCTGCTCGAGGCGTTCCGGGAGATCCAGCGCTCGGGCGCGCTCGTGCAGCTGGCCGAGGGGCTGTTGGAGACGGACGAGCGGGCCGCGCCGATCCGCGACCTGCTCCCGGAGGCCTGGCGCCCGCGCTTCGACGACGCGCGGCTCGTCTACCGGGAGATCGAGCGCCTGCTCCGCGAGGCTCCGGCGGCCCTCGCCCGCCTCGCGACCGGCCGCTACCCGGCCTGGCGCTCCCTGCACTTCCGCTTCGCGCCCGACGCCACCTTCGCGTCGCCCTTCTCCTACGACGCCGCCCAGGCGCTGCGCTCGCTCGTGTTCTGCTACCGCAACCCGCGCTCGGCGCGGATGTGGAGCGTCGACGGGCAGCGCTTCCAGTCCTTGTGGCTCCGCATGTGGCAGCGGCTGGCCGCGGCCGCGGAGGCCACCCGGGGCGGCGTCACGCTGCACGTGCACGAGGGGCGCGCCGTCGCGATCGAGGACGACGGCGCGACGATCCGCTGGGGCCCGGTCGAGGGCCACGGGGGCGCGCCGCACTCCCCCGGGGTCGTGTCGGACCTCGGGATGCCGCACGCGCCGAGCCTCGTGCACGACCTCGGGCCGGTGCCCGAGGAGCACGTGGTGAGCGGGCTCGACGCGGTGGTCGCCACCTGCGCGCCGGGCGCCCTCGCCGCGATCCTGCGTGGCGAGGGCTTCGCGCCCGCGCGTGCGCAGCTCGCGCCGGTCTCGCACACCGGCACCGAGACGCTCGAGCTCGTGATCTGGCTCGACGAGCGCATCGGGTGGTCCCCGATCGTGCGGGAGGCGCTCGCCACCGGCGCGATCGGCGGGCTCGAGGGGCCCTTCTGCATGGTCGCCGACTATGCCTGCGGGCTCTGGTCCGAGCGGACGTTCTCGGCCGAGCGGCCGTTCGAGGACCGCGACGAGCCCTTCGCCGGCTCCATCCTCGAGACGTGCGGCGGGTTCGCGGACCTGTGGGCCTGCCGCACGCGCGACGACGCCTACGGCTGGCCCGCCGAGGTGAAGGCCGCGATCGCGGAGATCCTGGGCCGGCGCGAGGACTACGTGGAGGTGGACGCGCGGCACTGGCCCCACGACGAGGACACCTGGCGGCGGCGACGCGCCGACGGCACGTGGGCCGCGGGCCGCGCCACGTCGAGCACGGGCTGGGAGGACTGGGTCGTCGCGGGGCGCTGGCTCGTGTACGGCTACCTGCGCCAGCTCTCGCTCGTCCGCTCGCTCGGACCGCAGGCCGTGCGCCAGCTGGCTGCGTACGCGGAGCTCCTGGATCCGCGCGGGATCCCACGCGAGGCGTTGCTCTCGCCCCCCGCGTCCGTGCGAGGCCGTGTACGGTACGTGGTGATGCGGAACACGAAGGCCCGCAACCGCTTCTACAACCCCGGCGTCGGGGAGTGGGCGCTGCGGCCCATCAGCGGGCTGCCGCTCCAGGGCTCCTCCCGGGTGTTCCCCGCCGGGGACTGGACCCGCAACGGGCTCGACATCGTGTGCATGGAGGCCGCGGCCATCTCGGCGATGCGGGCCGCGCGCGCGGCGTGGACCGCGGCGGCGGGGCCCGTGCCGCCGGGCGCCCCCGCGCCCATCCCGGTGCTCCCGCCGCAGGCCTGGTACGGGGGCAACGACCCCTGGAAGCGGGGCCCCTCGTGAGCACGGTGCTCGGCGGGCGCTACGAGCTCGAGTCCGCGCTCGGCGCGGAGCACGGCGTGTACGTGGCCCGCGACCTCGACGGCGGCGGGCGCGTCGCCGTCAAGCTCTTCACGTCCATCGGGTCGGACGACGCCTTCCGGCGCGAGGCGTCGATCGCGATGCGCGCGCGTCACCCGAACCTCGTGGGGCTCCTCGACGCGGGCGTCACCGGCGAGCACGGCTGGCTCGTGTCCGAGTACGTCCCGGGCATCGAGGTGCGCGACCGGCTGCGCAGCTTCGGGCCCATGGGCGTGCGGCGGTCGCTCGACGTCGCGTCGCAGCTCTTCGCGGCGCTCGACGCGCTCCACCGCCGCGGGCTCGCGCACGGGGACATCAAGCCCGACAACGTGCTCCTCGAGGAGGGGCGCGTTCGGGTGTTCGACTACGGCATGGGCCGCATCGGGCCCGTGCTGGAGCAGGGGACCGGCATGTTCGCCGGGACGCCCGACTACATGCACCCCTCGCTGTTCCGCGGCGGGCTCCCGGACGCGCGCACCGACTGCTTCGCGGCGTGGGTGACGACCTACGAGCTCCTCGCGGGCCGGCGTCCCTACACCGTGAAGGCGCTCCGCGCGTCCGAGCCGCTGCCGCCGCCCGCCTCGGTCGGCGACGCCGGCCTCGACCGCCTCCTCACCGCCGGCCTGCTCGGGCAGCTCGCCGACGCGCGCGGCTCCTGGGTGGCGCTCACCCGCTTCCTGCGCGGGCGCGTCGACCTCCCGCAGGGCCGCCAGGGCCCGGCCACAGTGCCGTCGCCCGTGATGGCCGCGCTCCTCCGGCACGTCGCCGCGGGCACGTCCGTGGGCGTCGTGGGCCCCGCGGAGGCCGGCCGCGCCGCGCTCGAAGAGCTGCACCACCACCAGGTCCGCGACGGCGGCTGGGCCCTCTGGGCGCGCGCGGACTGGGGGAGCACGGGCGAGCCGCTCTCCGGGGCGCTGTCCCTCGCCGTCGACGCGATGGACGCGCTCGACGCCGAGGCGCTCGCGCGCGTGAAGGAGCGGCTCGGCCCTTTGGGCGAGCCCCTCGCCGCCGCCGCGCCGGCCGTCCGCACCTGGCTCGGCACCCCCGCCGCGCGGGCCCGACCGCCGACCGAGCGGCTCGTCTTCGCCCTCACGCGGCTTTTGGAGGCCTGCCCGCGCCCCCTGCTCGTGCTCGTGGACGGCCTCGACCGCCTCGACGGGTCCAGCCGGCGCTTCCTCGGGTCGCTGGTCACGGCGCGGGCGCTCGTCGTCGTCGGCACGGCGCGCGCGGACGCGCCCCACGCGATGCCCGCCGAGGTGTGCCTGCCCGACGCGGAGGCCCCCCTCGCCGACGATGGCGGCCTCGCGCCCGCGGACGCCGAGATCCTCGCCGCGGCGCGCGTGCTCGGGCTCCCGTTCGGCGCCCGCCTCGCCCGCGCCCTCGGCATCGGCCCGGACCGGCTCCTCGACGCCGCGCTCGAGGCCGAGGCCTGGGGCGCCGCGCGCTGGGACGGCACCGAGGTGGTCCCGCGCCCCGGGCCGACGCCGCCGCGCGAGCAGGCCGAGCGCTGGTGCCGCGAGGCCGCCGCGCGCCTCGACCCCGTCGAGGAGCCGCTGCTCGTGGCCCGCTACGCGATGCTGGGCCGCGACCCGACGCTGCTCGGCGAGGTGCTCGACGCCGCGGTGGAGGAGGCCGTGCGCCTGGAGCCCGCCGTCGCGCTGGAGCTGCTCGCGAACGGGCCGCCCCCGCGCACGCCTACCGAGCGCCTGCGCGCGCTGCAGGTGGCGGCGCTCGCGCGCGACGTGCCGACCGCCCGCGAGGGGCTGCGCGCGCTCGAGTCGGACGGGACCGCCGGCGCCGCCGACCGCGCGGAGGCCGAGGGGGAGATCGAGTTCCGCTCCGGGGCCACGGTCCCGGCGATCGACGCCTTCGCGCGGGCCGCCGCCGCCCTCGGCCGGCCCGTCGCCGGCGGGCTGCGCGGCGTGATCGAGGACTTCCTCGTCGCGATGCGCGTCCGCTTCGACCGGCCGTTGCCGCCGCGCCCCGACCCCCGCCTCGCGCGCATCTTCCAGCGCCTCTACGACCTGCACTTCTGCTGGGACACCGGCCCGCTCCTGCGCATCTACGCGCTCTGGCGCCAGGCGGATCCCCGCGGCGCACGCGTGCGCTCGATGGAGGTCGTGTTCCGAACCGCGCTCGGTATGCACGACGCGGCCCGCGCAACCGAGGAGGAGCTCCGCGCGGAGCTGCGCGAGGAGGTCGATCCGGTCGGCTCGGCGGTCGTGCTCGCCCACATCGGCATGGCGCGGCTCTGGCGCGGGGAGACCGTGCAGGCCTTCGCGGACGCGCTCGGCGCCTCGGAGCGCCTCCTCCGGGTCGGCGACCCCTTCCTGGGCGCGCTCGCGAGCTCGGTCGTGTGGGTCGGCGGCTTCCACCTCGCGAACGTGCCCGAGATGCGCCGCCTGCTCGTGGGGCTCCAGGCCCTCGTGGACGCCACCGGCGATCGTCGCGCGGCGGCCTGGCTCACCGGCGCGACGGGCGTGGTCGCGTGGCTCTCGGGCGACCTCGACGAGGCGCTCGCCGAGGCGCGGCGCTGGGCGGAGGACGCCGAGCAGCGCCAGGACTCGAGCGGCATCGTGGCGCGGCGCTACCTCGGCGAGATGCTGCTCGAGCGCGACGACCTCGACGGCGCGCTCGTCGAGCTGCGCCGCTGCGAGGAGCTCCGCGCCCGCTACCACGTGCGCTTCGACTGGGTGGAGGCGGCCGTCGTCGGGCTCCTCGTGGTGGACGCGCGGCGTCGCCTCGCGGGCCGCGCGGGGGTGCGCGGGCGGTGGTGGATCGGGCAGCGCGCGCGCTACCTGCGGCGGCTCTCGCCGCGCTGGGAGCCGCGGATCCGCGCGGCGTTCGCGTGGCAGGCCGTCGCGAGCGGCCGCCTCGCCGAGGCCCGCCGCCTCTTCGACCTCGCCGAGGCCGGCGCGCTCGGGCGCCAGCAGCACCACGACCTCTGGTGGGTGCTCCAGCAGCGGGCCGCCGCGCTGGCCGACGCCTCCGCGCTCGCGCGGGCCCGCGACGTCGCGGCGCGGCACGGCATCAAGTCCGCCGCCGACACGACCGCGCGCGTCCCGGCCGAGGAGGACACCCTCGCGCCGGTCGCGGCCCCCTTCGCCCCGACCGGAGGGCCTCCGTGAGCAAGGAGGCGCCGGCGCTCGACACGTCGCCGGCGTCGGGGGAGCTCGCCTTTGCGCGCGACTACGTCGTGCTCGCCGAGCACCTCCTCACGGGCGTGGACGACGTCCCCGGCGAGCGCGCGCGGCGCATCGCGGGCATCTACGCCTGCTTCTTCCTCGAGGACCCGCTGCTCCACTCCTGGGCGGGCCTCGCCGCCTTCGTGGCGCTCCAGCTCTACCGCTTCCTCGACAACGCGGCCTTCGAGCCGCTCGCGCGCGGGAACCGCCTCGTCTACGCCTCGCTCGCGCCGAACATCCTCCGCTTCCGCGACGGCGTCCCCGTCGATCCGCCGCTGCTCTCCGGCTTCGCCCGCCTCGCCGCCGCGGACCGGCTCGCCCAGCGCGACCTTTCCGGCGCGTACCACCTCGTGAACCGCGCGGTCGAGGAGATCTCGGTGTTCGAGCAGCGGGAGGTCGTGCAGGAGGTGTACGACGCGATGAGCGACGGGGCGGCGCTGGTGCTCTCGCGCGTCTCGCTCTTCCGCATCGGCTGGGACGCCGCCGCGCCGGTGCTCCGCTTCCGCGGCGCGGACGTGCGCGACCCCCAGCAGCGCCTCGACTGGATGCACCACGACATCATGCCGGCGTGGGAGCGGGCCCGGCGCGAGCACATGGAGTGGCTGCGCGCGGACGTGGAGCGGGTGCGCCGCTTCGCGGGGGTGCGGCTCGACGACCTGCCCCCGCGCTGGCCGGGCGGGCTGCCGCCTACTTCGCGGTGACGACCACCTTCTTCAGCACGACGTCCTCGGCCGGCCGGTCCCCGCCCTTCGTGGGGACGCGCGCGATCTTCTTGACCACGTCGAGGTCGTCGCAGTCCCCGAAGATCGTGTGCTTCCCGTTGAGGTGCGACGGCGTGCCCTCGGTGATGAAGAACTGCGAGCCGTTCGTGTCCGGCCCGGCGTTCGCCATGGCGAGGAGCCCGGGCTCGTCGAACACCGTGTAGTCGCCGACCTCGTCCGCGAACTCGTAGCCGGGCCCGCCGGTGCCGTTCCCGAGCGGGTCGCCGCCCTGGATCATGAACTCCGGGATGACCCGGTGGAAGATCGTCCCGTCGTACAGCGGCCGCTTCGTGTCCTTGCCGGTCTCCGGGTCCTTCCACGTGCGCTCGCCGCGCGCGAGCTCGACGAAGTTGGCGACGGTCTCGGGCGCCTGCTCCGGGCGGAGCACGCAGTGGATGTCTCCCAGGGAGGTCTGGAAGGTCGCGTGCAGCTTCTTCCCCTCGGTGAGCCCGAGCTTCTGCAGCGCGGCGGCCTTCTTCGCCTTCTCCTCGGCCTCCTGCATGCGCTTCACGCGCGCCGTCAGCGCCGTGTTGTCCTTCTCCAGCCGGTCGTTGGCGCGCTCGAGATCCTCCACGCGCTGCTTCAGCTTGGCGTTCTCCGCCTCCATCTCCGCGTCCTTGCAGCCGAGCGCCAGCCAGATCAGGAACATGCACAACCTCCGGGGCGCCCCATGTAACGGGAGCGCGTCCACGACGCGCGGTCCTGTGGTGCAACCCGGGTTATGAAGGCGGCTCTCCGGGTTTCCCATGCGCGTCCGCGTCTTCCTCCGCCAGCCGCTCTTCACGCTCCCCGGCGCCGAGCACGTCCCCACCAGCGCGTCGATCCTCGAGGGCACGCTCGCGGAGGCGACGGCGCTGGGCGCCACGCTCGCCGTGGATCGGTACCTCGACGAGCGGGGGCGCGCGCTCGAGGGCAAGCCCGCGCGGCTCATCGTGCCCGCCGCGAAGATCGACCACCTCCAGGTCCTGGAGTAGGCGCTGCGACGGTCCGCCATCGTCGGTTTGCCGCTCCTCGCCGCCTGCCAGACCTCCACGCTCGTGGGCGAGGTGCGCACCGTGGGCGGCGGCCCCGTCGCGGGCGCCGTGTTGTCGTCGCCCGGCTGCGAGGCCGTCACCGACGCCGCCGGTCGCTTCCGCGTGGCCTGCGACAAGGGCACGCGCACGTTCCGGGTGAGCCACCCCGACCACCTCGACCGCACCTGGCTGGTGCGGCCTGAGGGCGGCCTGGGGGACCAGGACGTGGGCGCCGTCGAGATCGCCGCGATCCCGCTGGGCGAGGGCCTCTGGCTCGCCGGGGACGGCACGCTCGCGCGCCTCCCCGCCGGCCCGCTCGTCCGCGCCGCGACCGCCACCGAGCAGCGCTGGTGCATGGACGCGGCGCAGGGCGAGCCCACGGTGGTCCCGACCGGCGCCGTGCGGCTCCTCGACAACCACAGCGTCGACTGGCGCCTGTACGCGCTCGACGCCGACGGCTGCGCCTACCGCATGGAGCGCACGGGCGGCGAGCACTGGACCTACACCGCCGAGCGCGTCCCCGTCGGGCCGGGCACCCCGCGCGGGCCCGGCCGCGAGTGGGTCGAGCTCGAGCTCTCGCCCGGCGACTACGCCATCGTCGAGTGGTACGACGGCTTCCTGGTGCGCGACGAGGGCGATCGATGGCGGGGCCACTGGCTCCGCGCCGGCGGGCCCGCCCCCGTGCCCACGCCCGCACAGAACGCGGCCGAGGCGCTGGAGAAGCCGACACCCGAGGCCGCCGAGGCGCACTAGCGGGCCTGGATCCGGGCACCCGGACCGCCCGCGGACGGGCGGCCGGTGCGGCGGCCGCGGTGCCCGGGACGGCGCCGCGGCTCCGGTGCCGCGCGCGCCCCCGGAAAACCAGGAACGGCCGGAGTCGCCTCCGGCCGTCCCCGAACTTCCGTGGGCAGAAGCCTACATCTGCACGCCGACGGAGATCGTCACCGCGTGCTGCGTGTCCTGCAGCTCGCCCACCTGCTCGCCGCCCTGGTTCTCGATCGAGAGCGTGCGGATGCTCAGGTCGTAGGCGGCCGACACGTAGGGCTTCACGAGGCCGCTCCCGAAGGCGTAGCCGCCGTCGACGCCGAACTGCGTGTTGTACGGGGACGTGCCGCCCGCGAGGTTCTCGAGGAAGTAGGTGTGGACGAACACGTTCTCCCCGATCTCCGCGCCGACCTCGGGGCCGATCGCGAGCGACCAGATGGGGAACTGCTCGAGCTGGATCTCGCCCTCGAGCACCTTGTAGGCCTGGATGTCGCTCATCGTGGCGCCGACGCGGCCGCCGACCCAGAACTGGGTCGAGCCCACGTCGAACGGGTAGCGGCCGGCGCCGAGGATGCGCGCCTCGACGAGCCAGTCGCCGACGCTGTCGGTGCCCTCGCACGGGCGGCCAAGGCGCGCGCAGAGCGGCGCCGGGTCGATCGTGTAGTTGCCGGCATGCACCTCGACGTCCGCGCCCACGTAGGGGATCCCGGGCACCCACACGCGCGCGGCGACCTGGAAGCCGTTGGCGCCCGAGCCGAGCTCGATGTCGTAGGGGTACAACACGGTCTCGCGCGGGCCGAGGAGCTGGTTGTAGGCGTAGGACGTGTAGCTGTAGCCGGCCCGCACGCGCGCCCACGGGCGGTCGCCCGAGGCCGCCGGCGCCTTCGTGACCGTGGTGGTGGTCGCCGGGGTGGAGGCTCCGGTCGTGGCGGCCGGGGGCGCCGTCATGACCGGGGCGGTGTTGGCCGGCGCCTGCGTGGCCGTCGGGGCCGGGGCGGGCGCGGGCGTGGTCGCCGCGAAGGGGCTCGGCGCGGCGGCCGGCGCGAACGGGCTCGCGCCCCACGCCGCGTCCGCGCCGCCGATCGGCACGCGCATGAACGCCGAGACCGCCCCGTCGCGGGTGGCCGCGGAGATCTTGACCTCGCCCGAGGAGCCCGCGGGCACCGCGAGCGTGGCCTGGTAGGCGCCGCCGCCGAGGTCGGTGACGCCGCTGATCGTGCCGGCCGACGTGAGGAAGTCGAGCTGCTGGCCGCCGACGCCGCGCCCGCTCGCGTCCTGGACGTTCACCTTCAGGACGACCGTGCCGCCCGCGCTGACGCTGGCGGGCTCGGAGAGGAGCGCGATCTTCGCCGGGGCCGCTGCGACCCCCGCGCTCGCCACGACGGTCGCCGCGGGCGCGACGGCCACGGCGGCCATGCCGTCGCGCTCGATGCGGGCGCCGGCGAGGCTGCCCTGCCACTCCCCGGCGAGCGCGGCCACGTCCTTCGGGCCGGACACGGGCAGGTCGGGGACGTTCACGTTGAGCGGGGCCTGCAGGAGGCTCGCGGAGGCGGCGTGGTCGCCGACGGAGGCGGACACGTTCACGAGGCCGTTCTTCCGGCCCGCCGTGTAGAAGACCTGGGCGATGCCGTCGGCGTTCGTCTTCGCGGTGGCCGGGACCGTGCCGTCGCCCTGCACGACGCGGAGCGCGACGTCCTGGTTCGGCACGGGGTAGCCGAACTCGTCGACCGTCGCGACGGTGAGCATCGCGGTGGACGCGCCGTCGCCCGCGAGACGCTCGCGCGCCGGGAGCACGAGGACGCGCGCCAGCGGGTTGCCGGTGGGCGCCGACGCGACCGTGGCGGAGAGCTCGACGGGGCCACCGCCCGTGGTGGCGAAGCTGGCCTGGTAGTCGCCGTTCCGGAGGTCCTTCACGGCCTCCTTGAGGCGCGCGCCGTTGGCCGCGAAATTGAGCGTCCGGCCGCCCAGGCCGGTGCCGTCGGGGCCGCTGACCTTCGCGAAGACCTTGAAGCCGTCGGCGCCCGCGGGGAGGGAGGCGGGCTCCGTGACGAGCGACACCTTGGTCGGCCGGGCCGCCACGAGGTTCACGGTCAGCGCGTCGGCCTGCACGGAGGGCTTGTCCGCGAGGTTGACGGCGATGGTCGCCTGGGTGGCGGCGTTGCCGAAGGGCGGGGTGTAGGTGGCCACGTAGACGCCGCCGCCCTCGTGGCGCGCCGTGCTCACGACGCCGGCGGTGGTGCTGAACACGACCTGCGCGGACTCGTCCGGCTTGCCCTCGGGGCTCACCACGAAGGCGCGCACGGGCACCTGCAGGCGGCCGTCCGACGGGATGGCCGTCGCGGTCGGGAAGAGCGCGACCCGGCGGGCCTCGGGGATCTGGAGGTCGATGGTCGACTCGGTGACCTTGCCGTCGGGCGTGACCACCACGCTCGTGGCGGTCTTGGTGCCCGGGGGCACGATGATGGGCACCACGGCGCGGCCCTGGGCGTCCGCCGGCTTGGGGCCGAAGTCGCGCCCGGCCACCTTCAGGATGACGTTCGCGTTCGGCGCCACGGTGAGCGGGTAGTCGGCCTTCCCGACGAGCGGGACCGCGATGCCGGCGTAGGCGCGCGAGGGGTCGCGGCGGTCGACGGCGGTGAGCAGCGCGACGTGCGGGTAGCGGACCGTCGGCGCCGTGTAGAGCGCCGTGAACTGGCCGCCGCCGAGGGAGATGAGGTTGTCGACCGTGCCGGTGGACGGGCGCACGGAGAGCTGCACGCCGGTGAGGTTCTGGCGGTCGCCGCCGGCGAGGTTGATCGCGACGGAGGCGGTCGCGTCCTGGCCGAGCACGATCTGCGCCGGGTTGGTGGCCACGGCCAGCTTCTGGCTGCGCGGCGGCGAGACGGCGAAGCTCCAGGACTTCGCGAACGCCTCCTTGGACGGCAGCTTGCCCTTGAACGCGACGGTCACCGTCGTGGTCGATTCGGCGCGCGGGGGCGTGTACGTGAAGCGGTACAGGCCGCCGCCGGCGTCGACGAGCTCGGACGCGCTCCCCATGGTGGCCTGCGGCTTGCCCTTCAGCCCGGTGAGCGGCGTGCCGTCCGCGTTCAGCGCGAGGACGTAGAGATCGGCGGTGGTGGCGCCGTCTCCCACGACGCCGGTGGGGGCCACGAGCTCGATGAGCGCGCCTCCCTCGAACACCGGCGCCGCCTGGGCCCAGGCGACCTCGGGGGCGAGCGCGACCGCCCCGACGGTGAGGCCGCCCAGCGCGAGGCGGGACAACAGGCGGGTGGTGCGCAACAGCGACGACATGTGTACGGCTCCGGGACGGGGGGGCTATGGTAGGGGCGGCCTTCCCGGGGTGTCAACGAGAGCCTGCATGACGTTGCGCGGACCAACCGAGACTTTGCATGCCTTTGACCGCCACGCCACGGGCTATGCGGACGGCTGGGGCGCGCATCCGCTCGCCCAGGCGATGCGTGCGCGAGTCCTCACGTTTTGCCTGCGCTTTTTCCCCGAGGGGGGGCGTGTGTTGGACCTGGGTTGTGGGCCGGGGCTCGACGCCCGGGTCCTGGAGGCCGCGGGGTACCGGGTGACGGCGGTCGACGCCTCGGCCGGCATGGTCGCCGAGGCCCGGCGGCGCACCCGGGACGCCCGCCGCGTGGATCTCGCGGACCTCTCGCCGCTCCTCGCGGAGGCGCCGTTCGACGGGGCGCTGTCCAACTTCGGCGCGCTCAACTGCCTGGCGTCGCTCGACGGCTTCGGGCGCGCGCTCGCGACGCTCGTGCGGCCCGGCGCTCACGCCGTCCTCGTCGTGATCAACCGGCGCTGCCCGGCCGAGGACGTGGCGCTCCTGCGGCGCGGACGGCGCCCGCGCCGGCGGGGCACGCACGTGTCGCTCGAGGGCGTGCGGATGCCCATCCGGTACCTGCGGGCCGCGGACGTGGTCGCGGCGCTGCCCGGCTTCGTGGAGGTGCACCGCGAGGCGCTCGGCGCGCTGATGCCGCCGCCGGACCTCGGTGGGCGGCCCGGCCGGCGCGCGGCGCTGGAGCCCTGGGTGGCCCGGCTCCCGATCCTGCGCGACCTCGGGGACCACACGCTCGTCGTGTTGCGGCGCGCCTCCGCGGACGCGGCCGCGTGAACGTCGTCCTCTTCAACCCCCGGGCGCAGAAGGCGCACCGGCGGCTGCCGCTCTCGCTGCTCATGGTGGCGCGCGTGATCCGCCACGAGTGGGCGCTCGTGGACGCGAACGTGGAGCCCGACGCCGAGGCCCGCCTCGACGCGCTCTGCGCGCGGCCCGGCACGGTGCTGCTCGTCACCGTGATGCCCGGCCCGCAGCTCGCGGCGGCCACCCCGATCTGCCGGCGGCTCAAGGCGAAGTACCCCGCGCTGACGATCGTGTGGGGCGGCTACTTCCCGACGGTGCACCCCGCGGCCTCCGCGCGGGACGCGGGCGTGGACCTCGTCGTGATCGGCCAGGGCGAGGTGACGCTCCCCGAGCTGCTCGACGCGCTCGAGGCCGGGCGCGATCCGGCCACGGTGCCCGGGGTGGCGCTCTGGCGCGACGGCGCGCTCGTGAAGGCCCCCGGCCGCGGCTACTCGCGGCCCGCCGACTTCCCCGACCCGCCCTACGAGCGGATCGACATGGAGCGGTACGCCGCCCGGACCTTCCTCGGCGAGCGCACGTTCAACCACCACGCCAGCGCGGGCTGCCCGTACTTCTGCAACTTCTGCGCGGTCGTGAACATGTTCGAGGGGCGCTGGATCCCCGACCCCGCCGACCACGTCGTGCGGATCGTGCGACGGCTCCACCGGGAGTACCGCGCGGACGCGGTGGAGTTCCACGACAACAACTTCTTCGCCTGGGAGAAGCGGGTCCGCGAGGTCTCCGACGGGATCACGGGGCTCGGGCTCTCCTGGTGGGGCGAAGGCCGGATCGACACCATGCTCGGGTTCTCCGGGGCCACCTGGGAGGCCATGGCGCGCTCCGGGCTCCGGATGGTGTTCTTCGGCGCGGAGAGCGGCGACCAGGACGCGATCGACGGCATGGAGAAGGGCGGGCTCACCGTGGAGGACACGCGCGCGCTCAACCGCGTGGCCCGGCGGCACGGCATCCGCCCGGAGTTCTCCTTCGTGCTCGCGAACCCCGGGGACCCCGAGCGCGACGTGTCCCGCAGCCTCGCGCTCGTGCGCGAGCTCAAGCGGGAGAACCCCGACTGCGAGATCATCCTCTACCTGTACACGCCCGTCCCCTTGCCGGGGATGTTCGACGAGGCGAAGAAGCAGGGCTTCGCGCTGCCCGAGACGATCGACGAGTGGCTCTCGCCCGCGTGGTCGGGCTTCGACCGTCGTCGCGACCCACGCACCCCCTGGCTCACCGAGGGGCTGATCCGGCGCGTGTATGATTTCGAGACCGTGCTCCACGCGCGCCACCCCACCGTGAGCGACCTCCGCCTCGCCCCGTGGCAGCGGCTGGCCCTGCGCGCGCTGTCGGAGGCCCGCTGGCGCGCCGGCTGGTACCGGGCGCCCTACGAGCTGCGCATCCTCCAGAAAGCCTGGGCGTACCGGCGTCCCGAGGAGATGGGCTTCTGATGCGGCCGCGTCCCGCCCCGGGTGCGCGGTGAGGCTCGCCGAGCGCATCGAGGCCGCCGGCCTCGGGCCCGACGTGCTCGCCGCCTTCCGGCAGGGCCTCGCCGAGGTGGCCGGCGCGGGGGGCTTCAAGAGCATGGAGCACACGCTGCTCGCCGCGCTCTTCGAGCGGCTCGTGCCCGCCGACGTGGAGCCCGCGGACCTCCGCGACCTCTGGACCCACGGCGAGCTCTTCCTGACCGCCGCGCTCACCGTCGCCGTGTCGGACGGCAACTACGGCGTCGAGGAGGCGCGCGTCATCGGCTCGCTCGCGTCGCGGCTCGGCTACTCCGCGGCGGAGCTGGCCGCGATCGAGGACCGCGTGTTCGACGAGCTGCGCGCGCGGGGGAAGGCGCTGCGGGGGGCCCCTTCGTAGGGGTGGGGCCGCTCGAAGCGAGGGGGGGGCGTTGGGGGGGGGGGGTGGGGCGCGCCCGGGGGGGGGGGGGGGGGGGGGGGGGGGGGGGGGGGGGGGGGGGGGGGGGGG
>CAYWGD010000014.1:59008-99000 GCA_964457335.1 uncultured Enterobacteriaceae bacterium | reverse complement strand
GTCAACAACCCCGTCTCGGTGACACCCAACGCCGGCAGCTCCGAGAAGATCCCCGTCTTCGCGCCCGCCAGCGAGCCGAGCATCTGCCGGCGGTACCAGCCCCACGCGTGCAGCGGCCCCGCCACGAGGTCGCGCGCGGGCGCGAGGATCGGGAAGCTGGATTGGAAGAACGGCGTCAGCCACCGGCTCGCGAATTGGTAGAAGCCCACGTGCGGGCGCCGTCGCGCCGAGTAGTCGGCGAGCCGCCCCTCCGCGACGCAGTCGGCGAGCACCATCGCGTCGATCAGCGCGAGGTTGGCGCCCTGGCCGAGCTGCGGGGACATGGCGTGCGCGCTGTCGCCGATCCAGACGACGTTGCCCCGCTGCCACGGGTACATGCGCACGTCGAAGTAGGGCGCGAACACCGGCTCGCGCAGCTGCTCCACCGGCAGGTCCGGCACGAGCGCGAGCAGCTCCACCTTCCAGGCGTCGAGGCCCCGCGCGCGCCACGCCTCCAGCGCGTCGGCCCGGATGCTCCAGAACAGGCTCACGACGGGCTCCGCGGCGCCCGGGGGCGTGCCGCTCGGGAGGAAGCCGAGCATCTGGCGCGTGTCGCGGTAGCGCTGCGAGAGCACGCCGGCCCAGCGGCCCGTGGGGTCCGGGATCGTCGTCCAGAGCGCGCCCCAGGGGTAGGGCCGCACCACCGCGTCCTCCGGCCGCAGCGTCGAGCGCGCGCCGGCGGCCACCACGACGAGGTCGTAGCCGGCGGGGATCGCGCCGACGGGCGTGTCGGTGTGCACCGGGATGCCCTGCGCGCGCACCGCGTCGTAGAGCGCGGCGAACAGCGTGCCCCGGTGCACGCCCAGCCCGAACAGCCCGGGCCGGAGGTCGGCGTAGGCGAGGTCGAGCACCACGCGCCCGTAGGAGGTCTCCCCGTAGAGCCGATCCACCCGCGCGCCGCGCGCGAGCACCGCCTCGAGGAGCCCGAGCCGCGCGAGCACGGCCATCCCCGTGGGCTGCACGAGGATCCCTGCGCCGACGGGCCCGGGGTCGGGCACCCGCTCGAAGATCGCGACGTCGTGGCCCTGGCGCGCGAGGAACAGCGCGGCCGCGGGGCCGCCCGTCCCGCAGCCGATCACGGCGACCTTCACGGGCTCGATCGTGGCATGCGACCGCTTATTCCGGCGCGGGACGCGGGGGTGCTCCCGACGCCCCCGACGCTCCCGACGCTATGGCCGTACGAGCACCGCGGGCCGCGCCCGCCCCTCCACGTCGACCGTGGGCCAGCGCGGGTCCACCGTCAGGAGCTCGATCCCCTGGTCTCCCACGAGCACGGTGTCCTCGATCTTCGCCCCGGGCAGGCTCGGGTTCCATGCGAGCGCGGTCCCGGGCTCGATCGAGTCGAGCGTCGTGGGGGTCGCGACGACCTCGCGGGCGAGGTAGCCGGTCGTGCCGCCCTGGTGGTGGCGGAGCTCCTCGCCGGCGTGCCCGCGCCGGGTGTAGGCGCCCACGATCTCGCCGAAGGCGGCCGCGAGCGTCGCCCGGGGGCGCGACGCGGCGAAGGCGGCCGCCTCGACCGCCGCGACGTCCTCGTGGAGCCGGCGCTCCTCCGCCGGGAGGGCCTCGAACGCCACGAAGCGCGTGAGGTTGGCGTAGAGCCCGTGGCGCCGCCCGCACACCACCAGCATCGCGACGCGCCCGAGCGGCGCGTCCGTCGGGGTGGCGTGGCGGTGGCGGGGGAGGCGACGCGCGCCCGCGACGAGCACGACCACCGGGTGGATCCCGTGCCGCCAGAGGGCCTCCGCCGCCGCGCCCGCCAGTGCGTTCTCGCTGTAGCCGGGGTGCGCGGGGAGGAGCACGTCGGTGACGGCCTCCGCGGCGTCCGCCCCGAGCAGGCGGTAGCGTTCGACCTCCGCCGGCCGCATGCGGCGCTTCGCCGCCACCAGCACGTCCGGCAGCGGGTGCTCGGCGCCGGCGCGCGGTCGGTCGGACGCGACGGGGCCGCCCGCCTCCGCGGTCGCGAAGGCCTCGCGCCCCGTCGGGTCGGCCCACGGGTCCTCTCGCACCTGGAAGCCGGGCGGCACCTCCTCCTCGCGCATCCGCGGCGCCTCGATCGTGTCGGTGAGCACCCAGGCGCCGCCCGCGGTCACGAGGACCTCCGCCACGCCGACCTCCGACGCCATGTTCACCACGCTCGACCCGCCTCCCGTGGCCCACGAGAACCAGTCCACGCCCCGCAGCCGCACGGCGGAGAGGCCCTCGGCCGCCATCGCGGCGCGGACGTCCCGGAGCTTCGCGGCCACCTCCGCCGCGCGTTCGTTCGCCACCGATCCTCCCCTTCGAGGAGGATCGGCCTATCTCGCTGGCTTCTCCCCATCGAACCGCGTCCCCTGTCCCGCGGGCACGCGCCTTGCTTCCTCTCCTGCCCCCGGAGTCGAGCATGCTGGAAGAGATCCCGAAGGTCCTGGATGCGCGGTGGCGCCTGCCCGAGGCCTTCTCCGAGAAGGAGTGGTGGTTCGGCTACCTGCACGCGCCCGACACCGGCGTGTACCTGTCGTGGTCGTGCGTGCGCACCTGGTACATGGAGCGCTTCCGCTGCTGGTTCGTGGACCTCGACGGTGAGCAGACCGAGATCATCGACCGGCCGCTCTTCTTCGAGCGCCCGCGCGAGGGGGACCGCATGGACCTGCGCGCGGGTGGCACCCCGTCGGTGCGTTACGGCGCCGAGGGCCAGAACGGGCTCCGGCTGCGCATCGAGGGCGGGAAGTGGGACGTGGACCTCGCGCTCACGCCGTCCCCGCGCCCCTTCGCGCGCACGGAGGACCAGTTCGAGGCCTGGTACGGCGTGCGCGCCCACTTCCACAACCGTGCCCGCGGGATCGTGCGCGTCGGCGAGCACACCCGCGGCATCGACACGGTGCGCTGCTACACCGACCACTGCTGGGGCCGCGTGCCGTCCAGGACCGGCTGGCACTGGCTCGCCGCGCAGGACGAGCGCGTCGCCATCGACAGCCTCGTGAACTACGGCCCCTACGGGCAGCGCTACACGCAGGTGTTCGTCGACGGGCGGTGGCACGTGCTCCCCGACGACGTGGTGTTCGACGTCGACCGCCGCGACTCGCGTCGCCCGTGGCGTGTGCTCTCGCCCGACGTGGAGCTCGAGGCCCGGCCGCTCCGCGTGCACCGCGACCACGTGCGCGTGCCGGTGCTCGTGGACCTGCACCACGACGAGCACGTCGTCGAGGTGACGGGGCGCGTGCGCGTGGACGGCCGGTGGGTCGACGTCGGCCGCCTCGTGGGCGTCACCGAGCAGCACCACGGCACGTGGTGAGCGGTCGTCTTCGCCGGGGCTGCTCGTGCGCGCGAACCCGCGCTATCCTGCCGCCCATGCGCGCCACCCTGCTCCTGCTCCCGCTCCTCGGCTGCACCGAGTACACGATCGAGGAAGAGAAAGACGAGCCCACGTTCGAGGACGACCCGCCGGGCATCCCGGACGTGGTGGTCACGCCGGACGCGATCGACCTCGGCCTCGTGTGCGGCGGGGCCGGGGCCGGCACGGTGACCGTGTCGAACGAGGGGTCGGGGGACCTGGCGGTGCGCGGGGCCGAGATCACCGGCACCGGCTGGACCGTCGGCGAGGTCGCGCTCCCCGCCACGCTCGCCACGGGCGAGTCGCTCGAGATCCCCGTGAGCGGTGGGCCCGGCAACGCCGTGCTGACCGTGCTCACCGACGATCCCGACACCCCGTCGATCGACGTCCCGCTGTCCGTGGCCGCGGACGCGCCCCCGACCGCCACGATCCTCGACCCCGCGGACGGAGCGGTGCTCGCGGGCGACGTGACCACGCTGCTCAACGGGGTGGTCACCGACGACGTCGACAACCCCGAGATCCTCACCGTGAGCTGGACCTCCAGCGTGGACGGCGCGCTCACCGCGGTCCCGCCGAGCTCCTCGGGCGAGACCTCGGCGCCCTGGGACCCCGCGGCGCGCACGCCCGGGTCGCACCTCGTCACCCTCGGCGTCACGGACAGCTGCGGCCAGTCGGCGTCGGCGTGGGTGAACCTCTGCCAGGACCAGGGGTACGCCGCCGACAACCTGGACCTCTCCACCTGGCACTTCGAGGGCACGTCCCGCTACGACTCCACCAACGGCTGGGTCGAGCTCACGTCCACCGGGCCGTACCAGACCGGCACGGCCTTCCAGGTCGGCTCCACGGTGGGCGCGGACAACATGAGCATCGCGTTCCGCTTCTACGTGAGCGGCGGCAGCGGCGCAGACGGCATCTCGCTCACCGCGCTCGACACCACGCGCATGACGAGCTTCGTCGGCGACACCGGCGGCGGCATCGGCTACGCCGGCCTGCCGGGCTGGAGCATCGAGGTCGACACCTGGTACAACGGCGAGTACGGCGACCCGACCGCGGACGACCACGTGTCCATCCACTTCGACGGGCAGCCCTTCGGCCCCGCCGCGTGGTCGGCGCTCCCCGAGATGGAGGACGGCGGCTGGCACGAGATGGAGGTGAACGTGCTCGCGCCGCACGTGACGGTGTCGATCGACGGCGTCACCTACATCGACACCGACCTCGGCGGCTTCACGTCCTTCCCCGCCTACGTCGGCTTCACCGGCGCGACCGGGGCCTCGACCAACTTCCACCTCATCGACGCGCTGACAGTGACCCGGTACGTCTGCGAGGAGTGAGGGGGGGCGTTGCGGGGGGGCGGCAGCCCCCCTGCCCCAAGATCAAGAAGCCTTGGCCGCCTCGGTGCGCGGCCAGAGGGCGCCGCTCGCCAGGTAGGGCTCGGGGTCCTCGAGCACCTCGATGAACTTGTCGATGCCGAAGCGGGCGTTGAGCCCGTCCTCGATGCGCTCCTCGTAGGTGAAGCGCACGTGCAGCATCGGGCGGATGACGACCTGCCCGTCGCGCGCGACCACGCGGTCCTCGAGCTTGCCGATCATGATGAACAGCGGGCAGGTGCCGTACTCGAAGAGGTGGTGGTAGCCCGGGCCCATGCCGAGGGAGCCCAGGTTCGCGATGAAGATGCTGGTGAACAGCGGATCCCCGTCGATGTACCACTTGGGCAGGAGGTTGTAGTAGTCGAGCGTCCGGAGCAGCGCGGCGCCCCCGCGCAACAACGGCCGCGGCAGGAGGTTGAAGACGTCGATCTCCTTGTCGGTGCGCGTCTTCTTCCCGCTGCGCTCCTCGCCGATGCCGCCGTTCATGCGGGCCACCAGCGCGGGGAAGGTCTCCCCGTCGAGCATCTGGAGCTTGACCGTGGAGATGGACGCCTCGCGGTCCAGGCGCTTGCGCTTCATCGAGAAGGACAACCAGCGCGCGTTCCGCATGTAGAGGCGGCGCCCGACGACGAAGCGGTTCATCTTCGGCGTGGAGGCGAGCGCGATGTTCGCCGCCGCGATGGTCGCGTGTGTCATGTCCGCGCCGGTGTTCTCGCGCTTCTGCCGGTCGAGGAACGCGACGAGCTTCTCGGCGTCGGCGTAGGCGTCGAAGTAGACGACCGCCTCGTTCCGCGTCGGGAGCAGGTACAGCAGGATTCGGCGGAACGGATGGACCCGCTCGAGCGTGCCGTCCGGACGGGAGGTCTTGAACTCCGCGAGTAGCCAGAGCGCGAGGGGGACCAGGAGCCAAAGCCAGGGGGTCATGGGACGGACTGATAACCGGTGGCGGAACGCGCGCTTCCCGTGGCGGTTCGATGGGGCTCGGTTACTCCCGGACCGGAGCGGGAGGCTTTTTGCGCGTAGGGGTGACCGGTGCCAGCGGGCTGCTCGGCGGGAACCTGGCTGTGCTCGCGTGCGAACGCGGCGACGCCGTGGTTGCGACGCGCCGGGGATCCAGCCGGGTGAAGCACCTCGAAGCCTTTCCGATCCGCTGGGCCGACGCCGACCTCTCCGATCCCGACGCGCTGGCGCGAGCGTTCGACGGCTGCGACGTGGTCTTCCACGTGGCCGCGCAGGTGAGCGTCCGCCGGAGGCCGACCCCGGCGATGATCGCCGCGAACGTGGACGGGACGCGAAACGTCGTGGCCGCGATGCGGAGGTCGGGGGCGGGGCGGCTCGTGCACACGTCCACCGTCGGCGCGGTCGGCCTGTCGGAGGACGGGCAGCCCTGCACCGAGGCGGCGCGCTGGAACTTCCCCGAGCACGGCATGGAGGACGGCTACGTCCGCACCAAGCACGAGTCCGAGGAGATCGTGCGCGCGGCCGTGGCCGACGGGCTCGACGCCGTGATCGTGAACCCGACCTACATGCTCGGCCCCTACGACGCCAAGCCGAGCTCCGGGAAGATGATCCTGGAGCTCGCGCGTGGGAAGATCCCCGGGATGTCGAGCGGCGCCAACAACTTCGTGGACGTGCGCGACGTCGCCCGCGGCATGCTCGCCGCGGCCGAGCGGGGCCGGAAGGGCGAGCGCTACATCCTCGGCGGCGAGAACCTCCCCTACGAGGTCGCGTTCGCGCGCATGGCGAAGGTCATCGGGTGCCGCGCGCCGCGGCTGCGACTCCCCCGTTGGATCGCCGGCTTGTTCGGACTCCCCGGGGATCTGCTGGAGCGCTTCAGCGACAATGAGCCCGTGCTGAACAGCGTCACCGTGGGCTGGGGCTACTGCACCACCTTCCAGTTCTCGTCGGCGAAGGCCGAGCGCGAGCTCGGGTACCGCCACGGGCCGCTCGAGCCCGCGGTCGCGGACGCCCTCGCGTGGTTCCGCGCCAACGGGATGTTGTAGGTGCAGGGCTCGCTGGCGGGCGTTCTCCTCGACGGGCGCTGGCTCCTGGAGGGCCGCGTCGCGAGCGGCTCGTTCGCGTCGGTGTACCGCGCGATCGACAAGCAGTCGGGCGGCCACTACGCCGTGAAGATCCTCACCGAGGTGGCGTCGCCCGAGGCGGAGGCGCGCTTCCGGTCCGAGTTCGAGACGTTGGCGCGGCTCTCCCACCCGCACATCGTGCGCGGGCACGCCGTGGGGACCATCAACGGGCGGCCGTACATGGTGCTCGACTACGTCCCCGGCGGGAACGTGCTCTCGCTCGTGGACGAGGGCGGCCCGCTGGACGTGCCGACCGCCGCCCGCATCGCCGTGCAGGTGCTCTCCGCGCTCGCGGAGGCGCACGCGCGCGGGGTGATCCACCGCGACGTGAAGCCCGGCAACGTGCTGGTCGACGCGCGGGGCGACGTGCTCTTGTGCGACTTCGGCATCGCGCGCATCGACGGCGGCAAGGCCCAGCTCACGCAGGTGGGGTCGAGCCTCGGCACGCTCCTCTACATGGCGCCCGAGCAGCGGCTCGACGCGGCCACGGTCGACCTCACCGCCGACCTGTTCGGCGTCGGGAGCCTGCTGTACCGGCTGGTCTCCGACGAGAGCCCCGCCGACCTGTTCGCGCTCGGGCCCGACGCGCCGCGCTGGAACGACGTGCCCGAAGAGCTGCGCCCCATCGTGCAACGCGCCACCCGCGCCACGCCGGCCGAGCGCTACCCGGACGCCCGGGAGATGGCGGCGGCGCTGCTCGAGCTCATCCCCGCCGAGCGGCGCAAGCTGCTCTCGCCGGTGTGCGACCCGTGGAGCTTCCCGGTGCCCGATCCCCAGGTGCGGGTCGGCACCTTCGCGGAGGAGCCGACCTCGCCGAACGAGAAGGGCCGACCGAAGCGGAAGAAGGCCGACGGTGCCGAGCGGACCGCCGGCGCGGGGACCGGGGAGGTCCGCCGGGCGCCGCCACCCGAGCCGTCCCCCTGGCCCTGGCGCATCGGGGTGGCCGTCGTGGCCGTCGTGGTGATGGCCGTCGCGGGGATGGTGCTCGGGCGGTAGGGCAGCCGGCCGCGCGGACGCGGCCGCCGCGGCGACGTCGGCGCTGGGAGGGGCGTCGGCGGCTCGGGTGCCCCGAGGCGTTCGGCCGCGCCCAGCGGACGCCAGCGCGCGACGGGAGCATTTTCCCGAACGCTCCTACGCCGCCACGGCGAGCGTCTCCCGCGCGTCCGCGATCGTCATCGCCGCGGCCTCCTCCAGCGACCGGGCGAGGCCCGGGAAGCGCGCGCGGAAGCGGCGGTCGTCGACGAGGAAGGGGCGATCCCACTGGTAGAGCGTCTCCCGGAGCTCGCGGAGGAGCGGGACCACCGGGGCGAGCGCGCCCACGACCCAGGCGGGCACGGCGTGGGGGCGCACGTCGGTGCCCGCCGCCGCGGCGAGCGCGGCCACGAGCGCCCGCGGCGTCACCTCGAGCGTCGGGAGGTGGAACACCTGCCCCTCCACGTCCGGCGCGGCCTCGCCGAGCGCGACGAGCCCCGCGACGACGTCCGGCACGAAGCCGAAGGCGTGGGGGACGTCCACGTCGCCGACGAGCCAGGGGGCCTTGCCGGCGGCGATGCCGGCGGCCGCGGCGCGCGAGAACAGGGAGTGGTCGGCGGTCCCGGGCCCGAAGAAGTCGCCCGCGCGGCCGACCGTGAAGCGGAGGCCCTGCTCGCGCGCGGCGGCGCGGAGGCGGGCGTCCCACGCGATGCGCACCCGCCCCTTGGGGCCCGTGGCGCCGAGCGGCGTCTCCTCGGTGCGGCGGCCGTCCACCACGCCGTAGGCGTAGAGGCAGTCGAGCACGACGAGACGGGCGCCCGCCGCGAGGGCCGCGCCGATGAGCGCGTCGCCCTGCCGCGGGAGCTCGGCCTCCCACGCCGCGGCGGTGTACGCCGAGGGGTTCATGCAGTGGTACACGACCGCGGCCCCGGCGGCCGCGCGCGCGGCGAAGGCCGGATCGCGGGCGTCGCCGGCGACCGTCTCGATGCCCGGCCCGACCGCGGCGGGCGAGCGGCGGACGACGCGGACGGCGTGGCCGCGGGCCTGGAGAGTGCGGGCGAGGAGGGCGCCGACCTGACCGGCGCCGAAGACGACATGAAGCTGGGAGGACATGCGGGCTCCTGGGGTGCGCTCCCTGAGTAGGCCGTCCTTTCGCGTGCCTCCAATGCATCGATGGTATGAGCTCCATGCGTTTGGTGCATGTGGGGCGCGCGGGCGCCACGCTACGCGCCCTCGATCGGGAGGAGGGGCTCCAGCCCGAGCGCCTCGGCGGGCGCGGCGAGTCGCCGGAGCGTCCTGCGCGGCGAGCATGGATGCTACGTGCTCCATGCATGTCGGACATCGATCTCCGCACCCTCGACCTGAACCTGCTCCTCGCGCTCGATCGGCTGCTCGCCCACGGCAGCGTCACCGACGCGGCGCGCGACCTCGGCGTCACGCAGCCCGCCATGAGCCGCACGCTCCAGCGGCTCCGGGACGCGCTCGGGGACCCGCTCTTCGTGCGGGTGGGGCGCGGCCTCGTCCCCACCGACCGGGCGCGCGCCCTCGCGGAGCCCCTGGAGGAGTCCCTCGCGGCCGTGCGGCGGGTGTTCGCGCCCCCGCAGGCCTTCGATCCGGCCACGGATCGCGGCGAGCTCGTCCTCGCGCTCGGGGAGGAGGCCCAGGTCGCGTTCGCCGACGCGATCGTCCGCGCGGTGTGGGCACAGGCGCCCGGCATCGACGTGCGCGTGCGGGTCCTGTCGGAGGCGAGCCTCGACCAGGGCCGGCGCGGCCAGCTCGACCTCGCGATCGCGCCCGACCTCTCCGCGCTCCCGTCCCGCGCCGGCGGAGTGCCCACCCCCGACTTCGTGGCGCGGCCGCTCTACACGCGGCGCTTCGCGGTCCTGCGGTCCGCGCGCACGCCCGCGCCGCTCGACCTCGACGCGTACCTCGCCGCGCGGCACGTCATCGTCAGCTTCGAGGGGGGCCGGCGCGGCTTCGTGGACGACCTGCTCGCGACGATGGGCCACACGCGCCGTGTCGCAGCGACGGTCACGTCCTTCCCGAGCGCGGCGCGGCTCGTGGCGGCGACGGACCTCGTCGCGACCATGCCCGAGGAGCTCGCGTACCTGGAGGGCGGCGCGCTCGTCGCGACGCCGCCTCCCTTCGACATCCCCAGCTTGCCGATGCACCTCCTCTGGCACGCCCGGCGCACCGCCGATCCGCGCCACCGTGTCCTCCGGGAGGTCGTTCGTCGCGCGGTCCTCGGTCGCGTCGCGAGTTGGCCGTCGATGCCGGGCTGAGCGATGACCCGGATCCCCGCGCTCCTGACTGTCCCCGCCACGATCGGCCGCTGCCCGAAACTGGCGTAGCATCCCCGGATGAACCTCCGCCCCTTCGACGCGCGCGCCACCTGCCCCGTCCTCGTCGAGCCCGACGGCGACCGCTCCGTCGACGCGCTCGTCGCCTGGCTGACCGACGAGGCCGACACCGTGCGGGCGCGCCTCCGCGAAGCCGGCGCGCTCCTGTTCCGCGGCTTTGCGGTGGACGACGCCCCTGCCTTCGAGCGCGTGGCGCGCACCGTCGACCCCGATCTCCAGAACAAGTACCTGGGCACCTCTCCGCGGGACGCCCTCACCGAGTACGTGTTCACCGCGAGCGAGCTCCCGGGGCACTACCCCATCCCGCAGCACGCGGAGATGACGTTCCTGCCGGCACCCCCGCGGCGGCTCTTCTTCTGCGCGCTCCGCCCGAACGACGGGCCCGGCGGCGAGACGCCGCTGGCCGACCTCCGCGCCGTGTACCGGGACCTCGACCCGGACGTGCGGCGCCGCTGGGAGGAGCGCGGCGTGCGGATCGTGCGCAACTACGGCGGGCCCGAGGGGCAGGGGAAGGCCGACCCGCGCCAGCTCAAGCGCTGGGACCAGATCTTCGGGACCACGGACCGCGCGGAGGTGGAGCGGATGGCCGGCGCGAACGGGATGACGCCGGAGTGGCGGGCGGACGGGCGCCTGCGGCTCGTCAGCACCCAGCCCGCGTCGCGGCCGCACCCGGAGACGGGGGAGATGGCCTGGTACAACCACGCCCACGTCTTCCACGCCAGCGCGGGGCCGCAGGAGTACAGGCGGATCGCGAAGCGGATGGGGGCCGTCCCCTGGCGCGGTTGGCAGGCCGCCGCGGCGGCCCTCCGCTGGTGGGAGGGCCTCCGCCGGGACCCCGAGGACGGCGCGATGCACGTGACCTTCGCCGACGGCGGCACGATTCCGGACGCCGACTTCGACGCGGTGCGGGACGCCCTCTGGAAGCACATGGTCTTCCCGCGCTGGGAGCGCGGCGACGTCGTGGCGATCGACAACGCGAGCGTCTCGCACGGCCGCATGCCCTACGCGGGCCCGCGGCTCGTCGCGGTGGCCTGGGCGTAGCGCTCGCGCGGTTAGCTTGACCCGATGGGCGACATGGGGCGCGTGCTGCTCTTGCTGGGCGCCGGGATCGCCGCGTTCGGCGCGGTCCTGCTCCTCCTCGACCGCTTCGGCGTACCCCGCCTGCCGGGCGACCTCGTGTTCCAGAAGGGCCCGGTCACCTTCGTGTTCCCGATCGTTACGAGCATCGTGATCAGCGTGGTGCTCACGCTCGTGTTGAACCTGCTCCTGCGGCGCTGAGAACGGGCGTTTCGTCGGCCGCTCGCCTCTGTAACCAGAACAGTTTTTTTCGGTGCGTGACCGGGCGCGGCGCGGGGCCGTCGAGCCGGCCATGTTGCGGTCGTCCCGCGGCGCACGTGGGGCGCACCGGAGAGCAACCGCAAGATGAGCGCCCGCCTGAACCCTCGCCTGCAGCGCCTCCCCAGCTACGTCCCCGGCAAGTCCGCCGACGAGGTGCAGCGCAGCCTCGGCCTCGGCCACGTCGTGAAGCTCGCCAGCAACGAGAGCCCGTTCGGGCCGAGCCCCAGCGTCCGCGAGGCGATTGCGGCCGCCGCGCTCGAGCCCTCGCGGTACGGCGACGACCGGGCCACGCGGCTCCGCCACCGCCTCGCGCGGGAGCACGGCGTCCCGGAGTCCGAGGTCGTGGTGACGAACGGCTCGGGGGAGGCGATCGGGCTCCTCTGCCAGGCCGTCGCGGACCAGGATGCCGAGGCCGCGATCCCCGAGCGCTCGTTCATGGCCTACGCGATCGCGGCGCGGTCGGCGGGGCTCGACGTGGTGACCACGCGCCTCGAAGGCTGGACGGTCGACGTCGACGCGCTGGTCGAGGCCGTCGGCCCCTCGGTCCGGATCGTCTTCCTGGCGAACCCGGGCAACCCCACCGGCACCTTCCTCGACCGCGCCGCGCTGACCTCGCTGCTGCGCCGCCTCCCGCCCGACGTGGTCGTGGTCGTGGACGAGGCCTACCACGAGTACGCGGTCGGCGAGGGCTGCCCGGACGCCCTCTCGCTCCGCGACGAGCACCCGAACCTCGTGGTGCTGCGCACCTTCTCGAAGGCCCACGGCCTCGCGGCGCTCCGCATCGGGTACGTCGTGGCGCCCGAGCCCATCGCCCGCGCGCTCGACAAGCTGCGCATCCCGTTCAACACCAACGCGATCGGCCAGCACGCGGCGCTCACCGCGCTGGACGACGCCCCGGCGCTTGTCCGCGCGGTCGCCCACAACACGCGCGCCCGGGCCGCGCTGGCTGCCGGGCTCTCGGCCCTCGAGCTCGAGGTGGTCGACAGCGCGACGAACTTCCTGCTCGTCCACCTGCCCGGCCCCGCGGCGTCCCTCTCCGCGGCGCTGCTCCGGCGCGGCGTGATCGTCCGCACGCTCGAGCCGTACGGGCTGCCGTGCGCGATCCGCGTGACCGTCGGCCTCGACGAGGAGAACGCGCTCCTCCTCGACGCGCTCGGCGACCTCGTCCACACCCCGCACGCCCTCTCCTCGTAGGAGCCCCCGATGCTCGCCATCTCGACCGCCGCGCGCGCCGTCGCCGCGCGCGATCCCCACGCCCCCGGCCTCGTGGGCGCGCTCCTCGCGTCCCGTGGCGACGCCGCCGTCGATCGACTCCAGGCCGCCTTCGGCCGGGCCCTCCGCGCCCGCCTGGACGGCAGCGGCCTGGACGCCGGCAACCTCTACGAGCTGGGCGCCGGCCCCGACGAGATGCTCGCGGCCTACGACGTGCTCGCCCGGCGAACCCCCTTCATCCGCTTCGGCTGGGCCGCCGCGAACCGCGCGATCCTCGCCGCGCTCGGCGGCCGGCGGCGCCTGCACGTCGTCGACGTCGGCGTGGGCTGGGGCGGCCAGTGGATCGAGCTCCTGGACCGCGTCGCCGCCGCGGGGCCCGCGACGTCCGTGCGGCTGACCGGCATCGAGATCCCGACGCCCGGCGACGACCCGGAGACCCAGCTCCGGCAGGTGGGGGCGCGCCTCGGCGGGCATGCCGCGCGGGTGGGCGTGCCGTTCGTGTTCACCGGCGTGGCGAGCCCGATCCAGGCGGTCGACGCGATCACGTGCGAGCCCGACGAGGTCCTCGTGGTGAACGCCGCGTTCGCCCTCCACCACGTCCCGGACGCCGACGGTGTCGAGGCGACGAGCCGGGACGCCGTCCTCCGGCGGCTCTGGTCCTGGGGCCCCGCGGCGCTCGTGCTCGTGGAGCCCGACGCCGATCACGCCGCGCCGCCCTTCGAGCCGCGCGTGGAGGCCGCCGTGCGCCACTACGGGGCGGTGTTCGACGCGCTCGCGGCCACGTGCGCGGACGAGCCGCGCGCCCGTCGGGTGATCGAGGCCGCGTTCTTCGGCCGCGAGATCCTCAACGTCGTCGCCGCCGAGGGGCCCGCGCGCGTAGAGCGGCACGAGCCGCTCGCCGGGTGGGTCACGCGCCGGGAGCGGCTGGGCGCGACGCCGACCGACCCCGACCCCGGCCCGCTGGCGTCGGAGCTCGAGCTCGCCGCCGGCTTCGCGATCCACGCGCGCGACGGGGCGCTGACGCTCTCCTGGCGCGGCACGCCCGTGGTGAACGCGATGGCCTGGAAACGCGGCTGAGCTCGCGCGACCTCGCGCGGTGGCGGCGCCGAGTGGCGTAGACTGCCGCGCTCGGAGGCCCGATGAGCCAGCCCACGAACCCCCTCGCCGAGCTCGCCGCGAGCGTCCGGGCCGTCCGGCACCTCGACCGCCGCTTCTGGGTGCCCAACCTCGTCTTCCTCATCGACGGGGCCGCCTACTTCGGGGTGCTCAACCTGCTGACGCTGCACCTCGGCACGACGGTCGGGCTCGGGGACGTGCGCGCCGGCCACCTCGTCTCCTACATGACCGGCGTCCTCACGCTGTTCATGGCGTTCTTCGGGTCCGCGGTGGACCGCATGGGCGTGCGGCGCGCGATGACCCTCACCATCGTCGCCTCGCTCGTCGGCCGCGTGCTGCTCGTCGCGGCGCCCTCGATGCCGGGCACGTTCGGCGTGGTGGTGCTCGCGCTCACGCTCATGGCGTTCGGGGCGGGGCTTTTGCAGACGGCGGTGTACTCGGCCGTCAAGCAGTCCACCGACGAGGCCACGAGCGCCGTCGGCTTCTCGCTCATCTACGCGCTGATGAACCTGGGGATCGTGTTCGAGTCGCTGGTCTCCTCGCCGATCCGCGCCCAGTGGGGCACCACGGGCGTGTTCGCGATGTGCGCGGGCCTCACGCTCGTGTACCTGGTGGTGCACCTCGTCGGCTTCCCGCGCGACGCCGGCGGGCCCGTGAAGGTGGAGGCGGCGGCGCGGGAGAAGATCAGCTGGCGGGATCACCCCCTGGCCGACCCCCGCTTCCTGTACTTCATCTTCATCCTCCTGGGCGTGCGCACGCTGTTCGCGCACCAATGGCTCACGATGCCGGACTACGTGACGCGGGCCTACCCGTCGGCGGTCGGCGAGCGCTTCGAGTGGATCAGCGGGCTCAACCCGCTGATCATCGTGATCGGGACCCCGCTCGTGGCCGCGCTCACCCGGAAGACCCCGGTGCTCACGATGATGATCGTCGGGACGGCGGTGAGCGCGCTCTCGACCTTCCTGCTGGTGCCCGGCCCGGACCTCACGCGGCTGCTGGCGTACGTCGTGATCTTCTCGATCGGCGAGGCGCTCTGGTCGAGCCGCTTCCTCGAGCACGTGGCGCACATCGCCCCGCCGGCGCGGGTGGGCGTGTACATGGGCGTCGCGAACCTCCCGTGGTTCCTCGCCAAGTTCACGACCGGGCTCTACTCGGGCTCGATGCTCGCGAAGTACGTGCCCGCCGACGGCCCGCAGGACACGTCCACGATGTGGCTCGTCTACACCGGGATCGCGCTCACCTCGCCGGTCGGGCTCCTGCTCGCGCGGCGGTGGCTCCAGGCGGGAGAGAAGCCCGCGGAGCCGGCGCGGGAGACGGCGGCCGGGTGATCAGTCCGTGAGCGGGTCGTCGTCGTCGTCGACCTCGCCGTCGCCGTCGTCGTCCTCGTAGAGCTCGAGCATGCCCTCGACGCGCTCCTCGAAGTCCTCGAGGATCGACTCGTTGTTGTCCTCGTCGACGCGCACGGTGCCGTCGCCGCCGGGCGAGGCGCCCGCGAGGTCGAGGCCGGCGAGCCAGCCGCCCAGGTCGAAGGCGAGGACGAGCTGCTCACGGCCCTCCTCGACGGAGAACGGGGCGCTCTCGGAGCGCAGGTCGACCTCGAACTTCTCGCGGGACCGGAGCACGAAGGGGACGCCGTCGGCCCGGGTGCCCTCGATGTAGACGGCGTGGTCGTCCATCCCCGACGGGAAGCCGGAGGGCGTGCCGTCGGCGCGGTCCAGCCGGACGCGCAGGCGGCAGTACTCGGTGCTCACCGCCGGGATCTCCACCAGGGTCGGCGTGGCGAGCAGGTCCACGGGGAAGGGGCCCTCGGCCTCGTGCTCGATCTCGGTCGGCGTGTCGCAGCCCTCGGCCTCCACGAGCCGCACGTCGTCGACGATGACGTAGGCGCCGAGCACCTCGAGCTCGGGGACCGCGTCGACGGCGACGCGCTCGTCGGTCGAGGTGCCGCTCACGCGCAGCTCTACGTTCAGCTCGGGGTTCCCGGTCTCGGTGACGCAGCCGATCAGGGTCAGGAGGGGGAGCAGACGGTTCACTTCTTGTCCTTGCCGGCCTCGGCCGCACGGGAGCTGGAGAGGGGGAAGAGCTGGAGGTTGAGCTGGAGCACCTGGTCGCCGGCGGTCTCCTCGCTGGCGAGCGCGATGATTTCCTTGCGGAACTGCCGGATTCGCTCCTTGATCTCGGCGAGTCGGCCGGGGCCGACGCAGAAGGTCAGGGAGCTCACGTCGCGTTGGGGCGCGGGCACGAGGTCGATCGCCGCCGCGGCCCGCACCATCATGGCGCGGTGGTAGTTGCCGATGTGGAGCCCGCGCGTCTCGGGGCCGGTCGTCACCACCGCGGTGCCCTGCTCCACGCCGCCGTCGGGGGACCGGATCAGGAGCCCGAGGGCGAGGAGCGTCTCGAGCGCCTGTTCGGCCTCCGCCTTGCGGATCGCGGGGACCATGCGGGCGGCGATCCAGTCGGCGTCGGGCCGGAAGTCGGGCCGGAGCGCGAGCTCGCGAATCGCCGGGACGTACCAGTTGGCGTGGTAGTCGGCGTGGGCGAGCTCGAGGCGCTGGGCGCGCCGGTACTCGCGGAACACGCCGAGCCGCTGGTAGATGGCGTTCTTCTCCGCGCTCGTCTTCGCGCGGGAGAACGCCGCGAGGTCGCAGAAGTAGGCGGCGGCGGGCCCGTCGAGGCCGAGCGCCGTCGCGTAGCGCACCGCCATCTCGGGGGTGAGGTCCCGCTCGCCGTCGATGACGCGCTTGAGGTGGTTGGGCGAGCGCAGCCCGGCCTTCATCGAGAACGCGCGGTACGAGAATGGGCGCCCCGCCGCGTTCCTCGCCGTGTAGGTGTCGCGCAGGAACGCCCGGACGTCGAGGTAGTCGAACACCACGACGGCGGCGCGGGCGGCGGCGGCCTTGCTCTCCACGGGCCCAAGGTGCCCCGACTGCGGCCGACCCGCTACGCCGGGGGACGAGTTTCCGTATCCCGCGGGGATACGCGCCGCGGCGCGGCGGATACAGCGTAGAGTGCGACAGATACTGTGTCTTCGTGGAGTCCGACCCCGCGGTGTATCCGCGAATTTTGTCGTCGGTCCGGATACGGCCCCGCCCGCGCTTGCTCGCGCCGGCCCAGGGCCTACAGCGAACAGATGCAGGTCCTCCTCCTCACCGCGTGCGCCGTGCTCCGCGGCCCGGGCCCGCCCCCGGCCACGGACGAGCTGAAGACGCTCGAGCCCGAGGTGGCCGAGGCGGCGCGCGTGCAGATCTGGCTCTCGCGCACGCCGTGGCAGCCGGGGTCGATCGACGGCCAGCTCGGCACCAACGCGCAGCACGCGCTGATGGCGTTCCAGCGCGCCAACGAGCTCCCCGAGACCGGCCACGCGGACGTGCGCACGCTCACGAAGCTGCGGGAGGCCGTCGGCGACGACCGGCCGCTGACCACCCGCTACCGCCTCACCGAGGACGACGTCGACGGCCCGTTCGCGGACATCCCCGAGGGGCTCTACGAGGCGCACGCGCTCGAGTGCATGTGCTACCGCTCGCCCTGGGAGGAGCTCGCGGAGCGCTTCCAGGTGTCGCCGGAGCTCCTCTCCGAGCTCAACCCGCGCGCGAACCTGGAGCGGCTGGAGGCCGGGGACAAGCTCGTGGTGCCGGACCCCGAGCCGGTCGTGCCGCTGACGACGCCGGTGGCGCGCATCCGCATCGACGTCGAGGCGCGCACGCTCACCGCGCTCGACGCGCAGGGGAAGGTGCTCCGGCAGTACCCCACCGTGGTGGGGGACGACTTCGCGACCTACCGCGGCGAGCTCACGATCGTCGGCGTCGCGCGCGACCCGACCTACCGCATGGACCCGGCCGTCTGGACGGAGCTGCCGCGCGACTGGCCCGCCGTGACCATCCCGCCCGGGCCGAACAGCCCGGTGGGCGTCGTGTGGATGCAGCTCTCCGAGGAGGGCTACGGCATCCACGGCACCGGCGACCCCGAGACCATCGGCCACACCGAGAGCCACGGCTGCGTGCGGCTGACGAACTGGTCGGCGCTCGAGCTCTCGGAGCACGTCCAGCCGGGCGTCACCGAGGTGGAGTTCGTGGGGATGGGGCAGGGGTAGCAGCCGGCCACGGGGCGCGTCGCGGCGGTGCCGAACGGGATCGTCGTGATGAAGTTGCCTTAGAACGTGATCTGCGCGCCGAGCCCCACGTCCACGAGCGGCGCCTTCACCTCGGTCGCCTCCTCGGTCGCGCCGAGGAGCGGCGGGATGTCGAGCGCGAAGCGGAGCTCGCCGTACTCGCCGTAGTGCGCGGCGGCGTAGGCGTTCAGCGACAGGAAGGTGAGCGCGCGGACCGAGTAGTCCAGCCGGGAGGTGAAGCTGCGGTCGGAGAGGTTCCCGATCGTCGACACCGTGAAGTTGTGGTCGTCGAGCTGGCCCGGCCCGGGGATGTACACGTAGGCGCCGGCGTAGTGCTTCCCCAGGTAGAACGGGGTGTAGGCGTCGTTGAACAAGAGCCACGGGTACAGCGAGGCGTCGTCGTAGCCGGCGTCGTTGTAGAAGTACTCGGCGCCGATGTAGAGCGAGTCCTCGTCGTTGTACTTGATGGGGACCTCGATGCCCGCCACCACCTGCGGGATCCAATCGTCCTCGCGGGTGTACTCCTCGGGCGTCTCCATCGTGAAGAAGTTGGCGAAGCCCTCGTCGTCGAGCGGGCCCCAGTCGAAGGCCCCCCGGTAGAACGTGGTCTGGAGCCCGTGGGTGACCGCGGCCTCGGCCTTCACGTCGAAGAGCCAGATGCCGGTGGAGACCTGCGCGCCGAGCCGCGTGGGCCGGTCCTTGCCGACCGAGGCCGACACCGCGACCTCCGTGAGCCCCACGACCTGCTCGACGCGCAGCGCGCCGCCCACCTGGTCGAAGGTGTCGGCGCCCTCGATGTCCGCGAAGGCGTACACGTTGGTGCCGGTCTTCTCGATGGGGACGTGCACCTTCACGAGGCCCACGCCCGTGCGCTCGTCGAAGAAGGCGAGGGGATCGAGGCGCGCGGGCTGGAGGAAGTCGGTGGGGTTCCAGAACCGCCCGATGCCCCACTTCACGCGCTGGCGGCCCACGGTGACGTACACGCGCTTGCCGACGTCGAAGTTGAGCCACAGCTGGTCGAGCAGGATCGAAGTCGGCTCCACCGTGTTGCCGAGCCAGTCGGTGTCCCCCTCCTGCACCGTGAGGTCGTGCTTCAGCCGCCCCTGGACGTAGCCGCGCACACGGTCGTTGGGGCGCGCGTCGGCGTAGAGGTCGAGGAAGTTGGGGTTGGTGAACCCGGCGTCCTCGAGCTCGGCCTCCTCGGGGATCGAGGAGTTCAGGCGCAGGTAGAGCCGCCCGCCGATGGTGAGCCGCTTGTCGAGCTCGTCGAGCGTGCTGAGCATCGCCCCGGCGCGAGAGCCCTCGGCGCCGGAGAGCACGTCGTCGTCGCGGTTGCCGGTGGGGGCGGCGGCGTCCGTGGGCGGCTCGGGCGACGGCCCGGACGGCGCGCCGAAGACGTCGTCGCGCGGATCGGCGGCGGGGGCGTCCGGCGGCGTGCCGAAGACGTCGTCGCGCGGGTCGGCCGGCGGGGGCGCCGGCGCGTCGGAGGCGGGCGGCCCGGGGGCGGGCTCCGTGGGAGGGGCGTCGGAGCCGGCCTCCTCGGCCGGAGGCGCCTCGGCCGGAGGCGCCTCGGCCGGAGGCGCCTCGGCCGGAGGCTCTTCGGCCCACGCCGCGAGCGCCAGGACCAGGGGGATCATCGGCTCTTGCTCTCGAGCCAGGCCTTCGTGAAGATGCTGTCGTCGAGCGAGTTCAGGTCGACGTTCTGCAGCACGATGGTCGTGTCGTTGCCCTTCTGGACCTCGTCGTAGATGCGGATCTCCTTGGGGGTGTACACGTCCGCGCCCTTCGACGGGGAGAACTGCTTCACCCACGACGGGTAGAGGCTCGTGCGCATGAGCTTGCCGGAGAGCGCGTACTCCTGGCGCTTGAGCACGTTGGTCGTGGCCTTGTCGATCCAGAGCTCCACGACCGGGTACGCCACGTCCACGCCCTCCTTTGCGGTGAGCTTGAGGTGGTGGGTGGTGTAGTTGCCGAGCTTCTCCTCGGCGACGTAGGCGGCGTCGTACTCCTCGGCGAGCCGCGACTCGTCGAAGTCCGCGCGCTGCGAGCTCGTGCCGCCGATGCGCTCGCGCTCGGTCCGGCGCTCCCAACGCCCGACGGAGGGGTCGTACATGAACAGGTTCTTGTCGACGCGGAGGTAGCCCTTGCCGGCCTCGCTCTGCGGCTTGAGGAACATGATGACGAGCTTGTCGGTCACGTCCCGGCGGTACACCACCGCCTGGTACACGAGGTCCGACTTTCCCTTCTCCTTCTGCTCGATGTAGACGAGCGACTTGTAGTCGCCGCTGTTGCGCTGCCGGTCGTCCACCGTCTCGAGGATGGTGGTGATCTCGGCCGCGGAGGGCGCCGCCCACGCCGCCGGCACGCCGGGGAGGGTGGTGGCGAGCGTCCCCACGGTGGCGACGGCGAGGAACGTAGAGAGGGCGAGCCTGGCGAGACGTGCCATTTGGATCACTCCGCGTGCTGGAGGGCCTTGACCGGCTGGAGCCGCGACGCCCGGACGGCGGGCCAGAGCGCGGAGAAGCCGGTGAAGAGGGTGAGAAAGGCGATCGCGGTCACGAGCGTGCCCGGCTCGACCACGAGGTTGAGCTCGTTGGAGAGGAGGATGGCGCGCACGGCGTCGGAGGGGACGGCGACGTGCGCGGCGTCGACCGCGAGCGCGACCCCGGCGCCGAGCCCCGCGCCGGCCGCGGTGGCGCCCAGGCCGAGCAGGAGCGACTCGATCAGGAAGAGGGAGAGCACGCGGCTCCGCGTCATGCCGATCGCGCGCATCGTGCCGACCTCGCGGGTGCGCTCCCGCACCGCGTTCCACATCGCGTTCATGATGCCGACCGCGATGATGACGACCAGGATGAGGGTGAGGAACCACGTCACCGTGTCGAACGCGGTGAGCACCCAGGTGAGGAACGACACCTCGTCCTGCCACCAGGTGACATCCAGCTTCTGCCCGGTCCAGTCCTCGCCCATCACGGCTTCGAACTTGAAGAAGAAGGGGTTGGCCTCGTGGTCGCGGAGCTGGAAGCCGGCCTTCAGCAGCGCCTCGCGCACCACCGACATGGTGGCCTCGGACTGCTCGATGTCGGTCAGGTACACCCAGAGCGCCCCGGTGGTGTCCTCGTTGAGCTGGTACAGGTCCAGCACGAGCTGCTTGGGTACGAACACGGTGAAGCTCGAGAGCATCCCCATGTCCTTGGCGACCGCCACCACCCGGGCGTCCGCGGTGTTGGACACGCCGGACTGTGTCTCGGTCTTGATCGTGATGACATCGCCCACGTCCACGCCGAGCTCCTTCGCGTGGCTGGCGAAGATCACGATGGTGTCGGGCTCCGCGAGCTTGCGGGCGTCGCCCTTGATCTCCTCGGTCCCGCCCTCCTTGTAGTCCTTCTGCGGGGCCAGCTGGAGCTGCTCGAAGAAGCGGGACTCCTCCGCGGCCACGATGCCGGAGATGCCCGCCTGGGCCGCGCCCGTCTCGCTGACGAGCTTGCCCCAGCCGCGGTGCCGCTCGACGATGTAGTCGAGGCCCGGGGTGTCGCGCTGCAGCACCTCCTTCACCTTCGCCATGCCCGTCACGATCGGGAAGGCGGTGCCCGTGGTCGGCTTCCAGAAGCCGCCGACGTTCACGTGCCCCGCCGAGAGCGTCGTGGCCGAGGTGACGAGGTTCTCGCTGATGCCGGCCGAGAGCGACATCAGGAGCACGAGGAACGTGGTGACGAGCCCGATCGCGAGCGCGAGCAGCGAGGTGCGTCGCGGCGACTGGAGCAGGTTGCGCAGGGCGATGGAGACGAGGACGCCCATGGCTACTCCTTGGCCTGCATGGCCACGACCGGCGGGACACGCGCGGCGAGCACGGAGGGGTACAGCGTCGAGAGCGCGCTGATGGCGAGGATGCTCCCCATCCCGAAGATCACGTTGGACAGGGTCATGGCCGGGTAGAGCCGCGGGCCCGCGAAGAGCAGGACCAGCGTGTTGTGCACCGCGGGCACGCCCACGTTGCCGAGCCAGCCGATGAACGCGCCGCCCGCGACCGCGCCGAGCCCGCCGGCGATGGTCCCGAGGAGCATGGTCTCGACCAGGAACAGGACGACCACGAAGGGCCGCTGGGCGCCGATCGCCCGCATGGTGCCGATCTCGGTGGTGCGCTCCATCGTCGCCATGACCATGGTGTTGTTAATGATGACCAGCGCCACGAGGAAGATGATGAGGATGGCCGTGTAGAGCACCGCCTGGAGCACCATCACGAGCTGCCCGACGATGCCGGACGCGCTCTGCCAGTCCACCGCCTTGACGTTGAGCCCCTTGTCCTGGGCCGCCGCGAGGATCTTCTCGATGGCCGCGGGCACGGCGTCGGGATCGTCGAGGACCACCGCCGCGCTGAGCGCGAGGCCGTCCTCCATCTGGGCGGTGGTGTAGACGCTCTCGTCGAGCGTGCCGGCGTTGTTCCCGACCCCGAGGTCCGCGAGCTCGTCGAAGCCGGCGGGCTGCGCCTCGAAGGTGGCCTCGAGCGAGCCCGAGCCCCCGCCGAACAGCGCGGCCTCGGCGTCCTCACGGCTCACGTCCTTCACGCCCGCCGACGCCTTGATGCCGGCGAGCTCGTCGAGCTGATCGTCCGTCATCTTCCCGTAGAGCGACCGGAAGGTCATCATGTCCACGAGGTTGCTGGCGCCGGCGAGATCGGAGGTCTCGAGCCCGTTGAACTGGAAGGTGCCGTACACCTTCACGTTCACCGCGCGGACGTAGCCGCTCTTGGTGAAGGACCGGAGCGTCACCACCTCGCCCACCGGCACCTCGTAGAGCCGGATGCGCGGCGCCACGTTGGCGTAGAACCAATCGTAGCGGTCGGCGAACGTGGCGTCGTCCATCGTGAGGAAGGCGTGGAGCAGCGTGGTGAGGTCGCCGTCCTGCCCGAGCTTCTCGCGCAGCGCGGCGGTCACCGCCTCGGCGTCCTTGGGCGAGAGCTGGAACTGGATGCGCTGGTACTGGGTGGCCGTGCGGGCGAGGCGCTCGCGGAGCGCGGTGTCCGTCGCGAGCGTCTTGCCGTCGTCCAGCGCCGTCTTCACCGCGTCGAGCTCGCGGGCGACGAAGTTCTTGACCTGCTTCTCGTAGAAGGTCTTCGAGAGGAGGATGCCGCGCTGGCCCTTGGGGACCGGGACGCCGTCGACCATCTGGAAGCGGTCGAAGGTCGTCGGGAACGTGTCGAGGTTCGTCCCGATGCAGCGCATGTAGAGCATGCGCCCGTCGAGGGCGAGCGGGGCGACGTTGTTGTCGAGCCAGTCGGCGGTGCCCGTGGGGTTCGCGAGGAGCTCGGCGCCGAAGCCCGGCGCGATCACGCGGTCGAGCGCGGCGAGGTTCTGGGTCACCTTGGCCTGGTCGGACGTGGCCGCGGCCGCCGCCGCCACGTCGGCGCGCATCCGCGTGGCGATCTGCTGGAGCTGCGTCCCCCGCATCTCGATGCCCGCGGTGTCCCCCGCGGCCGCGAGCGCGCGGATGTCCTCGAGGATGCGGTCGATCTCGGTGCCCGCGTACACGGTCGCCATGGCGATGCCCATGGGCACCACGGCCTTCACCCCCTCCACGCCCAGGAGCGTGTCGCGGAGCGGCCCGTAGTTGTCGATCTCGCCGATGTCCGAGCCGTTCATGCCGGGCCCGCCGAACAGGGCGAGCTCGTCCTTCGCGTCCGCCGAGTACACCTGCACGTTGCCGGACAGGCTCGAGGTGATGCTGCGCTCCATCGACGAGCGGATGCTGTCGAGCATCGCCGTGCCGCTCACGACGAGGAACGTCCCGAAGAACATGATCGCGCCGACCACGCCGGACTTGACCCGGTGGACGACGAGGTTGCGGAGCGCCATCTGGAGCAGCACCCCGACCGCCGCGCGGCCGTTCATGCGGACACCGGCCCCGGCGGGTGGGCGGCGCCGTTGGTGCGCGTCTCGGAGAGCCCGCCCGCCGACAACATGCCGTCGAGGATGCGCACGATGCGGTCCGCCCGGTTCATGACCTTGTCGTCGTGGGTCGAGAAGATGAACGTCGTCTTGTCCGCGTGGTTGATCTCGCGCATGAGGTCGATGATCGCGGTGCCGGTCGCGGAGTCGAGGTTCGCCGTCGGCTCGTCGGCGAGCACGATGGCCGGCCGCGTCACGAGCGCGCGCGCGATCGCGACGCGCTGGCGCTGGCCGCCCGAGAGCTCGTTGGGCCGCTGGCTCGCGAACTCCTTGAGCCCCACCTTCTCGATCACGTCCTCGACGCGCCGCTGCCGCTCCGCCGCACCGAGCCCGCCCTGCAAGAGCAGCGGGAACTCGATGTTCTGCCGCATGTCGAGCACGTTGATGAGGTTGAAGCTCTGGAAGATGAACCCGAGCGAGTTCAGGCGCAGCGCCGTGAGCTGCTTGTCCGTCAGCTTGCCGGTCGACTTCCCGTCGACGAGCACCTCGCCCGCCGTCGCCACGTCGATGCAGCCGATGAGGTTGAGCAGCGTGGTCTTTCCGCTGCCGGACGGCCCCGCGATGACGGTGAACTCGCCCTTCTCGATGGTCAGGTTGACCTTGCGCAGCGCGTGCACGGTCACCTTCCCCAGCGGGTAGTCCTTCACCACGTCGATCAGTCGAACGATTCCGCTCACGAAGCGCCTCCGCTCTTCAGCTGTGCAATGACCTGCTCGAACACGTCACCCAGGCGGCCGCGCAGCTCGGGCTCCACCAGGGCGAACGCGACCTCGAATTCCGCCGCCCGCTGCACCGCCATGATGTCGAGCATCTCGCGCGCCGCGTCGGTGATCTCCAGCGTGCGCTGCCGGCGATCGTCCGGGTTCTCCCGCCGGGTGACCCAGCCCTTCTCGACCAGCCGATCGACGAGGTGGCTCGTCGCGCTCGCGGACAGGCGCAGATCGTCCATGAGCCCGAGCGTCGAGCTGGGGCCTTTGTACCGGAGCACGTGCAGCGCCACCATCTGCGGGAGGGTGAGCTGGTGCGCGTTCATCATCTCGAGCGTGCCGGCGCCGGCCGCCTTGTTGATGAGGCCCATGAGCTCGTGCAGCAGGTAGCCGAGCCGCTGGATGTCGGTGTCGCGGTGCATGGATCCGTCGAAGGGGAGGACTGTCCCAGGGGAAGAACAGTTCGATGCGTCGAACTAAACCCGTCCCGGCGATCAGGCAAGCGTCCGCTTGGTTAACTTGTGTGAAGGTCCCGTCGCGACCCCTCGGCGGCCGAAATCGACCTCGGTCAGCGCACGTCCGCCTCCGCGAACACGCCCGCTTCCACGCCCGCACCTTCTCCACGGAGCGTCGCGTCGAAGAAGACGGTCGCGTAGTGCCGGACGATCGGCGCGGAGGTCTCGAGCGGCAGGAAGACCTCCGCGTCGCACACCTCGGGGTCGGGCGTGGCGGCGTCGGGGCAGCCGTCGGTCGCGAGCTGGAGGAGGAGGTCGTAGAACGTGGGGTTCAGGTCGTCCCGGCCCGCGAGCCACTCGGCGGCGAGGCCCGCGAGGTCGAGCGCGCAGAGGTCGGAGAAGGCGAGGTGACCGGCGCCGAAGATGCGCACGAGGTCGCCGTCGACGAGCTGGTCGGCGTAGGCGAGCGCGTCGCTGTCGAGCGCGAAGGTGTCGCAGGTGCCGCCCATGAGCAGCGTGGGGACGTCGCGCGAGGGGGCGCCGTAGCCGGCCATCGGGAGGAGCGCGACGAAGCGCTCCTCGGCATCGCCGACGCCGATCGTGGTGCCGGCCCCCGCGGAGTGGCCGGAGAGCGCGACCCGCGTGGTGTCGAGCGCGCCGGCGAAGGGCTCGCCGGGGGCGTCGAGCCAGTCGAGGACGTCGGCCACGTCGTCCTCGGCGGGGTCGTCGCCGCCGAAGCCGGAGAGGTCGCAGCCGTCGAGCGGCGGCGAGAAGAGGCAGGGGAGCACGTCGCCCATCATCCGGCCGGGGTGGTCGGCGGCGACCACGACGTAGCCGCGCGACGCGAGGTGCACGGTGTAGTCGAGGGACTGGAGCCGCATGCCGCCGAAGCCGTGGGAGAACACGACGACGGGGTAGGGGGCCTCGGGCACGCGGAGCGGCGCGTCGCGCACGGCGCCGCTGTCGAAGGTGGGGAAGCCTACGTCCCCCACGCGATCGGTGAACACGGTCGGCAGGAACTGGTCGAAGTCGGGCGACTCAGTGGCGCCGTCCGTCGCGTCGCTCGCGGGGTACCAGACCTCCATCGTCACGTCGCCGGTCACGACGGTCCGGACCCCCACGGGCACGCCCCGCTCGGCGGGATCGGCGGGGAGGACGAGGGGCTCGGGGGCGGGCTTTCCGGAGTCGTCGCCGGGGCCGGCGCACGCGAGGAGGAGCAGCATGGGCGGCGACGTAACCGGAGCGCGGCGGCGCGTGGGCGCGCCCCCGGCCGCACGGGCGCTCTCGCGGGGGCCGGTCACGGCGCGGAGAGCCGCCCCTCCAGCGCCGCGAGCCGCTCGCGCAGCGCCGCGAGCTCCGCCTCCTGCGCGGCGATGCGGCGATCCTGCGCGGCGAGGCGGGCTTCCTGCTCCTGGAGCGCCGCGACGGCCATGCTGGTGTAGCCGTACAGATCCACGCGCTCGCCGCTCGGCAGGACGGCCGGCGAGCCGGCGGGCTGATCGTCGATGAGGAAGCCGAGGTGCCGCTTCCCGTCGGCGTCGGCCGCGTAGCGGTACTCGGCCAGCCGCACGCGCACGAGCGCGTCGTGGAGCGCCGCGCGCGCGTCCGCGTCGACGTAGCGGATGTCCGCCTTCGCCGCGCGGAGGCTGATCGGGCACCCGCCCTCCCCGGCCTTCGGGTCCTCGGTCGCGCAGACGAGCTCGGTGTTGCAGTCGACCTGCAGGTCGCAGCCGGTGCCCTCGGCGGGGCAGATCTCCCCCTCGGCCTCGGACTCGCACGGCGGGTTCGTGTGCGCCTCGGGGGTGTACGCCTGGCAGGCCGGATCGCCGCAGGTGGTGTACCAGCGGAGCTCGGGATCTTCCTTGTCGCCGGGCGGGCAGCCGAGCAGCAGGGCCAGGGCGGGCAGGAGCGTTCGCATCGCGGTTCCCTCCTCGCCCATCCTGGCACGCTCCGCCGCGTCGCGGGGAGGCCTCCGACCGCCACCCCGCGGCAGGTGCCCGGAGGGCGTCGCGGGCATCGGTGGCGCCGCGGGCCGGAGGCCACGCGGGTGAGCCTGGCCCGCGGCGGTCGCCGGCCCCGAGGCCGGCGACGGAGGCGCTTCGCGCCGACCCCGCAGGGGACCGACGGCGCCCGTCTTCGGGCGCCGGGCCGCCCAGACGCCCTCGATGGCGGCGCGTCACGCCGCCCGCGCGTCCGCTCGCCGCGCCAGCACCCCCGGCAGCACGAGCGTGGCGTCGCCGAACTCGTGGGCGAGGTAGCCGGCGACCTCCGCGTGGCGGACGGCGTCGCGGAGGAGCGCGTCGGGGGCTGCGGCGGCGAGCACGCGGAAGTGGCTCTCGCCGGGCACGTGCACGCCGGAGACGAGCCCGTCGACGATGCGGAGCGGCGTGTGGGCGTCGAGCACGAGGTCGGTCTCGCCGCGGCCGGGGACGAGCCCGCGGGCGGAGCGGGCGGCGCCTTCGAGGGCGCGCGTGACGGTGGTGCCGACCGCGATCACCCGGCGGCCCGCGGCGCGCGTGGCGGTGATGGCCGCGAGGGTGGCCGCGGGCAGGTCGTAGCGCTCGGGGAGGGGGAGGAGCGCGTCGAGCGCGTCGTCGCCGGTGGCGGAGAGGCCCGCGGCGTGGGTCAGCGTGGCGAGGGCCACGCCCCGCCTCCGCGCGTCGGCGAGCACACGCGCGGAGAGCGTCCGCCCGGCCGACGGCATCTCCGCGGACCACGGGCGCCCCGCGAAGGGGGTCTGCACCGCGTCGAGCGCGATGTCGTCGGCCAGGTAGCTGTACTGCACGGGCCGCCCGAGCGCGTAGAGCGCGTGCAGCAGCGCGGCGCCGCGGCGGTCGAAGCGGACCGTGACGAGGCGGTCGGAGCGCGGGTCGATCGCCTCGATGGCGGCGGCGAGATCGGCGCCGCCGGGCCCGAACACGAGCGGACCGCTTCCGCCCGGTGGCGGCCGGTGCTCCGTCGGGGTGCGCCAGTCGCCGGCGCCGAACAGAACGGCGCGCGCGCGGCCGTCGTCGTCGGGGAGCGCGAGGAGGCGCAGCTCGACGGGGGCGTCCCCGCGGCGGCCGTGGAGCGAGGCCGGGAAGGTGCCGGCGTCGTTGAGCACGAGCAGGTCGCCGGGGTCCAGCAGCGCGGGGAGGTCGGCCAGGGCGGCGTCGGCCCAGCGGCCCGCGCGGGGGTCGATCACGAGGAGCCGCCCGCCGCGCCGGGGGCCCGGGGCGGCCCCGACGCCGGTCACGCGAGCACACGCGCGCCGTGGGGCGCGTCCGCGAGGAGGTCGGCGATCCGGCGCGCCACGTCGGCGGGGCGCGCGAGGCTGGCCGGGTCGGCGTCGGGCATCGCGTCGGCGTGCATGCGCGTGTCCATCTCGCCCGGATCGACGACGGTGACGGCCACGCCGGTCCCCTCGAGCTCGGCGGCGAGCACGCGGTGCAGCTGGTCGAGCGCCGCCTTCGACGCGCCGTACGCGCCCCACCCGGGGTAGGCCGAAACGGCGGCGTCCGAGCTGATGGCGAGCATCGTGCCGCGTCCCCGGAGCACCATCCCGCCGACGAGCGCACGCGCGAGCCGGAAGGGGCCGAACACGTTGGCCTCGAACACCGCGACGAGCTCGGCGGGGTCGAGCTCCGCGAGGGGGCGGAGCGGCACCGGCCCGAGCGTGCTCGCGTTCTGGACGAGCACGTCGATCGGGCCCACGAGCGCCGCTGCCTCGCCCACGATGCGGGCGGCGGCGTCGCGGTCGGCCACGTCGCCGCGCACCGCGTGGGCGGCGCCCCCCGCGGCACGGACGGCGGCGTCCGCGCGAATGTCGGCCATGGCCGCCTCGATCTCCGGCCCGCGGGCCACGCCGACGACACGCGCGCCGCGGCGCGCCAGCTCCCACGCGAGCGCGAGGCCGAGGCCGCGGCTCGCCCCGGTGAGGAGCACGTTCCTTCCTTCCATCTTTCACCTCCGCCCCTCCTCTACGGCGCGCGCGCTGACAAAGTGGAGGTGGGGATGATTCATTGGAGACGTGCTATTCAATCGACATGGACGACAACGTGCCGACCAACCTCGCGCGGAACGTCCGGCAGCTCCGCGAGGCCCGCCGGCTCACGCAGGCGCAGCTCGCGAGCGCCGCGGGGGTGCCCCGGCCCACGCTCGCCAACCTGGAGAGCGGCTCGGCGAACCCGACGCTGTCGGTCCTCACGCGGGTCGCGGGCGCGCTCCAGGTGTCGCTCGAGGAGCTCGTCGGGCCCCCGCGCGCCACGGGGAGGCACTACCCCGCGGCGGAGCTCCCGAGCCGGCGCCGCGGCGACGTGGTCATCCGGAAGCTCCTGCCCGAGGGGCACCCGAGCTTCGACATCGAGCGCATGGAGATGCCCGTCGGCGCCCGGTTCACGGGGGTGCCGCACACGCCGGGCACGCGCGAGTACCTGACCTGCGAGAGCGGCACCGTCGAGCTCGTCGCGTCGGGCGAGCGCTGGCGCCTCGGGCCGGGGGACGTGGTCGTGTTCCGCGGCGACCAGCCGCACTCCTACCGGAACGTGGGCGAGACGCCGGTGATCGCCTACAGCGTCATCGCGATGGCGCGGGTGTAGGCCGGGGCGCCTCGCCCGTGGGGGCCGCCGCCGCGGGTGCCGCCGTCCCAGGAACCGCCGCGGCCTCCGGAGCCGCCGGCGCTGCCGCCACGTACCCGTCCGCGACCACCCGCGGATCCGTACGCCACGTGTGGTAGTCCCCGCGCTCCCGGTCCACGAGCTCGACGCGGACGTCCCAGGCCCAGTCGCCGCGTCGCGCCCACGCGCCGTCGTGCCGACCCGCGAGGAGGTCGTCGTAGAGCGGCGCGAGGTAGGCGGTCGGGTAGCCGTGCGTCCCGACGGCCATCGCGGCCTTCGCGTCGGCGCCGTGCGGGAGGGGGGCGTCGGGGCCGCCGTGGTAGCCCATGTGCAGCAGCACGTCGCCGCCGCGCTCCCGGCCTCCGCGCTCGAAGCGCACGAGCGAAGGCAGGAGCGCGAAGAGCCCGTTGCCGAACACCCACCGGGCCGGATCGTTCGGATGCACGACCGCCAGCTCCGTGACCCCGTCGCCCCGCACCATCCCCCGCTTCCCCGACCACACCCCCTCGGCGCCCGCGCCGTCCGCCCCGCCCATCGTCGCGAGCGAGACGGCGTAGTCCAGGCCGTCGGAATCGCCGTAGCGGTCGACGTAGCCGCGCACGACCGCCGCGCCCTGGCTGTACCCGAGCGCCACGGTGGGCACGGCCCCGTCGCGTCCGCCGGCGCGCACGAGCAGCTGGTGCAGCGTCTCCACGCCGTCCTCGGGGCGCGCGCTCCGCAGCACGATGTTCTCGGCCGTGTTCGCGTAGGGGACGAGGAGGCCGAAGACCACGTGCCCCCGCCGCCGCAGCGCGTCGGCCACGTCCTCGCCGTACATGCGGATGCCGTCGAGCTTCGGGCTCATGCGGAAGGTGTGCGGCCGTTCGCCGCCGATCGTGTCGAGCAGGGTCCCGCCGGCGTTCCGGCGCACGGCCTCGCGGGAGAGGTCGGTGGGCGGCACCTCCAGGAGCAGCGCGGCGTCGGGTGTGGCCCCGGCGAGATCGAAGTAGCGGCCCACCAGCGCCGCCTGCTCGCCGCCGTCCCCGGGGAGGGCGTAGAGGAGCCCGAGCTTTTCGACCAGCGCGCGGTCCACGCCCGCGGCGGCGAGCCGGTCGTTCAGGACGTCCCGGTAGAGCCCCCGCAGCTGGCCCCCGTCGATGGCGTCCTGGCGCGCCCAGGCCGCGTCCGTGAGCGGGATGCCGAGGGCCGTCGCGACCTGGCCCGGCCCCGACGGCGCGCGCACCTCGCCGGTGAGCGCGTTCCCGAGCTCCTCGACGTGCGGCTGGCGCGTCGCCGTCCCGCCCACCGTCATCCGCGCCGCGACGGGCCCCACGCGCACGGTGCCCGGCCCCACCCACTTCTCGATGCGCCCGTTGTGCGCCACCGTCGCGGTCGCGCCGGGCGGGAGCGAGAGCCGCGCCCCGACCTCGATCACCTCGCCCACGTCGAGCCAGGTGCCGTCGTTGCGCGTGATCCGCCCCTCGACGGCGAGCGCCCACGCGACGGGCCCGCGCTCGACCGCGCGCTCCGAGTGCGCGAGGGCCGCGCTCAGCGCCGCGACGAGCGCGACCGCTGTCAACCGGCCTCCGGGAACGGGCGGTAGAGCGGGTCGCCGACGAACACCATCATCCAGGCGCCCACCACCGTGCTCTCGTACGCGGCCTCGCCGAACGTCGCGCCCTGGGCCAGGTAGAGGAAGAGCTGGTCGTACTCCGGCATCCCGGCCACGTAGGGCTCGTTCACCGCCCCGAACGTCGCCGTGATGCCCCGCTGGAGCGCCTCCGCGGACCACGTCCCGTCGCGCAGATCACACGCGGAGCAGGAGTCGAGGTGCCCGCCGACGGCGCCGGGCGCCCAGCTGAAGGCGTCGTTGTAGTTGTAGTAGCTGTACCAGCCCGCGTAGAAGAGCGCGTCCGGGCAGGTCGTGGGGGCGGGGTCCGTGCCGAACTCGGCCTCGTTGCCGTCCCACACGACCTCGTAGGCGCCGAGCGACTCGAACACGTGGCGCGTGCCCCACATGTTCCACTCGCCCCACTCGTAGCTGCCGAAGCCCGCGGCGGGGTCGGGCTCCGCGTCGCCGTAGCGGCCGTCCACGTACACGATCCCGTCGAGCGCACCGCCGGCCGCGAGCTCCTCGGCCGCGGCGGTGCGGTCGACGAGGGCCATCGCCGCGTCGGCGTCCGCCCCGTCGATGCGGGACACGGCGTAGACGGGGTCGTCGAGCCGCTTGCGGGCCTTCCCGAACGTCCTGGAGTCGTCCCAGGTGTAGGTCGTGCTGTCGCCGTCCCGGTAGACCGGGTTGTACTGGGGCTCCGAGAGCTCGGCGCCCGCCGCCCCGTAGAACAGGAGCGCGTCGAGGCTCACGGTCGCGATCGCGCCCGTGCCGGCGAGGTCCGTGACGCGCCCGCTCACCTTGTAGGGCACGCCGTACACGGGGGCGAGGAACCACACGTGCGGCCCGACCGCGTCGATACACGCCTGCACGTCCGCCGCGTAGGCGTCGAAGTCCGCGCCGTCGAGCGTCGTCGCGTCGGGCGACTCCACGGCGCAGAGCGCCGTGTCGGGGATCCCACGGAACGTGGCGTAGTACCGCGCGACGTCCTCGGAGCCCGCGACCGACGGGTTGTAGAGCACCACCGTCCGCGCCGCGAGCGACCAGTCGGCCTCGACCTCGGCGTCCACGGTGTCGCCGCAGGCGGCGGCCGTCACGGAGAGCTCCTCGGGCTCGTCCGCCGCGATGTCCACCGGGAGGGTCCACTCGACCGCCGCGCCGCTCTCCGCGGAGAGCGTGCCGGCCGAGACGGTCCAGGCGGCGTGCACGCCACCGACCTCGAGCACCACGGTGGCGCCGGGCTCCGGCGCGCCTGTGACGGTGATGGCGCCGAGCTCGCAGGCGAGCGCGGTGTCCTCTGCGGAGTCGGCGCTGTCGAGAGCGCCGGTCTCTGCGGGCGGTCCGTCCGGGGCGACGCAGGCGGACAGGAGAGCGACGAGCATGGGCTCAGTATCGCACGCGCGGGCGCGGGAGCCGCCGACGCTCGGGTCGAGGCGGGCTTCACGGAGCAGGCCTGGGCAGCCGGCCGCGCGGACGCGGCCGCCGCGGCGACGTCGGTGCCGGGAGGGCGGTCGGCGGCTCCGGTGAGTCGAGCGCGCCGCTCGGCTTCACGGCGGCGCGGAGCGCCATCTGCAGGGCGACCGCGCGCACGTGCGCGGGCGGCGGGGCCTGGGCCCGCAGGCGCTGGATCGAGCGCGGCGTGATCGCCAGCGCGCGGGCCAGGTCCGCGGTGCGGGCGTCGGCCGCCGCGTGCACGGCGGCCCGCCGCGCGATCACGACCTCGTCCGCGCGCCCTCGCAGGTGGGGGAGCGCGAACGCCGCGCCCGCGGCGTCGGCCAGGTGCTCGAGGTGCACGCCCTCGTCGAGCGTCGCGACGCCGAGGTGCGGGATCAGCTGCTCCCGGCGCACCCGCGGGAGGTGCTCGCGGACCCGCGCCGCGATTGGCGCCCCGAGGAGCCGCATCCCCAGCAGGTCGAGCACGGCGCTGCCCTCCTGCAGCGGATCGTTGCCCACGCCGTGGTGCGCGTCCTGGCGGAGCACGTAGGCGAACGCCTCCGCGAGGTGCCATTGGTTCTGCACGGGGATCCGGCGCCCGAGCAGGAGCGGCACGCCCGGGTGTACGTAGGCGACGGCGATGCGGACGCGGCGGACCAGCTCGGCCACCTCCGCCTCGGTCAAGAGCCCGAGCACGTGCAGGTGCGTGTCCACCACCCGCCACACCAGGAGCGGGAAGTCCTGCGCGAGCGCCGTCAGGACACGCGCGAGCCGCCGCCGCGTCGCCACGGACGGCGCGAGGACGCGATCGTCCTGCAGACGCAGGACGAGATGCCAGCCGAGCGGGCTCGCGGGGAGGGCCATGGTCGCAAGCGGTAGACACCCGCGGGGGTCCGGCAACGGTCGCGACGCAGGTTTCTCGCGGCTCCACGGTTTCCGGCCCCGGAGCGCGACACAAGCCGATCAGACCGCGACATCTCTCCGAGTTGGGTCGCGTGTTCGGGTGGAAATGCGACGCAAGTGGCGCAGACCCCGAGGTCTCCGGGCGTCGCGTCGCGCTTCACGCCCAGGACGCGACGCAGGTCGACCAGACCTCGAGGTCTCCGCGAGTGGTGTCGTCCGGGCGGGGGAGCCGCCGACCGCGACGCAAGTCGTGCACGTCCCGAGGTCTTCCCGAGTCGTGTCGTCCGGGCGGGGGAGCCGCCGACCTCCCTCCGCGGCACCGGCGTCGCCGCAGCGCGGAGCGGCTGCCCGGAAGAAGCCGGACGGGGCGCCGCTGCCCGCCCGCTACCCGCCGAAGAGCTTCTCGCAGTCCTCGAGCACCTGCCCGGGGTGCGTCCCCACGTTGATGCTCTCGGTGTACTCGAGGATCAGCGCGCCGTCGGCGTCCAAGAGCATGGTGACGCGGTCCACGGAGCTGTCGCGCTCGCCGGTCAGCGCGCCGTAGGTCACGCCGAGCACGCGGTCGTCGTCGGACCAGAGCTCGAAGAGGAAGCCCTCTTCCTCGGCCCACGCGAGGTTCTCGGCGGGCTCGTCGAGGCCCACCCCGACGATGGTGACGCCGAGCGTTTCGAACTCGGCCTGGAGGTCGCGGTACCCGCAACCCTCGACCGTTCAACCATAGGTCCCGGCGGCCGGGTAGAACCACATCACGGTGGGGTGGCCGACGAGATCGGCCTCGGTCCGCGTCTCCCCGAGCTGGTTGCGGGCGGTGAAGGCGGGCAGGGCCACGGGCGCGGCCGGGGGGGCGCCGTTGAGGTCCTGGGGGAGCGTGTCGCCGGTGTCGGCGGTGTCCCCGGTGTCGGGAAAGCCGGAGTCGGTCGGCCCGGAATCGGCGAGCGCGCCGTCCCCCGTGTCGGGGGCGGCGCACGCGAGCGCGAGCGCCGGCAGGAGCGTCGGCGCACGGCGGAGCAGGTTCAGCATGAAGCAGGGTAGCGCGGCGACGGTCGAGGCGGCAGGCCGGCCCGCCGTCGCCGCGCGACGATCACTTGCCCATCGGCCCGATCGGACGCTCGGCGGGCGGCGTCTCGGCCGGCTCGACGGAGAACTTCCCCTCCGCGGTCTCCCCGCCGAAGCCGAACTTCACCTCCACGTCGTAGTCGCCCTCGGGCATCGCCTCGAGCCGGTACGTGGCCTCCTGCATGCCGTCCGCGGGGATGTTCCAGCGGGTCTTCTCGGGCGAGCAGAGCGGGTCGATCTCCTTCACCTGGTCCTCGGAGTCGGTGATGGCCCACTGCGCGACGAGGCAGCTGCTGTCCGTCTGGAACACCACCGGCCCGTCGGAGCAGGTGTTGACCACGACCGCGGCCAGGGTCGGCAGCTCGGTGGTGTCGAAGGTGTCCTTCGGCTGCCCGTCCGCGCCGCGGATCTCCAGGCGGTACTCCAGGTCCGCCGGCGTGCAGGCCATCTCCGCGGTGTCGGCCGTGTCGGCGGTGTCGGCCGTGTCGGCGGTGTCGGCCGTGTCGGCGGTGTCGGCCGTGTCGGCGGTGTCCGCGGTGTCCGCGGTGTCCTCGCCGTCGGTGTCCCCGCCGTCGGTGTCCCCTCCGTCTGTGTCGGTCGGTTCGGTGTCCTGGCTGGCGCCACCGTCTTTCTCCACCGGCCCGCAGGCCGCGGCGCCGAGCGCCAGCGCGATCGTCCAGGTCCTCATGTCCAGCCTCCCGTTCGTCAGGAAATCTGGCCACGAACGCGAGCAGTCCAGGGGCCTGCCTGTCACGGTCGGTCTCGGGCCCGGCCGTGGCGCGCCCCTGGGAACCGCGCCGGCGCTCGCTCTCCGGGGCGGCGAGCGGTCCCGCCCCCCTTTCCTCAGAGGTCCGCCTTCCCCGCCCGGTTCCTGAGGAGGATGACGACCATGAACGCCAACGAGGCCGACGCGGAGCCGAGCAGCAGCGCGAGGATGGGCCCCAGGTTGCCGCCGCCGTCGTCGTAGAGCTTCCCGATGACGAGCTCCTGCACGATCGGCCCCAGCGAGCCGCAGCCGTTGATGATGCCGGCCGCGAGGGCCGCCTTCTGCCGGGAGCCCACGTCGACCGCGCCGGCGCCGGTCATCAGCGCGTCGGGCCCGTAGAGCGCAAAACCCACGAGCGAGAGGCACACCCCGAAGGCGAGCGGCGATGCGCCCCCGATCGTGTAGAGCGCGGCCGTCGCGACCACGAGCCCGATGAGGAAGAACAGGCTGATGCGCGCGCGGCGCCCGCGGAAGAGCCGGTCGGAGAGCACGCCCGCCACGACGACGCCGACGATGCCGAACACGTCGAAGAGCGTGGAGAGGTAGCCGGCGTCGTCGCCCGCGAGCCCGAAGTTCTTCTCCAGGAAGAAGGGGGCCCACGACCAGAGCGCGTAGCGGATGAGCTTGAGGAAGAAATAGAACGCGCCGACGAGCGCCACGTTGATGACGACGTCACGCGACCAGCCGCCGCTCCCGTCCTCGGGCTCGCCGTCGGGGTCCTCCACGGCGCCGAGGCCGAGGTCCTGGGGCGTGTTCCGCTGGTTGAACAGGAAGAACGCCCACACGCCGGCGAGCACCAGCGACCCCGCGAAGAAGCTCTCGCGCCAGCCGTACGCGCCCAGCACCCACGCCGCGAAGGTGTTGGCCATCACGCCGCCGGCCTGGAAGTTCGTCGCCCACAGCCCCATGACGGTGCCGCGCTCGCGGCGGTGGAACCAGTTGGCCATCGTGGCCACGTTGCCGGACCAGCCGGTGGCCTGCGCGAGGCCGTTGAGCACCATGAGCGAGAGGAACGTGGCGTAGGAGTTCCCGAAGCCGAAGGCGACGTTCACCCCGAGCGAGACGGCCATGCCGCCGAGCAGGAGCACGCGGGGCCCCCACCGGAGGCCGAGCCCGCCGGCCACGAACTGCCCCACCGCGTACGCGACGAGGTAGGCGGTGCCGATGGTGCCGAGCTCGGTGGCGCCGAAGTGCAGCTCGTCCGCGAGCCCCGCCTTGGCGATGTAGAAGGGCTTCCGGCAGAAGTAGAAGCCCGCGTAGCAGAGCCAGGTGGCGGCGAAGACGCGCCAGCGCCACTGGCGGAGCAGGGGGGACATTCCGTGCGGGGCGGCGGGTGCGGGCGCGGCTTCCATGCGGCGGAGGATACTCCTCGACGGCCGCGCGGTCGGCGCCGGCGCGAGAACGTCACCGTGCGCGCGGCCCATCCCGGCGCGGCGCAACTGCGCTAAGCTCCGCGCCGTGAACCTCTCGGCCACCATCCGCGGCGTCGTCTACCGCTTCTCCTCCGTGAAGGAGGTGCTGGCGAAGGCGAACCCGCCCAAGAGCGGCGACGACCTCGCCGGCGTGAGCGCGCGCGACCCCGTGGAGCGCGTAGCGGCGCGCGCCGTGCTCTCGGAGCTCACGCTCGCGGAGCTGCGCAAGAACCCGGTCGTCCCCTACGAGGAGGACGAGCTCACCCGCACGGTCGAGCACTCGCTCGACGCGGCCGCCTTCGACGCGGTCAAGCACCTCTCCGTGGGCCAGTTCCGCGAGTGGCTGCTCGAGACCTCGATCACGGGCCCCGTGATCCGCTCCGTCTCGCCCGGGCTCACCCCGGAGATGGCCGCGGGCGTGTGCAAGCTCATGTCCAACATGGATCTCATGGTGGTGGGATCCAAGTGCCAGGTGGTCGTGCGCGCGAACAACACGCTCGGCCTCCCGGGACGCATGTCCTCGCGCCTCCAGCCGAACCACCCCACCGACGACATCGACGGCATCCTCTTCTCCGCGCGCGAGGGGCTCGCGTACGGCTGCGGGGACGCGGTCATCGGCGTGAACCCCGCGACGGACACGCCGGAGTCGACCGCCCAGATCCTCACGCGGCTGCACGACCTGCGCGTCAAGAACGGCATCCCGACCCAACACTGCGTCCTGTCCCACGTCACCGTGCAGATGAAGGCGTTGGAGCTCGGCTGTCCGATGGACCTCATGTTCCAGAGCTTCGCGGGGAGCGAGAAGGCCAACAAGGCCTTCGGCATCTCGGTCGCGCTCATGGACGAGGCCTACGAGCTCATGAAGGCCCGCACCACGAGCCGCGGCCCCAACTTCATGTACTTCGAGACGGGGCAGGGGAGCGCGCTCTCCTCCGACGCGCACCACGGCGCCGACCAGGTGACGTTGGAAGCCCGCTGCTACGGCTTCGCCCGTCGCTACAAGCCCTTCCTCGTCAACACGGTCGTCGGCTTCATCGGCCCCGAGTACCTGGAGGACGGCCCGCAGATCACGCGCGCCGGGCTGGAGGACCACTTCATGGGCAAGCTCCTCGGCCTGCCGATGGGCTGCGACGCCTGCTTCACCTACCACGCGCGCATGAGCCAGGACGAGCTCGAGTGCCTCAAGGTGCTGCTCGGCGCGGCCGGTTGCACCTACCTGATGTCGCTCCCGGTCGGCGACGACATCATGCTCAACTACCAGTCCACGAGCTTCCACGACATCCCGAGCGTGCGCGGCCTGCTCGGCAAGCGGCCGGCGCCCGAGTTCGACGCCTGGCTCGCCGAGAAGGGGATCCTCGACGGAAACGTGCCCGGCGAGCGCTTCGGCGACCCGACGGTGCTGGCATGAGCTTCACCCGCTCCCTCGTCGCGGACCTCCGCGCCCGGTTGGGCGGAGAGGACCCGCTCCCGCCGCCCCCGCCGGTGCCGGAGATCCCGCTCCCGCCGGCGCGCGTGTTCCCGAGCCCGAAGAAGCGGAGCCCCTACGCCGCGGCGGCCGCCCGCCACACGACCGCCCTCGTCGGCATCGGCCACGTGGGCACGCGCTACGCCACCGACGTGGTGCTCCAGTTCCAGGCCGAGCTCGCCGTGGCCCACGGGGCCGTTGCGGCCGAGCTCCCCGCGGACTGGGCCGAGAAGAACGGGCTCCTGCCGCTCAAGTCGCGGGTCGCCCACCACCGCGAGTTCCTGCTCCGGCCGGACCTGGGGCGGCGGCTCGACGAGCCCTCCCTCGCGATCCTCCGCGAGAAGGCGCGCCGGAACGTCGACATCCAGCCCATCCTCGCGGACGGCCTCTCGGCGGTGGCCTGCATGGGCGCCGGGCTGGAGCTCCTGAAGCACTTCACGGCCGCCTGCGAGGCGCGCGGCTGGTCCGTCGGCACGCCCGTGTGCGCGCGGTACGCCCGCGTGTGGCTCGAGGACGAGATCGGCGAGGTCGTGGGCGCGAAGGTGTCCGCGATCCTGCTCGGCGAGCGCCCGGGCCTCGGCACCGGCGACGGGTTGTCGGCCTACCTCGTCTACGATCCCCGGGTCGGCCGCACGGACGGCGACCGCAACATGATGTCCAACATCCACGCCCGCGGCGCCCCGCCCGAGCAGGCCGGGAAGCGCCTCGCGGTGCTCGCCGGGGCCATGCTCGCGCAGCACACCTCGGGCGTGCCGCTCGACCTCGGGCCCGTGCGCGACCAGCTCGGGGACGCCGTGGGCGGCGGCTACCGCGCGCCCGATCCCCGCGTGCGGCTCGTCGAGACGAAGGAGAGCGCGCGATGATCCTGGATCCCATCCTCCCGCGCATCCTCTCCGTCCGCCGCCTCCCGGGCGCGGACCCCGCCGTGCTGCGCGCCTACGGCGCCGATCCCGACCGCCACCGCGCCCTCGGGCTCGTCACCTGCGACCAGGACGATCCCACCTACGTCGCGCTGGACGAGGCGACGAAGCACGCGCCGGTCGACGTGGTGTTCGCGCGCTCCTTCTACGCGGGCTCCGCGCACGCCTCCGGGCGGCTCTCCGGCGAGATCCTCGGGGTGATCGCCGGGGCCGATGCCGACGAGGTGGACGAGGGGCTCGCCGCGCTGGTGCGCTGCCTGGAGCACGACGCCTGCTTCTACGCCGCGGATGACAAGGGCACGATCACCGTGTTCCCGCACGTGATCGCGTCGCTGGGGCGCTACCTCTCCGCGCAGGCGGGCCTCGCGCCGGGGGACCCGATGGCCTACCTCGTCGCCCCGCCCATGGAGGCGACGATCGGCCTCGACGCGGCGCTCAAGGCCGCGGACGTGCGCGCGCTCAAGGTGTTCCCGCCGCCGAGCGAGACCAACTTCGCCTCGGCGTGGCTCGGGGGAGACCTCCCGGCGTGCCAGGCGGCCGCGGAGGCCTTCGCCCGCGCGGTGATCGAGGTCGGGGCGCGGCCGCGGGAGCGGTAGGGGTCGAGTCGGCGGGGTTGGGAGCGCCCGCGCGGGGGGAGGCGCCGCCGTGACGGGTCCCCGGGGACGGCCGCGCGAGGGGACCGGAGGGCGGCCCGGCCGCGGAGGGCCCCGGGGCCGGAGGCCGCGCCACCACGCAGCGGCCGGGCCGGGGGGGCCGCCCGCGGCGGGGCCCCGGCGCCCCGCGGGGGCCCCCCCCCCGCGCCCCCCCCCCCGGGGCGCCCCCGGGGGGGGGGCCCCCCCCGAG
>CAYWGD010000014.1:20215-58998 GCA_964457335.1 uncultured Enterobacteriaceae bacterium | reverse complement strand
GTCGGCCCGCGCGCGGCGGGCCGACGGAGCCCGGAGGGCGACCCCGCAGGGCACCGACCCCCGGTGTCCGCACCGGGGGTCGCGCCCAGACCTGTCAGACCAACGTCGACGACGTGACCGCGTAGGTGATGAGCCAGGGCTTGGAGTCCGACGACACCGTCAGCGAGCTCGCGCCGGTCGAGCCCGCGGGGAGCGCGCGGAGGTTCTCCGCGGACTCGGCGAGCAGGTAGGCCCGGTAGCCGTACGCGCTGTAGGTGCCGCGCGCGGAGGGGTTGCCCGGCACCTCCACGGAGCTCGAGAACTGCGCCGTGGTGGAGCCGCCGCCGGACCACGTGTAGCCGAAGTTGGCCTTGAGCGTGGCGGAGCCGTTGATGGTGCCGTTCACGCCCAGCAGGTTCCCGGACACCTCCCCGCCGAGCAGGACCTCGAGGTCCAGGCCGAGGTTCACGCCCCAGCTCGACTGGTCGTAGGTCTCGGCCTGCTGCGCGGTGAGGCCGCCCGCCGACCAGGACACCTGCAGGTAGGGGCGCCCGCCCACGGCGTGCGCGCGCGCGTCGAGCTCGTTCAGCTGGGTCTGGGTGAGCTGGTACGTCGTGAGGTCGCCCGGGTGGGGACCCTCGGCGCCGGACGGGATCACGAACGGCGTGACCACGAGCGACGGCTGGTAGGGGAACACCGCCACGAAGGACAGCCCGTTCGTGGGGGCGTCGCCGTTCTTGTCGACGAAGTCGTACACGTAGCTGGCCCACGAGCTGGCGAGCCCCACGATCTGGCCGTTCTGCTGCACCGTGTAGGCGTTGGGGTCGCTCGGGCTCGAGCCGGCGTGCCCGGCGAGGCTCACGGTGGCCTGCACGGTCGTGGTCACCGACTGGGTGGTGTCCTCGGACCACGTGCCCATCAGCGAGGCGCCCAGGGTGAGCTCCACCTGCACCTTCGCGGAGAAGCTCTCGATCGTGTAGCCGAAGACCGAGACCTCCTCCTCGTAGCCGGCCGAGCCGCCGATCTTGCCGAAGAGCGAGGCGCCGAGCTGGGCGCTCATGCCCTGCGTGGAGCCCGTGCTCTGCGAGAAGCTGACGATGCCGCTCGTCCCCGCGTTGCTGTACTCCGCGGGCATGTTGATGTTCTGGAGCGGCACGGGCGGCGGGCCGTAGATGAGCCCGAGGGCGAGGATCTGCTGCTGCGGCTGCGGGGCCTGCGCGGTGCGGCGGATCGTCCCCCACTTGTCGTCGTCCACCCAGGTCTGGATCGCGTCGTCGGACTGGGCGAACACCCCGTCGAACACGTCGACCGTGGCGTCGATGAGCGCGTTGGCGACGGGGCTCGTGGAGGTGGAGACGCTGCCCGGCACGAAGGCGAGGGCGCAGGGGTAGGCGTAGTGGCCGAGCGCGGGCACGCCGCCCTGGCCGGTGCCGTAGGACCAGTCGCCGTACCAGTCGGAGCCGGTGGTGGGGGTGACGAGGGCCTGCTGGATGCCGTTGCCGTCGGCGTACCAGACCATGAGCCGGCCGTCGGGGCGCTGGAGCACGCTCGGGCAGTTGGCGACGCTCTTGGCGACGCGGTCGAGCACGGCGCCGCTCACGTCGAGGTCGGTGGCGGTGACCGTGTCGCCGTCCATGTCGGTGTCGACGTCGACGACGTTGCCGAGCACGTGCACCTTGCCGTCGCTCTCCTTCCAGGTGGTGACGAGGAAGAGGCGGGTGGCGCCGGAGGCGTCGATGAAGGTGGCGAGGGCCGCCGAGCTGCCGTTGTAGCCGTCGTCGCCCGAGAACGCGGAGGCGTTGCCGGCGCCGAGCTTCGACGCCGACCACTGCCGGGTGACCGAGGCCTTGGGGGAGCCGCCGAGCAGGCCGCTCCAACCCCAGACCGCCACGACGACGGTGGAGCCGTTGAAGTGGGCCGTGACCGCGCCCGCGGCGAGGGAGGCGACGCCGATGGAGCAGTAGCTCTTGTTGGCGGTCATCCCGACGGTGCGGACCGTGGCGCCGGCGGCGTCGATCCCGGTCACGAGCGCGTTGTCGTCCGTCACCCAGAACAGGACGCGCTGGCCCGCGGGCGACTTCGTGCTGGGCGGCGAGAGCGCCACGCCGATGCCGGCCTCGCTGCTGACGTTGGAATTGTCCAGGTTCAGGCTCTTCGCGCTCTTGGAGCCGCTCACGGTCCGGGTGAGCCGGGTGATCGACGACTGGCGCGCGGTGTAGGCGTAGAGCGTGCCGGCGTGGTCGACGACCGTCGCGACGTTGGTGCTGTTCGACATGGGGCTTCCGTAGGGTTCACCCGAGCATCCGCGCCCTGGTGGTACCGGCGTCTCGCGCCGATGACAGGGAGACCCTACGAGGGGGGGACCCCCCTTGGATTACGGGAAGATTACGGGGCCGCGGACCTACGGGAGCCGGTGGATGGCGACCGTCTCCGGGCGGAACCGGAGCTCGCGGGAGGTGCGCCGCCGCTCCACCACGCGCGCGGCGGTGGGCAGGAAGCGGCCGAGATCCTGGCGGCAGCGGAACACGTCCACGTTGAGCTTGTTCTCGTCGCAGCGCAGGTCGTGACACAGCTCCGCGACCGAGCGCCAGCCGGACCGGCCGCGGCCGTGCTCCGCGTCGTGCAGCCGCGCCCGGGCGAGCGTGAGGAGCGTGTAGTAGTGGGCCCGGGCCTCGAGCACCCGCTCGGCGCCGTCGAGGCGGAGGCGGAGCTCCACGTGCTCCTCGTCGGGGCTCACGGCGAAGGCGATCTCCGCCGTGGTGGCGCGGGCCTCGATGGTGGCGACGTGCCCGCGGGGCAGGTGCAGCATCCAGGCCTCGCCGTCGAGCGACACGACGTCGCCGTCGAGCACCTCCTCCTCCTGGCCGTCCCGCTCCCCGACCCACTCGCCGTCGGCGCCCTGGAACACCGTGAGGATCGGGCGGTCGTCGTCCGGCAACGCGAGGACCCCGCCCTGGGCGCTCCGCATCGCCTCGCCCGGGAGCCGGCGCGCGCAGGGCTCGGGCCCCGCCGCGTCGACCAGCACGAAGCGCAGCGCCCCGAGGCCGAGCTCGTCCCCGGCGGCCAACGCGCGCTCCTCCCCGGACGCGAGCCGCTCGCCCCCGACCGTCGTGCCGTTCCGGCTCCCGAGGTCGCGCACGAACCAGCAACCGTCGCGCCAGGTGACGCTCAGGTGCTCGCTGGACACCCGCGGGTCCTTCAACCGGGGGTGACACACCCCGGAGCGCCCCATCACGACGTGGGGTGCGAGCGGGATCCACAGCTCGGGGGAGGTAGAGTGGAGCACGCCCATGGCCGTAGACTACGCCACCGATCCGCGGCTGCGACGCTTCTGCCGGGAGCACGGTCTTTCGTCCGGCGCGATTCTGCAGCTCGCCTCGTTGATGGCGTCCCTCGTGGCGGAGCACGGCGGCCACACCCAGCTCACGACGGGGGTGCTCGACGCGCTCGGCGCGACCGCGGTCCCCGCGCTCCCGACGGGCGATCGCTACGAGGACCTCGGCCGCATCGGCGCCGGGGCCACGGGGGACGTGCGGCGCGTGCACGACCGGTGGATGGGGCGCACCCTGGCGATGAAGGTGCTGCACAAGGCGCTGCTCGCCCACCCGGGCGCCCTCGCGCGCTTCCGGCGGGAGGCGGCGCTCACCGCCACGCTGCACCACCCGGGCGTGGTGGTGGTGCACGACCAGGGCACGCTGGAGGACGGCCGGCCCTGGTTCACGATGCAGGAGGTGCGCGGGCGGACCTTCCGCGCGGTGCTCGCCGCGGGCGAGTGGACGCTGCACCGCCGCGTCGACGCCTTCGCGCGGGCCTGCCAGGCGGTCGCGTACGCGCACAGCCGCGGGGTGCTCCACCGCGACGTGAAGCCCGACAACATCATGGTCGGCGCCTTCGGCGTGGTGCAGGTCATGGACTGGGGGCTGGCCTGTCGCGCGGACGACGCCGAGGACGGCCTGGTGCTCGGGACCCCCGGCTACATGGCGCCCGAGGTGGCCGTGGGGGCGGCCGGTGGCGAGGCCGGCGACGTCTACGCGCTCGGGGGCGTCCTCCACTACGTGCTCGCCGGGCGGCCCCCCGGCGCGGAGACGTGGGATGGCTTCCCGGAAGAAGCGCCCGCCGAGCTGGTGGCGCTGTGTACACGCGCGATGGCGCGCGACCCCACCGCGCGACCCCGCGCCGACGCGCTCGCGGACGAGGCGCTCGCGTGGCTCGACGGGGCCCGTCGCCGGGAGCAGGCCGTGGCGCTGCTCGGGCGCACGCTGGAGCGGCTGCCGGCGCTCGCGGCGCTCCAGGCGGCGGGCGCGGCGGCGAAAGAGGAGGCGGCGCGACGCTCGAAGCGCCCCGAGGAGCGGCGCGCGGGCTGGGCGCGCGAGCAGGAGGCCGCCGAGCTCTCGCGGCAGGCCGCGCTCGTGGAGGCGGAGGTCGAGCGCGAGCTGCACGCCGCGCTGAACCTCGATCCGACGGCGGACGCCGTGCACGCCCGCCTCGCCGACCTGTACCAGGCCCGCATGGAGCGCGCGGAGGCCCGCGGCGACCCCGACGCCGCCTCGATCGGCGAGATCCTGCTGCGCGCCCACGACCGCGGCCGGCACGCCGCGTGGCTGCGCGGCGACGCGACGCTCTCGCTGACCACCGCGCCGGCCGGCGCGCGCGTGACCCTCCACCCGTGGGTGGAGCGGGATCGGCGGCTCGTCCCCGGTCCCGGGCAGGTGCTCGGCGACACGCCGCTCGTGGGCGCGCGCGTGCCGCACGGCTCCCACCTGCTCGTGGTCGAGGCGCCGGGGTACGCGCCCACGCGGCTGCCGGTGGCGCTCGAGCGGCTCGGAGCGTGGGAGGGCACCGTGCCGCTCCTGCCGGAGGGGGCGGCCCCGGGCGCCTGCCACGTGCCCGCGGGGTGGTTCCGCTGCGGCGGCGACCCGGACGCCGCGGACTGCCTCCCGGCGCGGCGGGTGTGGGTCGACGGCTTCGTGATGCGGCGCTTCCCGGTCACCCACGGCGAGTGGCTCGCGTTCGTCCGCGCGGAGGCGGCCGCGGGCCGCGAGGTCGACGCGCTCCTGCCGCGCACCAAGGGGGACGTCCGGCCGATCTACCGGCTCGGGGACGACGGCTGGGAGGCCGGCCCGGACGACAACGGCGCGATCTGGGCGCCCGACCTCCCCATCACCCAGATCACGTGGCACGCGGCCCGCCGCTTCTGCGACGCCCAGCCGCCGATGTTCGGCGAGCCGTGGCGGCTGCCCGACGAGGTCGAGTGGGAGAAGGCGGCGCGCGGCGTGGACGGGCGGCCGTGGCCGTGGGGCCGCCACTTCGAGCCCGCGGAGATCAACATGTCCGAGGGCCCCGGCGGGCCCGCCCGCGCGCCGGTCCACGCCTTCCCGGACGACGAGAGCGCCTACGGCGTGCGCGGCCTCGCCGGCAACGTGCGCGACCTGTGCGCGAACGCCTGGACCGCCGACGGCGCGCTGCCCGCCGACGGCCGCCTGTCCGCCGACCGGCTCCGGGCCCGCGAGGCCGCCTCCGACGCCGAGCTGGTCGTCCTGCGCGGCGGAAACTGGTACAGCGCCGCCGCCTTCTGTCGGCCCGCCAACCGGCTCGTGGGCCGCCCCGGCCAGCGGATCACCGGGGTCGGCTTCCGCATGGTCGCCTCGTTCCGCGGGGTGCCCGCGTAGGCACGTCGCGCCTCAGCCCTCGAACGCGGCGTGCACGTCGTAGGCCGCCACGACCCCGCCCAGGGTGGCGGGCGGCGACGAGATCCGCGCGTAGTAGAGCAGCCCCCCGTCGTCGCCGAGCTCGACGCCGCCGTCGCCGCCGGGGCTCGGCAGGGCGGTGAGCAGCTGGCCGCGCTGGGAGTAGCCCGGCCAGGTGATGAGCCACTTCAAGGCGCCGCTCGTCGTGTCGCGGAGGAGGTAGGCGAGGAACACGTTCGGCACCGACGCCTCGTACACGCCCCACACCTGGAACCCGCTGGTCCCGTGCGGGCCGAACGCCGACTGCGCCAGGCCCGGCGGGAACGCCATCATCGGGACCGGGGGCGGCAGGTTGGTGGGCGTGGGGCCCTGGCCGGGCGTGCCCGACGCCTGGAAGTCCATGCGGAAGTCGTCGGGCCAGGGCGTGCCCGACCACTCCCAGAAGTCGCAGTAGGGGGGCAGCGCCGCCGGGGGCGTCTGGTAGCTGGTGACGAAGCGCCCGATCGCGTTCCCCGCGGTGTCGCGAAGGGTGAAGCTCATCCACGCCGACTCGTCGCCCTCGAACACGTGGCCCGACTCGTCCCCGAAGATCTCGATGTCGCCCCGGCGCTGGTCGGCGAGCCGGTTCGTGACGCGGATGGGCGGCACCCCCGTCGGCTGCAGGACCACGGCGCCGCCGTCGCCGTGCACTTCCGGCCGCTGCGTCACGGACACGCCGCGCAGCAGCAGCCGGGCGCGGTTCACCCAGCTGGCCACCGAGAGGTCCGGCACCAGGAAGCCGCGGGCCAGCTTGCGCGTGTACGGCGCCGCGGCCGCGCAGAGCGCCCAGGTGAGCGCCCCGCGCCACACCCCGTCCACCTGGATCTCCACGCCCACCTGCCCCGGCCCGGTCGCCGAGATCAGCGTGTCGCCGTCGCGGAGGCGCGCGACGCCGCGCAAACGCCCGAGCGTGCGGTTCGTCCGCGGCGACGGCATGCCGGAGCTGCAGCTGTCGAGCACGAGGGTGACCGCGCGGCCGGGCGCGTGCGTCTCCAGGATCGCGGCGATCTCCGCGAGGGTGACCACGTTCCGGAGGGTGCCGTCGCGGAGCTCCGTGTCCTCGGTGCAGAGCACGGGGCCCACCCCCTCGAGCTCGTCGCCGTGGCCGGAGAACCAGATCAGGCCCTGGCTCTCGGCGCTCGACGCGAGGCGCTCGGCCAGGGCGCGCACGCCGTCGAGCACGGTCTCGCGCGTGGCCGCGGCGTAGAGCGCGGGGTGCCCGCCCCGCGGGGGCACGAGCGGGCTCGCGAGCAGGCCGATGTCCGCGGCGGGGTAGCCGAGGCCGAGGCAGAAGTCCCACATCGCCGCGAGGTTCTGGGGCGGGCCGTAGAGGTCCGAGGTGCCGCGGGGCTGGCCCGCGGAGAGGTCGAAGGCGCGGTAGTCGGACACGCCCACGAGGAGGGCGAAGCGAGCGGACATGGAGGGCTCCGGGTCGGGCCGAGCTTATCCGCGTTCGTGCGAACACACGGGCCCGGGACGGCATGGCGGAGCCCCGGTTTCCCCGGCTAAGAGAGCGCGCCCCGGAGACGACATGCCCCGCTACCTCCTCCTCCTCGCCCTCGCTGCGTGCGGCAGCGGCCCCGATCCGCTCGACACCGCCTCCGAGGAGTCCGACGCCGACACCGACGCCGACACCGACGCCGACACGGACAGCGACACCACGCCCGACGGGGGTGACCTCTACGCCGAGGTGTGCTCGAGCTGCCACGGCGTGGACGGCCACGGGACCTACAGCGGTCCGGACATCACCCGCGAGCTCGGCCGCCTCACGGACGCGCAGATCGTCGCCATCGTGGTGAACGGCCGCGAGGAGATGCCCGCGCAGGACGTGACCGAGGAGGAGGCGCAGCTGATCGTCGACTGGATGCGCGCGAGCTTCTGATCACGTCGTCGGGGCGGCCCGGTGCCGAAGACGGCACCGTCGGCGCCCTCTGGGCCGTACGACCAGCCCCCGGCTTGCGCGCGGGGGCTGGCTTTCGCCCCGCTTCGCGTCGGCCTTCGGCCTCGGCTGACGCGCCCGGCCGCCTCGCGGCGGGCCGGTCGCGCCGAGCCGGGCGGCGCGGGGCCGCCGCCCGCCCGCCGGTCGCCTGCCGCATCGGCAGCTGAACCACCGACGCCCTTCCCGCCACCCCCCGTCGCCGCGGCGGCGCGCCTCCGGCGCGGCCGGCTGCCCCGGTCTCCCTACCTCCCCAGCACGATCACCAGCGCCCCCGACGCCGCGACGAGCGCCCCCAGGGCCTGCCGCGGGCGCACCGTCTCCTTCAGCACGAAGCGCGCGAACAGGAGCAGGTACACCGTCGCGAGCTGGTTGAGCACGGCGGCGACGGAGGCGTCGGCCCACTTGAAGCCGCCGAGCCAGAAGAGCAGCGACAGGTACGTGCCGAAGAAGGTCGCGGGCAACAACGTGCGCCAGAGCGGCCCCGGGCGGAACGCCACGATCGCCTCCGCGCCCCGGCCCCGAACCACGATCCACACGGCCATGCCGACGACGCCCGCCACGAGCCGCGTCCACGTCACCTCGACCAGGTCGGAGCCCGCGAGCACCGGCTTGGCGATCACCACGCCGGTGGCGGTGCCGCTGATGGCGAGCAGCGCGTACACCACGCCGATCCACACCTCGCGGCCGCCTTCGCGCGCGATGGCGCCGGGATCCCACGACGCGAGCGTCACGCCGCCGATCACCGCCGCCGCGCCGACCAGGAACGGGCCGTCGAGCCGCTCCCCGAGGAACAGCCAGGAGAGGGCGACCACGAGCGGCGCGTAGATGGTGTCGACGACCGCGAGGCGCCCGGCCCCGATGCGGCGGAGGCCCTCGAAGAGCAGCGTGTCGGCCACGGCGAGGCCGAGGAGCCCGCTGACCGCGAGCCGGAGCCAGTCGCCGAGGGGCCGGTCGGCGGGCGGCGCCGTGCCGAGCACCGCCATCGTCAGCGTGAGGAGCGCGATGGCGACCACGTTCTTGAAGAGGTTCAGCGAGAGCGCGGGCGCGCTGGAGGATCGCTTGAACAGGACGAGCGCGACCGACCACGCGAGCGGTGCGAGGAGCGCGCAGAGCTCGCCGAGGGAGGGCACGGCGCGGTCTATCGCCCGCGCCCCGATGGCGCCGACGCGCCTGGTCGCGAGCGCCCTCCGCCGCGGAGGGGACGCGACACGACTCGTGGTGACCTCCACATCTCCGCGAGCTGCGTCGCCTTCCAGCGGCGAAGTCGCGTCACGACCCGCCGAGACCTCGACATCTCCGCGAGCTGCGTCGCCTTCCAGCCCGAAATCGCGTCACAACTCGCCGAGACCTCCACATCTCTGCGAGCTGCGTCGCCTTCCAGCGCGAAGTCGCGTCACAACTCGCCGAGACCTCGACATCTGTGCGAGCTGTGTCGCCCTCGAGATCGCGATCCCGCCAGCGCCGACCCCGACGGCCTCGCTACTCGATGCCGGCGCAGGCCGACGCGGCGGCCTCGGCCTTGACGAGCGCGGCGGCCACGTCCTCGCCCTCGAGCTTCTCCGCCATGGACGCCGCGAGGGCGCGCGCGTCGCTCGCCTTCTGCGCCGCGAACGCGGTGGACGCCGTCTGCGCGGCCTCGACCTTCGGGCGGAGCGCGTCCACGGCGGCTTGCTTCTCGGCGACCTCCGCGGCCAGCGCGGCCTTGCCCTCGGCGGGCGCGTCGGGGCGCCGCTCCAGGGCCGCGAGGCGGCCGGTCGGCTCCGCGAGCGCGTCCTCGGCGGCCGACAACGCGAGGCCGTAGCGGACGCTGACCTCGCCCCAGGCGGTGCGGGCGGCGTCCTTGGCGGAGATGCAGGCTTCCGACCCGCGGCCGCAGCCGCCGATCGTCGTGAGCGCGAAGAGGAGGGCGAATCGCATCGCCGGACGGTAGCACGGCGCTCGCCCGGTCGCCGCGCCCCGGATGTGCACCTCCGCCGGGACCCGGGGCCCGACGCGCCCGCCCCGTAGTCGAGCCCGCCCCCGGAGCGTGGTGCTCGCGCCGGACGGCCGCGCGGTGGACAATCTGAGGAGCATGACCCCGACCCGGTACATCAACCTGGACGACACCCGCCGCCGCCACGGCGAGGGGGTGGACCGCCTGGGACGCTGGCTGATGGTGGGCGACATCGCCGCGGACGCCGTCACCGACGCGCTCGCCCACCTCACCCCGCCGGAGCGCCACCGGCTCCTGGCGCGGGCCTTCCGCGACGGGCGCGGCGACGGGCCCCTCCCCGTCGCGCTCGACGGGCTCCTCCACGAGGCCGCCATCTACCCCGCCTGGGTCGAGCCCCCGCGGCTCGCGCGCGGGGCCGAGGCGTTCCTCCGCACCGGCGGGGCGGCCGGGCTCGTCCTCGGCTCCGTGTCGCTCGTGCTCGGCTACTGCTCGCCCGCCGGCAACAAGCCGCTCGTGTTCACGGGCCGGCTCGAGGCCGGTGCGCGGCGCCGGCTCGCGGAGACGGCCCGCTTCGTCCAGGCGGTCACGGCCGCGGGCGGGGTCCGGCCGTGGCGGGAGGGGTGGCAGGCGGCGCTGATGGTGCGGATGATGCACGCCGGGGTGCGGCGGATGCTGCTCACGTCGCCCCGGTGGCGCCTGGAGGAGTGGGGCGTGCCCATCAACGCCTTCGACAGCGCCGGCACGGTGCTCCTCTTCTCGCTGCTCGTCATCGACGGCCTCGACTGCCTCGGCGTGACGCTCCGCCCCGACGAGCGCGCCGACCTCCTGCACCTCTGGCGCTGGATCGGGCACGTGATGGGCGTCCCCGAGGAGCTCCTGTTCGCCGACGAGGCCGCCGCGCGCGCGTTCTGGGATCTCCTCACCTCCACGCAGGCGCCCCCCGACGACGACGCCCGCGCGCTCGTCCACATCCTGATGGACGGCGCCCTGGCGCCGCCCGGGGACGACCCGATGACCCGGCTCCGCGCGCGCGCCATCCGCGGGCTCGGCTGGGCGGTCACGCGCCGCGTCCTCCCGCCCCCGCTGCTCGAGGCGCTGAAGACCCCCGCGCCCGACAACTGGGACGCGGTGCTGGAGCGCATGTACTCGGTCAACCGCGCGATCACCGCCGCCCCGCTGCTCGAGAGCGGCCGCTACGAGGTCGGCGTCCGCTACTGGGAGCAGGCCGTCCGCGAGGGCCTCGCCGGGGTGCCGGCCCGCTTCGCGCTGCCCGGCCGCCTCGCGCACGCCTAGAGGCTGACCGGAAATCCTCCCGTCGCCCGCTGGACGCCTCGGGCGCGATCCAGAGGAGGTGCCCCCGCGCACGCACGCTCCGGCGTCGTTCGCGTGGCGTGCGTGGCGGGGGCTCCGGACGCACCCTACGACGGGCGTCCTCCTACGGGATCCCCCCGATTTGGGGGCCGTTCAGCTGCCCGGCTCCGCCTCCAGCTCCTCGATCGCGAAGCTCACGTCCACCTCGGCGTAGTAGATCTGCTCCCCGCCGAGCACCGGCATGCCGGCCCCCATGTCGGAGTCCTCCGCGTAGGCCCGCTCGTACATCACCGGCGGCGAGGACTGCTGCGCCCGGATCTCCACCCGCAGCGGGGCCCCGAGCGCGATGCCGAGGTCGCTCGCGACCTGCGCGGCGTTGGTCCGGGCGTCCGCCACCGCGGCGTCGAGCGCCTCCTGGCGCGCGGCGTCCTCGTCCTCCACGATCCAGGCGATGCCGGCCACCTCGTTCGCGCCGGCGGCCACGGCCGCGTCGAGCACCGCGCCGACCTCGTTCGGGTCGTCCACGCGGATCTCCAGCAGCGCGCCGGCCTCGTAGCCGACGAGCCGCGGGGCCGCGTTCTCCGTGTACTCGTAGCGCGGCTCCAACGAGAGCCGGCTCGTGCGGATGCGCTCCTTCGACACCCCCTGGCCCACGGCGGCGACCACGTCCTGCATGATCGCGGCGGCGTCGTCGAAGGCCTGGTCCGCGGTGTCCGCCTGCGCGCGCACCCCCAGCGTGAGCACCGCCTCGTCGGGCGCCACGTACACCTCGCCAACCCCGGTCACGTCGAGCTTCGCCGGCTCGACCTCCGCTTCGGCCGCGAGCGCGGCCGCGAGCGCAGCGACGATCCACATCTGCTCCCTCCATCCTTGGGAGTCGTGTAGTCGCCCCCCGCCGGATCGGCGCGTCCCGACGTGCGAACTCGCGGCTCGGGCGCGACGTCAGCGGCGTGTAGTTGCTCCGCCGTCTCGCGTGCGCTTACGCTCCCGGGTGTCGGCGTGTGTCTCCGTTCCGAGACCGCCATCCGAGGTCACGATGTCCCGCCCGAGCTCCTTCCTCGCGCTGTTCGGCCCGCTCTCCGCGCTCACCCTCGCCGCGTGCGGGCTCGAGGGGCAGCCCGACGGGGCGTTCGACTCCGCGCCGGACTCCGCATCGGACCTCGCGTCCGACCTGGCCACGCCGGACGCCGCGGGCGTGCACCTCGCGGTCCTGCCGGAGGGCACGCGCGTCCCGACCGCGGGCGACGGCGACGGCGACGGCTCGCCCACCGGCACCGACTGCGACGACGCCGACGCGACCGCCTACCCGGGCGCCACCGAGGCGGACGACCTCGTGGACAACGACTGCGACGGCTGGGTGGACGAGGACTTCGTGGTCGAGGGCGACGTCGTCGTCACCGAGATCAACCGCCAGTCCCGCTTCGGCTCGGCGGTCGTCAACAACAACGGGTCCTGGGTCGAGGTCCACAACGTCTCGGACCGCACGGTCGACCTCGCCAACTGGGTCCTCGCGCGCGGCGCCTCCGCGCCCCTCAACCAGGTCACGCTCGACCCCGCCGCGGCCCCGGTGCTCGCCCCCGGCGACTACGCCGTGTTCTGCGACACCGACGACTACCAGGCCTCCGCCACGGCCGCCTGGCCGCTCACCTGCGACTACGTCTGGGGCGACGAGACGCAGGCCTCGACCTACGTCGGCACGTACCACGACAACACGTTCTGGCTGCGCCGCGACTCCGACCGCGTGGCCCTCTACGTCGGCGGCAGCCGCACCACCGGCACCGAGATCGACGCGGTGCGCTGGTACTACGACGCGACGAACGGCTACTGGCCGCGCAACGCCCGCTTCTCGATGTCGCTCGACCCGACCTACCACAACGGCGTCGACAACGACAGCATCGACGTGTGGTGCTCCACGAGCTCGTCGACCACCGGCTCGGTCTCCTACGACAGCGCGTGGCGCTGGTACGACGTGGCGCGCACCAGCTACGACGAGTACGGCACGCCCGGCGCGGCCAACTACGACTGCCCGAACGATCCCGACCTCGACGGCGACGGCTACACCGGCACCGACGACTGCGACGAGACCGACGCCGCCATCAACCCGGGCGCCACCGAGACCTGCGACGGCGTGGACCAGGACTGCGACGGGCTCGTGGACGACGGCACCGCCGGCTCCACCTGGTACCCCGACACCGACGCCGACGGCTACGGCGACGCCGGCTTCGGCGTCACCGCGTGCGTGTTGCCCGCCAGCGACTACGTCGCCGACGCCACGGACTGCGACGACTCGACCGCCGACTCCTACCCGGGCGCGACCGAGATCTGCGACGAGCTCGACAACGACTGCGACGGCTCCGTCGACGAGGAGACCACGGGCTCCAACGTCTTCTTCGCGGACACCGACGGGGACGGCTACGGCGACGCCGACGCGACCAGCACCTCCTGCACCGCGCCCGCCGGCTACGTCGACAACGACAGCGACTGCGACGACGCCGACGCGGCCGTGAGCCCCGACGGGGCCGAGGGCGACAACCTCGCCGACGACGACTGCGACGGCTGGGTGGACGAGGATTTCGTCGCCGTGGGCGACGTCATCGTCACGGAGTTCAACCGCCAGGCCTGGTTCGGCGGCACGGTCATCGTGAACAACGGCTCGTGGGTGGAGGTGCACAACACCTCCGCCCGCACGATCGACCTCTCGAACTGGGTGCTCTCGCGCGGGCACTCGGCCCCCTACAACCAGGTCACGCTCGACCCGGCCGCGGCGCCGCTCCTCGCCCCCGGCGACTACGCCGTGTTCTGCGACAGCGACGACTACGAGGCCTCCGCCGGCGCCGCGTGGCCGCTCACCTGCGACTACGTGTGGGGCGACGAGGCGGAGGCGGCCTCCTACGTCGGCGAGTACCACGACAACACGTTCTACATCCGCCGCGACAGCGACACGGTCGCGCTCTACGTCGGCGGGAGCCGCACCACCGGCACCAAGATCGACTCGGTCAAGTGGACCTACGACGCGACGAACGGCTACTGGCCGCGCAACGCCCGCTTCTCCACGTCGCTCGACCCGGCCTACTTCGACGGCGCGCTGAACGACGGCATCGGCGCGTGGTGCTCCACCGCGAGCAACTCCGCCGGCACGCCGACCAACAACACGGCCTGGCGCTGGTACGACACCGCCACCACGGCCAACGACGAGCACGGCACGCCCGGCGCGGCCAACTACGACTGCCTCACCGATCCCGACGTGGACGGCGACGGCTACGTCGCCTCCGCCGACTGCGACGACACCGACGCCGGCATCAACCCCGGCGCGGTCGAGACCTGCAACGACGTCGACGACGACTGCGACGGCACGGTGGACGACGGCGCGAGCGACTCGTCGCAGTGGTATGCCGACGCGGATGGCGACGGCTACGGCGACGCGCTCGTGGTCGACGAGGCCTGCGACCAGCCCGCCGGCTACGTCACCGACGCCACCGACTGCGACGACACCTCCGCGTCCGTGAGCCCCGCCGGCACCGAGACCTGCAACGACGTCGACGACGACTGCGACGGCGCGATCGACGACGACCCGTCCGACGGCGATCCCTGGTACACCGACGCGGACGGCGACGGGTACGGCGACGACGCGAGCGAGGTCCTCGCGTGTGACATGCCGGCCGGCACGATCGGCACCGGCGGCGACTGCGACGACGCGGACGCGGCGATCAACCCGCTCGCGGCCGAGACCTGCGACGGCGTGGACGAGGACTGCGACGGCACGGCGGACGACGGCGCGCCCGGCAGCAACACGTACTACGCGGACGCCGACGGGGACGGCTACGGCGACGCCGGCAGCACCACCACCTCCTGCGCGGCGCCGAGCGGCTACGTCGCGGACGCCACGGACTGCGACGACGCCGCGTCCACCACCAACCCCGGCGCGGCCGAGGTGTGCAACGACGCGGTCGACAACGACTGCGACCCCGACCCCACCACCTGCGAGTGGAGCGGCAGCCAGACGGTCAAGTACGAGTACGACTTCCGCGCCTACGGCACCGCGGCCAACTACGCGGTCGGCCACGCGGTGGCCAACAACGGCGACTTCGACGGCGACGGCTACGACGACGTGCTCGTCGGGCAGGCCTACCACGACGAGGGCGCCGTGGCCGACGCGGGCCGCACGCTGCTCTGGTACGGCCCGGTCGACACTTCCGACGAGCTCGCCACCGCCGACGTGTCGATCGTCGGCGGCACCACGGTCGCCAACGACCAGTTCGGCTGGCAGGCCCGCTTCGCCGGCGACGTCGACGGCGACGGCCTCGACGACATCCTCGCGTCCGCGTGGAAGGCCGAGACGAACGACCGCGGCGCGGCCTACCTGTTCGTGGGCGGCACCACGCCCACGTCGGTCTCCGACGCCTACGCCTCCTTCGGCCCGTCCGACGCGAGCAACTACGCCGGCCAGGCCATCGACGGCGCCGACATCGACGGCGACGGGCGCGCCGACGTGCTCGTGAGCGCGTACGGCCGGTCGAGCAGCGCGGGCGCGGTCGCGGTCTGGGACGCCGGCTCCGTCGGCGGCGCCGAGGATCTCGCCACGGACGCCACGCTGCTCGTCTCGAGCGGCACGGCCGGCGAGAACCTCGGCTACGCCGCGGTGTTCGCGCCCGACCTCGACGGCGACGGGCTCTCGGACCTCGTGGTCGGCGGCCCGGCCACCGCGAGCACGAGCACCCCGGGCGCCGTGTACGTGTTCTACGGCGTGGACGCGCTCTCCGGCTCGATCTCCCCGAGCGCCGCGGACGCGACGCTGTCCGGCAGCACCAACGGGGACCGCTTCGGCCTCGCGGTCGCGGGCCTCGGCGACACCGACGGCGACGGGCAGAACGACTTCGCCGTCACCGCCGACAAGGAGGACTCCGCGGCCACCGACGCGGGCGCCGTCTACCTGTTCACGACCGCGCCGACGGGCTCGGCCACGGGCGCCTCGGTCGCCACCTCCACCATCCGGGGCGGCGCCGCGAACGACTTCTTCGGCCGCTCCCTCGCGGGTGTGGGCGACGTGAACGCCGACGGCCTCGCGGACGTGTTCGTGGGCGCCACCGGCTACGACGACGGCGCGCTCTCCGGCGCCGGCGCCGTCTACCTCTGGTACGGCCCGGTCTCCGCCGGCACGAGCTCCGCGTCCGGCTACGACTTCCGCATGACCGGCGCCAACACCGCCGACGCGGTCGGCTACGCGGTGAGCGGCGGCGGCGACGTGAACGCCGACGGCTACGCCGACTACATGACCAGCGCCCCGAGCTGGGACGGCTTCGGCTACCTCAACAGCGGCGGCGCCTGGTTGTACTACGGGCGCGGCGAGTAGGGGATCTTCTTGGGGCGGGGGGGCCGAGCCCCCCCGCAACGCCCCCCGCTCTCACGTGTCGGGGAAGGGGGGCGCGCCCGAGGGCACCCCGCATCCGCAGGCCTACCGCGTCGCCGCAGCGTCGAGCGCGTCGTCGTCGGGCTCCTCGACCGGCGACTCGTCCCCCGTGGCGACGAGGGCCCCGGGGCCGGGGGAGCGCACGGGGCGCGGGAGCACGGTCACGGTGGCGATCTCGCGGCGGGCCTTGCCGTCCGCGAGCGTGAGGTCGGAGCCGGAGTAGGTCTCCCAGCCCACGTCCACGACGAGCGGGCCGGGCTTGGCGCCCCAGGGCACGGCGATGCGCACGGTGTCGGAGACGGCGTGGCCGACCGACCACTCCCACACGGGCAGCTCGCCGTCGCCGGGCACCCAGGTGTCCTCGTTCACGGCCTTGCCGGCGCGCGCGGCGACCGACACGCGGAGCGCCTCGTCGAGCGCCTCCTCGGCGCGCCAGCGGCAGTCGAGCCACACGGTCTCGCCCGGGAGCACGCTGCGCTGCTCCGGCTCGCAGCCGAGCAGCGACACGCGGTCGCCCCACGTGGCGACGGCCGGGCTCTTGTCCGGCGTCTGCACGTCGTGTTTCCAGCGCGCGAACAGCGCCTCGTAGCGGCCGAGCACCCGGCCGCGCCACGCGCGGGCGTCCGCGCGGAGGGCCTGGAGCTCGTCGGGGGGCGCCTTGTCGGCGGCGTCGCGGCGCTCCAGCGGGTCGGTGGTGAGGTCGAAGCGGCGGAGCGGGCCGTCGCGGTAGAGGTCGACGAGCTTGTCCGGCCCCTCCCGGCGCGCGAGGCAGCGGTGCGCACGCCAGCAGGAGTGGTACAGCACGCGGTCCTCGGCGGGCGCGAGCAGATCCCGGCCCCGGGGCGTGCCGCCGACGACGTCCACGCCGGCGAGCCCGAGCACGGTGGGCAGCACGTCGATCTGCTGGCGGCTCCCCTCGATTTTGCCGGTGCGGTCGAGCACGCCGGGACCCCAGATGACGCCGGGCACGCGCAGGCCTTCCTCGTAGATGACGAGGTCGTGCTGCGACCGGCCGTGCTCGCCGAAGCCCTCGCCGTGGTCGCCGAGCACGACGAACACGGTGTCCTCGAGGAGCCCGGCGTCGCGGTAGGCGTCCACGAGGCGGCCGAGGAAGTCGTCCACGTAGTTGACCGCGGCAAGGTACTTCGCACGCCGCCCGACGAGCCCCGGCCACTCCTTGGTGGGCCAGTGCGCCGGCACCGTGTAGTCGTGGTGCGACGTGAGCGTCAGGTAGGTCGCGAAGAAGGGGCGGTCGGGCTCGGCGGTGGACCACTCGAGCCCGGGCTCGATCATCGCGCGGTCGTCGATGCCGAAGTAGTTCGTCTTCTCGAAGCCGGGCGACTCGATGAGCCCGCGCGGCCGGAACGTGCCGAAGCCCATCTCGTGCACGAGCCCGATGCGGTCCTCGAAGTCGCCGCGGGCGGGCTGGAAGAAGCCGGTGCGGTAGCCGGCGTCCGCGAGGAGCTCGCCGAGGCAGCGGCCGGGGAGCCCGCCGGGGCGGGACTCGCGCGTGTCGGCGCGCAGGTACGGCCAGTCGCCGCAGAGCGTGGACACGAGCGCCTTCGACGTGTGGGGCACGACCGCGGTGAGCTCCTCGATCAGGAGGCCCTCGGAGGCCATGCGGGCGAGGTTCGGCGTGGTCTGGAGCGTGGGCGTGTACGGCGTCGTGGACCGCGCGCCGACCGACTCCAGGAGGACCAGCACGACGTTGGGGTGCCGCGCCCCCTCCCGCGCGCGGACGGCGAGCGGGACGAGCTCCTCCGGCCCGGCCGGGATCACGACCTCGCCGAAGCGCTCCATCCCGTCGACGAGCAGCGTGTCGAACACGCTCGCCTGCAGGGGCCGCAGGTCGGCGACGGGCTTGCCGCGGCCCTCGATCTCCATGTGCACGACCGGCGCGAGCGCGGCCAGCCACACGAGCGTGCGCCAGCCCGCGGCGCCCTCCCGGGCACGCCGGGCGAGCGGCGCGAGGCAGATCGCGAGCACCGCCCCGAGGGCCGCCCACCGCCCCGCGGTGAGCTCCGAGGAGACGACCGGCCAGACGCGCTCGAAGTCGCGGAAGCCGTAGGCGAGCATCTCCCAGTCGGAGCGGCTGCCCGTGGTCTGGTAGTAGGCGAGGTCGAGCGCCGAGAACAGGCACAGCGCCGCGCCGGCCAGGTGGAAGGCGGCGCGCCAGGCCCGGGGCGCGAAGCGGCCGAGGAGCCGGGAGCCGACCCACCACGCCCAGCCCCAGACCGCCCAGAGCTCGAGCTCGCCGAGCTGCACGTACCAGTGGTCGATCCAGCGGGCCTCGTCCGCGGCCTCGCGCGCGAGGAGGTGGCGCGCGAGCGCGAGGATGGCGAAGGGCAGGAGGCTCCCCACGCCGTAGGTCCAGACCTCCGCGCGCGTGGGGGCCACACGGGCGAGGCCGAGGCGGAGGGGACCGACCGGGGCGGCTTGGGAGGGCATGGCGCCGCACCGCTCTATGCAAGAGACGTACCCCGGTAAAGGGGGCGGCCGGATGCGCAGGCGGCGGCTGCCTCCCGGGGATGTGGGAGGGACGGGCTCGCGCGTCGAGCGCAGAAAGCGCGACGACCGTGCCGCGGTGGTGCCGGGGCCGTGACGGGGAGACGGAGGCCCCGTGACGGAGACGGGGCGACCCCGCCGACGGCAGGGCGAAGTCGCGAGGGTGTCCGTCGCGCTTCGGTAGTCCGGGCCCCGGCCGGCGGGCCGCCGCGTGGCGGCGCCCGGCGCCGGGCCTACTCCGGGGAGAAGGGGGAGAGGACATGGCGAGGTGGCTCCTGGTCCTGGCGCTCGTGCTCGCCGGGTGCACACACCGGCAACGGGTGCAGATCGAGACGGAGCTGGCGACGGCGCTCGTGTCGGAGCAGGACGAGCGGGCGATCGGGCGCGAGATCCACGCGGAGCTCGAGCGGCAGGGCGTGCGCCAGGTGCGGGATCCGGTGGTCCGCGCGTACGTCGAGGGGATTGCCGAGCGGCTCCTCGGAACGGTCAAGCGGCAGGAGGCCGTCGAGGAGGTGCACGTGCACGTCATCGACGACCCGAAGATGGTCAACGCCTTCGCGACGCCCGGCGGACACGTGTTCGTCTTCTCGGGGCTCCTGTTGGCCGCGCAGGACGAGGCCGAGGTCGCGGGCGTGATGGCGCACGAGATCGGGCACCTCGCCGCGCGGCACCCCGCCCGCCGGCTCGTGTGGGCCTACGGCGCGCAGACGGTGGCCGCGCTGGCGATCGGGGAGGACCCCGCGCTCCTGCAGCAGATCGCGGCGCAGCTCGTCGGGGGCGGCGTGCTCGCCGCCAACAGCCGGGGCGCCGAGGACGAGGCCGACGCGCTCGCGATCACCTACCTGCACCGGGCGGGCTGGGATCCGCGGGGCATCGTGCGCTTCTTCCGGCGGATCCGGGAGATGGAGGGGGAGGTGCCCGCGTTCCTCGGCTGGCTCTCGACGCACCCGACCCCGACGGACCGGATCGAGCGCCTGCGGAACGTCCTCGAAGCGCGCGGCTGGGAGGGCGGGGACACGGGCGAGGCCTCGCACCGCGCGGTCCAGGAGCGCCTGCGCGGGCGGCGCGGATCCTAGGGCCATCCCAAGGGCCGGTCGGACGCAGGGATGCCCGGTACACCGGCGCCCCGGAGATCGGGCTAGAAGCGGGCCATGGCCGACGAGTCTCCCGCCCCGATCCCGCTCGACCGTTATGACGACCGCGGCGCGTTCGCCCACGGAGGGACGGCCGCCGTCCACCTCGTGGTCGACCGGCTGCTCGGGCGCTCCGTCGCCACCAAGGTGGCGAAGTCCGCCGACCCGCTGCACCTCGACCGCTTCCGGAAGGAGGCGTGCATCACCGCGCAGCTCGAGCACCCGAACATCGTGCCGGTGCACGACCTGGGGCCGACCTGGTTCACGATGAAGCGCGTCGAGGGCTCCACGCTCTCCGCGATCGTGCGCTCCGAGCCCTTCGGCGTGCTGCAGCTCGGGCGCGTGATCGACATCCTGCTCAAGGTGTGCGACGCGCTCGGGTACGCGCACGAGCGCGGGGTGATCCACCGGGACGTGAAGCCGGAGAACGTGATGGTCGGCCGCTTCGGGCAGGTCTACCTGATGGACTGGGGGATCGCGCAGGTGGCAGGGCGGAGCGACGCGCCCTACGCGGGCACGACCGCCTGGGTCGCGCCGGAGCAGGCCCGCGGCGAGGTCTGCGACGCGCGCACCGACGTGTGGGGCGTGGGCGGGCTCCTCTACTTCGTGTTGTGCGGCGGGCGGCCCAACGTCGGAAAGGAGCCCGAGGAGCGCCTCGCGAACGCGCGCGCCGGCCTCCGACCCCGCCCGCCGAGCCAGGTCGCACCGAACCGATCGCTGCCATACGAGCTCGTCCGCATCGCGATGAAGGCGCTGGAGCCCGACCGCTCGCGACGCTACGCCAGCACGGCGGAGCTCGCCGCCGACCTCGAGGCGGTGCGGGCTGGCGGGTGGTGGTTCGAGCTGCGGAGCTTCCCAGTGGAGGCGGAGATCGTGCGGGAGGGTGACCAGGCGGACGCCGCCTACATCCTGGTCGAGGGGACGGTCGAGGTGCGGCAGAACGGCGGGCCCATCGCGGAGCTCGGCCCGGGCGAGATCTTCGGGGAGGCGGCGCTCCTCGCCGGCGGGCCGCGCACGGCGTCGGTGTTCGCGCTCACCGACGTGGTGACGCGGGTGCTCACCCGCGAGGCGCTGGAGGCCGAGCTGGGACGCGACCGCTGGATGGGAGCGCTCGTCCGCGGCCTCGCGCGGCGCTTCCACGAGCTCGCGACCGAGAACCTCGAACGCCGCTACTGATGGCGATGGCGCGGTCGTGACCGAGGCTGACCCAGCCGGCGTGTGTGTACGTTCGGGGGGATGACGGATCTGGAGGCCCGCGCGGGGCGCGCCGAGGTGCTGGCGGCGTTGTCGTCGGTGTTCGCCGAGGCGGTGGTCGACGAGCAGCGGCTCCTGGACGCGATCGCCCAGCACGTGGGCGCCGCCGCCGGGGACGCCTGCGTGATCCGCCTGCTCGAGGCCCGCGGCCAGCCGGGCTTCGCGGTGTGGCACGCCGAGCCTGCCGTGCGCGAGCGCCTCCGGCAGGTCTCCGCGGCCGCGGCGCCGGACCCGAGCGTGGGCGTGTGGAGGACGCTCCTCGAGGACCGGGCCGTCCTGCGGGTGTCCATCGACCCGGACCGGCTGCCGCCGGGCCTGACCGAGCAGCAGCGGGCGCTCTTGCGGACGCTGCCGCTGAAGTGCTCCCTCGGCGTGCCGCTCCTGGCGCGCGGGCGGGTCCTGGGCGCGATCTTCCTGGTCCGCCTCGGTCGGCCGGAGCGCTACACCCAGGAGGAGGAAGCGCTCCTGACCGAGGTGGCCGCGCGGGCGGCGCTCGCGATCGACAACGCGCGCCTGTGGGCCGCCGAGCGCCTCGCCCGGCAGCATGCGGAGCGGGCCGAGCTCGCCCTGCGCGCCGAGCTCGCGGAGCGCCAGCGGGCGGAGGAGCGGCTCCGGGAGAGCGAGGAGCAGCTGCGGCTCCTGTTCCAGAACGTCGTGGACTACGCGATGGTGCTCCTCGACACCAACGGGCGGGTGATCAGCTGGAACGTCGGCGCCGAGCGCATGACGGGGTGGCCGGCCAGCGAGGTGGTCGGGCGCCCCGTGGCGATGCTCGGACCGGAGGAGAACGCCGGCGAGGGCTACCTCGCCAGCGTGCTCGACCGCGTGCGCGCGGAGGGGCGCGCGGAGCTCTCGATGTCGGCGCGTCGGCGCTCGGGGACCCCGTACGAGCTGAACGCCGTCGTCACGCCGGTGCGCGGCGAAAACGGCGCGTTGCGGGGCTTCGCGGCCGTGATGCGCGACGTCACGCTCCTGCGTGACGCGCGGGTGTTGCGGGAGATGAACGCCCTGCTCGAGGCCCGCACCCGCGAGCTCGCCGCCGCCAACCAGGAGCTCGAGGCCTTCATCTACAGCGTGTCGCACGACCTGCGCGCGCCGCTCCGGGCGATCGACGGCTTCAGCGAGGCCGTGCTCTCCGAGGCGCCTCTCGACGCGGCGTCGCGGGCCCACCTCGGGCGCGTGCGCGCCGCCGCCGGCCGGATGCAGCAGCTCATCGACGACCTGCTCCTGCTCTCGCGGAGCACCCGGGGCGAGCTGAACCGCCGCACCGTGGACGCCGCGCGGATCGCGGGGGAGGTGCTCGCCGAGCTGCGCACCCGCGAGCCCGATCGGCACGTCGAGTGCACCGTCCCCGAGACGGGCACGCTCTGCGCCGACCCCCGCTTCCTCCGCATCGTCGTGGAGAACCTCCTCGGCAACGCCTGGAAGTTCACCCGCGGGAAGGACCCGGCGCACATCGCCGTGGAGGTGGTGCCGGATGGCGAGGGCACGCGCTTCACCGTCCGGGACGACGGCGCGGGGTTCGAGGAGAGCCAGGCGGGGCGCCTCTTCCAGCCCTTCCAGCGCCTGCACCGGCCCGACGAGTTCGAGGGTACGGGGATCGGCCTCGCGATCGTCCGCCGAATCCTGAACCGCCACGGCGGGCGCGCCTGGGCCGAGGGCCACACGGGCGGCGGGGCGGCCGTGCACGTGTGGTTCCCTCGGGTGGCCGCGGAGGCCGTGGAGGCCGCTCCCGCCGGACGCACGACCTGATACATCCGGATGTGTCAGTCTTGCGGGCGTGTGATCGCCCGCCTACGTTTGGTCCGCGCGCAGTCCCGCGCGCCCGCACCCCTGGAGCGTCCATGCGCCCGACCACCCGCCGCGTCGTCCTACCGGCGAGGTCGGTCCGACCGCCGTAGGGGCGGTTCCAGCGGGCGTCGACCTCGCCGCTTCCCCGAAGCGCGAGGTTCCAGGTGTACCACGGTGACGAGAAGCGCCTCCAGATGGCGCGCAGCATCCTTCCGTCCACGAAGCGCGGCTTCCAGCACGCGCGGCGGCGCATCCACAAGCAGGAGCGCGCGGCGGTCCGCGCGGACCTCCGCGGCGCCCTCGGCGCGCCGGATGTCGATGCGTGGACCGACGACCGCGACGCCTCGCGGCGGCGCACGGGCCGCATCCGCTCGATGGTCTGGGACCGGCAGGTCGGCGACAAGCTCGGCCCGATGTTCCGCTGGGCGACCGCGGCCACCGCGCACCTGCGCGTCGAGGACCGCCTCCCGTTCCTGCGCGCGGTGCTCCCGAAGGGCCTCGTCGGCGACCACGCCCTCTCCCACCTCGTCTACCTGCCGCACTTCCGCGACGCGCACCGGCGCCTCGTCGAGGAGGCGGCGGCCGCGCGCCGGGCCCGCGCGTGGAAGCCGACGACCCGGCCGCGCGCGCTCCGCGCGGCCCTGCTCCGCGAGGTCGTGATCGACGGCGCCGCGCACCGGCGGCTGCACGCGTGGCTCCGGGCCGCGCACCTCGCCGCGGCCGGCGGCGCCTCGTTCCTGCACGGCCCGGTGGCCGTCTCCGTCCACGCCCCGGTGACGGTCGCCGTGGAGGAGCGGGCCCGCGCCACGCCCGTTCGCCTGCTGGCCGGGCTCGGTGACCTCGAGGCCTTCCTCGACGCGATCGAGGCCGCGAGCGTGCCGCGGGGCCGCTACCGGGTGCCGACCCACCCCGCGTGGTCCCGCGCGCTGGAGGCGTTCCTTGACGCGTGGATCGCGGCCGGGCGCGACGCGGAGCGCCTCCCGGACCAGGTGGCCGTGTAGCGCCCTTGCCCCGTGGGCCACGCCGCGTGACATCGCCGCGTGGCCCACGACCTCCTCCTCTCCAGCGGTTTTCTCGCCTTCGCGCGTCACGTCGGGGTGCTCCAGGCCGTCGAGGCGCGCGGCGTGCGCGTCGACGCGGTGGTCGGCACCTCGTCCGGCGCGTTGATCGGCGCGTTGTGGGCCGGCGGGGTCCCCGCCGCCGAGCTGGAGCGGCTCGTAGCCGGCCGTCGACCCTTCGATCTCATGGGCTGGCACGCCACGATCTGGCGGGGCGCGTTTTCGCTCGACCCGCTCGTCGCGTGGCTCGAGGAGCTGCTCCCGCCGACCTTCGCGGACCTCCGCCACCCGCTCGCGGTCGGCGTCGTGGCCCCGGACGGCCGCCCCGCGCTCTTGCGCGAGGGGGCGCTCCCGCGCGCGGTCGCGGCCTCCTGCGCGATCCCCGGCGTGTTCGTCCCCATCGAGCTCGACGGGGCGCGCTACCGCGACGGCGGCGTGGTCGACCGGCTCATGGTCGCGCCCTGGCGCGCGTGGCGGGGCGACCGCCCGGCGATCGCCCACCTCGTCGACCGCACCGGCGGCAAGGACGCCGACACCGCGCTCGACGGCCTCGCGGTCATCCGCACGCCCCGGTCCGGGGCGAGCTTCTTCAGCCTCGGCGACGTGCCCGCCGCCGTTGCGCTCGCGCGGGAGCGGGCGGATCGGGTGCTCGCGGGGCTCTGATACACCCGCGATGTATCACTCGCAGACGGCGCCGATGTCCACCGTGGCCTCGTTGTCGGCCTCGTCGCACTCGTTGGTGGACGCCTCCTCGTCGATCACCACCACGAGCTGGGCGTAGGGCGTGACGTCCGCGGCGTCGAAGGCGAACACGAAGGGGGCGGAGAGCTCGCCGCTGTCGAGGTTCGAGCCGAGGGTGTCGCTCGCGAGCAGCGTGCGGCCGCCGCCGGCGTCCTCGCCGTACACGAGGAGCGTCACGGTGGACGCGGCGCGCACGAGCCCGTCGTTGGCGGCCTGCACGTACACGGTGACGCCGTCGCCGCAGGCGTCCTGGCACGCGGCGTAGGCCACCGGGTACACGTTCGGCGCGTCGGTGGCGTTGAAGCTCCCCGGCGCCCCCTGGCGGAAGCTGTTGTAGGTCGGCCAGTTGCTGGTGGGCACCGCGGGGATCGAGAGGTCGTCCTCCACGTTGACGATCGAGTAGGCGTGCTGGTTCCACACGGTCCGCGCGCTCACCCAGTTGTCGTTCGCGTCGCCGTACACGGCGACGCCGTACGCGGTGTTGTCGTTGGGGAGGACGATCTCGGCGTTGCCGTCGCCGTCCACGTCGGCGATGACCGGGTACTCGTTGATCGTGCCGGAGGCGTGCGAGCTCTCTTGGAGGAGCACCGTGCCCGTGGCGCCGTCGAACACCCAGAGCGAGGACTCGTCGGCGTACACCACCTCGGCCTGCCCGTCGCCGTCGAAGTCGAAGACCGACGAGCCGGTGCTGTGCGACGAGCTGTCGTCGATCGCCTTGGCCCAGAGCCGCGTCCCGTCCGCCTCGTACACCGCGTAGTAGTCGTCGCCCGGGAGCCCGATCTCGGGCTCGCCGTCGCCGTCGTAGTCGGCGATGGTCGGGGGCCCGCCGTAGCCGCCGCCGTACACCGACCAGCTGTCGATCTCGGTGCAGTCGTCCTCGTAGACGCGCACGGTGCCGCCCGCGACGACCACGATCTCGCCGTCGCCGTCGCCGTCGAGGTCGGCGGCGCCCGGGTAGCCGTCGGTGTCGCCGGTGGAGCACACGGTGGCCCCGCTCGCGTCGTACACGGACGAGCCGGCGACGACCTCCTGGTCGCCGTCACCGTCGAGATCGGCCGCGAAGCTCATGTAGCCCGCGTTCGAGTAGGTGCTGTAGTAGCCGCGCCCGCCCGTGCCGGTGGCCTGGGTGGTCCCGTCCTCGCCGTTGATGATCTGCCGCCCGAAGATCACCTCGACCGTGCCGTCGCCTTCGAGGTCGGCGAGCGCGGGCGCGTGCGACCGGCAGCCCTGCGTCGTGGTGTTCACCCACTCGAGCGCCCCGCTCGTGTCGTAGGCGCCCACGTAGCAGTTCGAGGAGCGGTACAGCGTCGCGACGATCTCGGGCTCGCCGTCCTGGTCGATGTCGCCGAGCGCGAGGGTCGTGTAGCGGTAGGGGTAGTACGTGTTCACGCCGGAGGTGGCGCCGTACACGCTCAGCTGGTGGGTGCCGTCCCCGCCGGAGAGGACGCGAAGCACGCCCGCGCTCGAGTTGGTCGACCGGTTGCTCGTGACGAAGGCGATGTCCGGCGTGTCGTCGCCGTCGAGGTCGCCGTCGCCGTCGTCGTCGGTGAGCTGGCCGACCACCGGAGTGACGATGACGTGCTTGCTGTTCGGCTCGGTGACGAAGGAGGTGACCGCCCACTCCTCCACCGGGTCGAAGCTCCCCACCGTCGGCGTCCAGGTGCACGCCGCGTCGATCGCCACCGTGGAGGCCGGCGGGTCGTCGTCGCAGGCGTCGGGGTCCTCCGCGCCGTCGCAATCGCCGTCCACGCCGTCGAACCACCCCTCGTCTGCGTCGGGGTTCACGTCGGCGTCGGCGTCGTCGCAGTCCGTCGCGTCCTCCACCGTGCCGGCGGGGGCGTCGCAGGCCACGGTCCCGGTCCCCGCGCCGAAGCCGTCCCCGTCGGCGTCCGCGTACCAGGTGTCGGCGGTGGACGTGTCGAGGCTCGGGTCGGCGTCGTCCACCAGCGCGTCGCAGTCGTCGTCGACGTCGTTGCAGACCTCGGTGCCCGCGGGGCTCGTGGCGGCGTCGGTGTCGTCGCAGTCGTCCGCGGTCGCGAGGTAGCCCGCCGGCTGCTCGCACTGCGTCAGCGTGAAGCCCGTGGAGCCGTACCCGTCGCCGTCGAAGTCGATGTACCAGGTGGTGTCGGGGTTGCGCGCGGCGTCGGCGTCGTCGCAGTCGCGCGCGTCGGACACGTAGCCGGAGGGCGGCTCGCAGCTCACCACGGCGCTGTCCGGGTCCCCGTAGCCGTCGCCGTCCGCGTCGGCGTACCAGGTGGAGGCGTCGAGCGCGTCGTCCTCGTCCACCGTCCCGTCGCAGTCGTCGTCGATCGTGTTGCAGAGCTCCGCCGCGTCGGGTGACACATCGGCGGATGTGTCGTCGCAGTCCTCGGGGAACGCCGCGTACCCGGTGGGCAGGGCGCAGGCCTCCTGGGTCGCGTCGGGCACCCCCCAGCCGTCCCCGTCGACGTCCTGGTACCAGGTGGTGGTCACCCCCTCGTCCACCGCGCCGTCGCAGTTGTTGTCGACCTCGTCGCAGGTCTCCGGGTTGCCGGGGAAGGCGTCGGCGTTCGAGTCGTCGCAGTCGTCGGCGTTCTCCACCGCGCCGGGCACCGGCTCGCAGGAGGCCGTGCCCGCGGCCGGGTCCCCGGCGCCGTCGCCGTCGGCGTCGGCGTACCAGGTCGCGCCGCCGGCCTCGTCGGTCTCGCCGTCGCAGTCGTCGTCGACGCCGTCGCACGTCTCCTCGGCGTCCGGGTGCACGTCCGCGTCGGCGTCGTCACAGTCCACGTCGGACGTGAAGCCGTCGCCGTCGAGGTCGTCGCTCGGGGTCTCGGACGAGCAGTCGTTGTCGATGCCGTCGTAGGGGATCTCGTCGGCGCCCGGGTGGACGGCGGCGTCCGCGTCGTCGCAGTCCTCGTCGAGGACGTGGCCGTCGCCGTCGAGGTCGTCGTCCGGCGTGGCGGGGTCGCAGTCGTTGTCGACCCCGTCATAGGGGGTCTCGTCCGCGTCGGGGCTCACGCGCCCGTCCGCGTCGTCGCAGTCCTCGTCCGCGCCGTAGCCGTCGCGGTCGGCGTCGACGGCCTCGTCCTTCGGGCCCGGGCCCGGCTCGCAGGCGGCGAGGAGGGCGAGAACGGAGAGGAGGGCGCTGCGCATGGTCGCTCCGGGGCGGGGGGGGGGGCCGAGGATACCGCGGCCGCCTCCCGACCGGGGGCGCGAGCACGCGCGGGTACGCGGGGGGCGTGAGCGATGTCACTTTTCTCCGCGTCGCGCGTCGCGAGGCCCGCGCGCCCTTATGTTGATCAGCGTGGAACCTGGACCCCAGCCGAATCCTCCCCGTCGCCATCCCTTCGCGCCGCCCGCGCCGGCGCACGTCCCCGTCGCCCACCCGGGCTGGACGGGGCGCGTGCGTGTCGCCCACCTGACCGACCTGCACGTCGGGCTCGTGACGCCGGACGCGCTCGTGCGAGAGGCGATCGACCTCGCCGTCGCCGCCGCGCCCGACGTGGTGGCGCTCACCGGCGACTTCGTCGCGCACACCACCGGCGCCCTGCACCGGCTCGTGAAGCTCCTCGCGCCGCTCCCCGGCCCGAAGGTGGCGGTGCTCGGGAACCACGACCACCGCGCCGGGGCCGCCGACGTGGCCCGCGCCCTCGCCGACGCCGGCGTGACCGTGCTCGACAACGCCTGGACCTGGCTCGAGGTGCACGGCCTCGCGATCGTGGGCGTGGACGACCTCACCTACGCCCGCACCGACGCCGCCCGGGCCACCGAGGGCCTCGCGGGGCGCCCGGCCATCGGGCTCTCGCACCACCCGGCCGGCGCGCCGGCGCTCTGGGAGCGCGGGGTCCCGCTCGTGCTCTCCGGGCACACGCACGGCGGGCAGGTGCACCACCCGAGGTGGAGCCCGTGGCTGTTCTCGCGGCTCGAAGGGACTCCGCACGTCACGGGGCTCTGCGGCGAGCCGGGCCGGCAGGTCTACGTCTGCCCGGGGATCGGCGGGGCCGTGATGCCCTGGCGCGCGGGGCGCGGCGCCGTCCGCACCGTGGCCGTGCTGGAGATCGAGGGCGTGGCCACGGGCGCCGCGGCGGCCTGAGCGCCGGACGCCCGCGCGGCGACACACCCGCCCTGTCTCGGATGTGTCAGCGGAAGAGCGCCTGCACCGCGTCCTTGTCGCTCGAGAAGGTCAGGTGCTCGTTGAGCTTCCAGGCGTTCTGACGGTCCACGACCTTCGGGGCCAGGATGCGCGCGGCGTCGACCTTGTCGCTCGAGTGGGGGAGCTCGTCGAGCACGAGGCCGACCTGCGCGATGCTGAACCAGCCGGTCCGCGCCACGGTGGTGATGAGGCCGAGCTTGTCCGAGGAGAAGCTCTCCTTCTTCAGCGCCTCGAGGAAGCCGGCGAAGTCCCGGTCGGCCATGGCGGTCGGGCCGGCGGGCGGAGGCGCCGGGGGCGGGGCCGGCGCGGGGGGCGGGATGGCCACGACGCTCTCGACGTACACGCAGTCGAGGCCGGACTGGGCGGGGACGCAGCGGCGCACGAGCTCCGAGTGGATGCGCATGCGGCCGCTGTACACGGTGCGGCTCCCCTGCGCGACGCGCACGTCGTGGTTCCCCGGGGGGAGCGACGCGGCCACGAAGCTCCCGCCCGAGGCCCCGATCGGCTGCCCGTCCACCCACACCGCCACGTCGCGGGTCGCGACGCCGGTGAGCTGGAACGCGCCGGGCAGCGGCGCGGGCGCCGGCTCCGGCTCGGGGCACACCGGGGCGGTGGCGAGCGGGCCGCGACCGAGCTCCAAGAGCTGCCCACGGCGCAGCTCGAGGCGCACCTGGTGGGTGACCGGCACGTCGATCGTGGCCGAGGCGAGGATGCGGTCCTGGGCGTCGAAGACCTGGACGCGGTGGTTGCCGCCCGCGAGCTCGGTCGCGGTGGCGCCGCGCTCGCCCGGGCGCGTGGGGACGACGCGGCCGTCCACCTCCACGGAGACGGGGCCGTCGGAGATGACCTGGAGCTCGCCGGCGTGCGCGAGCGCGAAGAGGAGGGGAAGCAGCACGGGGGCCTTCGGGGGGGGTGCAGGAGAGACGCGCCGACCGCGCGGGTGTTCGGGGCGGTGACGGGACGTGACGAGTTGGGGGTGTAACGGGTGTGCGCTCGCACGCTCGGCGGAGGCGTGGTAGTTCCCGGTCCGGATGGAGGTCCCATGTCTCGTATCGGCCTGCTCTCCCTCTTCGCGCTGACCGCCTGCGGCGGCTCGGTGTCGCTCGAGGAGGTCGACGGCTTCGGCGGCGTCGCCTCGGCGGTGTGGCTCTACAACGACGACAACGACACGCACCGCATCATCCTCACGAACGTCGCGGGCGCCTGCGGCAAGCTGCAGGCGAAGTACGAGGCGGACGACGCCTTCGCCGACGCCTTCGCCGACCTCGGCCCCAACGATCTCAACGACTACTGCGAGGTCATGGAGGAGCCGTCGATGGACGTCGCCCGGGCCGACGACGCGCTCTACCACGAGGGGGCGCACCACCTCACGTTCTGGGTGCTCGACGGCGGCGACACCGAGCCGGACGACGACGAGTACGAGGTGGGCGGCGACCCGGCGGTGGACGGCAACCTCTACTACTACGAGAGCAGCCCCGGCCGGGCCGCCCAGGAGCAGTACGACCCGGAGGCCGAGGACGACATCTTCTGCGGCGTGGACGAGGACGATCTCGAGCTCGACGCCGACTCCTGGTACCTCTCCGACGGCGAGCTCGTGATCGAGGACGTCGTGGACGAGCAGTCGGTCCGCGGCACCTTCGAGGGTGAGCTCGAGCAGAGCAACGGCAAGGGCGCCGGCGACATCCTCTTCGACTTCACCGCGACGTACTGCGAGATCGGCTGACGGTCCGCGCCGCGCGAGGGGGCCCGGATCAGCGACGCCGGCGCAAGCCCAGCGCGGCGAGGCCCACGACCAGGAGGCCGGCGGGGGCGCTTCCCCCGCTGGAGCAGCCGCACACGGTGGGCGGCTGGCAGTCCTCATGCTTCGTCCAGCCCTCCTCGGGGGCGGCCTCCAGGCGCGGCGTCCAGACGAGCTCCACCACGTCGGAGACGAGCCCGACGCTCGCGCGGAGCGTGGCGCGCTGCTCGCCGAAGGTCGTGCCGGGGTCGGAGCACTCGTCGGCGAACATCACGTAGTCGGCGCCGGGCAGGCCGGCGTCGGGGCCGGTCATGAGCCGGAGCGCGGAGTGGCGCCACTCCACGGGCGCGCCGAACACGAGGTTCCCGTCCTGGTCGCGCAGCACGGCGCGGGCGCCGTAGGGCATCGAGATGCCGTCCTCGGCGTCGACGTAGAGCACCGCGATCTCGATCGAGGCCACGGCGGACTCCGGGACGCCCTCCACCGTCCCCACCTCGAACTCGCCGCCGTCGACCGCGAGGGTGAGCGCCGAGGACGCGCCTTCGTTGGCGACGAGGTCCCAGGCGCCCTTCGTCTCGAGCGGGAAGGTGACGACGCCGGTCTCCGCGTTCAGCTCGCCCTCCCGCCACGCGACGGCCCCGTCGGCCGTCCGCAACATCGGGCTCACGGCGAAGCGTTGGTTCGCCACCAGCCGGAGCGGCTCGTCGTCCGCGAGTTTCCAGTCCTCCCCGCCGTCGAGGCGGACCGCGGGGTTGTCCTCCACCAGGCTCTCCACCAGCTCCTCGAGCCGCATGGGGAGGCTGCCCTCCACGTTCTCGGCCGCGACGACCTCGATGGCGACGTGGTCGGGCGCGGGGGTGTAGCCGTAGGCGTTCCCGGGGCACTCCTGGGGGGTGAAGGTCCAGTCGACGGTGCCGGGCTCGGTGAACTGGAGGCACTCGCCGGCCTGGCCCACCGGGCCCTCGAAGGACTGGGCGAAGCAGTCGGTCGCGACGTACTCGCCCTCGGGGAGCTCGTCGCCGTGCTGGATCTTCAGGGTGGGGCAGAGCTCGCTCCCGGCGAGGAAGCGGGCGCCCTCGATGTCGACCTGCTCGTCGTCGGAGATGGCGAGCTGGCCGGAGTCGGTGGTGAACTGGCCGCCGGCGCAGCCGGCGAGGAGGAGGAGGGGGAGGTGGCGCATGTCACGGTTTGTAGCAAGAACCGTGCGATGCCGGTCGTTGGCGGATCTCCGACGCGAGCGGGCGTGATCCACGGCGCCGATGCCGTGCTGACCCATTGGATGTATCAGCGTGTGTCGGCCCACCACGCGGGCAGGGCCTCCAGCGACGGGAGCACGACCTCCGCGAGCGCGAGCGCCTCGGCGGCCACGGGCTGATCAGGAACGGCGACGACCCGCATTCCCGCGGCGTGCGCGGAGCGGATGCCGTTGCCCGAGTCCTCGATCGCGAGGCAACGATCCGGCGCGACGCCGAGCGCGGCGGCGGTGGTGAGGTACACCCCGGGGTGGGGCTTCCCGAAGGGCTCGTGCTCGGCGGAGCGGACCACGCGGAACGCGTCGTGGAGGCCGAGCCGGTCGAGCACCGCCTCGATCAGCACGGTCGCCGACGAGGACGCCAACGCGAGCGGGACGCGGGCCTGCAGGAAGCGGACGGCCGCCACGGCGCCGGCCTTCTCGGGCCCGCGCTCGCGGAGGAGCCGCGCCATCCGCGCAACGATGTCGGCGGCCACGACCGCGGGATCGCCGGGCCAGGGCCGGCGCGCGTGCCAGTACGCGGCCACCTCGTCCACGCGGAGGCCCGTGGTCTGGAGGCAGTCGATGTTCGTGAGCCGGACGCCGACCGCGCCGAAGGCGGCGATCTCCGCCTCGTGCCAGAGCGGCTCGGAGTCGACGAGCACGCCGTCCATGTCGAAGATGACCGCGTCGATGGGCATGGGGGCGCCTGCTATCGCGCGTTAGGCGGGCCGCGGAGGCGAGATGGGAGCGACCGCGTTCGTCACGGGGGCCACCTCGGGCTTCGGCGAGGCCATCACGCGCCGGTTCGTGGCGGAGGGATGGCGCGTCGTCGCGTCGGGGCGCCGCCGGGATCGGCTCGAGGCCCTGGCGGCGGAGCTGGGGGCGGCGGTGCACCCGCTCGTGCTCGATGTGCGGGATCGGGACGCCGTCCTCGCGGCCGCCGACGCCATCCCGGCGGGCTGGGGCCCGGTGCGGGTGGCCGTCGCCAACGCGGGCCTCGCGCTCGGGCTCGAGCCGGCGGACCGCGCCGATCTCGACGACTGGGACACGATGATCGACACCAACGTGAAGGGCCTGACCTACACGATCCGCGCGCTCCTCCCGCAGATGGTCGCGGCGGGCGGCGGGCACGTCGTCACCATCGGCTCGGTCGCCGGCATCTACCCCTACCCGGGGGGCAACGTGTACGGCGCGACCAAGGCCTTCGTGGCCCAGCTCGCGCTCAACCTGCGCGCGGACCTCGTGTCCAAGGGCATCCGCGTGACCGACATCGAGCCCGGGCTCGCCGACACCGAGTTCTCGGTGGTGCGCTTCAAGGGCGACGCGGACAAGGCCGCCAAGGTGTACGAGGGCACCGCCCCGCTCACCGCGGACGACATCGCCGACGCCGTGTGGTGGGCCGTGTCGCGCCCGCCGAACGTGAACGTGAACCGCATCGAGCTGATGGCCGGCTGCCAGGCCTTCGGTCCCTTTCAGGTCGTGCGCGGGTAGCGGCTCGCGCCTCCGGATACGTGGCGGCATGTCCTTCGACCACGCCTCCTCCTTCGGGCGCCACGCCGCCGCCTACGCGCGGCACCGCCCGACCTACCCCGACCCGCTGTTCGACTGGCTCGCCGAGACCGCCCCGGGCCGGGCGCTCGCCGTGGACGTGGCCACGGGCGCCGGGCAGGGGGCCGTCGCGCTCGCGGACCACTTCGACCGCGTCGTCGCCGTCGACCAGAGCGCGGACCTCGTCGGCTCGATCCGGGATCCGCGGGTGGAGGGCCGGGTCGGGGACGCGGAGACGTTTCCGGCCGACGATCTCGCCGGCGCCGTCGACCTCGTGACCGTGTTCCAGGCGCTCCACTGGTTCGCCGGGGAGCCCTTCTTCACCAAGGTGCGGACGCTGCTCCGCCCCGGCGGCGTGTTCGTGGCGGCGAGCTACGGCTGGTTCAACGTCGACCCCGCGGTGGACGCGCTGATCGAGGCCGAGCTCTTGCCCGTGCTCCACCCGCACTGGTCGGCGCGGAACCACCTCCTGTTCGGGGGCTACCGGTCGGTCGCCTTCCCCTGGCCGGAGCTGGCCGCGCCCCCGTTCGCCATCGAGCTCGAGTGGACGCGCGATCAGCTCGTCGCGTACCTGCGCACGTGGTCGGCGGTGACGCGGCTCGCCGAGGTGGAGGGGCGGGACGTGCTCGCGGAGCTGGCCCCGAACCTCGCGGCGGTGTGGCCGGGGGACGAGGCGCGGGCGGTGCGGATGCCGCTGACCGTGCGGGCGTTCTCGACGTGAGCCCTGCTCCCGTGCGGGACGATCCCGAGGCCTTCGTGCGCGCCCACACGCGGCTCGTGCGGCCGCCGTTCGTCCCCGAGCTCCAGGTGTACGCTGCCGACGAGGTGACGCCGCTCTGGCAGGCTACCGAGGAGGCCCTCGGAGAGGCCGGGATCGAGCCGCCGTTCTGGGCCTTCGCGTGGCCCGGCAGCCAGGCGCTCGCGCGGTGGATCCTCGACAATCCGGCGACGGTCGCCGGGCGTCGCGTGCTCGACGTGGGCGCGGGGGGCGGGCTCGCGGCGATCGCGGCGGCGCGGGCCGGGGCGATCGCGACGGCGAACGATGTCGATCCCCTCGCGCTCGTCGCGGCGCGGCTCAACGCGGACGCGAACGGCGTCACCATCGCGACGCGGCCCGGCGACCTCTCGACCGGCGCCGACGTGGAGGCCGACCTCGTGCTCGTCGGCGACCTCTGCTACGAGAAGACGCTGGCGGCGCGGCTCATGGGCTGGCTCCGCGGGCTGGCGCGCGACCGGCGCGTGATCATCGCGGAGCCGGGCCGCGCGTTCGCGCCCCGCGAGGGCGTGCGCGTGATCGCGCGGTACACCGTCCCGACCACGATGGACCTCGAGAGCCGCACCGAGCGGGAGGCCTTGCTGCTCGAGGTCGAGCCGGGCTGATACACGGGATGTATCACTCGATGGTAATCGCGAAGATCGCCACCGAGGTCTTCTCGGCCGTGCCCGTGTGCACCGTGGCGTCGTCGAGGACGGTGATGGTGTCGATGGGCGCTGTGGAGGTGAGCTCGACCGTGACCGCGTCGATGTGTCGGCCGTAGGTCGTGTCCTCGTACACGCGCACCGCGGCGGCGTCGCTGACGGAGTGCCAGGTGTGGTTCCAGTCGTCGAGGTTCGTCCCGTTCGCGAGCTCGACGACCTGCTCGGTGCCGTCCGTGAAGGCGAGGGTCATCGTGGCCGCCACGCCGGTGAAGTACGTGGGGTCCGACCAGCCCGACGCGAGACCCGCGACGTGCATCCGCGTGCCGCTCGCGCCCTCGCCGTCGATCGTGAACGACGTGGGGAACGTATAGCTCGGCCGCCAGCTCTCGCCGCCGTGGGTGAGGAGCAGGCTCGCCCCGCCGTTGGTGTCGGGGTCGACGATCACGAACTCGATGGAGGAGCCGTCGGCGACGGTCCAGGCGTGGGTGCCCGGCGCCACGTCGAAGCTCTCCGAGGGGTTGTCCGTCCAGGGGCCGTTCGTGTGGTCGCGGTTCACGTCGTCGGCGAGGTCGAGGCACCACGCCCCGGCGCCACAGGCGACCGAGGTCGCGCCGGTGTCGCCGCCCGTGTCGCCGCCGGCGCAGGCGTCCGTGGCGTCGGCGTCGTCGCAGTCGTCGGCGGAGGGCACGTAGCCGCGGGGCTGCGTGCACGCGACGAAGGGCTGGGCGGCGTCGCCGCGCCCGTCCTCGTCGGCGTCCCGGTACCAGGTGGTCGCGCCCTCCACGCCCGGGTCCTGCCCGTCGACGAGCGTGTCGCAGTCGTCGTCCGCGCCGTTGCAGACCTCGGCGGCGCCGGGGTGGACGAGGGGGTCGGCGTCGTCGCAGTCGACGGCGAGCGGCGCGCCGTCCCTGTCCGCGTCGACCGGCGCCGTGTCGGGCGACCCGGTGTCCGGGATGGTGGAGGTGTCGGACCCGGCCGTGTCGGCGGCGGTGTCCGCGTCGGTGTCGGGGCCGCTCGTGTCGGCGCCGCTGGTGTCGGCGTCGTCGCCCGGGCCGAGCTTCACCGAGCCGGGCCCGCAGCCGACCAGGAGCGCGAAAACGAGCCGGACGAGGTTCAAGGGGCCTCGAAGGTAGGACCGGGGTTCACCGCGGAGGAGCGCCGCGGTCCCGCCGGACCCTACCACCCGCGCGTCGCCCCCCGCAACGGGGCGTCGGGGTTGGCACCCGCCCCGCGCGGTGGCACAGTCGGGTCGAGGGATCCATGCGTACGCTCCTCTTCGCGCTCGCGCTCGCCGGCTGCTCCGGCGGCGACAAGGACACCGGCTCCGAGGACACCGACACCGGCGAGGCCGACGCCGACACGGACGCCGACTCGGACACCGACACCGACGCCGACACCGACGCCGACACCGATACGGACACCGACGCCGACACGGACGCGGACACCGACGCCGACACGGATTCGGACACCGACACCGACACCGGCACGGTCGACTGCGGGGAGGACGGCATCTGCGAGCTCGTGGTGACGGACGTGGCGCTCACGACGATCGACCCGACCACGGCCCACACGATCACCGCGACGTCGACCGGTCCCGGCACGATCGCGGTCGTCGACGCGCACTTCGCCGACGGGTGCTGCCCGGACGCGGCCGTGACCGCGACGCTCAGCCTCCGCACGAACATCCTGACGCCCGAGTACGCCCTCACCAACGACTTCTGCGACTGCTTCACCGGCCTGACGCTGTCGTACACGCTCTCCGAGGTGCCGTCGGGGACGTGGACGATCGCGTACGGCGGGGCGTCGACGAGCGTGACGGTGCCGTAGCGGGCGGCCCGCGGGGGGCGGCAGGGTCTGCGCCGGGGCCGCGCCAGGTGCCCGGAGGTCGCGCGGCCGCCTCGGCCGCGCGGTCGGCGCGTCTTCGCGCCGACCGAGGCCGCGAGGCCGAGACCGGAGGGGACCGACCCGCCCGTCTTCGGGCGGGGGGCGCCCGGGGGATTGATACATGCGAGATGTATCAGTCGGCGACCAGCAGCTCCGGCCCCTCGGCGTCCACGTGGTTGAGGCGGCGGCTCGCGGGTGCGGCGACGAGCACGTCGTCGGCGGCGGGGCGGAGCAGCGCGTCGTAGTCGCCGTGGAGCCAGGCGTCCTCGTGGTCGGGGGCGACGACGACGGGCATGCGGTCGTGCACCGGCGCGACGGTGGCGTTCGGCGCGCAGGTGAGGACGGACACGCACGGCCAGGCCTTGCGCTCGTCCCAGTCGAAGGCAGCCCAGACCGCGGCGAGGGAGAGGGGCCGGCCGTCGCGACGGCGGAAGAGCATGGGGGTGCGCTCGACGCCCTCGCCGACCCACTCGTAGAAGCCGGTGCACGGCACGATCGCGCGTCGCTCGCGCAGGGCCTTCGACCAGGTGGGCTTCGACGCGGCGGTCTCGCACTGCGCGTTCACCAGCGGCGGCGCGTCGAAGGGGCGGGGCTTCCAGGGCTGCGGGAAGCCCCAGCGCATCGCGACGACGCTGCGCACGCCGCCGTCGCTGACCACGACGGGGAGGGCCTGTCGCGGGGCGGCGTTGTAGCGGGGGAGCTTCGCGCGGTCGGGCCAGGCCTGGGCCTGGATGTGGTAGAGCGCGAGGAGGTCCTCGGGGGTGAGATCGAGGCAGAGCCGGGCGGTCATGCCCGCGAGCGTACCCGGCGCAGCGGCGTCGCGGGCGGCCTACCGGCGCGCGGCCCAGCGGGCGAGGCCCTCGAGGTTGGCGCGGAGCACGCGCGAGGCGGCCACGTCGGCGCCGGCGGTGAGCGCCTTCCACTTGAGCAGCCCGACGTCGTCGCGCCGGGGCGCGGAGGCGAGCGCGTACCCGATGATGCCGGGCGCGGCGAGCCAGGCGCCGGTGCTGTAGTCGCTGCGGGCGCCGTCCTTGGGCGAGAGCGCGTCGGTCTCGGGGCGCAACAGGTCCCAGCCGGCGAGGGTGTAGCCCTTCCGCTCGCCGAGGCGCCGGATGACGAGCTCGTGGTGCACGGAGCCGAGCATCGGCACGTCGATGCGCTGGTAGAAGCGCGCGGCGGCGGGCGGCACGAAGCGGCCGTCGGCGATCGTGCGGCACACCTTCACGTGCTCGACGTTGCCGACGTAGTGGTCGACGTCCATCACCGCGTCGATCGCCTTCTGGGGATCGAGGCCCGGCACCGGGAGGAGGCCGAAGCCCTCCTCGGTGGCGCGGCCGGGCTGGCTCCAGTGGAAGAACTGGAACTCGCGGGGCGGCGCGGCCGGGAGGCGGGAGAAGACGCGGTCGAGGAAGGGAACGAGGTCGTCCATGAAGGCTCCCGTGGTCGGGGCCGAGGTATCACGCGCGGGGGAGCCCGCCTGCCGGGCCTTGGACGCGAAGTGGGGCGGCGGCGCGATACACGGTCGCACGGCGCCCGCGGAGGTCCGCCCGATGAGCTTCTCCTGGCTGTTTTTGCTCGTGATCGGCCTCGCCGTGTGGGTGCGGCTGCGCCCGCGCGTGGTGATCGAGATCGCCGGCGGCGACGCGCGCGTGGTGCGCGGGCGGATCCCGGCGGGGCTGGTGGAGGACCTGCGGGCGGTGGCGTCGCTCACGCCGGGGGTGCGCGGGCGCGTGGAGCTCCGCGGGAAGGGGGGCGGCCTGTCGATCCGCACGCCGGGGCTGCCCGACGGCGTGGGGCAGCGGGTGCGGAACGTGGTGAACCTGAGGCGGAGGGACGTCTGAACGGCGGGGGATCGAGCTCGCGGGAGGGCTGAAGCTCGCCGTAGGTCTTGGGCGGGATCTGGGCAGCCGCTCTCGCGCTGCGGAGGCCTGGGAGCCGCCGCGGGAGCCCCGGGGCGGCTAGGGAACCCTGGGGGCGAGCCGCCGCGGGAGCCCCGGGGCGGCTCGGGAACCCTGGGGGCGAGCCGCCGCGGGAGCCCCGGGGCGGCTCGG
>CAYWGD010000014.1:0-20115 GCA_964457335.1 uncultured Enterobacteriaceae bacterium | reverse complement strand
GTGACGTAGCGCGGGAGATGGCGGCGCATCTGTGGAGCTACGTCACGCGTGGCGTGACGTAGCGCGGGAGATGGCGGCGCATCTGTGGAGCTACGTCACGCGTGGCGTTCCGCGGCAGGGTCAAGTCGCAATTCCGGAAGCCTCCCCGCCACCTCCACGACGCCTCCGCGGCCGTAGGTTTCCCTAGGGGCGTCTTCGCCCCCGGGGGGCACGCCCGGGAGATCCACCTTCCTCCCGCGTGCTTAGGGTCCGACATAGGGAAGGGGATGCTCGACCGCGACCGGCTGCGGAGCCGCTACCACCACGTGCGCCAGGCGACGGAGGCGCTCGCCGCGCCGCTGTCCGCCGAGGACCAGCTCCTGCAGTCGATGCCGGCGTGCAGCCCGACCAAGTGGCACCGCGCGCACACGACGTGGTTCTTCGAGACCTTCGTGCTCGCGCCGCACGGCGTGGCGCCGGTGGCCGCGCGCTGGGGGACGCTGTTCAACAGCTACTACGAGACCGTGGGGCCCCGGCACGCGCGGCCACGGCGGGGGATGCTCTCCCGGCCGAGCGCCGCCGAGGTGGGCGAGTGGCGGCGCGTGGTCGACGCGCGGATGGACGCGCTCCTCGGCGGGCCGGAGGAGGTGGTGGCCACGATCGCGCCGCTCACGGAGCTGGGGATCGCCCACGAGGAGCAGCACCAGGAGCTGATCCTCACGGACATCCTCCACGCCTTCGCGGAGAGCCCGCTCCGGCCGGCGTACCGGACGGCGCACGGGCCGGTGCGGGCGAGGAGCGCGGCGGCCGAGGCGGGGTGGCGGCGCTTCGAGGGCGGGGTCGTGGAGATCGGCGCGGCGGCGCCCGGGCTCGTGTTCGACAACGAGGGGCCCCGGCACCGCGTGTGGCTCGAGCCGTACGCGCTCGCGACGCGGCTCGTGACCGTCGCGGAGGCGAAGGCGTTCGCGCGCGAGGGCGGGTACACCACGCCGTCTTTGTGGATGTCCGAGGGCATCGAGTTCGCGCGGGCGAACGGCCTCCGCGCGCCCGGCTACGTGACGGTCGACGGCGACGCCTGGCTCGTGTTCGGCCTCGACGGCACGCGGGAGGCCGCGGACGACGAGCCGGTGGCGCACGTGTCCTGGTACGAGGCCGACGCGATCGCGCGCTTCCTCGGGGGGCGGCTGCCGACCGAGGCGGAGTGGGAGCACGCGGCGGAGGGCGTGTCCGTCGCGGGGAACTTCCGCGATTCGGGGGCCCTGCGGCCGCTGCCGGGCGGCGGGCCCTACGGGGACGTGTGGCAGTGGACCGCGTCCGCGTACGCGGCCTACCCGGGCTACCGGCCCGCCCCCGGCGCGGTCGGCGAGTACAACGGCAAGTTCATGGCCAACCAGCTCGTCCTGCGCGGAGGGAGCTGCTTCACGCCGACCGACCACGTCCGCGCGACCTACCGGAACTTCTGGCACCCGGACACGCGCTTCCAGGTGACCGGGCTGCGGCTCGCGAAGGACCTCCGATGATCGGTGTCCGCGAGGGGCCGGTCGCGGCGGCCGTGCGCGCGGGGCTCGACCGGCCGGACAAGCGGCTCCCGCCCTGGCTGCTCTACGACGCGGAGGGCTCGCGGCTCTTCGAGCGCATCACGGAGCTCGACACCTACTACCTGACGCGCGCCGAGCGCGGGATCCTCGAGCGGCACGCGGACGACATCGCCCGGGTGGCGCCGGCCGAGGAGGTCGTGGAGCTGGGCGCGGGGACGGCGACGAAGTCGGAGCTCGTGCTGGCCGCGCTCGACCACGCGGGGGTGGAGACGCGGTTCGTGCCCGTGGACGTGTCGGCCGAGCCGATGCGGATCGCGCGGGAGCGGCTCGCCCGGAGCCTGCCGCAGGTGCGGGTGGCGCCGCTGATCGCGACGAACGAGGTGGCCCTCGCGGGGATGGCGCCGAGCCCGTCGAGGCTGGTGCTGTTCCTCGGGAGCTCGATCGGGAACCTGGAGGACGACGAGGCGATCGCGCTCCTGCGTGCCGTGCGGCGGGTGGCCGGGGCCCTGCTCCTCGGCGCCGACCTGCGGAAGGCGGTGCCGACGCTGTTGGCGGCGTACGACGACCCGGTGACGGACGCCTTCATCCGCAACGTGCTCACGCGGCTCAACCGCGAGCTCGGGGCGGACTTCGCGCAGGGCGCCATGCGGTACGTGCCGGTGTGGAACGCCGGGGCGTCGCGCATGCAGATGTACCTGGAGAGCACGCGGGAGCAGCGCGTGCACGTCGCCGCGCTCGGGCTGACGGTGCGGCTCGGGGCGGGCGAGCGCATCCACGTGGAGGACAGCCGGAAGTACGACCCGCCGGCCGTCGACGCGCTCCTCGCGGCCGCGGGCTTCGCGCGGGCCGCGACGTGGACGGCCCCGGACGAGGCGTTCCTCCTGACCCTCGCGCGGTAGCCGGTCGGACCGGTAGCCGGCCTCGCCTCGACGCGAGCTTTGCCGACCGCGGCTTGCCGGCGCGAGGCGAGCGGGTGAACATCCCCGGGCGCCCGCCCCGCGGGCCCGGCGGCCTTGCCGTCGCGAGGCTCGACCCCGCCCGGAGGCGCATGCAGATCGGCTTCGTCCTCGACCAGAACAAGTGCATCGGCTGTCACGCGTGCACGGTGGCCTGCAAGTCCGAGAACGACGTGCCGGTCGGGGTGTTCCGCACCTGGGTGAAGTACGTCGAGTCCGGGACCTTCCCGGACACCCAGCGCAACTTCGCGGTGATGCGCTGCAACCACTGCACGCGCGCGCCGTGCATCGCGATCTGCCCGACGGGGGCGCTGCACAAGCGGGAGGACGGCGTCGTCGACCTGAACCGCGACGTGTGCGTCGGCTGCCGCGCGTGTATGGAGGCCTGCCCCTACGACGCGCTGCACTTCGACGACGGGCGCGGCGTGGCGTCGAAGTGCCACTTCTGCGCGCATCGGCTGGAGCAGGGGCGCGCGCCGGCGTGCGCGGTGGTGTGCCCGACGCAGGCGATCATCGTGGCGGACCTGCACGACCCGGAGGACCCCGGCACCCGGCGGGTGCGCGCGGGCGAGACCGCGGTGCGCCGGCCGGAGATGCGCACGTCCCCGAACGTGCACTACCTGGGGGCCTCGCCGCTCGCGCTCGAGCCGAACGCGGCGGTGCGGCTCTCGGCGTGGTTGTGGTCGGAGCGGGCGGAGGGCCGGCCGGAGGTCGTCGGGGTGGGGCCGACCGGCGCGCAGGTGGTGATGGAGCCGGTGCACACCGTGCCGTGGGGCTGGCACGTCACGACCTTCCTCCTGCTCAAGGGGATCGAGGCGGGGTTCGCGCTGCTCGCGCCGTTCACGGCGATCGCGGGCTGGATCGCGCCGCTGATCGCCACGTTCGGGACGATCGTGGTGGCCGGGCTGATGGTCGCGGACCTGGGCCGCCCGGAGCGGTTCTACATGCTGCTCACGCGCGGCAACAAGACGAGCTGGCTCGTGCGCGGCGCGTGGCTCTTGACCGCGTACGGCGCGGTGCAGGGGACGGCGCTCGTGGCGGAGCTCGCGGGGAAAGCGAACGTCGGCGGGCCGCTCTCCTGGATCGGGGCGGCGCTCGCGCCTGCGGTGGCCGGGTACAGCGCGTTCCTGTTCGCGCAGTGCGAGGGCAGGGAGCTCTGGCGCTCGAAGCTCGTGCTGCCGCGGCTCCTCGCGCAGGCGCTCGCGGGCGGCGGCGCCCTCGCGGTCGCGCTGGGGGCCCAGGTGATGCTGATCCCCGCGCTCGTGGGCTACGCGGCCTACGTCGGCCTCGCGGTGGCGTTCCGGAAGGGGGACGGCCAGCCGGCCCACTACCTCCGCACCGCGCGCCCCTGGGACGTGAACCCCCTGGCCGCGCTCGCGTCGGGCGGCTCGGCGCTGCTGCTCGCGGCGCTCTTCCCCCCGCTCGCCGTCCTGGCCTGGGCCGCCCTCTACGTCGAGGACAGCGCCTGGCTCCGCGCGGGCCAGCTCCCGCCGAACTCGTAAGGAACGACATGGAGCTCTCCAACACCCCGCCCCCGGATCAGTGGGACGACTTCGTCGAGCTCGACGCCGACGCCTGGCCGCGTCGCGTCGAGCGCCGGTCGATGCTCGTGCCGACCGCCTGCTTCAACTGCGAGTCGGCGTGCGGACTGTTGGCGTACGTCGACAAGGAGACGCTCGCGATCCGCCGCTTCGAGGGCAACCCGAAGCACCCGGGCTCGCGCGGGCGCACCTGCGCGAAGGGCCCGGCGACGCTCTCGCAGGTGGAGGACCGCCAGCGGATCCTGTACCCGATGAAGCGGGTGGGGCCGCGCGGGGCGGGTCGCTTCGAGCGGATCTCCTGGGACGAGGCGCTCGACATGCTCGGCGCCGCGATCCGCAAGGAGATCGTGGAGGGGCGCAAGACGACGGTGATGTACCACGTCGGGCGGCCGGGGCACGACGGCGCCATGGAGCGCGTGCTCCAGGGGTGGGGGATCGACGGGCACAACTCGCACACCAACGTGTGCTCCGCCGCGGCGCGTCTGGGCTATGCGTTGACGCAGGGGGCCGACCGGCCTTCGCCCGACCACGAGAACGCGAAGTTCATCCTGCTGTTGTCGGCGCACCTGGAGACGGGGCACTACTTCAACCCGCACGCCCAGCGCATCATCGACGCGAAGTCGAAGGGCACGAAGATCGCCGCGATCGACGTGCGGCTGTCCAACACCGCGAGCCTGGCGGACTGGTGGATCGCGCCACACCCGGGCACCGAGGCGGCGCTGCTCCTCGCGATGTGCAACGTGCTGCTCACGGAGGACCGCGTCGACTGGGCCTTCGTGGAGCGGTGGACCAACTGGCGGGAGACGCTGGCGGCGCTGCGGGCCGCGAGGGGAGGCGCGAACGGTGCGGGGGGGACCGCGACCGCCGCAGGAGAGAGCGGCGCCGGGAGCGAGAACGGCGCGAGCGAGACCGGCGCCGCGAGCGAGACCGGCGCCGCGCGGGAGACCGGCGCCGCGGGCGAGACCGGCGCAGAAGCGGAGTTCGAGGCCTTCAAGGCCGCGCTCCGCGGCGCTTATGCGAAGTTCACACCCAGCTATGCGGAGCAGGAGTGCGGCGTAGCCGCAAGCACGATCGTGGACGTGGCCCGGGAGATCGCGGCGGCTAGTGGGGCCTTCTCCGCGCATGTCTGGCGCAACACCGCCTCGGGCAACCTGGGCGGTTGGCAGGTCGCGCGCGCGCTGGCATTTTTGACCATCCTCGCGGGTGCCATCGGCACCAAGGGTGGCACCAACCTCGCGGCGTTCGACAAGTTCGTGCCGCCGCCGCAGCTCCGCCCGCCGCCGCAGGACGCCTGGAACGAGCTGACCTTCCCGCCCGAGTACCCGCTCTCCCACCACGAGCTCTCCTACCTCCTGCCACACTTCCTCGCCGAGGGGCGCGGACGCGTGGCGGTGTACTTCACCCGCGTCTACAACCCGGTCTGGACCAACCCGGACGGGATGATGTGGGAGACCGTGCTCCGCGACGAGGAGAAGGTCGGCCTGCACGCCGCGCTCACGCCCACCTGGAACGAGACGGCCGAGCTCGCCGACCTCGTGCTTCCCATGGGGCTCGGGCCCGAGCGCCACGACCTCCAGAGCCAGGAGACGCACGCCTCCCGGTGGATCGTCTTCCGGCAGCCCGTGGTGCGCGTCGCCATGGAGCGGATGGGCAAGTCCGTGGCCGACAGCCGCGGCGCCAACCCCGGCGAGGTCTGGGAGGAGGAGGAGTTCTGGATCGCGCTCTCCTGGCGCATCGATCCGGACGGGAGCCTCGGCATCCGCAAGTGGTTCGAGTCGCCGAAGCAGCCGGGCACGCCGCTGTCCCTCGACGAGCACTACGGTTGGATCTTCGAGAACAGCGTCCCCGGGCTCCCCGAGGCCGCCGCGAAGGAGGGGCTCACCGCGCTCCAGTACATGCGGCGCTTCGGCGCGTTCGAGGTCAAGGCGGGCACGTACGGCACACACGCCGCGCCGGTCCCCACGGACGGCGCCACGATCGAGCACGACACCGTGCTCCGCGACGGCAAGCCGGTCGGCATCGTCGTGGACGGCAAGCCCGTGGCGGGTTTCCCGACGCCCTCGCGCCGGCTCGAGATCTGGAGCAAGCTCCTCACCGAGTGGGGCTGGGCCGAGCACGCCATGCCCGGCTACATCGAGAGCCACCTGCGCCGCCGCGCGCCCGACGAGCTCGCGCTGGTGCCGACGTTCCGGCTGCCGGTGCACATCCACACGCGCTCCGCCAACTCCAAGTGGCTCATGGAGCTCGCGAACAACAACCCGGTCTGGATCCACCCCTCCGACGCGGCGCGGATGCGCGTGCAGACCGGCGACCTCGTGCGCGTGCAGACGCGCATCGGCCACTTCGTCGACCGCGCCTGGGTGACCGAGGCCATCCGCCCCGGCGTCGTGGCCGCCTCCCACCACCTCGGGCGGTGGCGGCGCCACGACACCAACGGGGTCGAGCGCTGGGCGAGCGCCAGGGTGACACGCGAGGAGCTCGCGCCCGGCGTGGTGCGTTTGCGCCGCGCGGAGAACGTCGGCCCCGTCGTGACCGACGACCCCGACAGCAAACGTGTCACCTGGACCGAGGGCGGCGTGCACGAGAACCTCGTGTTCCCCGTGCAGCCCGACCCGGTGTCCGGCATGCACTGCTGGCACCAGGTGGTTCGCGTCGAGCGCGCCGACCCGTCCGACCGCTACGGCGACCTCGTGGTCGACACGAACGCGTCGATGGCGGTGTACCGCGAGTGGCTCGCGCTGGCGCGACCCGCCACGGGGCCGCTGCGGCGCCCGCTGGAGCTGGCGCGGGCGGTGCGGCCGGCGGCGTCGGCCTACCGGCGGGGGTAGGGCCCCGGAACGGGGTCGTGGGAGGCTCGGGCGGGCACCCGGCCGCCCACCGCTCCCACGGGGCGCGGAGACCGGCGCGGCGTCCGGTGCGGCGGCCGCGGTGCCGGGAGGGGCGTCGGCGGCTCGGGTGCCCGGCAGCGCTTCGCGGCTCACCGGCGGGCGCCCGACGGATAGGCTCCGGTCGGCATGACGTTGGACACGTTCTTCGCCGGCCACGAGGCATCCCGCCCGCTGTTCGACGCGCTCCACGACGCCGTGCGCGCGTTGGGCGCGATCGACGTGCGGGTGACGAAGAGCCAGGTCGCGTTTCGGCGTGGCAGTGCGTTCGCGTGGGCCTGGGTGCCCGACCGGTACCTGCACGGGCACCACGCGCCGCTGGTGCTCACGGTGGCGCTGCGGCGGCGCGACGACTCGCCGCGTTGGAAGGAGGTCGTGGAGCCGGCGAAGGGGCGCTTCGTGCACCACCTGGAGATCCACGCCGCGTCCGAGATCGACGAGCAGGTGCGCCGCTGGCTCCGCGAGGCCTGGGACGCCGCGCCGGCGTGATGTCCTGCCGGAGCAGGCCGCCGCCGGGCACCCGAGCCGCCGGCGCCCCTCCGGGGCACGCCGTCGCCGGACCGGCCGCGCGTCGCGCGCGGTCCGGGGCCCCGAACCTCGGACGTCGGGCTATACCGGCGCGCGCCGGAGGTTCGGGTGCGTGTTCTTCTCGTCGGTGCGGGCTCGGTCGGCCAGGTGTACGGCTGGCACCTCCAGCGAGCGGGCGTCGAGGTCCACTTCTTCGTGAAGCCCAAGCACGCCGACGAGGCGCGCGCCGGCTTCGTGTTGTACCCGCCCGGGCGCCGCACCCCGACCCGGTTCGTGCCCGCGGGCGTCGTGACCACCGCCGCCGAGGTGGGGCACGTGCGCTGGGACCAGGTGTGGCTCTGCATCCCGTCGCCCGCGCTGCGCGGGGAGTGGCTGCCGGAGCTCGTCGAGCACATGGGCGACGCCGCGCTCGTCTCGCTCCTCCCCGGGCTCCGCGACCGCGACCTCCTCACCCCGCTCGTCCCGCCCGCGCGGCTGGTGATCGGGCTCATCACGTTGTCGTCGTGGCACGCGCCGCTCGCCGGGGAGGCGCTCCCCGAGCCGGGCATGGCGTGGTGGCACCCGCCGATGTCGCCGAGCCTCTTCGAGGGCGAGCCCGCCGTGGTGGACGCGATCGTGCGCGCGCTCCGGAGGGGCGGGTGCCCGGCCGCTCGGGGCGACGCCACCGCGGCGGCCGCGCGCGGGTCGAGCTTCCTCGTGCCCGTCGTGGCCGCGATGGAGTGCGGCGGCTGGTCCTTCGCGGGCCTCCGCGAGGCGCGCTGGGCCGGGCTCGCCGCGGGGGCCGTGGGGGAGGCGATGGCGATCTCGTGCGCGCACGTGGGCATCTCGAAGGGCCCGATGGCCATGCTCGCGTCTCCGAGCATCATCCGCCTCGCGACGCGGGTGGTGCCGCTCGCCGCGCCGATGGACTTCGAGGCCTTCCTCCGCGCGCACTTCTCGAAGGTCGGGGAGCAGACGCAGCTCGCGCTCGACACGTGGATCGCGGAGGGGCGGGTGCGGAGCCTGCCGGTCACGGCGCTCACGGCGCTCGCGACGGAGCTCCGGCGCACGCGGGGGCAGGCCGCGACGAGCTGACCCCCCGATCGGGGGGAGCGATTTTCCCGCCGCTCGCGCGGGCCGGTGGCATCCTTTAGCTACTACCGGAGCTTCTCGTGCACCTGTTCCTCCTCGTCGTCGGATTGCACGGGTGTGCGCCCGTAGATGGTTCGCTGCCCACCGGAGAGGCCACGGGGGAGGGCCCCTCTCCGGCGTGGGAGGAGGCCGGCCTCACCGCGAGCGGGGCGTACCTCGACGTGTACGTGCTCGACGACGACGCCGGCGCGCTCGTCCGCTACCTGCCGAGCAGCGGGGCGATGACGACGACCTCGCTCGGGACGACGCCGGGCCGGCTGGCGCGGACGGAGAGCAACGTGTGGGTGACGCTCCCGGCCGCGAGGTCGGTCGCGGTCTTCGAGGAGCGGGCGGGCCGGGTGACGCGGACGGCGACGCTCGAGACGGGCGCGGAGCCGCTCGGGATCGCGGTGAACGAGGACGGGTCCCGCCTCTACGTGGCGCTCTCGACGGCCGACGAGGTGGTGGAGCTCGACGCCGACGGGACGACGCTGCGCTCCTGGAGCGTGCCGGGGCTCCCCTCGTGGCTCGCGCTCCGCCCGGATGGCGACGCGCTCTATGTCGGCTCCGCCACCGGCGGCACCCTCACCTGGATCGACCTCGACAGCGGCGCCAGCGCGGCCGTGGAGCTCCCGCCGACCTACACGAGCCGAGAAGATCTGGCCTTCCCCCTGACGAATCGCATCACCGGCGACCTCGCGGTCTCCGCGGACGGGGACCTCCTCGCCGTCCCGATGCTGATGACGGACAACCAGACCCCGCTCGACCCTCCGTCCACGAACCCCGACGAGGTGGACAACGGGTACGCGACGGTGAGCTCGGCCGACATCAACCGCTTCAACCCGACGATCGCGCTGGTTCCGCTCGGGGACGACGGCGCGCCCGACGGGCTGTCGGCGGCGCTCGTGCTGGTCAGCTCGAAGGACGCGATGAACAACCTCACGCGGAGCTACCTCGCGAGCGTCGCGATCACGCCCGACGGGACGATGGCGCTGGGCACGATGGAGGCGGCGCGCCGGCTCGTCGCGATCTCCACCGACGTGACGCGCGTGGACTCCGTGGGAGGGTTCGCCCGAACACGGTCGATGAGCCACGTCACGGCCGCGGGTCCGCGCCGCCTCGCCTTCGGCCCCGATGACACGGTGTACGTCGACTGCTTCCTCGACCGGGAGATCGTGCCGCACTCGCTCGAGGACCTGCGCGACCTCCTCGGCAACGGCGTTGCGCTCCACGCGCCGGCCGGCGTGGCGTTGGACGCCTCCCCGCTCGACGCGGACGTGATCGCCGGGCGCCGGCTGTTCTACGCGGCCGACGACGACGCGATGGTCGGGTCCGGCGCGGGTGTGTCGTGCTCCACGTGCCACCTGGGCGGCCGCAACGACGGCTTGAGCTGGAACCTCGAGGACGGCTACCGCCAGACGCCGTCGCTCGCCGGCGGCGTCGCCGCGACGGCGCCCGTGACCTGGGCGTCCGACGTGGAGAGCGTCTCGGACGAGGTGCGCATCACGAGCGAAGGGCGGATGGGCGGCGCGGGCCTCACCGACACGCAGGTCGCGCAGGTGGCCGCCTTCATCGAGTCGATCCGGGCGCCGGACGTGCCGGGCCTCGGCTCGGCCGACGCGGCGGTGGCACGCGGGAGTGCGATCTTCTGGCGTGACGACGTGTCCTGCGCCACGTGTCACTCGGGCACGCTCTACACCGACAACGCGTATTGGTCGCTGTTCGGGATGCGCGCCGTGAACACGCCGTCGCTCCGCCGGGTGTCCGCCACCGCGCCGTACCTCCACGACGGGCGCGCCGCCACGCTCCGGGAGGTCCTGGAGCTGTCCCGGGACGGGTCGATGGGGGACACGTCGATGCTGACGGACGCCGAGATGGACGACCTCGAGGCGTTCCTCCGGTCGATCTGAACCGGCGCGCGCGCATGCGCCGGGGTGCGCGCGCATGGCCGCGCGGCCCGGGAGGGGCGTGCAAGTGCTCGTTTTCGTGGTGGGGCGGCCGGCGCCGCCCTGGCACGCAGGGTGCATCGCTCCGGATCGAACCCCGGAGCCCCGATGCCCCCCCGCGCAACCGCCTACGTCGTCGGGCTCGCCGCCTGCCTCGGCGCCGAGCTCCTCGTCGCCTCCGCCGTCCGCGCCCGCCGCGCGTTGCCCCCCTTCCGCACGGGCGCCCGCCGCCCGCGCGCCTCCTGAGGCCGCCGTGTACGTCGAGCGTGGCGGGGAGCAGGTGTTCCGGGGGCCCTTCCTCCAGTCGGGCACGGGCTACCGCGCCTTCGTGATCCGCGCGGACCGCGACCGGCTCGCGGCCCTTTGCGAGCGCACGTTCGTGCGCCCCACCGGCGGCGCCGTGCGCGTGCGTCCCATCACCGACGCGGTGCTCGTCTCGTTCGCGGGCATCGAGCGCATCTCGTCGCTCGACCCGGAGCACGCGCGCTTCGGCACCATGCCGGAGACCGACCTCGTGTTCTGGGTGCCGGTCGAGGTGCGGTGCGGCGAGGAGCGCCTCGTCGCGTGGTTCATCCCGTACATCTTCGTCGACGCGCCGCCGGCCATGGCGACCGGCCGCGAGCACTACGGCTTCCCGAAGAGCGTGGGCGCCATCCACATGCCGCCGCTCGGGAGCGACGCGCCGCACGCGGTCGACACGATGGTCATCGAGCGCCTCGGCGTGGGGTCGGTGACCGCGCCGATGCGGCTGTTGGAGGTCGTCAAGGGCGGGCCGGCGCCTTCCACGACGGAGCAGCTGCGCGCGCTCTCCGGGCTCTTCGGCGTCACGATCGACGCGCTCGCGGGCTCGCTGCGCAACGTGTTCACGCGCGATCTCCCGGTGTTGTTCCTGCGCCAGCTCCGCGACGTGGCGGAGCCCTCCCGCGCCGCGTTCACCGAAGTGCTCGTGGCCTCGACGCGCACGCGCGCGGTCCGCGAGGTGGGGCACTTCCGCGACGGCTACACCCTGCGCCTGGCCGCGGCGGAGAGCCACCCCATCGGCGCCGACCTCGGGCTCGCGGCGGAGACGCCGATCGAGGCGGCCTTCCACATGGACTTCGACTTCGAGATGGGGCTCGGGCGGCCGTTGTGGCGCTCGACCGGGGGCGACGTGGGGCCGGGTCGCAAACGGGACACGGGCGAACAGGCGCGGTCGCGCGGGCCCGACGGGCGCGAGCGGATCGTGGTGTTGGGGGGCGGCATCGGCGCGCTCTCCGCGGTGTACGAGATCACCGACCAACCCGGCTGGGCCGAGCGCTACGACATCACGGTGTACCAGATGGGCTGGCGGCTCGGCGGCAAGGGCGCCTCGGGGCGCAACGCCGACGCGGGGCAGCGCATCGAGGAGCACGGCCTGCACATCTGGTTCGGCTTCTACGAGAACGCCTTCCGCCTGATGCGGCGGTGCTACGCCGAGGCCGGCCGCGCCCCCGGGACGCCGCTCGCGACGTGGCGCGACGCTTTCCACCCGCACTCCCGCTTCGTCGTGCAGGAGGAGGTGAACGGCGCGTGGGTCCCCTGGGACACGTCCTACCCGACCAACGACGCGCTGCCCGGGGACGCGAGCCCCGAGCTCACGCCCGTCGACCTCGCGCGCCAGCTCGCGCGTTGGGGCGGGGCGCTGCTCGAGGAGGCCATCGAGCAGCTGCGGGCGCGCAACCGTCGCTCCCGCATCGGCACCGCCGCGTTCGGCGCGCTCGCCGGCGCCGTGCGCGTGGTGCAGCAGGCGACGCTCCGCGCGATCGACGATCCGACGTTGCGGGACAGCGCCACGCTCGCGAGCGTCACCGAGGCGCGGCGCAAGCTCCAGGGCCTCTTGGAGCGCGAGATCGAGGGGGACACCCTGCTGCGGCGGGCGTGGATCGGCGTGGACTGGGTGCTCACCAACCTGCACGGGATGATCCGCGACGGCGTGCTGGAGCACGGCTTCGACGTCATCAACCACTGGGACTACCAGGCGTGGATGCGCCACCACGGCGCGAGCGAGATGACGATCCGCTCCGCGCCGGTGCGCGCCGGGTACGACCTCGTGTTCGCCTTCCGCGACGGCGATCCGGACAAGCCGGACTTCGCCGCCGGGGTGGGGCTCTACGGCCTCCTCCGCATGTTCTTCACGTACAAGGGCGCGGTCGCCTGGAAGATGCAGGGCGGCATGGGCGACGTGGTGTTCACGCCGCTCTACGAGGTGCTGAAGCGGCGCGGGGTGCGCTTCGCGTTCTTCCACAAGGTCGAGGAGCTCGGGCTCTCGGACGACGGCGCGCGCATCGGCAGCGTGCGGATCGCGCGGCAGGCCACGCCCCGGGGCGACTACCAGCCGCTCGTGACGGTGAAGGGTGTGGCGTGCTGGCCCGATCGCCCCGACCACGACCAGCTCGTGGAGGGCGAGGCGCTCCGCGGCGTGGACCTCGAGAGCACCTGGAACGGGTGGGAGCCCGTGGAGCGGGCCACGTTGCGCGAGGGAACCGACTTCGACAGCGTGATCCTCGGCATCCCGGTGGGGGCGCTCCGGAAGGTGTGCGCGCCGCTCGTCGCCGCGCGGCGGGAGTGGCGCGACATGGTCGAGAACGTGTCGACGGTGTGCACGCACGCCTTCCAGCTCTGGACCACGCCGGACCTCGCCGGCCTGGGCTGGACGGGCACGCTCGCGACCGACGAGGCGCCGATCGTGGGCTCCTACGTGGAGCCCACGGACACGTGGGCGGACATGACCCACCTCGTGCCGGCCGAGGCCTGGCCCCAGGGGCACGTGCCGGGGCACGTCGCCTACTTCTGTGGGCCCATGCCGGCGCCCGCGGCGTACCCGTCGGAGAGCGACACCGACTTCCCGCGGCGCGAGCGCGCTCGGGCCATGGCGATGGCGCGCCGCTTCCTCGACCGCGACGCCGCGCACCTGTGGAGGTCCGCGGTGGACGCCGACGGGCGCTTCCAGGACGCGCTGTTGGTCGACATCGAGGGGCGCCCGGCCGAGGAGCGCTTCGCTCGGCAGCTGTTCAAGGCCAACGTGGAGCCCACGGACCGGTACACCCAGTCGCGCGCCGGCACGATCCGGTACCGGCTGCGCGCGGACGGCTCGGGTTTTGCGAACCTGTTCCTCGCCGGCGACTGGATCGACAACGGCTTCAACGCCGGGTGCATCGAGGCCACGGTGATGTCCGGGATGTTGTGCGCCCGCGCGGTGACCGGGGCGGACCTGCGCGTGCACGGCGAGAACCCGCGCCTGAGGCCGGCCGCGCACGTGCCGGTGCGGGGCCGGCGCGACCTCGTGGAGTGGGTGGCCGCTCGCGGGGAGCGGTAGACCCGCGAGCGGGGGGGTTCCCGCGGGCGCGGGCTCCGGTAGACTCCGCGGCCGGAGTGGCCCGTGCTGAACCCCTACACCCCGAGCGTCCGGACGCTGTACTACGGGCGGGAGCCGCTCCTCACCGAGCTCCTGAAGGCGGAGCAGGCCGCCAACTCGGTTGTGCTCGTGGCCGGGCGCCGCTGCGGGAAGACGCGGACGCTCCAGCGCGTGCAGGAGCTCCTCGTGGCGCGGGCGAAGCGGTGGGACATGGGCGCGGTGTGGCAGGCCGCGGTGTCGGACGCCGCCGGGCCGCCCCCGCGGATGGAGATCCCGCCGCGCTGGCCGACCCTGCTCACCTTGCAGGGCGGCGGGTACGACCACCTCTCCGACGTGTTGGCCCGGTGGGCCGCCGACATCCGGAGGGCGGACTGGGCCGAGGGGCTGCCCGCGCCCGTGGCGTGCACCCAGCTCCCCTTCGAGGACTGGCTCGTCCAGGCCGACGCCGCGGCGGCGCGCGCGGGGTTCGGCGGGCTCGCGCTGCTCATCGACGAGACGGACGCGATCCTGCGGAAGGAGTGGTCGCACGACCTGCTCGCGTTCTTCCGCAAGATCGCGGACGAGGTCCTGCGCACGCGCGCCTGGTTCGTGCTCGGCGGCAGCATCGGGCTCGCGCGCTACAAGAACCCCGTGGACGGCTCCCCGCCGCTGAACCACGCCAGGCCGGTGCTCGTGCCCGGGCTCCCGGCGGGCGCGCGGTGCCGGATGATGGTCGATCCCTTCGTGAAGGACGGGCGGCTCCCGCCGGACAGCGCGGCGCAGCGCCGGATCGACCGGCTCGCGGGCGGGAACGTCTGGCTCCTCACGCTGCTGCTGGAACGGCTCTGGGAGGCCGATCGCATCGACATGGCCGCGATCGACACGGCCGCGGAGGCGCTCATCGACGGGCAGGGACCCGTGTTCGAGAGCTGGCAGGCGGGGCTCGGCGAGGACGGCGTCGTCCTGTACCGAGAGTGCGCCGCGCAGGGGACGGTCCCGGCGACGCAGCTGCGCGGGGCCCGCCGGGACGCGCGCAAGCCGCTGGAGTACCACGCCCTGGCGGAGCGCCGGGCGGACGGCGCGCTCGCGATGGGCGCGACGTTGTTCCGGAGCTGGGCCCTCGAGCGGGGGCTGGTCGGGGAGACCGTCCGGGAGCCCGGGCAGAGCGCGGACGCGCCGGGCCAGCACCGCTACGACGTCGCGCTCTCGTTCGCGGGGCCGCAGCGGCCCATCGCGGAGCGGGTGGCCGGCGAGCTCTCACGCGCGGGGAAGCGGGTCTTCTACGACCAGCACCGCGCGCACGAGCTCTGGGGGCAGGATCTCGCGCGGTGCCTGCCGGAGGTGTACGACCGCGAGGCCGAGCTGACCGTGCTCCTGGTGTCGGCCGACTACGTCGAGCGCGCCTGGCCGATGGTCGAGGCGCGCACGGCGCTGGCGAAGGCGATGGCGCAAGGTTGGTCGGCGGTGCTGCTCGTGAGCGTGGACAAGACCACGCTGCCCGACGTGCCGGACGGGCTCGTCTGGTTGGACGCCGCGGACCCGGCCCGGATCGCGTGGGAGATCACGCTTCGGTTGGGTGGGCGATGACCTTGCTCTTGTTGCTGGCGTGCGCGGAGGAGCCGGCGGGGGGGTTGGAGCGGTGGGATGTCCCGGTGAGGGATGTGGGGCCGATCGGCATCGAGGAGGTGATCGAGGACGCGGCGGGCCGCACTTGGTTCGAGTGGTCTCGGTCGGGGGCCATCTCCCGCTACGACGAGGACGCCGACGTCTGGCGGACTTGGTTCGCGGACGAGCTCGGCGGAGCGGTGGCGGGTATCTACAGGGATGGGCGCGGATACGTTTGTGTGGTCCCGTCCAACTCGTGCCACACTGAGGGCGGGTGGACGCAGCAGGACGGGTGGGAGTTCGTGCGAGCCGCCAGTTGGTCCGAGGACGCGGGTACAGGGGACGGATTGCTGCGTGTCGCGTCGAGTGGCGCCTTGCAGTTGTATCGGATTACCGCTGGCACGCCGAAACCCCTCCGGCTGGAGGCACCCGGGACCTCGTGGGCTCATGTGGGGGGCGGGGCGGTTTGGGCCGGACCGTATGGTGGTGGGGCTCTCTCCCGCTTCGCTCAGAATGGAGGACGCGAGGTCGTCAGTGCCCCGGCAGAGCGGTGGGTGCCCACCGCGGTGGACGCGCGGGGGCGGCTCTGGGTGTCGACGGCGGCCGGGCTCCTTCGATGGGACGGAGAGTGGACGAGCGCGCAACCACCCACGAGTGCCCCCTTGGAGCGGGTGCACGTGACAGCGAGTGGGGTCGTGTGGGTCCTCGCGACCGATTTCCTGTGGCGCCTGGACTCCACCTCCGAAGGGGCTTGGACCAAGGTTTCGTGGCCGGAAGTCGGTCCACTCGCTGTCGATGACGTTCTATCCATCGGTGACAATCTGCTGTTCCTGGCGGCGGGGCAACTCTGGCGGGCCGACACGTGGGTGACCGCTGTGACACCCGCGGTCGCAGCATGGAAGACGAAGAGCGCGGTGTGGGTGTCGACCGAGGAGGGGGTACTCGCTCGTTTGGAGGGACCTGAGCTGCGCACCCGGCGGGTAGTTTCGCCCCCCCCGTATGCTCGCAGCCTGCGTATCTGGAACTCAACCGGTTCATGGATGGCCGGCGGAGAGGGTGTTGGTTGCCTCGGCAGGTTTCGTGCGGATGCCGGCCTTGGTCTCGGGTGGGTGGAATCGACCCTGTTCGCGCCAACTGCCGCGAGCCCGGGATTCGCGTGGGCAGACCAGGCGAGCGCGGTCACGTGGTGCGACGGCCTGGAGGTCCAGACTGCGCATAGCAGGGTTGGCCCGATCGAGGCGGCTGTGCAGACGGGAGAGGATCTGTGGGTGGCTACTCGCCGGGCGGGCGTCGCGCGCATTCACCGATGTACGCCCGGGTCCCGTTGTCGCAAGCGCTACGAGGCGCCAGCCGACTCGATCGCCGTCTCAGGGGAGTCCTTCTGGCTCGCCGATGAAGCAAGCGTGCGGCATGTGTCCATCCCCGACCGCGACGTACTGACTCTTCCGGGTGTGGGCGCGGTCGGCTTGCTGTTGGGAGATGGCGAGGGGGGAGTCTGGTTGACCACCGAGGGTGATTGGGGCCTCGCTCTTCGGCATCTCAACGAGCGCGGTCAGGAGAGCGAGACCGTGCAACTCTACGCGGAGCGCCCGGATCAGCTTCACCTCGTGAACGGTCGACCGTGGCTCGTCGTCGGCGAACACCTGCGGGCGGTCCTCGCGGGTGGAGTGCGCCAAGACTACGATCTCGGCGGCATACGCGCCTCGGTCAGGCAATGGATTTCGCAGCGTCTCGGCACCTTGGCGGAGAGTGGCAGCGGTCGAGTCGATCCCACGCCGGATGGCCGGCTCTGGATCGAGGTGTCACAAGGCCTCGCCTTCCTCCGCTGGCACGACAACGTTCCTGACCGCCCGTCCGTCGTCCCCGAGGTCGAGGCTGCACCCGTGATCGGAGCCGTCAACCCGACGACGCCCGAGGAGGTGTGGCGTTCCCGCCCGGGCGCAGTGATCCGCACCGCGCCCGACACCCAGCTCCCCGAGCTCTACGCCCAACGCGACGTCTTCCCCGCCCTCGCCATCGAGCCCTTCGCCCGTGGCGAGGCGTGGATCTCCTTCGGCCCCGGCGGCGTTGCGCACGCGAAGGGCGGCGAGCTCACCTACCTCGACGAGCTCGCCCACGACGGCAGGGGCGGCGGCGTCCTGGACCTCTCGCTGGTGCCCGGCGACCCCGACGGGACCGCGTTCGTGGCGACGCAGACCGGCGTGGCGCGCATCGCGCGGAAGGGCGGGCGCACCGAGGTGACCTGGCTGCCCGAGGTCGGCATCCCGGGCCCGGTGGACCACGTCCTCGCGGTGGATCGGGACACCGTCCTCGTGGGCCTCGACGCCATCGACGCGGCGCTGTTCCCGAACGGGCTCGTGCCGCTCCACCGCACGAAGGACGGCTTCGCCACGCGCACCACCTCGCGCCTCGTGCGCCTGCGCACGCACGGGACCTCCGAGCTGGTGCGGGTGCTCGACTCCGGCCTCAGCATCCTCGACATGGCGGCGGATCCAGGCGACGACCGGGTCTGGGTCGCGACCACGGCCGGCCTGTACTGCCTCGACGAGCGCGACCCGCGCGTGTTCTGGCGCATCACCGCCCAGGGCACCCTCGCGCCCGCGCCGCTCCACACCCTCACCGTCGCGCCGGACGGCACCGTGTGGGCCGCGGTCGACGGGCAGGGCGATGCACCCGCTACGGTCGTCGGCTACCGCCCGGACACCGACACCGTCCGGACCTACACCCCCGACGACGGCCTCCCCAAGGCCGACCGCATCGACTTCCTCGACCTGCGGAGCGACGGTTGGTTGGTCGCCGGCACGAACGCCGGGGTCGTGAAGGGGCAGGTGTTCGTGCCGGGCCTCGCTCCCGAGCAGCAGCGCATCGTCGTGGCGCTCGTGGCGTTCAGCCTGATCGGCGGCATCGCCACAACCGCGACGATCATCCGCGTCAGCGCCCGTCGCGCGGCCCGCCGCGCCCAACTCGCGAAGCTCGCGCCCACCCGGGAGGCCGCCGCCGCCTTCTTCCGCGGCGTCGGGCGCACGGTTCGCCCCCTCGACGACACGCGCCTCGAAGCCACGGACCCCAAGGCCAGCCCCGCGCGCGTCCTGGTCCACTGCACCGCCGAGGAGCGCGTGCCCGTCGAGGTCGTGCAGGCGGCGTTCGCCGCGACGCCGCCCGACGCGGACGGCAAGCGCCCGCTGGCGTTCCTGGTCCATCCGCTGGAGCTGGACCCCGCGGCCTGGCGGCAGCTCGACGTGTACCGCCTCCGCGAGAACGCCGTCGTCATCCCGCTCTCCGTGCCCTTCGCGACCGCCGCCCTCGCCGAGGGGAGCCCCCGCCCCGCGCTGGACGGGCTCCTGCGCCGCTACCTGGGCTTCCAGGACCTCTTCGACACCCGCACCGCCGTGGACGAGGCGCGCTTCTTCTACGGTCGCCGCGCGCTCCTCTCCGAGGTACGAGCGGTCCTCTCGCGTGGCGGGCACGTCGCGCTCGTGGGGGCGCGCAAGGCGGGCAAGACCTCGGTGCTGATGCAGCTCCGCCAGCACTTCTCGAGCTTCCCCGTGGTCAAGGTGGACCTCCAGTCCTTCTCGCGCACGAACCCGCGCTGGCCCACGGACCTGCTCGCCGAGATCCTGCGCAGGTACGACGTGTGGGGGCGCGCGCGCCACGGCGCCGCGTGGTCCCCGGCCGAGGTCCCGGAGCCGACCGGCGTCACGTTCCAACACGCGCTCGTGGAGCGGCGGGACCTGCGCGCCGCCCGCGGGGACACGCTCCCGCTGGTGCTCCTCCTCGACGAGGTCGAGCGTGTCTTCCCCACCGAGGACCCCGCCCACGTCGAGCGCTGGGTCGAGGCGACCGGCGCGCTGCGCGCGGTCGCACAGGAGGGCGCGGGGCTCCTGTCGATCGTCGCGGCGGACCTGCGCCCCACGTTCACCCGTGTCAACCAGCTGGGCGCCGCCACCAACCCGTTCTACCGCTTCTTCCAGGTGCAGGTGCTCCCGACGTTGGACGCGCCGGAGTGCGACGCCATGCTCTCCGAGATCGGGCAGGCCATGGGCCTCGACCTGCTCCCGCCGGTGCGGGAGGTGATCTACGCCGACTCCGGCGGGCACCCCTCCCTCGCGCGACAGCTCGCCTCGGCGGCGTGTCGGCAGCGCGGCGACGCCGCGCACGTCGGCCTCGACGCCTACACAAAGGCGATCGTGTGGGTGCGCGACGGGGAGGGGGAGCTCGACAACTTCTTCGAGGAGAACTTGTGGGCCCCGTCGACGCCGCTGGAGCGCCGCGTGCTCCTCGCGGCGGCGGACGACGACGGCGCGACCGACGCGCAGCTCGAAGCCGGGCTCGACCCCGACGCGCTCAGCGCGCTCCGGGACGCCCGGCGCATGCTCGCCGCGATGGGGCTCCTCGCCGACGTCGACGGTCGCTGGCGCATCAACGGGCGCTTGTTCCGAGCGTGGCTGGCGGAGCGATCGGAGCGGGCGGCCTGACCGCGGGGCCACGGCCCACCCGACGCGGCTGCGCGAGGGGACCGGAGGGCGCCGCGGGCCCGCCGGGGTGGGGGGGCCGGAGGCCCGCGTCGAGGCCCACCGCCCGCGGCGGTGGGGCCCCGGGGGGGGGGGCGGCCGGGGGGGGCCCCCCCCCCCCCCCGGGGGCCCCCCCCCGGGGGGGGGGGGGCGCCGCCGCCCCC
>CAYWGD010000013.1:0-99856 GCA_964457335.1 uncultured Enterobacteriaceae bacterium | reverse complement strand
CCCCCCCGGGGTTCCCGGGGGGGGCTGGGGCTGGCACCCCTTTGGGGGGGGGGGGGGGGGGTCTGGGGGGGGGGGGGGGGGGGCCCCCCCCCCGCAACGCCCCCCCCCTCCCCTCCCAGGGCCCTTGTCTCGGTGAGCCGCGCCACCCCTCCGGCGCGGCTCGCGCTTTTTTGGGGCCGATCCCCGCGCGTTCGTCGCTCTCAGTACTGGAAAACTGAGTCAGCCTCGTGTAAAGGGCGCCGACCATGAACCGCGCCCCCATCCATCCGACGCGCGCCGGCACGGTCACGGCACAGTGATGTTCGCCCTCTTCGCCCTTGCACACGCCGAGGATCTCTACGTCTCGTCCAACGAGCGGGGCGCTGCCATCCTGCTCAACGGCGTGGACACCGGGTTCAAGACCCCGGCGACCGTCCCCGGCGTGCAGCCCGGCCGCACGCTCGTGACGGTCGAGAGCGGCTGCAGCCGCGGCGAGGCCGAGGTGGACGTGCTCCCCGGCCTGACCACCCGCGCGAGCATCGTCGCCACCGAGCAGCTCGGCACGTTGTCCATCGTGCCCGTGCCGGCCGCCGCGAAGCTGGAGCTCGACGGCGCCGCCTTCCTGGGCTCGCCGGGCGTGCCGCTGGCGGTCAGCTGCGGCGAGCACACCGTGCGCGCGTCGCTCGACGGGCACATCACCGCGGTGGTCACGGTCGAGGTCGGCATGGGCCAGGACCTCACGGTGCCGCTCAGCCTGCAGAAGCTCGGCCTGGGCACGCTCGAGCTGTCGGTGAGCCCGCGCTCGGCCACGATCTACCTGGACGGCAAGGCCGTCGGCTCGGACGCGGTGACGCTGCCCTCGGTGTACCAGGGCGTGCACACCATCGCCGCGGAGCTCGACGGCTACCAGTCCGCCAAGAAGCAGGTTGTCGTCGAGGACGGCAGCGCCCAGGCCTGGCACTTCGAGCTCGTGCGCGCCTCGCAGAAGCGGCAGGCCAGCAAGGTCACGCGCCTCGGGGGCGGCCCCGAGGCGGCCTCCGCGACGACCACGGGCAAGGGCGCCGGCGCCGTCCCGACCGAGGCGCCGTCGCGCGACGCCGCGCGGCGGGAGGCCGCTGCGCGGGAGGCGGCGGAGCGCGAGGCGACCGAGAAGGCCGAGCGCGAGGCGAGCGAAAAGGCCGAGCGCGAGGCGGCGAAGCGTGAAGCGGCCGCGATCGCGGCGCGCGAAGCGGCGCAGCGTGAAGCGGCCGAGCGCGAGGCGGCCGAGGCCGCGGAGCAGGCCGAGCGCGAGGCGGCCGAGGCGGCCGAGGCCGAGCGCGAGGCGGCGCAAGCGGCGGCGCAGGCCGAGATCCTCGCGGCTGAGCGCGAGGCGGCGGACCGCGAGGCGGCCGAACAGGCCGAGCGCGAGGCGGCCGAGCAGGCCGAGCGCGAGGCGGCCGAGCAGGCCGAGCGCGAGGCGGAAGCCGCGGAGCGCGAGGCGGCCAAGGCGGCGAAGCGGGAGGCCGCGGAGCGGGAGGCCGCGAAGCGCGAGGCCGCGAAGGCGGAGGCCCGCACCGAGGGCACCTCCGCGGGCGGCGCGCGCGTGGAGCGCGACCTCCCGGTCGGCAAGACCGTGGGCGGCATCGCGCTCCTCGCGGCGGGCGTGGGCGGCGGCGTGTACAGCTGGTTCGCGTACGAGCAGGCCTCGCGGGCCTACGACTCCTACGGCGAGAAGCTCGACGAGGCCGGCGCCGACAAGCAGCGTCAGCGCCTCGCCGACGACTATTACGACGACAACGTGGTCCCCCGACAGACCCTCTTCTACGGCAGCGCGGTCGGCACGACCCTGTTCCTGGCCGGCGGCGTGCTGGTGCTCGTCGTCGACGAGCGCGCCCCCACCTTCGTCCCCGCCCCCGGCGGCGGCATGCTCCAATGGAGCGGGCGGTTCTGATGCTCCTCTCCCTCGCCCTCCTCGCCACCTCCGCCTTCGCCGAGGAGGACGCCGACTACCGCGAGCTCCTCTCCCAGGCGAAGGGCGCGCTGCTCGCCGGCGAGTACAAGGACGCGCGCGATCTGCTCGTCCGCGCCGAGGAGGCCGCCCCCTCCGAGGACACCCGGCTCGGGACGCAGGACATCGCGCGGCTCTTCTTCTACCGCGGCGTCCTCTACTGGCGCGCGAGCCCCGAGTCCGCCGCCATGGACGCCTGGCGCCAGGCCCTCACGGTCGACCCGTCGTTCCAGCCCGAGGCCGACCTGCTCGGCGACCCCCAGGAGCGCGACACCTTCCTCGCCCTCGGCGACGAGGTCCGCGCGCGGGGCGACGTCGAGCTCGGCCTCCCCGAGGACCCGGGCGAGGCGGTCATCTACGTCGACGGGCGCGAGGTCGGCGAGGGCGACACGGTCATCCCGGGCTCCCACTTCGTCCAGATCCGCTGCGAGGGCGGCGAGTACGCGGGCTCCTGGTACGCCTACGGCGCGCCGCCCGGCAACTACCTCACGATCTGCGAGGGCGGCGTGTTCAAGGCGCCGCGGTCCTCGTCGTCCTCGTCGTCCTCGAAGTCGTCGGCCTCCTCGTCGAAGTCGTCGTCGTCGTCCTCGAAGTCCTCGTCCTCCGCGTCGAAGTCCTCGTCGGCCTCGAAACCGAGCGCGTCGAAGGGCGAGAAGCCTTCGGGTGGGCTCTCGGGCAAGGACATCGCCGGGATCTCGCTCATCGGCGTGGGCGCCGTGGGCGGCGCGGCGACGGCGTGGTTGTACGACCAGGCCGCCAACGCCGGGGTCGCCTACGAAAAGAAACAGGAGGCCGCCCGCAAGAACCCGGACATCCGGGACGCCGCGGATGCCTACTACGACGACGTGGTGCTCCCCCGCTACATGCGCACCTACGCGGTCGGCGCGGCCAGCGGCGTGCTGCTCGCCGGCGGAGTCGTGCTCGTGATCGTGGGCGCCGAGGGCCCGATGGTTACACCGGTGCCAGGTGGAGGCGTCTTCACATGGTCCGGCCGCTTCTGATCCTCGCGGCCCTCGGCGGCTGCCCGAGCGCGTCCTCCACCTCCGAGGCCCCGAAGCCGGCGGCCACGCCCGCCGGCGCCGCCCCCGCGCCGACCGGCAGCGCCGCCCCCGGCGACACGACGGGCGTGCTCGCGGGGGTGTGCGAGGCGAGCAGCGTCGTCCCGTGGCAAGGCGGCTGGCTCGTCGCGGACAACGAGGACGGGAACGCCCTGCACGCCTACGGCCCCGACCTCGCGCCGAAGGGCCCGGTCGCGCTGCCCGTCGAGATCGACGACATCGAGGCGATCGCGCTCGTGGACGGCGGCTGGTGGGTGGTCGGCTCGCACAGCACGAACAAGGACGGCGAGGCGCGCCCGGCCCGCGAGCGCATCCTCGGCCCGGACGGGCGGGTCCGCACCCTCGCGCTCGACGCCTGCCCGCGCTGCGTGGCCGCGAAGGGCCGGGCGCCCGACGCCGGCGGCTTCAACATCGAGGGCGCTGCGTGGCAGGGCGGCACGCTCTGGCTCGGGCTGCGCGGGCCGTTGGCCGAGAGCGGCGCGGCGCTGCTCCTCGCGGCCGACGAGACCGGCCGCGTCGAGCAGGTCGTCGAGGTGCCGCTCGGCGGCCAGGGCATCCGCGACCTCGCGATCGACGACGACGGCGGCCTCCTCGTCGTCGCCGGCGGCGTGGCCGACGGCGCCTCCAGCCACAGCTTGTGGCGCCTCGCCGGTCCCGGGAGCGCGCCCCAGCGGCTCGCCGACCTCCCGGCGTCCACCGAGGGCATCGCCCGCGACCCCGCGGATCCCACGCGCCTCCTGTACGTCACGGACGGGGACGGCAAGCCCGGCAAGCGCTGCAAGACCCCGGCGACCTGGGGCGTGATCGCGCTGTCCGGGTAGGCCCCCCCGGCGCGCGCCGGGGTTAGCGGGCGCCGCATGAGCAGCCTGAACGTCTTCCAGCAGACCCGCGACGCCCTCTTCGCCTGGGCGGCCCGCACGCACCCGAAGGTGCTCCGCGCGGGCGTCGACCTCTTCTTCGGCGACGACCCGCGCACCGAGGAGGCCGCGCACGGCGCGATCGTGTTCGCGATGCAGCTGCCCGACGCCGACGGGACCGCGCTCTTCGAGCGCTACGCCGCCGCCCACCCGAACCTGCCGCGTGCCCAGCGCGAGGCGCTCGCGGCATGGCGGGGCGCGCGTTTCGGGCTCTTCCAGGTCCTCGAGGTCGAGCACGACCGGGGCTTCCACCTGCGCGACCTCGTCTCGGAGCGGGATGTGTTCGTGCACGAGAAGGCCGGCACCCACCACATCGAGGCCGGCGCGTGGCTCTTCGCGCTCGTGATCGAGCGCGGGGGCCGGCTGGAGCTCGAGGGCACGCTCGGGCTCGTGCCCGAGGCGGCGCTGGAGCCGGCGCGCCAGGCCGCGCTGCAGGCCTACGGCGGCCGCACCGACGTCGACGCGGCCACGTCCCGCCGCGCGATGGGCCCGGTCATGGCGGCGATCCACGCGGCCGGGCCGACCGGGTAGCCGCCCGGATCGCCGACGCAGTCGCGAGGGCCCGTCGCCACGAGAGGGCGGGGGGCGTTGCGGGGGGGCCGCGCCCCCCCGCCCCAAGAGCTTCCCGACCTACAACCGCCGGGGATCGACCAGCGTCCCCGTGACCGCGCTCGCGGCGGCCACGGCCGGGCTCACGAGGTAGACCGGGCCGGGCGCGCCCATGCGGCGGTCGAAGTTGCGGTTCGTGGTGCTCGCGGTCGTCTCGCCGGGGAGCGGGATGCCGGGGCCGTTGCCGATACACGAGCCGCAGCCGGCCGGCGACACGACGGCGCCGAGCTCGCGGAACATCGCGAGGAGGCCCTCGCGTTCGGCGGCGGCCGCCACGTCGTGGCTCGACGGCGTGACCGTGACGCGCACGCCGTCGGCGATCTTGCGGCCGCGCAGCACGTCGGCGGCGGCGCGGAGGTCCGCGAGGGAGCCACCCGTGCAGCTCGCGATGACGACGTTGTGGATGGGGGTGCCGGCCACCTCGTCGAGCGGGAGGCGGTTGCGCGAGTCGCCGGGCGTCGCGACGGTGAGCGGCACGTCGGCGAGGTCGATCTCGATGACGCGCTCGTAGGTGGCGTCCGCGTCGGGGTGCACGAGCTGGTCGGTCACGTCGATGCCGCGGCGCTCCTTGAGGAAGTCGACGATCGGCTTGCACGGCTCCACCACGCCCGTCATGAGCCCGCCTTCGACGGTCATGTTCGTGAGCACGGAGAGCTCGTCGACGTTCCACTGCTCGAGCCCCGGGCCGCCGAACTCGACGACGCAGGTGTCCGTCGGCGAGGAGCGCCAGTGCTCCTCGCGGAAGTAGGGGTCGCCGATGAGGTGGAGGATGAGGTCCTTCGGCGAGAGTCCGCCGGTGGCCTGCCCCTTCACGACCACGCGCACGACCTTGGGCACGGTCACGGGGATGAGCCCGGTCCGGAACGCGAAGGCCATGGCCGTCGAGCCGACGCCGAAGGCGAAGGCGTTGAGCACGCCGGCGGTGGGCGTGTGGGAGTCGGTGAGCACCACGATCGTGCCGGGGAGCGCGTAGTCCTCGACGACGATGCGGTGACACACGCCCGGGTGGAACGGGCGGTTCGGCCCGTGGAGGCGGATGCCGTAGAGCTCGCAGGCGTCGACCATCTCGCGCGTGAGCTGCTGCGCCGGGGCGAGGCGCGCCTTCTTCACGTTCTGCGGCACGCTCGGCTCGTCGATGAGGACGAAGTGGTCCTCGAACGCCGCGATGAGGTCGGGGTCGGTCATCGGGGCGTCGCCGAACGCCTCCTTGTAGAGGGCCACGACCATCCCGGCCGTGTACTCGTGCACGCCGCGGAAGCCCGCGCGGCAGAGCACCTGGTCGCCCGGCTTCACGTCCGCGACGCCGGTGCTCTCAGGGCCGGTCCACACCTTGTTGGCGATGATCTTCTCGACCGCGTTGAGCGGCCGCGCGGCCGGCGCGGTGTCGTAGGTCGGCGCGATCGTGCCGGCGAGGAGCTTCTTGCCGTACTCCAGGAGCCCGCCGTTCTCCGCCACGGCCCGGAAGAAGTCCGGGAGCGCCGCGAAGAACCCGCGCACGTCGACGTCCTCGCCGGCACGGAGGCGACGCAGCACGTCGAAGTCCGTGGTGAACGGCATGCCGCCGTACACCATGTTCTCCTGGAAGATCCGCTGGAAGCTCTTCGCGACCACGAGCTGGATGCCCGCGCCCTGGTGCGCGACGACCGCCACCTCGCGGCTGGAGCCGCTGCCGTAGGCGTCGCCGCCCACGATCACCTGGAAGCCGCCGCTCACGACGCCGTCCTTCTCGACGACCTCCTTGAACTTCTCCAGGAACCACGGGCCGAGGATCTCGCCCGTGTACCCGAGCGTGCAGGCGGCGCCGCTGATCATGAGGTCGGTGTTGACGCCGTAGTGGAGCGGCGCGGACGAAAGATCGAGGTCCTCCCCCGAAAGCTGGCGCCGGATGGGCTCGGCGTCGTCCGTGAGGAAGAGGATGCGGCCGGTGAGCTTCATGCCGCGCAAGGTAGGTCGGGGGGTCGGGCGGCGCAACCGCTCCGGCGGCCGGTGGTGGCGGGCGTTGCACACGGTTTGCACGAACGGCGCGCGGGACCGCCACGGGCCCGCCCCGGGCGCGCCCGACCGGCGACCTACGGTGGAGGCGTCTCCCCGAGGTTCGAATGTCCGTCCCGCTCACCCTCCCCGACGCCGCCCTGCACCCGCTCGACGCCCCGCTCGCCGACTCCCCGCGCCCCGAGGCCCCGGCGCTCCCCTCGGCCCTCGCGTTCGGCCGGGCGCTGCTCGGCTTCGGGCTCCTCGGGCTCGTGGCCGCGATGGGCGGCGACGCCGCCGGCGTGAGCCGCGCGCCCGTGGGGCTCGTCTCGGCGGCCGGGGCGCTCGTCCTGACCGTGCCGGCGCTCCTCGTCGCGCACCCCTTCCTCTCGCTCCGCGCCGCCCCTCAGGCGCTGCTCGCCGCGATCACCCGCCCCTTCGCCCGCGTCGGCGACCTCGCGCTCGGCCTCGTCCCCACGCTGCTCCTCTTCCGCGCCACGAGCGGGCTCGCGCCGCTGCTCCTCTGCGCGTTCCTGCTCGGGCTCGCCGGGCTCGGCTTCTCCCTCGCCATCCGGCACCTCGTCGCCGCCGAGCGCGCCGCCAACCCGCAGGTCTGGGCCGTCGGGAAGATGTCGGTCCTCGCCTTCGGCTGGTCCGCCCTCGCCTTCCTCATCGGCGCCCGCCTCGGCGTCGGCGTGCTTTTCGAGGGTGTCAGGAATTGATGATTGACACCTACGGTGTCAGGAATTGCTGATTGACACCTACGCATCCCGGAGCCCCCATGACCCGCCCCTCCCTCCTCACGCTCACCAGCCAGGTCCTCCGCGATCCCATCGCCGTCGTCGACGCCCACGACGAGCCCGCCGACCTCGGCTGGCTCGCCCCGCGCCTCCTCGGCATCAGCGGGGCCGGCGCCGCCTTGTTCGGCGCCGTCGTCGGCAGCTACCGCGGCGGCGAGCAGGTGCTCTACGCCGCCCTGAAGCTGCCCCTCCTCCTCTGGGTGCCCCCGCTGCTCGCCCTGCCCGCCATCCACGCGGCCTGGCGCGCCTGCGAGGTCGACGTGCCCTACCGCCGCCTCGCCCTCGCCGCGCTCGCCGGCATGGCCCGCGCCGGCGTGCTCGCCTCCGCGCTGGCCCCGGTGCTCTGGCTCCCCTACTCCGTCGAGGCCGACTACCACGCCTCGGTCCTGCTCTTCGCTGCGATGGTCGTGCTCGCGGGGCTCCCGGGCCTCGCCGCCATCGCCCGCGCGATCCCCCGGGGCGGGCACCGCCGCTGGATCGCCGCCGGCGGCTCGCTCCTGCTCGTCGGGCTCCTCCTCGCGCAGACGGGCTGGCTCCTGCGGCCCTTCGTCGCGCGCCCCACCACGGCGGTCGCGCTCTTCCGGCCCGTCGAAGGCGACATCCTCTCGAGCCTCGGCCACACCGCCGCCTCCTCGGTGGGGGTGTACGGCGACTGGGAGGCCGGCCGCGACGGCCTGCTCTCGCCGCGGGTGCAGGAATGAGCGCCACCACCGCGACGCTCCTGCTCCTCGCGGGGTGGCTCGTGGTCGGCGGGCTCACCGGCATGGCCCTGTCCCGGCGCGGCCAGGCCCCCGCCACCGCCCTCGCGGCGCTCGCCGCGTGGCCGGTCCTCCTCCCGCTCCTCGGCGACTCCCCGGCTTCGACCGGCCCCTTCGCGACACGTATCGACACATGTTTCACCGCGCTCCGCGCCGCGCTCGCCGACCCCGCGACCGCCGGCGTCGTCACCACCGAGGAGCTCCAATCGCTCGAGCAGGCCCTCCGCCGCGCCGACGGGCGCATCGCGATGGTCGACCGCCTCCTCGCCGAGGAGGCGTTGCGCGGCGACCCGCTCGCCGGCCAGCTCGACCGGGCGCGCGGTTTCGCGGCCGACGAGGTCGAGGCCGTGCTGCGCGGCGTCGTGCAGCTGCGCGTGCAGGTGGGGCTCGTGGCGCTCGCCGGGGACACCGTGCCCGTCCGCGAGCGCATGCGCGAGCTGGGCGCGCGGGTGCGCGCCATCGAGGAGATCAGCCTTGCGTGACGGTGCTACCCTCCGAGGCGCCATGAGCACCATCCTCGTCGTCGACGACGATCCGAACCTCCGCGAGGTCGTCCGCTACGCGCTCGCCCGCCAGGGCTACACCGTGCGGGAGGCCCCCAACGGCGCCGAGGCGCTCCGGGCGTTCGCCCAGGCCCCGGTCGACCTCGTGGTGCTCGACGTGGTCATGCCCGAGCTCGACGGCATCGACACCTGCCGTGAGCTCCGCAAGACGAGCCGCGTCCCGATCGTGTTCCTCTCCTCGCGGGACGAGGAGCTCGATCGGGTGCTCGGGCTCGAGCTCGGCGCGGACGACTACCTCACCAAGCCCTTCTCCACGCGCGAGCTCGTGGCACGCGTGAAGGCGGTGCTCCGCCGCGCCACCCCCGAGCCGCCCGCCGAGAAGCCGCGCGCGCTCGCCGTCGGCACGCTCCGCCTCGACCTCGACGAGCACCGCGCCTGGGCCGGCGCCCAGGAGGTGGTGCTCACGGTCACGGAGTTCAGCCTCCTGCGCGTGCTCATGAGCCGCCCGGGCAAGGTCTACACCCGCGACGAGCTCGTGGAGCGCGCCTACGGCGAGCACCACCACGTCTCCGAGCGCACGCTCGACTCCCACGTGCGCCGCATCCGCCAGAAGTTCCGCGAGGTCGGGCTCGACCCGGTCGAGACGGTGCACGGCCTCGGCTACCGCTTGCGCCAGGGCTGACACATGCGTCGGCTCGTGTTGTCGCTGCGTACGTGGCTCGTGTTGTCTCACCTCGTGGTGTTCACGCTCCCGGTGGCGGCGCTGGTCGCGACCGGCGCGCTCGCCAACGACCTCCGCGGCCAGACGCGCGAGGACCTGGAGCACCAGGCCGCGCTGCTCGCGCTGCACATCGAGACGCGCATGGCCGACACCGGCCGGGAGCTGCACGCGCTCGACCTCGACCCGCTGCTGATACGCGCGAAACAAGCCACCCTGGCCGGTTTCCGCGTGACCGACACATCCGGGCGTGTCGTCGCGTCGAGCGGCGGCGCCTCCGGCGAGGACATCGCCGACGACCCCGAGGTCGCCACGGCGCTCACCGGCGCCACCGGCATCGCGATCAAGGCGCGGGAGCGGGCGCCCGCGAAGACGCGCACTTCGCTCGCCGGCCCTAGCCGCCACGCCGACGTGCGCGTGTTCGTGGCCGTGCCCGTGATGCGCCGCGGGGAGGTCGCGGGCGCCGTCGTGCTCTCGCGCACGCCGCGCGAGGAGCTCCAGGCCTTCTACCAGATGGCGCCGCGGCTCTCGGTCGGGGTGCTCGTCGCGCTGGTGGGCACCGTCGGGCTCGCGTTCGGGGCGGGCCGCATCCTGTCGCGCTCGCTCCGCGCCCTGGCCCAGGCGAGCCACGGCATCGCCGCGGGCTCCGACGCCGCGCTCCTGGCGCTCGAGCCGGCGAGCCGCTCCAGCGTGGCCGAGGCCCGCGCGCTCGCCGCCGCCATGGGGACCATGAGCGCGCGCCTGAAGCAGCGGCTCCGATACATCTCGGAGTTCGCGGGCAATGTGTCACATGAGTTCAAGACGCCCGTCTCCTCGCTCCGCGGCACCGTCGAGCTCCTCCGGGACGACGACGAGATGCCGCCCGCGCAGCGCACCCGCTTCCTCGACAACGCGCTCGCGGACCTCGACCGCCTCTCGCGGCTCGTCGGCGGCCTGCTGCGGCTCGCCCGGGCCGAGGAGGGCGGCGCCCGCGGCGTCGTGGCGCTCGACGACCTCGTCGCGGACATCGTCGCACGCCACCCCGGCGTGACCCGGGAGGGCACCGGCGCCCGCGTGGACGTGAGCCGCGAGCAGGTCGAGTCCGCCGTTGGCAACCTCGTGGAGAACGCGCTCCGCCACGGCGGCCCGGACGTGCGGGTGCGCGTGACGAGCTGGTCGGACGCCCGGTGGACGGGCGTCGACGTGACCGACGACGGTCCCGGCATCTCCCCCGCCAACCTCCCGCGCGTCTTCGACCGCTTCTTCACCACGGACCGCGCCAAGGGCGGCACGGGCCTCGGCCTCGCGCTCGTGCGGGCGGTCGCCGAGGCGCACGGCGGCCGCGTCGAGGTCGAGAGCCGCCCCGGTGATACACGCTTCCGCTTCGTATTGCCGCGGATCGACGCACGCTGACACATCGGCGTGTATCAGGGCTGGTTCTTCTTGGGGCGGGGGGCGAGCCCCCCGCAACGCCCCCCGGTCTTCCGCGAGGTCGAGCTCGCCGCTCCCTGGCGCACCCTCTCAGAGCTCCACTCCACACCCCGCCAACGCCTCGTCACAAGCCCCGCTCGCCACGATGGGATCGACACAATCGAGGAGCGCCGCGTAGTCCTCGCCGCACGTCGCGTGTAGGCACGCCCCGAGGCCCCCGCCGAAGGTGACCGAGCTCCCCATGCAGCTGACGAGGCAGGCCTGCATCGGGAGCGCCTCCGCCGCGCACGCGGTGGCGCCGCAGGAGACCGTCGCCTGCACCGCGCAGAGCGTGCAGTCCAGGTCGGCCTCGTCGCAGGAGGCGACGTAGTCGAGCGAGGGCTCGTCGCAGTCGGCGGCGCAGGCTCCCCAGTCGCGGCAGGCGGGGTCGGTGGGCGTACGCAGGGCCCGGTACGGCTCCACCTGCTCCGTGTAGAGCAGGCACATCTCGTCCATCGTCCCCTCGCCCCACCCCGCGTCGACGGGATCGTGGTCCGAGGCCTGGTTCGCGGACGAGTTGTCGTACGTGCACGTGAGCGTGATCGACTCCTGGGGCGCCACGACGAGGTGCGCATCGTCGGGGAGCACGTAGCGGAGCTGCCAGTCGAAGTCCCACGCGGGCACGTCCACGAGGCACTCGGTCGCCCCGCCCGCGCGGCCGATCTCCGCGGAGATGCGGGTCCCGAGCAGGTGCATGTGGGGGAGCGCCGCGCGGAGCTCCGTGTCGCCGCCGGTCCAGTTGGTGACCGTCTTCTCGACGACCACCTCCGCGTCCCCCGCCGGGATGTCGAGGGCCGTGTCGAGGATCGGCCGCGAGCGCAACAGCTGCGCGGGCGGGTCGTGCCCGTGCACCACCTCGACCATGGTGAGATCCGCCTGGGTGTCACCCACGTCGGAGTAGTGCACCTGCATCACGATGCGCGCCCCTGGGCCGATCCCGTACGCCGTGCCCTCCGGGACCACGGCGGGCTCGGCGCCGGGGGTCCACACCCCGACCACCTCCGGCAGCCCGCCCACCGAGTCGAGCACCGACACGCTCCCCGAGCTCGACACGGGGCTCCCGAAGCAGGTGTACCCGAGCCCCGGCTCGGCCGCGTCGAGCGCCTCCATCTGCGCGAGCTGCTCGCCGGTCAGGACGAAGAGCAGGACGTGATGCACCTGGGGCGTGCCGGGCACGATGCGAAGCGCGGTCAGGAACGTCTCGCGGTCGAAGGTCTCGTCGAGGACGAAGCAGTGGTAGTCGTCCTCCTCCGTCGAGAAGTCGGGCGTGTACGCCTCCGCCGGCGCGAACGTGGCCGTGGCGTCGAGTGTCCGCGTCGCGACCTCGATGGGCTCGGTGGGTGCGCCCTCGGGCGCGCCACCGTCGACCCAGGCGCGCAGGAGCGCGACCTCGTCGTCCGAGAGCACCGCCTGCCCCTCGAACTCCCGGCACGCCGGGTCCGCCTTCCAGGGCGGCATCGTGCCCGCCTCCACCGCCGCGAGCATCGACGCCGACAGCGCCGAGGCCTGCTCCCAGGTCTGCAACGCGAACGGGCTCCCGCCGCCGTCGAAGTGACAGCCGGCGCAGCGCTCGGCCACCAACGTCCGCACGCCGCCGCTCCAGGTGGCGGTCTCGGCCGGCGCCTCGGCGGGCGTGGCGCACCCGCCGAGGAGCAGCGCCGTCCCGAGGCTCAGCCGGCGCACGGGTGACCCGGGGGGAGCGGCAGCCCGAAGTCGGGGCAGCACGCGGGGTCGAGGCCGCCGAGCCCCTCGATGAAGTCGATCAGGTCGGCCTCGTCGGAGAACTCGGGGAAGGCCTGGCAGCACTCCTCGAGCCCGGCCTCCACGAGGCTGTTGCGGTCGTCGGTCCCCAGGTCCTCGGGCAGGGTCGGCTCGGAGAGGTCGCCGGGCGAGAAGCCGTCCATCACCCACGCGGCGTAGCGGCACGCCGTGTCGTCCTCGAAGCAGCCGCCGGCCGGCTCCAGGCACTCGCCGTCGCCGTCGGTCTCGCCGGAGAGGCAGAGGCAGTCGGTGTCGCCCGGGGCGCACACCTCCACCTTCTCCATCATCCCCTCGTCCTCGTGGTTGAGCTTGTGGCAGTGGAAGACGTACGCGCCCGTGTAGAGCTCCGGGTACCGCGCGAGCACGTGCACGGGCTCCATCCCGTTGGCGACGATGTCGTCGAGCTGCACCCAGAGCGTGTCGCGCCAGTGCGGGAACGGCGGCTCCTTGGTCGTGTTGGTCGGGCACATCACGAAGGGGTTGATGTGGATGTGGTACGGGTGCCCGTCGAAGGCCTGGATGTCCCACCGCTCCGACTCGCCCGCCGTCATCACGCGGTCGCTCCGGTAGGTCTCCCCGCTCATGCTCTCGAACCCGTGGCGCTGGCCGAAGTTGCGGCAGTTGATGTTGGGCTCGGGGCAGATGCAGGGGTCGCTCTCGTCCTCGCCGTGCCCGCCGCCGTGTCCGCCGTCGTCGAGCTCGCAAGCGCCGCCCGTGGACGGCTCCTCGCGCGGGACGCCCGGGTCGATGCCCGGGTGGAGCAGCACGACCTCCTGCTGGGGCTCGGCGAGCGGGCCGCTGTCGAGGTCGTCGCAGCTCACCGACACGCCCTCCTGCCCCTCCACCGTGCCCGTCCACTCGGTGGGCGGGGCGACGGAGGCGAGCTGGTCGTCCAGGTCCGCGGCGATCGAGGTCAGGGTGGGCGTGCCCGCGGCCGCGGTGACGCGCACGCTGTGCACGAGGTTGCCCACGTCGGGGAAGATCGGGCTCCCGCCCGCGTCGACCGTCAGGTCGGTCGGGCGCGCGCCGACGAAGCAGAGCGTCGTCTCCTCGTCGGGCATCGGCACGAGCAGCTCGATGCGGTAGCCCGGGGACATGAAGAGGTAGCTCCGCTCGAAGCTCTGGGGCAGCGGGATGCCGTCGGCGGCCACCTGGGTGAGCGGCACCGGGGCGGACGTGTCGTAGGAGGTGCAGTCCTCGTCGCCGCCGGGAAACAGCGCCATGAACATCTCGTCGGTGCCGCCGGCGTGCACGATGCGCCAGCGCTCCACCTGCCCGGGCGGCGTCACCATCACCGGCGCGACCTTCCCGTTCAAAAGTAGGGTGGAAGCCTTGGTCAGCGCGAGGAAGTTGTTGACGGACAGCGTCTCCTCGGTGCACGCCTCGCCGTCTTCGAGCGGCTGCACGAGCGGCACGCCCTCGGAGTTGGTGTCCGTCACGTCCCAGGGGATGTGGCTCACCACCATCACCCGCTCGCGCGCGTCCGCGATGGCGGGGAGCGCGTCGTAGTCGCCTTCGACGACGATGGCGCCCGCGGCCCCGTTGCCGAGTTGGATCCCGGTCGAGCCGTGGATGTGCGGGTGGTACCAATTCATCCCGGCGTAGTGGACGTGGTCCTCGTCGAGATCCCAGCGGTAGCTGGCGGTCGCGCCGGCCGGCACCTCGATGAGCACGTTGTCACCGTAGAAGTCGTCCGCGAGCCCGTCCTCGTCGTCCGGGTCGGTGCCGCAGCCGTCACCGGTGCACGGGTCACCCCCGACCGCGTAGTCCGGCCGCACGTGCCCCCCGTGGAAGTGCAGGTTGGTGAGGTTGAAGTCGTAGCAGTGCTCCTCCTCGTAGCCCTCCTGCCCGGCGACGAGCCGCCCGTCCGACCCGCTGAGCTCGTTGCGGAGGTCGACCCGGATCGAGCGGTCCGTCCCCGCCGGGACGCGGATCGTAGGGCCGGGGACGCTCCCGGCGTACGCGCGCATGCAGTAGCGCGCGCCGCCGATCTCCACCTCGGTCGGCCCGAAGGAGAGCTGGTACACCCCGTCCCCGTCGGGCTCGAACACCGGCGGGTCGGCGTAGGTCTCCCCGAGGTCGGTGTCCGTGTCCGCGTCGGTGTCCGCGTCCGTGTCGGCGTCCGAATCCGCGTCGGTGTCGGTGTCGGTCTCGGAGTCGGCGGGCGACTTGTCGTCCTCGCCGTCGCACGCGACGAGGAGGAGCGCGAGCACGAACAGCTCGCGCCGCAGCAGCACGTTTGGCATGGGGACCTCGGGGTTGGGCGTGTCAGAGCAGCGCGGACAGGTGCAGGTCGCAGTCGTCGCCGACAAATACGTTCTCGCAAGCGTCGCGGACGCCCTCCGCCTCGCTGCAGGTGGGGGCCTCGAGCGAGTCCAGGCAGGCCTGGGCGGCCTCCCCGTCGAACGTGCAGCCCTCGTCGCCCGCCAGGGTGTCGATGTAGTCGACCAGCTCGGCCTCGCAGGAGGCGGTCGACACCTCGCCGGTGTCGCCGTCCTCGGGGGGGAGCTCGTCCAGGCAGGGCACGGCGTAGGCGCAGAAAGTGCCCGGGAAGTCGGACCGGAACTGGTCCACGGTGGGCGTGCAGGCGGCGAGCAGGAACAGGGAGAAAGGCAACGAACGACGCATCTCGGCTCCGGTGTGAGTTGGAAGCCTATTCGTCGACCAACCCGGCGCGGAATGGCAGGGAGTCGCCACCCGGTGTCCGTCGTCCGCCACCGCGAGCCGACGGCGCCGACGCTGCTCAGCCGGCCGCGGCCGGCGTCTCCACCCGGAGCCCCAAGGTCCCCTCCGCGAGCTCCTGCACGAGCCGCACGGCGGCGCGCACGCGCGGATGGGTCGCGCGGGCCTCCGGCACGACGATGCGGACCGCGCACTCGCGCCCGATCTCGTCCGGGAGCACCCGCTCCAGGTCCTCGCCGAGCACCGTCGTCGGGATCGGCGCGTCCGGCAGGAGCGCGATCCCGAGCCCGTGCGCGACGAGCATCCGTACCTGGTGGACGTCGGGTGAGACCACGACCGGGTCCACGGGGATGGAGCGCCCGTCCCGCGTCGGCCAGCTCTGCCCCGTCTCGCCCGGCGGCTGCCAGGACAGGAGCGTGTGCTCGGCCAGCGCGGCGACCGTCGCGGGCCGCCCGTGCTGGGCGATGTAGCTCCGGCTCGCCACGAGGTGCTCGGGGACGCGGGTGACGACGGAGGTGCGGAAAGGTCCACGCGGCAGCGAGGGCCCGAAGTGCAGGACGAGGTCGACGTCGTCGGGGATGCGCACTGTCGGATCGTCGGCGTAGCTCGCCCGGAGCCGCAGCCCGGGGAAGCGCCGGCGCACCTCGGCCGCGCCGAGGGCCACGACCTCGGGCGGCAGGCCCAGCGGGAGCCGGATGTGGAGCCCACCCACGAGCTCGTCGGTGGCGGCGCGGACGGCGGCCGGGAGCGCGACCACGCGGCTCAGGATCGCCCGCGCCTCGGGCACGAGCGCGAGCGCCGCCTCGGTCGGCACCGCGCCCGTCCGCGTCCGGGTGAAGAGGGGAACGCCGAGCTCCGCTTCGAGCGCCTCGACCTTCGCCCGCACCGTGGACCGGGGCTGGCCGGTCGCCGCCGCGGCCACGAGCACCGAGCCGTGGTCGACCACCGAGAGGAACGCGCGGAGCTGATCGATCTCCATCCCGGCCGGCGACCTCCGCGGCGGAGGATCGCACAGCCCGCACGCGCTGTCAGGCGGGGCGGGCCGGCGACTACCCCCCGCCGTGCCTCCACACCATCGCGAGGCACGCGAACCACGCCACGATCATCACGATGCTGCCGGGCTCGACGAGCGAGAGCCGCCGCTCCGAGCGCCAGCTCACCGCCGCGAGGCCGAGCGCCATCATCACGATCGAGAAGAGCGCCGAGAGCGCATGCGCGGGCTCCAGCGCCGCGAAGATCGAGCCGCCGCCGTGGGCGGCGTCGAGCGGCAGGAACAGGAGCATGTTGAAGGCGTTGGAGCCGAACAGGTTGCCGATCGCGAGGTCGATGGCGCCCATGCGCACGGCGGCGATGGTGCTCACCGCCTCGGGCAGGGAGGTGGCGAGGCCGACGATCCAGGTGCCGACGAAGGTGTTGCCGAGCCCGGTCAACTCGGCGAGCCCCGCGGCGGCCCAGGCGAACGCAGGCGCCGCCAGCGCGGTGGCGAGGCCGGCGAGCGCGAAGCGCGCGACGGGGCGCGCGAGGCCCCCCGGCGCGGGGCTGGAGGGCGGCGTGGCGTCGAGCTTGCTCCGGCCCGCCATCGCGCGCGAGCCGAGCAGGTACACGACCCCGAGCACGACGGCCTCGGGGCTCACGCCGCTCACGGTCGCCTCCCCGCGCGCGAGCACGAACGCCGCCGCGAGGGCGGTGAGGAGCATCGCGAGGCTGGCGGTCAGCGTGTGGTCCGCGACCGCGGAGCCCAGGATGCCGCGGCGCCCGCCCGCGAGGTCGGCCAGCGCGAGCAGCAGCATGTTCGCAAGCCCCGAGCCGAAGAGGTCCCCCGCGGCCAGGTTCGGGTTCCCCTGGCGGACGGCCGAGAGGTCGGTGAACAGCTCGGGCAGCGAGGTCGCGCCCGCGAGCAGGACGGCGCCCACCCAGGCGCGGCCGAGCGTCGTGCGCTCGGCGATGGCGTCCGCCGCGCGGGCGAGGTGCACGCCCGCGAGGACCAGGACGGCTCCGGCGGCGAGGAAGGCGGAGAAGGCGACGAGCACGGGGAGGCTCGGAGCCTATCTCGGCGGACAGGCCGCGAGCCGGCGCTGGGGCTCCGGCCCGCGCGGCTGCCCGCATGCCCCGACACCCCGTGACCAGGAATCCGGGAACCGTCCCGGCGCCGGTGCGTGACACGAACCAGAGGACCGGTTCGGGCGACGCAAGACGCCTGGTGCCATAGGGAGGCCGCCATCGTCCCCCGCGTCGCCCGACCGGTGCCCCTCGACGACCGGATTATAGGGAGGGGATGGACGATCTCCACCCCATCGTGCGCGAAGAGCTCGGTCTCCTCGCCGACGTGCACGCCCGGCTCGGTCGATCCGCGCCGTCCGAAGGCGCGTCCGAGGACGACATCATCACCGAGCTGCGGCGCATCCAGGACGACATCCGCACGGCCAAGACCGAGGACAAGGCCGCGCTCGAGATGCAGTACGAGCACCTCTGTCGCCTGCTCGAGCAGCTGCGCCGCGGCAAGCAGACCGACGGGGTGGACCCCGAGAGCCCCTACTTCGCCCACCTGCGCACCGAGCAGGAGGGGCGCTCCTCCGACGTGCTCATCGGGCGCGCCACCTGCCTGGAGAGCGGGCTCCGCATCGTCGACTGGCGCCACGCCCCCGTGGCGAAGGTGTACTACCGCTACCAGGAGGGCGACGAGTACGAGGAGGACATCGGCCCGCGCGTGATCTCCGGCAAGGTGCTCGCCCGCCGCGCGGTGTCGATCAGCCACGGCCGGCTCGACCGCGTGCAGGCGCCCCAGGGCACGTTCCAGCGCGACGGCCACGGCGAGTGGCTCACCACGCGCACCAGCGCGCCCCGCCTCGTCGCCGGCGCGGCCGGCACGAGCGTGCTCGCGGCCCCCGCGGGCCAGCGCCTCGGGTCGGGCAAGGCGACCCGCGCCGACAAGCACCTGCCCGACATCGCCGCGCTGATCGATCCCGAGCAGTTCGAGCTCATCACCCGCCCGGACAGCGGCCCCGTCGTGATCCGCGGCGGCGCCGGCTCGGGCAAGACGACGGTGGCGCTCCACCGCATCGCCTACCTCGCCTTCGCGAACCCGGGCCGCTTCGCGCCGCACCGCATGCTCGTGGTGGTGTGGGGCAAGGCCCTGCGCGACTACGTGTCGAAGGTCCTCCCGAACCTCGCGGTGTACGGCGTGCCCGTCGTCACCTGGTCGGACTGGTCGCGGAAGCTCGTGGAGCGGCACTTCCCGTCGCTGCCCGGGCACCAGAACGCGAACACGCCCTCCGTCGTCTCGCGGATGAAGCTCCACCCGCGCCTCCCGATCGCGCTCGAGCGCCTGATCCGGAGCCGGAAGGCCCCGGCGAACGGCGAGAGCGCGCTCGAAGACTGGAAGCTCCTCATCTCCGACTCGAAGGTGGTGCAGGATCTGGGCGGGTTCTCGGAGAACGAGACCGCCACGATCATGATGCACGTGCGCTCCCAGCTCGACCAGCTCGCCCGCTGGCGCGAGGAGCGCGACCGCTCGGCGGAGCCCTGGCTCGACGAGGAGGACGACGCGATCCTGCTCCGCGCGTGGCAGCTCCGCGCGGGCGACCTCCGGTCGAAGGGCGGCGCCATCCGCTACAGCCACGTGATGGTGGACGAGGTGCAGGACTTCAGCCCGATGGAGGTCGCGGTGCTCCTCGGGGCCTGTGATACGAAGCGATGTATCACCCTCGCGGGCGACACCCAGCAGCACATCCTCGAGCAGGGCGGGAGCGAGGCGTGGGGCAGCCTGCTCGACAGCCTGGGCATCGAGAACACCGCGCTCTCCACGCTCAAGGTCTCCTACCGCTCCACGCGGCAGATCACGACCTTCGCCCGCGGCCTCCTCGGCTCGCTCCGGGAGGACGAAGGCCCGCCGCTCACCGCCCGCGAGGGCGCGCCGGTCGAGCTCTTCTCCTTCCCCGAGCACGGCGCGTGCGTCGACTTCCTCGGCACGGCCCTGCGCGACCTGCTGCACGCCGAGCCCCTCGCCTCCGTGGCGATCATCACGCCCGACGAGGCGGTGTCTCGGATGTATCACGAGGGCCTGGAGCGCATGGAGGTGCCGCTCGTGCGGCTCGTCCAGGACCAGACCTACACCTTCGCCCCGGGCATCGACGTGGTGGACGTGCGGCAGGTGAAGGGCCTCGAGTTCGACTACGTCGTCATCGTCGGCGCCTCGTCGGGGTCCTACCCCGACCGGCCGAACGCCCGCCGGCTCCTCCACGTCGCCGCCACGCGCGCCATCCACCAGCTCTGGGTCACCTGGGTGGGCCCCCCGAGCCCGCTGCTCGGGGGTGCCGCTTGAACGACGCCGCCCGCGCCCGGCTCCGCGCCGGCGGGGCCGACCGTCTCGCCGACCTGATGCTGGAGGATCTGCTCGACCGCCCGGTCGCCGAGCTCGTCGACGCTCGCTGGCTCGCCGAGCGCCTCGTGGCGTCGCTGCGGAGCGCCGCCGCGGATCCCCGCGTGGAGGGCTGGTTCCGCGACCGCGTGAACGACCTGCGCGCGCGCGTGCCCCAGGGCACACCCGAGGTCCCCGCCGCGATCCGCGGCCCGCTGCGCGACCTGCTCCTGCGCCCCTACGTGCCCGACCGCGCGATCGTCGGCCGGCTCTTGGACCACGACACCGCGCGGCTCTTGCTCAAGAACCTGTTCCAGGACCTGCTCGTCGCGTTCGCGCGCCGCATCCGGCCGCCGGTGGTGCCGAAGGCCCCGCTGGGCGGGCTCGGGCGGCTCGGGAAGCTCGGCGAGGGCATGCTCGGCGCCGTGGGCCACGAGCTCGAGCACCAGATCGAGCAGCGCGCCCGGGAGTTCACCGACCAGGCGACGCAGAAGCTCGTCGAGAAGATGGCCGACCACCTCTGCAACGCCGAGCTCGTCGTGGAGTACGGCGCGTGGCGCGCGTACGGGCTCGACGTGCTGCTCGCCACCGACGCGCGCGCGCTCGCCGGCGAGGTGGAGAAGCTCGACCCCGAGGCGCTGATCGCCACGGGCGCGGCGCTCGTGCGCGGGATCGCCGCCCGCGAGGAGCTGGTGTCCGAGGTGGAGGCCGTGCTGACCGCGGCCATGGAGAGCACCGGCAGCCGCTCGACGCGCGAGCTGCTCGGGGGCGTGGAGGAGCACGGGCTCGACCTCCTCCGGGACCTGCTCCGGCAGCGCGCCCGCGCGGTCGTGGAGACATCGGCGTTCGAGCGATGGTTCGAAGAGGTCGTCGAGGGCGCCGCTCCCGGCGAGGCCCAGTGATACGTCTCACATGTCTCACGCTGCTCCTCGCGGCGTGTGACGGGCCCGACGCGCGGAGCGACCGCGGGCGCGCGGCCACGCGCGAGACGGACCCCTGTCTCATCCTGCGCTTCTCTGCGCCCGGGCCGCTCGCCGCCGACCGGGCCGCCGCGGGAGACGACGCCCGCGCCGTGGCCGAGCTGTTCGTCCGCGAGGCGCGGCTCGCCGGCGACCCCGGCTTCTACACCCTCGCCGAGCAGGCCGTGGGCTGCGGCCTCTCGCGCGCCCCCGACGACGCCGCGCTCCTGCGATTGGACGCGCACCTCGGCGTCCAGTTCCACCGCTTCGCCGAGGTCGAGGCGAAGGCGGCGGCGCTCGCGGCCCGCCCCGGCGCCACCTGGCTCGACCACGCGCTCCTGGGCGACGCGCGCATGGAGCTCGGGAAGCTCGACGCCGCCGCGGAGGCCTACCAGCGCGCGGCCGACCTCCGCCCCGGGCTCGAGGTGTACGACCGCGTCGGGTGGCTCCGCTGGCTCTGGGGCGACGTCGACGGCGCCGTTGAGATGGCGCGCCTGGCGGCCTCCGCCGGCTCGCCCGGCGACCCCGAGCCGTTCGCCTGGGCGCTGACACGTCTCGGATGGCTCAACGCCCTGCGCGGCGAGCCCGCGCCCGAGCTGGACCAGGCGCTCGCGCTCCTCCCCGACTACGCGCCGGCCCGCTTCGCCCGGGGCCGCGTCCGCCTGCACGCCGGCCACCCCGGCGCCGCCGACGACCTCCGCGCCGCCGGCCGCACCGTCGAGGCGGTGTGGGCGCTGTCCGAGATCGACCCCACCGCGTCGGTGGACGCCGTCCGCGAACAGGACCCGCGCGGATACGCGATCTGGCTCACCCCCCGCGACCCGGGCGCCGCCTACGCGATCCTCGAGGAGGAATGGAAGGTGCGCCAGGACGCCACCACGCGGATGGCGCGGGCGTGGGCGGCGGCGCGCCTCCAGGGCACCCCCCTCGACCCTGCCGCCGAGGCCCGCGCGGCGCTCGCCACCGGCATCGTCGAGCCGCGCGTGCTCCGGATGGGGGCGGAGATCCTGGGCGACGATACGCTCCGGGAGCGGGCCCTCGCGATGGGGCCCGGGCTCCTCCCCTCCGAACGGGCGCGCTGAATGTTCTGGCTCGTGTCTCCCGCCTGGGCCCACCGCCCGGGCCTCTCCTACGCGCACTTCGACGGCGACCGCGTCGCCCTCACGTTCGCGCGCCCCGAGCTGGAGGCCCGCGTGCCGCTCGGCGTCGACCTGGACGCCTCGCGCGTGGTCGTGCAGGAGCTGACGCTCGACGCGGCCTCCTTCACGGTGGACGGCGCCCCCTGTGAAATCGGTGACGTGACGTTGCGGCGCGTGGCCGAGGCCGGGGAGCTCGGCGGCAGCGACGACGGCATCGAGGTCGCCGCGGCGCTCGCCTGCCCGCCCGGCACGCTCACCTACACCGCGGGCTTCCTCGGCGCGCTCGAGCCGGGCCACCGCCAGTACGTCGTCGCGAACGGCGAGCCGATCACGGTGCTGGACGCCGGGCGGCCCACCGCGACGTTCACCGGCGCGTCCGACCCCGGCGAGGTGGGCGGGCGCTTCTTCGGGCTCGGCGTCGAGCACATCTGGACGGGCTACGACCACCTGCTCTTCCTGTTCGGGCTCCTGCTCGCGGCGCCGTCGCTGCGCGCGATGCTGCTCATCGTGACGGGGTTCACGGTCGCGCACTCGATCACGCTCTCCGCCGCGGCGCTGGGGCTCGTCACGCTGCCCTCCTCGGTGGTGGAGCCCGCGATCGCCGCGTCGATCGCCTACGTCGGCCTGGAGAACTTCTGGCGTCCGACACCGAAGCGCCGCGTCGGCATCACGTTTCTGCTCGGGCTCGTGCATGGCTTCGGCTTCGCCGGCATGCTCGCCGAGCTGGGGCTCCCCCGGGACGCGCTGGCGCTGGCGCTCGTCGCCTTCAACGGCGGCGTGGAGGTCGGCCAGGCCGCGGTCGTGGCGGTCACGCTGCCGCTGCTCCTCTGGATGCGCCGCTACCCGTGGTGGGAACGGCGCGCGGTGCCCGCGGCGAGCGTCGCCGTGACGCTCGCCGGGGTGTATTGGCTCGTGGAGCGGGTGGCCGGGGCCTGACTACCGGTCGTGGTAGCCCGCGGGGTGGTCGTTGCCGCTCCAGGGGTCTCCGAGGAAGGGGAAGCTGTCGAGGTAGGAGAGCCCGGTGGCGTCGACGCCGTCGGGGATGGCCGTGCCGTCCACGAGGAGCCCGCACACCGCGGAGAGCGCGGTGTCGACCACGTCGTCCCCGACGTTGCGGCCGTCCGGCCACTGGCCGAAGCCCGTGCCCTCGAGGTTGATGCGGAGCGCTTCGAACGCGCCGAAATTCTTGCCCGACTCGCCGGGGATGGCGCCGCCGAGCGCGTAGTCGGCGGGCATGTTCCCGAGCGAGGGGTGCCCGGTGAGGAAGGCGAGGAGGATGTCCTCCCGGCCGCCGAGGCCCAGGCCCGCGTCGTACTCGGTCGGGCAGGAGGTCCCGAGGATGGCGTTCATGTAGTCGACGAGCAGCAGGTTCTGGACGTAGGACAGGAACTGGTAGTCGTCGCGCGGGTGGCTCGCGTTGAACACGTCCTTCTGCGACACGGGGAGCACGACCTCGTTGACGAGCGGGTTCCCGAGGCGCGCGACCTGCACCCAGCCGCCGCGGTCCTTGGAGTCCACGCCGGTCGAGCGGCGCACGGTGACGGCGCGGCGGGAGGTGGTGGCCCAGGCCGCGATCACGTGGTTCTGGTTCGCCTCGGTGGCGGCCGCGCCGTCCTTCGTGAGCGTGGTGATGGGCACCTCGATCGCGATGGAGTGCACATTGTAGCCGAGCAGCGTGTTGGTGTTGCCCTCGGCCGACGCGAGGTTGAGCAGGTCGAACGTGTGCTCGAGGTCGACGTAGAAGCCCTCCTGCCGCGGGCCCGCGAAGAAGCGGTAGCTGCCAGAGGACGCGATGTGGCTCGTCGTGAGCGAGCCGGGCGTCGAGGACTCGGGGCTGTACGCGCCGGCCGGCGTGCTCGCGACGCCCACGTTGTTCGGGGCGACCGTGCCGCTCGCGAGGATGGTGCTGGCCACGCCGTCGTCCACGCGGGTGACCGAGTAGGTCTGCACGAGGTTGAGGTTGGCGACGTTGTCGACGCCGCCGGTGTTGTAGAGGAAGGTCTCGGGCTGCTGCCACGTGCTCGCGAAGCGCACCTGGAACGAGATGTCCTCCTCGCCGTCGCCCTCGTTGTCCACGTGCACCTGGTACAGCACGTTGTCGTCGAAGCGGTGGAAGTTCGGGCCGCCGCCGGGCGGCTCGAGCGGGTTCACGTTGAGGATGAACACCAGCTTGGACGTGTCCTCGGGGCTGATGAAGGCGTAGAAGTCGGTGATGTCCGCGGACGGATCCAGCGCGATGGCCGGGGCCTCGCGGTGGCTGGAGGCGAAGGCGGGGAGCGCGACGAGGGCGAGCGTGGCGAGCATGGGGACCTCGATGCGGCGGTGCGCCGCGGCGATGGGGGTGGGGCGGCGCCCCGGGAGGGTCAGTAGGAGAGGACGTAGATGTCGCTGGCGCCGAGGCTCGACTGCTCGGCGACGAACACGTCGTCGGGCGCGACGGCGACGCCCGTGGGGAGCTCGAGGAGCGCGGCGGTGTCGAGCACCTCGAAGGCCGAGCCGTCCGTCGCCAGCGCGACGAGGTTCGGATCGCCGACGGTGGTGTAGTAGAGCAGCGCGTCCTCCGCGTCCACGCCGAGGCCGCCGGGGAAGTTCGTGTCGAACCAACCCGCCAGCTCCACGTGCGCGAAGCCCGGTGTGTCGAACGCGAACACGGCGGCCTTGCCGTCGGCGGCGAGCGAGTCGAGCACGTACAGCGCGGTCCCGTCCTCGTTGGCGTCGAGGGCGACGGGATCGACCAGCGGCTCGCCGGAGAGCTCCACGCTGACCGCGCCCGTGCCGATGACGACCGAGAAGAGGGCGGCGTCGCCGTCGGGGGTGAGGCCGCTGACGTAGAGCGAGCTCCCACCGTGCGCCGCGGTCACGTCGGCGGGGAGGTCGATGGCGCCGCTGGTGAGCTCGGTCAGGCCGCCGCCGCTCACGGCGAGGGAGTAGATCGCGCCGTTGGTGACACCCGCCGTCGTCTCGGCCGCCGTGTCCGCGACGAAGAGGGTCGTGCCGTCCGTGGAGAGCGCGACGCCGCTCGGGAGCACCAGCGGGTCGCCGCTGTGCAGCGTCGTCACCGCGCCGGACGCGAGGTCGATCGACACGACCGCCGGCTGGTCGCTCGAGTCGAAGCCCACCGCGTAGAGCGTCGTCTCGCTCACCGCGAGGTCCGTCGCCTCCGCGAAGCTCGGCAACACGCCGTAGGCCCAGGCCCCGAAGACCGGCTCGACATCGGTGTCGGTGTCCGTGTCGGTGTCGGTGTCGGTGTCGGTGTCGGTGTCCGTATCGGTGTCGGCGTCCGTATCGGTGTCGGTGTCCGTATCGGTGTCCGTCTCCTCGCCGGCGTCCTTCTCGTCGGTAGGCGGGCAGCCGACGAGCAGCGTCAGCGCCACGACGGACGCGACGCTCGCGGGGATCCTCGACATGTGGGGGAGCTCCTCGGGTGGCCGGCGGCCACCGGTTGCGGGGTGCGCGGGGGTATACGACGGCCCCCCGACGGTGGATCTCCGCGCGCCCGACTTTTCGGGCGGATGCGGCCCGGCTCCCCGCGGCGACGCGGATCCGTGCCCTCGCCGGGACGGAGCCCGGAAGCGCGAGCACAACCTGTGATATATGGCCGCCACCTTCGGGAGCTCCCCCATGTCCCTCCGCCTCGGCCTCCTCTCGCTCGCCCTCTCGCTTCCCGCCTGCGCCGTCGACGACGGTCCCGGCGCCCAGGAGTTCGGAACGGGCTCCCCCGAGGAGCTCGATCGCGCCGAGGCCATCGCCTACGAGGCGCTCGAGTCCGCGGTCGAGAGCCCGGCGCTCGCGGCGGGCGTGGCCGACCTGCGCACCCTCAGCGTGAAGGTGGACCGGACGGCGATGGCGCACACGAAGGTGCAGCAGCTCGTCGGCGGCGTTCCCGTCTGGGGCGGCGAGGCGATCGTCCACCTCGCGTCGGACGGCGCGCTCGCCGGGTTCACCGACACCTTCGTGCCGCACGTCGACGTGGACACCACGCCCGACTTCGACGCCGCCGAGGCGATCGACCTCGCGGTGGCGTCGTGGCCGGACGGCTGGTCGAAGCTGACCGAGGAGCCGGCCGCGGACCTGTGGGTCCTCCGTCACGAGGGCGCGGATCACCTCGCGTGGCGGGTGCGGCTGCACCAGGTCAACTTCGAGGCCGCCGACGCGATGCCGGTGATCTTCGTCGACGCGCACCAGGGCGACGTGGTGTGGTCCTACGACAACCTGCAGACCGCCACCTGCTCGGGTGACACCAACTACTACGGCAACGTCTCGTTCGACTGCTACACGGACGGCGTCGAGTACTACCTCGAGGACACGACGGACCTGCTCGGCACGTACAGCTGGAACAACACGTCCTCCAGCCTCTACTACGTGAGCAGCACGACCACGGCCTTCCCCTCCGGCGTCGAGGTCTACACCAACGCCATCGAGGCCCACTACGTCGCGCAGAAGGTCTACGACTACTACGTCACGTCGCACGGCCGGGACGGCATCGACGGCGCGGGGGGCCCCGCCTACATCAGCTCCCACGGCTTCGGCTTCATCACGTCGACCACCAGCTACGCGTCCAACTACGTGAACGCCTTCTGGGACTCGACCAACGAGTACATGACCTACGGCGACGGGGACGGCGTCAACGCGAGCTCGCTCACGTCGCTCGACATCGGCGGTCACGAGATGACCCACGGCGTGACCCAGTACGAGGCCAACCTGACCTACTCCGGCGAGCCCGGGCACCTGAACGAGGCCTTCTCCGACATCATGGGCGCCGGCGTCGAGTGGTTCACGCTCGGCGCGACGGCCGGCACCTGGCTCGTCGGCGAGGAGGCGTGGACGCCGGGGGTGAGCGGCGACGCGCTCCGGTACATGAACGATCCCGCCGCCGACGGCTACAGCTACGACTACTACACGACGAGCATCGGCTCCGTGGACGTCCACTACGGCTCGGGCGTCGCCAACCTCGCGTTCTACCTCCTGGCCGAGGGCGGCTCCCACCCGCGCGGCCGGTCGACGACCGTCGTGACGGGCATCGGGATGGAGGACGCCGCGGACATCTGGTACCTCGCGTTGTCCTCCTACATGACCTCGAGCACCAACTTCAGCGGCGCCCGCACCGCCACGCTCAGCGCGGCCGCGGCGCTCTACGGCACCGGCAGCCAGCAGTACACCAGCGTCGGGGACGCCTGGACCGCCGTGGGCGTCGGGCCCGCCGGGAGCTGCACCACCACGACGTACTCGGGCTCGATCTCCAAGACCGGCCGCAGCAGCTACGAGCCCGGTTCGTCCGGCACCTCGGTCACCGTCGCCGACCAGACGGTCGCGCTCACCGGCCCCGCCACCGCCAACTACGACATCTACCTGCAGAAGAAGAGCGGGCGGACCTGGAGCAACGTGGCGACCTCCACGGGCTCCACGGCCAGCGAGTCCCTCAGCTACAGCGGCACCTCGGGCACCTACCGGGTGCAGGTGTACTCCCGGAGCGGGACCGGGTCCTACTCGCTCTCGTGGTGCAAGTAGCCAGCCAGCGACAATTCTCGAGCGCGCGCTCATCCGTTCGCCGCGTGTGGTCGTATGACCCACGCGGAACGATGCCCCTCCGCCCTGCGACGCCCTCCAAGGAGATCACCGGAATGTCCACGAAGAACCTGCTCCTCACCCTCTCGCTCGGCCTCGCCCTCACGGCCTGCCGGCCGACCGACGGCAAGGAGACCGGGGAGGCCGACGCCGACACGGACGCCGACTCGGACACCGACACCGACACGGACACGGACACCGACACGGACACCGATGCGGACCCCGCGGTCGCGATCACGTCCCCCGCCGACGGTCTCACGACGTACAGCACCGTCACGCTGGCCTACAACGTCACCGGCTTCACGCTGGACGCCGCCGCGCTCGAGGCGGGCGACACCACGCCCGTCGACGGCGCGGGCCACGTGCACATCAAGCTCGACGGCGAGTACCAGAACGCCACCGCCGACCTCACCTACACCCTCGACGGCCTCTCCTCCGGCTCGCACACGCTGACCGCGGCGCTCGCCGGCAACGACCACGCGGACCTCGGCGTCTCGTCGTCGGTCACGGTGAACGTGCTGAACCCGACCCTCACGGTCACGGCGCCGGAGGCGGGGGCGATCCTCGAGGCGACCTCCGCCGAGCTCGCGCTCGCGATCGGCGACTTCGTGATGTCCACCGACGCCGGCGGCTCCGCCGTGATCGGCGAGGGCCACTTCCACGTGACGGTCGACGGCGTGTACTACGACTACGGCACCGACCCGACCCGCTTCGTCGTGCCGGATCTCGCGATCGGCATGCACACCATCGACGTGGAGCTCGTCCACTCCGACCACGCCTCGCTCGACCCGCAGATCCAGGCGTCGGTCACCTTCGAGGTGCCCTCGACCGCGCGCAGCGTGGCCATCGACACGACGGGCTTCGGCGAGGTCGACAGCGCCAGCGTGTACGTGCCGGTGAGCGTGGCCAACTTCACTCTCGCGCCCGGCTCCATCGGCGGCCTGAACGTGCTCGGCGAGGGGCACTACCACGTGTACCTGGACGGCGCGTACCAGGCGGCCAGCGGCGACACGGGCGTGTGGCTCCACCACGTCGCGCCCGGCGTCCACGCGATCGAGGTCCGGCTCGCGAGCAACGACCACACCGAGATCGCCGGCACCGCCCAGGCGAGCGTCACGGTCAAGGCCGACCGCCCCGACGTGGAGATCACGTCCCCAGCCCCCGGCGAGATCATCGCCAGCGACGCGTTCGGCATCCAGGTGGCGGTCGAGAACTTCACGCTCGACGCCGCGTCGATCGGCTCGTCGAACGTCGAGGACGTGGGGCACTACCACATCTACGTGGACGGCGGGTACTACGGCGCCGCCGGCGACGCGTACACGGTGATCACCGGCCTCCCCGCGGGTGAACACACGATTCAGCTCGAGCTCGCGAACAACGACCACACCACGCTCGCGACGCGCGTGTTCAGCGAGGAGCTGACGATCACCCTGACCGAGTGACACATCTGATACATGTATCAGCGGGGCGCGTCGGGGAGCCGGCGCGCCCCACCTGCGTCCGGGCGATCGCGCGATTCACCAAGCGCACGGTTAGCATTCTTCACGAGCGGGTGAAGCATGGTCACGACGACGCGCGGTCGGATGAGCCCGATCCTCCGGACCCCCGACGCGCCGGCGCGTGATGCCCTGGTCGATCCGCTGGTCGACCCGCTCGCCTCCTCCACCGCCCCGGCCGCCCGCGCACCGGATGGCGCGCCTGTCCAGCTGTTGAGCATGGGCGAGGTGATGAGCGCCGGGCGCCTCTGGCACGCCAAGGTGTGGATCCAAGGCGACAACGAGGCGCGGGACGAGATCATCAAGAACTTCAACCCGATGATCCAGGGCATCGGCTTCTCGGTCAGCCGCGGCTTCCAGCCCTACGACCCGGTGGTGCGCCCCGCGCGGAAGTACACGGCGATCGCGGCCGTGCTCGACGGAAACGCGAAGAAGAACGCCGGGCTCTTCTACGCCTTCATGATCGGCTCGATCAGCCTCGAGGACCTGCCCCCGACGCTCCAGGAGCTCGCCTTGATCGTGTACTTCGCCGAGGTCGGCCGCGGCTACTCGGGCACGATCGACACGCTCGCCGGCTGGGTGGTCGAGATCAACCAGGGGCGCTCCACCTGGAGCGACGTGAAGGTCGAGTTCGCACCCTCGCTCACGTACGCCGAGGACGCCAAGGAGGACTTCTAGTCGACGGGGACGCGCGGGCCCGGCCGGCGGGCGTCTGGTAGGCTTGCGGCATGACGCTCCTGCTGCTGCTCGCGTGCGCACCGACCGACGGCGAGACGGGCAAGCCGCCCGACGACACGGGGGACACCGGCTGGACCGGCCCCTGTCCGCCGGAGATGGCCCAGGTCGGCGACCTCTGCATCGACCGGTACGAGGCGACGCTGACCGACGACGACCTCGGCTACGACGACCAGATCGGCGTCTACCCGGACACGGAGACCCTGGCCGTGGCGATGTCCGAGGCCGGCGTGATCCCCACCGCGCCGCTCTCCTGGTACCAGGCGCGCGGCGCCTGCCTGAACGCCGGGAAGCACCTCTGCACGGTCACCGAGTGGCAGACCGCCTGCGGGGAAGCGTCGTTTCCCTGGGGCGAGGAGCCGCCCGCCGAGGAGAACTGCGCCGTGCCGGCGCCGGACGGCACCACCCCGTGGACAGAGCTCCAGCCGACGGGCTCCCTGCCGGAGTGCCGCACGCCGGAGGGGGTATACGACCAGATCGGCAACGCCTGGGAGTGGGCCGATCCCGAGGTGCTCGACGAGGCGGGCGTGCCGACCACCGCGAAGATGGGCGGGGCCTTCTACGCGGGCCAGGGCAACGCCGGGTGCCACCTCGAGCCCTACCGGGACCACGCGCCCTGGTTCTCGGGGACGATCGCGGCGCGCTGCTGCTTGCCGGCGCGGTAGTTGCCCCCTCATCACGGCGCTGCGGGGGCGTCCCACCGGTAGAGCGCGAAGGTGGACGTCGCGCCGACCCGGCTCCAGCCCGGCGTGCGCGCGACGAGCGCCGTGACCTCGGCCACGGCGGGCTCCGCCGCGAGCGCCGTGTTCGCGGGCGACGCGATCCCGACGCCCACCCAGGCGTCCGCGCGCGGCCGGGTGACCCAGTCGACGCACAGGTCGCGCACCGCGGGCTCGAGCGTGTGGGGCCAGAGCGGCACCGGCTCCCCCGGCCACGTCTCGCGCGGCAGCAGCGCGATGTTCACGCTGTGCGCGGCGCAGTCGAGGAAGGTGGCGCCGGGCGGGAGCCGCGCGCGGGCGAGGTCGGCGGCGGCGTTCCAGGCGTCGTAGGCCTTCTCGCCGCGGGTGCCGAGCGGCGGCGTGGCCCGGCTCGGGGCGGTGCGCCACACGCCGAAGGCCGCGGCGGCGGCGAAGAGGACGTTGGCCACGGTGGCGGAGCCGCCGGCCGGGAGCGTGTCGGCGAGCCGCCCGAGGGCCGCCGGCGCGAGCATCGCGAGGGGTCCGGCGAGCTGGAGCACGTAGCGCTCGGGCAGGGGCATCAGCGCCGAGGAGAGGAGCACGAGCCCGACCACCCCGAGGCCGATCGCGCCGCCTTGTGCCGTGGCCGCCCACCCGCGGCGCCCGGGGAGGAGGAGCCCGAGCGCGAGGAGCCAGGTGGCCGCGCCGAAGGGGGCCTGCCGGGGGAGCGTGCGCTCGAGGTTGTGCCGGAGCATCACCCGGGAGCACGGGGTTCCGAGGAAGGACGGGCGGAGCATGTCCGCGTCCCGGAGCCCGGTGCAGGCGGCCTCGAGCGCCGGGTCGTTCGCGTGGAAGGCCCAGTGCCGCACCACCCCGCGCTGGAGCTCCACGTACTGCTCGGTGCGGACCGCGCGGCGGACCTCCACGCCCCAGCCGTGGATCAGCCGGGGGGCGGCGACGAGCGGCGCCGCGAAGGCACCGGCGACGAGGAGGGCCGCGAGCGCCCCGCGGGCGCGGAGCGCGCGTCCGGCCCCGAGGAGCGCCGCACCCGCGACGAGCGCGGCGACGGGGAGGCCGCGGGCGTCGGTGCCCCAGGCCAGCGCGGCGGCGGCGCCCGCGAACAGGGCGGTCCCGGCGTTCGGCCAGCGGGCGAGCACCGCGGCGGCGCCGACCGCGAGCGCGGTGAAGCCCGCGAGCAGCGGGTAGAGGTTCCCCCACCGCGCGGCGTCCGCGACCGGGATGCACATCGGCACGGTCAGGGCGGCGAGCGCGCCCGCCCACGGGTTCGCGAGCGCGCGCGCGCCGAGGCCCGCCCCCGCGACGATCCCGAGCACGGACAGCGACGCGATCAGCGTGGCGGCGTCGGGGTAGCTGCCGAGGCGCTCGCCCACCCAGGCGACGAGCGCCCCGTGCAGCGGGTAGCGGAAGGGGTCGTAGAGCGCGGGGTGCGCGCGCTCGATCATCCACGCCATGAAGACGTAGTCGGGCCACCGGTAGCCGGAGAGGTGGCCGTCGAGCACGAACGCCCGGCCCAGCCACCACGCGAGCCCCCCGCCGCCGGCCACCCCGAGCGCCAGCGGCGCCTCGCGCAGGCACCACGCGAGGACGCGCGCGCGGCGCGGACGATCAGGGGCCATCGGAGGGCGGGCGGTGCGTCACCTCGGCGAGCTATCGCGACACGCCGCGCGAGGGGGACCGGAGGGCGCCGGGGGCGCCGAAGGGCGGGGGGCCGGAGGCCGCGCGAGCGTCTGAGGCCCCCGGCGGTCGGCCGCCGCACGGGCGGCCGACGGAGCGCGAACGCGCGACCCCGGAGGGAGCCCGGCCCCGGCCGCGCGAGGAGGCGAGCACCGCCGCGTGGGCCCCGCGGCCGGGGACGCGCCCGGATCCGAACCTTTGCACGGAGGATGCACACGATCCGCTGTCCGCGCGGCCCCGACGGGTTAGCCGGTCGGCCCTTTGGAGCGATCATGGCCGTGCAGGCAGGCATCGTGGGCCTCCCGAACGTCGGGAAGAGCACCCTCTTCAACGCGCTCACGGCCGCGGGCGCGGCGGCGGCGAACTACCCCTTCTGCACCATCGAGCCGAACGTGGGCGTCGTGCCGGTGCCCGACGCGCGGCTCGGCCAGATCCTGAAGATCATCGCCTCGAAGCAGGTGCTCCCGGCCGCGGTCGAGATCGTCGACATCGCGGGCCTGGTGCGCGGGGCGAGCAAGGGCGAAGGCCTCGGGAACCAGTTCCTCGGGCACATCCGCGCGGTCGACGCGATCCTGCACGTGGTGCGCTGCTTCGACGACCCGGACGTGGTGCACGTGGACGGGACCCCGAACCCCGACCGGGACATCGAGACCATCGACACCGAGCTCATCCTCGCGGACATCGAGAGCGTGGCGAAGCGGATCGACCGGTACAAGAAGGCGTCCAAGAGCGGCGACAAGGAGTCGCTGTTCCACCTCGGCGTGGCCGAGCGGCTCTACGCGCTGCTCGACAGCGGGAAGCCGGCGCGCGCGGGGCAGTGGTCCGACGACGAGCGTGACAGCGTGAAGGACGCGCAGCTCATCACGGCCAAGCCGGTGCTGTACGTCTGCAACGTCGACGAGAACGGCCTCGGCGCCGACAACAAGTACATCACCGCCGTGCGCGAGCGGGCCGTGCGCGAGGGCGCGCGGGTGGTCGTGCTCTGCGCCAAGATCGAGGCCGAGGTGTCCGAGCTCCCCGAGGAAGATCGGGCGGGCTTCCTGGCCGATCTGGGGATCGCGGAGCCGGGGCTCGCGGCCCTCGCGCGTGAGACGTATCACCTGCTCGGGCTTCAAACCTACTTTACTGCCGGCCCGAAGGAGATCCGCGCCTGGACGATCCCGGTCGGCGCGAAGGCGCCCCAGGCGGCGGGTGTCATCCACTCGGACTTCGAGCGCGGCTTCATCCGCGCGGAGGTCTACTCGGTGGAGGACCTGAAGGCGGCCGGGAGCGAGGCGGCGCTGAAGGCGCAGGGGAAGATGCGGGTGGAGGGGAAGGAGTACGTGGTGCAGGATGGGGATGTGATGCATTTCAGGTTCAATGTGTAGGGCTAGACGTTCGGCAGGTTGAAGGCAGAACGTTTCTTCAATCGTCGCGACCGGCGCCCCACACTTGCCCCACAAGACGGGACCCTGTAGAGGACTTCTCCGCCTGAGAGCCAGGGTATCCCCCGGCGGTCCACCCCACACTTGCCCCACACGCTCCCGGGAAACGCCCGAACTACCGTCCCCGAGGAGCGGCCTGGGGGTCGAACTGCGGATGGCATCCACGCCGTCGAAGGCCAAGGGATGTCTACGCGCCCGTAGAGGCCCCGAGGACGAGGCCAAGGCGCGGTACAAGCAGCGTGGGTGGATCGAGTGGACGTTCGCCCGGTTGCGGGCCACCGCCCGAGGGCTGCAACCCGCCCCGAATGGCTCGCTGCCGGCTCCCCCCACCGCCGAGAGGCCGGCACCCACCCTGCCGGCCTCCCGCTCGGAGAATGAGTCGACCAAGCCCGGCAGTCGGTGGCGCCGGCGTTCGGCGCCAAGTAGGCTCGTCGACGACGTGCTCCCGCTCCTGTCCCTGCTGCTGGGTGATGCGATCGCGTCCACCCCCTTGCCGGCCGTGGAGCCGGGGGACCGGCGGCCGAGCCTGTACCCCCCACCCGCGCGCTGCGATCGGGATGCCGCCCTCCCCACGGACGGCTGGATCGTGCTCGCTGCCCGCGACCCGGCGCTCGCCGAGGCCGCCCGGCGCCACGCCGAGCTGAGGGCGGGACGGCGTCAGATCCCGCTGGTGGCCGAGGAAATGTGTCGAGGCGACGCCTCCCGGATGGAGTCGCGGCCCCACCTGATCGCGCTGAGGCCGAGCGAGCCCCTCCCGGCGGGAGCCGAGGTGGCGCTCGAGATCCCCGGGTTCGCCGGCAGCCTCGCCGCCGAGACCTGCTCGACGCACCCCGGGAAGCGCACCGACGACGCCATGTCCGCTCGTCGGGACGCGTCGGCTGCGCCGAGCTGGCGTGTGGGGGAGGGCCCGGCGGGAGCGCGGACGTGGTGGAGCGGCCCACCCGCGCTCGTGCAGCGCCAGCAGTCCCTGCCCGAGGACCCCGTGTTGTTCCTCACGCTGCCCCTGCGAGCGGACCCCGCGTGGTACCAGGTGGACTGGCGGGCGGCGGACGGGCACGAGCTGAGCACGTTCGGCCGCCTGACGGACCCGGGGCTGGTCGTCGTGGGGGCAGACGGCTGCGGCGGGGAGCCGATGTCCGAGGTGGTCTACGACCTGACGGTCTCCGTCTACGATCGCGCCGGGCAGCGCCACCCGGCCCCTGGCCCGAACCTGCGCGTCAAGCTGCTCCCGCACACGCGGCGCTGGATCCCCGTGCCGCCAGAGGAGCCGGCGGCCGCCGCGCCGACGCCGGACGCCGTCGCGGAGGAGTCGGCGCCTGCGCCGCCGGCGGAGGAACCACGGGCGGCCGGGTGTGGCTGTGCGGCCGGCGAGGCGTCGCCGGGGGTCGGCGGACTCCTCGCGCTCCTCCCGTACCTGCCGTGGACACGCCGCGGGCGCCGTCGTCACGGGCGCGCGGTTCGCGCGTCCGCCGCTCCCGACGCGCGCGCCGCGTCCTCGGGGCCCCGAGCGCTCGGTCTCTATTTTTAGGGGGCTTCGCTCCTGCCTTGCGTGACGACCGCCGTGCGTCGTGAATCCGGCGTGGTGGACTCCGGTCGCAAGGTGGAGGCGGGATGCCCTGGCAGAGTGCCGACTGGCTGGCCATGACCGTACTTGGAACCAACGGGGGCGACCCCCTGGTGGACGGGAGCGCCATGCCGGCCGGCGCGCACCTGCGCTGGCAGCTCGGCCGGCGGCTCGGGTTCCCGCCGGGGGGATTCGACGTGTACCGCCGTCTCCACATCCCCGGGGCCCCCGAGTGCCAGACGTTCGCGGAGTGGCTCCCGGTCGGCGCACCGCCCTACGCCGTCGGCGCCTGGCTCTTGACGCCTTCCCCGGGCACGACCGTCAAGGATCCTCCACCGGTGTGCGACGGCAACGGGGCCCTCCGCCTCGCCGGCGCAGGCCGCTCCCTGCTCCTGGTTCCACCGGCGCCCGCCCGCACGGTGCAGATCTCGTTCAGCGGAGCGATGGCCGTGGCGCCGCTCGTGACCGCGCTCCGCGTGGAGGACGGCACGGAGCTGACCCTCATGTCGGTGGTCGCGGTCCCCGACGGCGCCGGGCACCTCGTGGCGGACCTTCAAGGCGATCGCATCGACCGCGTGCGTGTGGACGGCGCCGACATCGTCGTCTGTCGCATGTGCTACGTCGACGCAAACGCAGACCTGACCACGGGCTGGGGCGCGCCGTTGAACGGCGTGAATCCGATCCACCTGCCCATCACCAACTCGGCGTGGCCCGGCTACCACGCGAACACCCCCAACGACGCCGCGGAGGCCGCCGCGCGGCTCCCCCCGGGCCTTCCCGGGCCCGTGGCCGGGGCGTACAACACGGGGTTCGTCGACGAGCTCCGGGATCTGCTCGACACCCTGGTGAGCACGAGCCCACAACACGAGATCTACCAGGTGCAACCCGGCGTGTCCGACCCCGGGCCCAATGTCCGGGCGCAGCCGTCGCTGCGCTACTCGGTGCTCGACCTGGTCACGCTCGCCGCCGTCGATCCGAACATCGCACGGATCCTCGGCCTCTACTGGCAGGACGCGACCGCGGTCGCCGGGACCATCTACGACTACCTGGTGGTCGGGCACTGGGGCGCCGAGCTCTACCCCGCGACCTACTACGACTACGAGGACGAGACGGTGGGACGCTCGTGGTCCCTCGGCTTCGCGGTCGACGGCGTGACCTACCAGTGCCCCCGGGCCGTGTCGGTGGTGAGCGGGACCTGGGGTGGGACAGGCGTGGTGGAGCTCGCGTTCGGGACCGCGGCGGCGACGTGGACCCCTGGACGAATCCAGCTTCCCGACGGGACGGTGCAGGTCGTCCACCTCGACGTGGACATGACGGCCGTTGGCACGGTGCGCGCCTACCGCTCGGGCGCGGCCGTGGCCACGGTGGCCGTCGCCGTCGGTCAGTCGACGGTCACGGTCGTGAACGCGGGCGGCATCGACCAGCTCCTGGTCGACACCATGGCGCCCTGGAAGCTCTACCGGGTGTACACGCGACCGGTGAGCGGCGCAGTGGGGGACGTGAACTACGTCTCCTGGCACGCGCTCGTGGGCCCCCCTCCGGCGGTGCCGGTGCCCGCGCTCCAGCCCCTCTCCGTGGTCTCCGTCCCGAGCCGGCTCGCCGCGGACGGCTCGCCGACCACGGCGAGCAGCGCCGTCGGTCTTCGTTGGCCGACGATCACGAACCCCCCGACCTCCGAGACCCGGCGCCCGGTCCGCTTCCAGGTGCAGCGGGACGATCGAGGGAACGGCGGCGGGCCCGGCCCTGTCACGGCGACGCACGACCTCACGCGGGAGTACGCCGTCACGCATTCACCGCCGGAGGCGTCCGGCACGCGGCCGGCGAGCTGGCCGCCGATGCCGCAGGATTTCGTCGACTGGGACGTCGCTCCGGGTTGGTACGACTACCGGGTCCGCGCGGTGGACATCTTCGGGCGGGCGAGCGTCTTCAGCGGGCCCCAGACGATCCGCGCGCTGGGCCTGCGCCAGCCGCCGCCTCCCGCGGCGGTCGCAGCGCGCTGGCTCGACGCGGCGGACCCGTGGATCAGCACGGCGGACGCGGCGCTCCTGGCCGCGGCAAGCGCGACGCAGGCCATCCGCGTGGACTTCACCTGGTCTGGATGGAACCGGCTCCAGGCGCCGGGCGTCGAGACGGCAGGGGAGTTCCTGGTCTACTTCATCCCGGGCGAGGCGAACGGGATCCTGGGCCGAATCACGGCGACCAGTCCGCTCGGCGGGACGACCGAGCTGACGACCGACCAGGAGTGGACGGGTGCGGCCGACGCGCTCGCGGGCGAGTTCCTGCGGGTCGGCGGTCGGACGTTCGAGATCACCGGCAACACCACCGGCGCCGCGGCGGTGCTCACGGTGCAGGACCTCACGGACCCGGACGAGCAGCCGACGACGGGCCCCTTCGTGGTGCGGTTCTCCCGGACGGGCCCCAATTTCCTTCCCCTGTCACCCGAGCTGGCCTGGACGCGCCGGATTCACGCCGAGTCCGCGGTCCCGGACGGCCCGTGGCTCGGCACGGTGACCGCGGTGACGGCCGTGGCGGAAGGCTGGGAGGTCGTCACCGACATCGACTTCTCGAGCGCCGCGGCGGAGCTCGTCCCCGGGGTCGCCTGGTCCGCCGGCGTGACGTGGCGCGCGAAGTCCCAGGACATGGACGCGTCGAGCCTCCTCGTGCTCGTGCTGGACGCGCGCACGATGGGCGACGACACCGACGTGGTGCCGGCGGTTGGTGACACCCTGAGGTACACCCCTGGTCGACGGTACACTGTCCTCGTCACCTCCGAGACCCTCGCGCCGGCGGACGACTACCCGGTCGCCACGGGCCTCGTGGGCGTCGCGGCCTCGGACGGGGACGCGGCCGTGCCCGATGACGCCGCGTGGGCGTCCGTGGACCGCGGGGGGCTCGGAGGGCGCGCGGGGAACAAGGGCCGCGTCTCCGTCCCGTGCCGCGTCACGGCCACGAGGACCACCGCACCGTCCGCGCCGACGGCCACGACCGCGAGCGCCAGCACCCCGGTGTATGCGGATCCGGCCGATTGGTACGGGATGGCGCGGTACACGCTGAGTTGGTGGGCCGTGACCGGGGCGGGTGCGTACCACGTGTACCGGTCGACCGCCGCCAGCTTGTTCCTGCGCGACCGGGAGATGAGGCGCCTGGCGCTCGGGCCCTACGGATCCGACCCCTTCCCCGACGAGAGCACGTACGGCTACGACGCCGACGCCTGGCTCACGGAGAACTACCCCACACTGACACGCGCCGGGCTCCAGTCCCCCGACCTCCGTACCGATCCGGATGGGGACACCATCCTCGCGGCCTGGCGGGCCTTCGCCGAGTGGTTCTACCCGCAGCTCGACGACCTCCAGGTGCAGCAGCTCGCCGACACGAGCGGCAACGAGCAGGCGTTCCGCCGGATCAACGCGGAGCCGGTGGACGCACTCTCCTACGAGGATCGCTTCGAGGCCCGCGGCCGAGGCTTCGTCCTCTACCGGGTCCGCGCGCAGGACGACTCGGGGAACGAGAGTGCCTGGGGCGCGACGCACCCACCGGTCCACATCCGGCGGGTCGACCCGCCGCGCATGCCGCGGGTTCTCAGCGTCACGGCGGAGGAGAACGCGATCACGTTCACCTGGACGGCCATCGACGACCCCGACCTGCAGGACTACCTCCTCTGGCGCGGGTCGGACGCCGCGTCGCTCGCGGATGTGCGTTGGGAGCCCGAGCCCGAGGTCGTGACACCGGCAGCGACCGGACCGACGGAGAGCTACACGGACGACGGCCTCGTCGGGGGGACGGACGTGTACTACCGCCTGGCGGCGCGGGACACCTTCGGAAACGTGTCCCAGGCGACCCCGGTGTTCGCCGGGCGCGCGATCGACACGACGCCGCCGGAGTCGCCCGAGTGGGAGGCCGTGGAGTGGCGGAAGATCCGGGGTTCGGACGGGGCCCTCCTGGCGTGGAGCGAAACCGAGGACCCGGCCGACACGTACACACCGGTCGTGTGCCTCCGATGCCTCGCGGAAGAAGCGGGCCTGGAGTTCGTCGTCGAGCGGAAGGCCAGCGACGGGCTCTTCTGGACCCGCGTCGGGACCTGGACCGAAGCCGACGACACGTCGGATCCCGAGGCGGAGGACGCGCGCCGCTTCACCACGCAGGACTCGTCCGCCGACACTGGCACCGCCTACAGCTACCGCGTCCGCGTGAGGGACGGTGCCGGCAACGTGAACCGCAGCCGCTTCCAGACCTACTCCCTCGCCGCTCCCTGATCGGAGACAGCCATGCCGAACAACAAGAGCTTCGTCCCTCCGATCCTGCCGCCGCCGGCGAGGAGCGGAAACGACTACTCGGCGAGCGCGCCCCTGATCGGTGTCACCGCCAACGCCGCCGGGGGTGTCGACATCGCGGTGGCGTCGGGCGGGCCGACCGACGTGGTGATGCCGGCGGACGGGAACCTCATGGTGTACGCCGCGACCCCGAGCGCGCCCATGATGCTCCCCAACGGCGAGGAGACCGAGCAGTACTGCATCGTCATCGAGCCGATGAAGAAGATCCGCCTGAAGACCGCGTTTCCGGCCGGAATCCCCTACTCCCAGTATTGGATCCTCGAGGGCCTCGATCAAACGACGGTCGACACGCTCCTGAGCGCGATGGCGAGCTCCGTGTCCACCGCCGAGCTCACGAAGTGCGCGGCCGCGAGGGGTGGGACCGCCGACGCCGCGAATTGGCTGGCCAAGGTGCAGGCTGGGGATTGGAGGGCCACCTTGTCCGTCGAGGACGTGATCGGCCAGATCGCATTGGACACGGGCGGCGCGGGCGTGCTCCGTTTTCGGGTGATCGGCCCCGACCCCGACTACGTCGAGCAGGACGCGGCGGCGCTCCTCGCCGTCATGGCCACCCACGTGGACGCGGAGGCCCTCGCCGACCACCCGGTCTGCGTGGGCGCCGCGGCCGTGGTCCAACCCACGGCGATCTACCTGCGGGTGCGCTACTACAACGTGGCGACGAAGACGGTTGAGGACCTGGTCGGCGCGACCGTGGACCTGGTGGACAGCGACACCTCCACGCCCATCGAGAGCACCACCTCCGACTCGGGCGGGATCGCGTCCTTCCCGACACCGGCGGTGTCCGGTGTGTCCTTCCACTTCGAGATCACGCCCGCGTCGGCGATCGCCGTGGGAGACAAGGACGAAAACACGCGTGACGACACGTGGAGCACGCTGGGTTGGAAGGGCCGGATCGGTGGGGAGGACAGCCCCGCGTGGATGGTGGACTGCCTGGGCTTCCAGGTCGGCTCCGTCGACGCGCCCTTGGAGATCTTCTACGGGGTGCCCTTCAACTTGCGGGTGTCGCTGACGGCGATCCAGTACTCGTCGTCGGGCCTGCCCGTCCTCTCGACGTCCGGGTACTCGATGGTGAAGAATCGCGCGGGCAAGGGCACCGAGGTGCTCATGGGCATCTACGTGGGGACGGGTGTGTACTCGGAGGTCGCCACCTTTCGGCTCGACGAGAACGGCGAAGCCCATGGCATCCTCTTCGACCTGGACGCAGGAGCGCAGGTGGAGCCCTGCTTCACGCGGCGCCTCTCCGATCCGGAGATCGGAGTCGACTCCTTCCGCCAGGTGCAGGCTGGCACGTACGCTTCCTTGGCCCCCATCTCGGTGCTGGAGTTGGACGGCAACGCATACTGGGGGGACCCCTGGGAGGGCCAACGGTTCTGGGCCGAGGATCACGAGATTGCGGTATCGGACGAGGATGACTTCGAAACCAACGCCATGCTGGTGATCCTGAAGTACCTCAGGGAGGCGCAGCAGTGGTGGGGAACCCTGCTGGGCAGTTACAGCCAGCTCCTGACCGATCACATGTTCTTCATCTACGAGAGCACGTCGGGATCGGCCGCGAGCACCCACATCCAGGATGGCGTCACCTGCACCTGGTACCACCAGAATGCCACGTACGATTGGAAGAGCATCCTCACCCGTGGCAACACGGCCCACGAGCATGCGCACGCGACGATGATGCAGGTCATGGGGATGACGGACGCGCTCCGGAACTGGGACGCCTACGTAGCGATGACCGCTTCTCCGGACTATTCTCGATCGCACTACTACACGCGATTCACGAGCCGCCTCACTACCTTCCTCGAGTTCTACGGCTTGCTCGTCGAGCTCGCGTGGGGGCTCCAGATCCCGTGGAACAACACGGGATCCGGCGCGTACCCGAAGGACAGGTACACGACCGAACAAGGGGCCCTGCTCTCCAGCGTCGATGCCTACTGTGTCGAAGGCGCATTGGCGACGGCCGTGTGGGAGTGGCTCCAGAATCAAGGGCTCGAGGTCGTCTCCGACGCGAACACGCCAGACGCCAACATGAACCTGGCCGACATCTCCACGCACCCCACGCTTCAACTCGAGGCGGTGCGCGTCGCCTTCCTCGCGGTCGTGTGGCAGCCGACCGTGGATCTGGGCGATCCCTCGACCTGGATCGCGGTCGAGACCTGGCCCGAGGTGGGGGATCTCGTCTACGAGATGGAGATCCACCTCGGAGCGACCTTCGCGGCCGACTTCCAACCAAACCACCTCGTCCCCTGGAACCTCTAGGCGGTCCCGCGCACCGCGGAGTGAACGATGGCAAACCGTTACGTCCCACTCAGCCGCCTCGTCGACGTCTGGCCCGACGCCGCCTTCGAGCTGCCCGACCTCGGCTCCCTGGCCGTCGTCGACACGGAGGCGATCCTCTCGGGTGGGGTCGTCGTGGCGACCTACACCATCGAGCTCGGCGACGCGGTGGTGTTCACCCTGCCGGGCATCGATCTGCTCGAGCTGCGGGTGCTGTCCGCCGGCTCGTCGGCCGAGATCGGCGTGTCGCTCGAGCTCTCGGACAACCCCGAGCTGACCCTGTCGTCGTTGGACGTCACGCTGCGCATAAAGGGCGGGCTCCTGCGACCCGTGACCCCCGGTGCCGACGGCGGCTGGGACACGGTCGACGCCGACGAGGACGGTGTGGCGGATCCCGTCGACATCACCTTCGATCCGGGCGCCGTGACCGTCACGCTGGACGGGAACATCGCCTTCAGCTCGGTGCCCACGCTGGTGCTCCCGGCGGTGATGCTCGGCGAGACGGGCGTCGTCATCGAGGCCTCGGACGTGAAGATCTACCTCGCGCCGGGTGAGAATTGGCCGCCTTCCCAGTCGCCCGACTTCCGAGGGGTGGTGCTGGACAGCGTGACCGTGCACCTGCCCGACAGCCTCTCGGTCGCGGGCCTGGAGACCATCAGCTGCACCAACTTCGTCATCGGAAACGGGGGCTTCAGCGGTCGAATCACGGGGACCTGGTCGCCGACGTGGACTGACACCATCCCATCGGGAGACGGGTCGGGCACGCTCGCGGGCTTCGGGTTCGGGCTCGAGCTCGTCGCGGTCGAGTTCTCCCAGAACGCGCTGGTGATGGCGCAACTGAGCGGGAAGATCGCGCTCCCCTTCTTCGACCAGGTGGTCAGCGTCGACATCGGCATCGATCAGAGCGGGGGCCTCGTGCTCTCGCTGGCGGACGCCGACGACGACGGCCTCCTCGAGCTCACCGTGCCGAACGTCGGCACCCTGCGGGTCTCGAGCCTCGCCGTCGAGATCGAGGACGGCGTCGCCGCGGTGGTGCTCCAGGGGTCCATCATCCTGACGCTCGGCAGCCCGGGGATCCAGTGGCCGGAGGTCGAGCTCGACGGGCTCCGGGTCGACACGAACGGCCGCGTGCAGATCAACGGCGGCTGGCTCACGCTCCCCACGCCGCTGGCCCTCGCGCTCGGCGGCTTCCAGGTGGAGCTCTCGCAGGTGGGCTTCGGCAACACCGAGGACGGCCGACGTTGGGTGGGCTTCTCGGGGGGAGTCACCCTCACCGCCGGGCTGCCTACCGGCGCGTCCGTGGAGGGGTTGCGTGTCATCTGGGATCCGGCGACGGGTGGGGAGCCGGAGGTCACCCTCAACGGGGTCGGCATCCAGTTCACGATCCCCAACGCGCTGGAATTCGAGGGCCGCGCGTCGTACTACGACGAAGGGACGGAGAAGTTCTTCCGCGGCGACCTGAGCGCGCGGATCGTGCCGCTCGAGGTGGCCATCGACGGCGGCGTCCTCGTCGGGCAGAACACCGACAGCGACCCCTTCAACTACCTGTACTTGTACCTGGGCGTGGAGCTTCCGGTCGGGATCCCTCTCGGGAGCACCGGGGCGGCGCTCTACGGGTTCTCAGGCATGTTCGGTGTCAACGTGCGCCCGGCCCGCGACGAGGACGATTGGTACCTCTGGTACTCGGAGCAATCGCCCGCCTTCGACGTGCAGAGCAGCCTGAAGTGGGGCTCCGAGCGGGACGCCTACGCCATCGGCGCGGGCATGACCGTCGGGACGGTCTTCGACACCGGGTACTCGGTGTCCGCCAAGGCGCTGCTCGCGCTCCTGATGCCTGGACCGGTGGTGATGCTGCACGGGATGGCCAACATCCTGCAGGTGAAGCCCGAGCTCGAAGGGGCGAGCGAGGGAACGCTCAACATGCTCTCGGTGCTCGACGGGAACGCGGGTACCTTCCAGATGAACATCGACGCCGGGTGGGGGGTGCCCAAGATCGTCGACGTGGAGGCCGCCGCGGAGGCGTTCTTCGACTTCGCACGGCCCGCCGAGTGGCACGTCTGGATCGGCAAGGACACACCGGAGTCCGAACGGGTGCGCGCCGACGTGCTCGCCCTCCTCCACGCCGACACCTACCTCATGCTCGACGCGGCCGGGGCGCGTCAGGGCTTCGGGGTGACCCTTGGTCAGTCCTGGGAGTTCGGCCCCGTCGCCCTGACGTTGCGCGCGTGGATGTCGGCGCAGGCCGAGCTGTCGTGGCGGCCGGCGCACGTCTCCGGCTCCATCGGCATGGGGGGTGAGTTCGAGCTCGCGGTGGCCGGGTTCTCGCTGGGGGTCTCGGTCGAGGCGAACCTGTCGGGCGAGTCCCCGACCATCTACAGCGTCGGCGGGGAGCTCACCGTCCGGGTGGATCTGCCCACCCCCCTGCACGACTTCGAGCGCACCATCGACTTCTACTGGGAGGAGCCGGCCGAACCGGAGGCGGCGAACCCCATCGAAGCGGTCAGCGTGGAACATCTCGTCGTCGCGGACACCTGGCCGCTGACCCTGGAGAGTTCGGCGACGGCCTTCGACCCCGTCAGCTCCGACGAGATCCCGATCGTGCCGCTCGACGCGCGGCCGATGCTCGTCTTCAACAAGTCGATGAAGGACAGTGCGGGGGTCGGGCGGGATGGGGCGGACTACGCGGGCCCCGAGCAGGTGGGGGAATACGACTTCACCTACGAGCTCGTCAGCGTGGCCCTCGAGCGGTGGCCGCTGGCGTTCCGCACGGCCGGGGCGAGCGCCGCCTGGGAGGCGCTCGACGAGGAGCCGTGGGGCACCTGGGCCGCCACGGACGACGGGTCGGGCGGGACGGCCGCAGCGACGCGGCTGCAGCTGTTCGTCCGCACCCCGTTCGCGTTCGCGCGCCAGTCCACCCGCGCCTACGCGGATCGGTTCCTGGGAACCCACACGGACTGGCCCTGCGGGGCGAGCCCCGTCAGCACGAACCACCTCGTCGACTGGGAGACGATCCCGACGGGCACCACCTACCCCGGGGCCTTCGATCATCAACTGCTCTCGTTCCTCTTCGTCGGCTCGGTGACGCCGGCCGTGGAGGCGTACGCGTTCGCACTGTTGGCGACGGCGCACGCGCTCCGCTGGACCACGCCGGCGGCGGGCAGCATGTGGATCGCGTTCCCGGAACGGGTCGCGCGCGTGCGGCTGTGGGGCGCCGTCGCGAACGGCGGTGCTGCCGTGACCCTGCAGGCCACCAGCGAAGGCAACGTCGTCTTCGACCAGCTCCTGTCCCCGGGCTGGTCGGGGGAGGTCGCGATCGACGTGCCGGACGTGGAGTGGTTGTCCCTCACCTGGCCCTCGGAGACCACCTTCCGCCTCGTGCGGATCTCCTACGTCACCCAGGCGGAAGCCGACGAGTTCGATTGGCAGACGGAGCGACGGGAGCGGCTCGAGTCCCAGGCCGAGGTCTGGTCGAGCGACGACGAGGTGCTCGAGCCCGAGACCTCTTATCGCCTGACGATCACCGCGCGCGCGACGCGCACCCACCCCGAGGACGGGGACGTGGTCGACACCTGGACCCGCTACGCGTTCTTCCGAACCCTCGGCGCGCCCGGCGTGCACCCCGAGGAGCTCAGGCCCTCGTGGGTGGCCGACCAAGCCGACGTCGATCCGCGCGGCGCCGACCCCGCCCCCATCGGGGGACGCCTCGTCGACCTGGCGCCGCTCACCCAGCGCGTCATCCCCGAGGACGGCGCGCTCGCGGCGTTCCGCGCCTACGACATCGGCGTCGAGTTCTCTGAGAACTACGTCGAGCAGCTCTACGGCTCGGATCTCGTCGTCGAGCTCCTGGACGACAACGGGGAGCCCGTGCTCGACGAAACCGGAGCGCCGGTGGAGTTCGCCAACGCCTGGGGCCGCACCGCCACCCAGGAGCTCGGCGAGACCGAGTACCAGTACACGACCGCCTACGAGGACTGCGGCACCACCAGCCTCTCGGAGCTCACGACGACCGACCAGGTGGTCCGTGCCGGCACCGCGACGCTGTTGGACGACGACTTCACGGGCGGGCTCACCGGGTGGGTCGCCCAGGACGACGGGACGACCGGTGGGCCGTCCGCGTGGGCTGCCGGCACGGGCCTCGTGCAGACGGCCGCGATCGGCGACGGCTCCACGAGCGCCACCGCCATCGAGAAGCTCGGGACCATGCTTCTCGCCGGCGATGCCGACTGGGCGGACCTGTCGTTCGAGACCGAGGTGGCCTCCGGGAGTGGAGCGGTCGGCCTCGTGTTCCGCCACGCGGGGGTCGGCGACTACTACCGCCTCAGCCTGGACACGACGTTCGGGTACCGGCGGCTGGTGCGCGTGTCGGGCGGCGTGTTCACCGAGCTCTGGAGCGACACGACGGCCTACACGCCGGGCGCGACGATGGCGTTGTTGGTCCAGGTGCAGGGCACGCGGATCCGCGCCCAGGTGAACGAGGAGCTGCTGTTCGACCTGACGGACGACGACGCGAGCGCGCCGACGGCCGGGCAGGTGGGCGTCTACACCTGGGGCACGTCGACCGCGGTGTTCAGCCGCGCCCTGGCGCGGCCCTGGCCGGAGTCGCTCCTCTCCGCACGGCGCAGGTACTCGGCCCGGCTGATGGGGAGCATCGTGGTCTACGCCGACGGCTTCACGAGCTGGCCCCGCGGGTGGCTCACGGTGGACGTGGGCTCGTCGGGTGGCATGTCGACCTGGAGCATCTCCGGGGGCCAGCTCCTGCAGACCGCCGGCATCTCCTCAGGGGGCTCCCAGGGCATCGGCACGGTGGTCCTCGTGGGGCGGGCAGAGTGGCGCGGCGTCCGCGTCGAGGTCAACCTGTCGAGCGCCGGCGCCTCCGGCACGGTCGGCTTCGTCGTCCAGTGGACGGACGCCACCCACTGGACCGCGGTCGGGGTCGACCTGGTGAACCAGCAAGCGTCCATCTACACGCGGAGCGGAGGGAGCCCCGTCGTACACGCCACGGGCAGCGTGAGCATCGCGGCCGCCCAGCAGGTCGCCGCGCGCGTGGTCCGGGACGAGGACGGTGTCCGACTGGAGATCGACGGCGCCGAGGTCGTCGCCACGACGGCCGTCCCCGGGCTCACCGGGCCGATCGGCCTGTTCACGGACGACGACGACGGCGTCGCCTTCAGCGACCTCGTGGTGCGTTCGGAGCCGCGCCTCGAGGCGCTCCGGTGGACCTTCTCCACCTCGGCGTACGCCGGCTGGGTCGAGCTCGTGGACGCGTTCGCGGGGGTGCACTCCCTCGACGTGACCGATCCCGGGGCCGCCCTCGGCACCACGCTCGGCACGGCCGCGACGGACCGCGCGACCGCCATCACCGCGCTCGACGCGGCCCGTTCGGCGCTCGCGCTCGCCGACGCCGGTGGCGTGGCCGCCGCGCGGGAGGCCGCGCTCGCTGCCTGCGCCGACGTCGACGAGGTCTGCGAGGCGACGTACGACGCGGTCGCCACGCTGCTGGAGCTGCCCTATCTTCCGACGCCTCCCGCGCTCGAGCTGGTAGAGCTCACGAGCGCGGCGGGGCGCCACGGGCTCCTGCTCTGCGCCCCCGAGCCGATCGAGGTGGAGCGCGTCGACACCGCGCTGCGCGTCGCCTCGAGCACCGCGGGGCCGTACACGTCGGCGTCCGATCTCCTGGCCTTCTGGAACGCGGACCGCACGCGGGTCCTGTTGTTCCGAGGGGCGGGCGGCGGCTTCGACGCGGGCGCGTACCAGCTCGATTTGGTGTGGCGGCTCGACGTGGGGGCCGAGCGCGCCGCGTTGCGACGCGGCGGCAGTAGCCTGCCCGAGATCGCCCGGATAGAGTTTGAGCTGGCTTGACCCGGCCTTCGCCGGGAAGGAGCGGTGAGTGCGGGCCAGTCTTCCTCTCCTCTGCCTCGTGCTCTTCGCTTGCGACGCCGACAAGGACGCGGAGCCAGGCGAGACCGGAGACTCCGGCCCGGACGGGGGCGACCTCGGTGTCGACGACGCGGCCGCGTCGTGGGAGCCGGCGACCGGCCCGATCAACGTGCGGATCGTCCGTGGCATCGGAGGGGACGCGGTGGTGGCTGCCGGCGCGCCCGAAGCGAGTGGCGGGGGCGTGTACCTCCTGTCACCCGGTGGAACGTCGACGGCCGCGCTCTCGGGGCAAGCGAGCGGCGAACGCGTCGGCGCCGCCCTGGCCGCCGGCGATCTCGACGACGACGGACAGCTCGACCTGGTCGTCGGCGGTCCGGGGCTGACCTCCACCTACGAGACGTCGAGCGGCAGTATCCGCGAGGTCGAAGAGGGCGGACGGGTGCTCGCGTTGCTGGGGCCCGTCACCGGGGCGAGCACGCCGGACAGCGCCGACGGGTCGGCGGGGGGCGAGGAGGCGAGCGGCTACGCGGGCGCCGCGCTGGCGATCGACGACTTCGACGGCGACGGCCGGACGGAGGTGGCGGCGGGCGTCCCCAACCACGCGTCGTCGGGCGCCTCGGGCGGGGAGGGCCTCGTGGTGATGCTCCCAGGCCCCCCGTCGGAATGGGAATCCCTGACCGACTACGGCGTCCGGCTGGGCGGGGCGCCGGCGGGGTTCGAGGCGGGCACGTCGCTCGCCGCGCCGGGTGATCTCGACGGCGACGGCACCGCCGACCTGGCGATTGGCGCGCTCGGCAGCACCCGCGAGGGTGTCGTCTACGTGGCGTTGGGTCCGATCACGGCCGACGCCTCCGTCCAGGACTCGGACGCAACCCTGTCGGGTCGGGTCGCCGGCGGTGGCGCGCTGCGGATCGCCCGGCTGGGCGATCTCGACGGTGACGGTCGCGACGATCTGGGCGTGGGGGCGCCGGGCGAGGATCCGGGCGCCGTCTACCTCCTCCAGAGCAGCTGGACCCCATCGGGCGCCGCCGAGCTCGCGGATGCCGCATCCTCGAGCATCGCCGCCCCCGACGCACACGGGGCCTTCGGAGTCTCGCTCGCCGCGGGCGACCTCGACGACGACGGAGTCCTCGACCTGGCGGTCGGGGCCGAGCTCGATCCGTACGCTGCCGGGCAGGCCGGTGCCGTGTACTACTACACCCGTTCGGCGTTCACCGAGCCCGTGGTCGTGATCCGCGGGAGCACCGACGCGGGTGGGTTCGGTACGTCCATCGCCGTCGACGACGCGGACGGCGACGGCGTGGACGATCTCGTGGTCGGCTCGTGGCTCGGGAAGGCCTGGATGTTCTCCGGGACGAACTGAGCGGCCTGTCCCATCGGGGCGGGGGTCGTGCGTGGACCTCCCGGTGGGAGGCTGTGAAGGAACCGCGCGCACACGGCTCGCCCCCGTTGGTCGACTCTCGCTCCCGTTGGTCGACGCACTCTTTGAGCGGGGAGCCGGCAGGGTGGGCGCCGGCTCTCGGCGGTGAGGGGGGGGCCGCAGCGAGCCACTCGGGCGGGTTACAGCCCTCGGGCGGTAGCCCGCGGGCTCTCCCCTACGGCGCGGACACACAGGTCGCGTCAAAAGAGTCGGATTTCAGGTTCAATGTGTAGGGCTCGACGTTCGGCAGGTTGAAGGCAGAACGTTTCTTCAATCGTCGCGACCGGCGCCCCACAATTGGCCCGCGCGACCGCGCCCGGGTCTATGATTTGTCGGCCTGATAGCTGGAGTATCCTCCGGGCAGACCACCCCACACCTGCCCCACACGCCCCCCACACGCCCCCGGAAAACGCCGGAACTACGGTCCACCAAGCCGCAGGCCGGGTCGCCGTGCACCGATACGGAGGGCTGCGAGCGCGGCAGCGTGCTGCTCGCGCGCCACCTCGCGGCCCTCCTCCGCTTGGGCTCAGCGCGACGATGTCCGCTCTCGAACTCAGCCCTCGGACGACACGACGCGTGAAGCGGAGATCGCGGTGAGAGCCCTACGTGGAGCCGTGTTGGAGCATCGCGCCGCCGTCGTCCGGGTTCAGCCCGAAGGAGCCCCAGAGGAGGCCGTGACACTCCCCGCGCAGGCCTTCGAGCTGCTCATGCGCATCCTCGCCCACCTCGCCAACGGAAACGCCGTGACGATCGTCCCCGTGCACGCCGCCGAGGTCACGGGACCTCCTCGAGTACAAGCGGCAGGACGATGGGAAGCGGCAGGGCATCCTGGCAGAGCTCACCGCCGAGGCGCAGAAGCTGGGTTTCGGCTACTGACCGGGCTTCGTCGTCGTCTACGACGCGTGCGTCCTGTACCCCACGCCGCTTCGCGACCTGCTCGTGCGAGTCGGGAAGGCCGGGCTGGTCCAGGCGCGATGGAGCCATGCCATCCAGGAACCCGTGATCGTGGTGGATGTCCGGGGCCTGATCGTCGGCGTCGATGAACTGGGCGTACGTGAGCCACCCGACCGCGCCCGGAGCGCCCCAACAGCCGCGTGAAGAACCTGCCCGACATCGCCCTGCTGGGGACGACCAGCCCGTGGAGGGCGACGATCCAGCTACGAGGAGCAGTTTTCGTAGCAGTCGATCCGGAGACGCCGATCGTCGAGCACCACCCGGAACACGGCACCGGCTCGCAGGGGCTGGCGGCTCGTGGAGCCCTCCTGGCCCGCGGTGGTCACCTCGATCCGGGCGCCCGGGGTGAGTGGGACCCCGCCGGCGCGGCCGGCCCCGAGGACGATGGTGACCGACTCCTCGCCACCCTGGGCAGCGGGTCGTACGTACTGCACCTTCACCTCGAACTCGGCGGTGTTCTCGACACACGCCAGCGCGTCGCGGTTCTTGCTGGTGAGGACCTGGCCGCACGACGGTCCGGGGACCCAGAGGAGCCGCTCCTCTGCGTGCGCGACGCCCGACGGCGCGATCAGCGCGAGCGCCAGGGCAGCGAAGACGACGGCGTCGGGGCCCCGACGCAAGGGACGGAGACGAGACGATGGGCTCATGGGACCACGCTCCCTTCTGGTGAATAGGGCGCGAACCCCGGTGTCGCCTGGGTCTCCAGCGCCTTGCCGATCTCGGCCGGCGTCCCGGACGCGTCCTTGAGCGCCCTGAGCACGTCCGCATCGGGCCGATTCGCCAGCGTCATGATCGACACCACCGCCGCGCCCACGAGCATGACGACGAGCCCGAGCGACCGCGTACTCAACTTCATGGTCATGCCGAAGGGCCCCGCCAGCTCGACGGCATGTCCGCCGGCCGCAGGGTCGCCGCGCCGGTAGGTGCCCAGGCCCACCGCGAGCAGCATCCCGGCCGCCAGGAGGTTGAACCAGAACCCGATGAAGTCCCTCCCCAGGAACCACCGGAAGTAGAGGTGCCCGAGATGGTGGTAGGCGTCCTGGCTGTTCGCGAGGGTCTTCTGGTAGGCGACGCTCGGGTCGTCGCTCGGGTCGTCGCTCGACGGGGAGCTATCGAGGTTCAGCTCCAATTCCTGGAAGTCCTCCACGCCCGCGATGTCGACGAACGCGGCGCCGATCCCCGCGGCGATGGTCCCCACCAGGACCGCGACGAAGGCGCCGACCGCCAGGCGCCCGAGCGCCCGCAGGAACTGGATCTCCTCGCCCGGACCCACCACATCCCCGCCTCGCATCCCAACCTCCGCGAGCGACCGCCCGCATCCCTCACCCGGAGTCTCTTCTCCGCCGCGATCCTCGGCAAGCTCGTACCCGAAGGCGACGCGCCACGCGCCCGCTGTCAATGCTCTCGGAGCTCGGCGGACCGGCCGGCCACCAGCGGGTGGATCCTTCCGCCGATGGCCCGCCGGCGATCCCCGCTGAACACGATGTCCTGCGGACCGGTGATCCGCTGGAAGCCCACCGCGGTCCGCGGGGCCACGCCCCGCAGGCGGGCGAGCGCCCAGGCCAGCTCGTCCGCGTCCTTCAGCTCGCCGAAGTCGAGGCCCGTCCACTCCTCGATGGCCGAGACCGTGACCTGGTAGCGCTCGAGTCGCAGGAGCTCCTTGCCGAGCTTGTCGTCCGACATCTCCGTCTGCTTCATGAAGAACGCGACCACGGAGAGGTCGTCGCCGTCGGCGGTGGCGTCGCGAAGGACGATGATCTTCCAGAACCCCGCGGGGATCTGCGCGTCGCGCAGCGGCGGATCGTCCGCTCGCAACACCGGCCCCGTGAACACGCACAGGCGATAGGCGAAGTCCGTGGCGTGCTCGAGCACCCAATCCTCGAGCACGAGCCATTCGTCCTGGTTGAAGTTCTCGTGCTGGGGAGCGGCGTTCGTGAAGAAGAACGTCGACGCGTTGGCCTCCCGGGCCACCCGGACCGGGCCCCAGATGGGGTCCTGCCGCCGGACCAGGTGCCCGCGGTCCCACGCGTTCCCCTCGTAGTACGCCGGACCGAGCTGCAGCGCGGTCGGCACGCGCGCGTCGTACAGCCAGGGCAGGCCTTCGCGCCCGAGCCTCACCTGGTGCGCCGCGTCGATGTTGCACGCGGTGAACAGCGCAACGCGGCGCCGCTCGTGCATCACCAGGGAGAAGTGGGTGTAGTCGAGCACGCGACCGCCGTCGAGCGTCGTCGTGCGCACCCGGTCGCCGAGCACGGGCAGGGGCACGCGGAAGCCACCACCCAGGAAGTCCGGGTCGTAGGGCACCACCAGGGCGGGGCTGTGGGCGAGGCCGGCCATCCCGTCGACCTCGACCGTCGGCCCGGACCGGCCCGAGCCCTCGGGGCGCGTGACGGGCTCCGGCTCAACCCGGAGAATCCCCACCGACTCGAACGCCTGGGCGACCGCCTGGAGCTTCTCCTGGAGCGCGGGGTCGTTCCGGAAGAGGGTCCGCGCGGCGAGCTCCACGCCGCGACGGCTGTCCGCGAACCCCGACGTGCGCGACAGGTACTGGGTGAGCGCGAGGTAGAAGAGCGCCGCCACGGAGCGCGGGTCGAAGAGCTGGCCGCCCGCCCCGGAGGGCGCCGTCAACAGCAGGTACGCGGCCCGGTTGTGGATTCCGCTGTTGGTGTGGACGCCACCCCAGTCGTTCAGCCAATCGACGGGGAGGTCGCGGTAGTCACGCATGTGCTCGGGCTGTCCGTGGAGGCCCGGCGAGCGGATGTCACGGATCGGCACGCCCGTATCGTCCAAATCTTCCCCCATCTGCCAGTTCCAACGGGCGATCTCGGGTTGTGAGAGGTTGGACACGATGATACCGAAGATGTCGGAGTAGGACTCGTTCAGCGCGCCGCTCATCCCCGCGTACTCGAGGCGCGCGGTGTGGTCCGTCAACCCGTGCAGGACCTCGTGCGCCACCACGTCGAGCGCCGCCGCGTAGGACACGAGCCGCCCGCCGGCCCGGCGCTGCCCGTACACCATCTGTGTCCCGATCCACGCGGCGTTCTGCCATTCCCTCCCCTCCCCTCCGTCGCCCGAGCAACAGTTGACCGACGAGACGATCCGGCCGCCGCGGTTGTCGAGCCCGTCCCGCTTGAGCACCTCCCGGAGGAAGCGCGCGACCTCCACCGCGTTGGCATGGGCGCTCACCCCCGCCCGCGCCCACGGCTCGGGCGGCAGCGTGACGTATCGGCCGGGCAGCTCGCTCGCGTCGCGGTCCAGGTCGCGAAACCCGAACTCGTAGGTGTGCACGTTGTGGGCCTCGTCCGCCAGGCGCTTCACGCCACCGGCACGCACGCATGGGAAATCGCGCACGCTCCCCAGCTCGTCGGCGGCACGCTCCAGCGAAGGCTCCTCCGAGGGAACCGGTGGCCGCGCTCCGGGCGGCCGACGCCCCTGCGACGGACGCTCCTCCGGCGTGCCGGGCCGCGGGCTCGTCGCGTCCAGCGTCTGGGTTCGCGGAAGCTGGGCGAGGAGCTCCCCCGTGTGGGCGTCCACCACGAAGTCGAACAGGGCCGGCGCCTTCCCGCGCGGGTCGGGTCGGAGCACGTTCTCCGCGATGTACGCCAGGTGCCAGCGCCGGCTCCCAGGCGCGAAGTAGAAGTGCAGGCGGGGGACCACCTCCGGCGGGCCGTCGACGTTCCCGCCCTGCTGCGCGATGACCTGGAGGGCCTGCGAGGGGGCGACGGTGGCGACCGGGGAGACGCCGGTGGGCTCTCCCAACGTCGAGTTGATGGCCAGGAGTTGGTTGTCCTCGTCGAGCTCGACGGTGATCAGCGAGCCGTAAACGGGGACCCGCCGGCACTGCTGCCGGAACTTCACGGTCGTCGTGCCCGTCAGCGGGACCGCCTCGGCACCGAGCGTACCAAAGTCACTCGGCTGGCCGTCGACCTCCGGGGCGATGAAGGTCGGGAGCTTCTCGCTCGCGAACGCCTCGGCGAGGTAGCGCCGGGCAGCGGTCTCGGCGTCGAGCGACGCGAGCGCGGGCCTGCCGGGCGCCGGCGCCACCGCGATCGCCACCGTGGGACGCAGCCCCTCGGCGACCGCCGGACGATCGTGACGGTGGAAGGAAAAGGTCGAGAGCCCGTTGGGATGCATGTTCTTCTCGTCTCCCGGAAAGAGCGTTGGCACGCGCCGACGCCCGTAAACCGCGGGCGATCCGTCGCCGTCGTGCTTCCCTCGAACACGTCGGCGCGTCTGAATACCTCCACCTGGGGCGCCCTCCGGAATCGAGGGCGTCGGCGTCCGAGCCGTCCAACGCCCGAGACCCTGCCCTCCAGGCCCACGCCAGGATAGCCATAGCTGCTTCGTTTTCCGACGATCCACGATCAACCTACGGAGTCTCACGCCCGATGCCCTGCGCCCTCTGCTCCAGCTCCGACGGCGTCGCCGCCTGGCCCGTCCCCGGCCCCAAGCCCGCCGCCCTCGACCTCTGCGCCACGTGCCGCGACCAGATCACCGGCGCCGCGCCGATCGACCCGAAGCACTGGTACTGCCTCCGCGAGGCCATCTGGAGCGAGACGCCCGCCGTGCAGGTCGTGAGCTGGCGCATGCTCGGCCGGCTCCGGGGCGAGGGGTGGGCGAGCGACCTGCTCGACCAGGTGTACCTGGACGAGGACACGATGGCCTGGGCCGAGGCCGGCGTGGAAGCCGAGCCGGAGGCCGAGGCGGCCGTCCGCACGGTCGACAGCAACGGGGCCGTGCTCGCCGACGGCGACACGGTGACCCTCATCAAGGACCTCGACGTGAAGGGCGCGGGCTTCACCGCCAAGCGCGGCACCGTGGTGAAGGGCATCCGCCTGGGGGACGACCCGGAGTTGGTCGAGGGCAAGGTGAACGGGATCGCGATCTTCCTGAAGACGATCTTCCTGAAGAAGGTGGTGTAGGGGCCTCGCGGCCGACAGCCCCTTGTCCCGTTTCGTCTCGCGGCCCCTTGGCGACCACTCTCCTGTTGGAGCTCCATCACGACGCGGCTACCGTGCCGCCGTTGAATGACTCCTCAGTCGGAAGGTCCCCATGCTGCTCGCCACCCTGCTGTTCGCCTGCCACGAGTCCCACCCCTCGAGCCTCGCCGAGATCGACGAGGGCAACGCCAGCCTGCACCTCGTCATCGATGACCAGGGCGTCGCGCAACGGCTGAGCCTGGAGCTCTCCGACGGGGGGGACTGCAAGACGCTGGCGGACCTGGAGGCCACGGCGAACGGCGTGCCGCTCACGCTGGTCGAGCCCGGCTACATGGAGCGCAACGGCTTTCTGCTCGGGACCTGCCACTACACGCGGCTCGAGCTGTCCGACCTCTCGAGGCTCGACCCCGCGGACGGCCTCGAGATCGTCCTCGACGACGGCTCGGACACCTGGACGATCGGCGGCGCCGACCTGTTGGCCGACCGGGGATACCAGCTCGTGAAGCCCGACGACGGGGACGTGAGCGCCGGCGAGCGCGTGACGCTCGCGTGGTTCCCCCAGAGCGGCATGCTCATGCCGTACGCCCCCGAGGTGACGGACGGCGGCGGAGGCGCGATCGGCGTGACCGACGCCGTCGCGGACGGCTGGGACATCGCCTTCACGCTCCCCGAGCCGCTCGACGTGGACGAGATCGCCGTGGTGCCGGCCGCGTTCTGGCGACCGGACGTGGAGGTGTGCGACGGCCTCTCCTACTGCACGGCCGGCGAGTACACGCCGCCGCGGGTGACGCTCCCGGTGGAGTGACGGCCCGCGTCGCGTCGCCCGACCGGCGCGCCAACGTAATGGTGGCGACGATTGCGGGCGTTGACATCCGGGAGTCGTTGGTGTCCCCTGGACGCTGCCCCGAGGCGTACATGTTCACCCGCACTCTCCCCTCCCTCCTGCTCCTCCTGGCTGCGTGCACGTCTCCCAAGCCCGAGGAGACCGGAGGCGCCGAGGTCGTCGACGTGGACGCGGACGGCTCGCCGGTGGGCGAGGACTGCGACGACGAGGACGGCGCGGTGCACCCGGGCGCGGTCGAGGCCTGCAACGGGGTCGACGACGACTGCGACGGCGGCGTGGACGAGGAGGCCTCGGACGAGGCGACCTGGTACGGCGACGCCGACGGGGACGGCTACGGCGGGACGCTCACCGTGGCCGCCTGCGACGCGCCCGCGGGCTTCGTGGCCGACGCGGGCGACTGCGACGACGCGGACGCCGCCGCGTACCCGGGCGCGGAGGAGAGCTGCACCGACACGGTCGACTACAACTGCGACGGGTCGGTCGCCTACGCCGACGCCGACGGGGACGGCACGCCCGCCTGCGAGGACTGCGACGACGGCGACCTCACCGCGTTCCCCGGCGCGGAGGAGATGTGCGACGGGGCCGACGACGACTGTGACGGCGAGGTCGACGAGGACGCGGTCGACGCCGCCACCTGGTACGCCGACACCGACGGCGACGGCTTCGGGGACGACGCGAGCACCACCGCCGCCTGCGAGGAACCCGCGGACTTCGCGCCCCAAGGCGGCGACTGCGACGACGCCGACGCGAGCTACCACCCGGGCGCGCCCGAGAGCTGCGACGTGCTCGTCGACTACAACTGCGACGGCTCGGTGGGCGGCGACGACGCGGACGCCGACGGCACGCAGGCCTGCGACGACTGCGACGACGCCGACGCCACGGCGTTCCCCGGCGCGACGGAGACCTGCGACGGGGACGACGAGGACTGCGACGGCGAGGTGGACGAGGCCGGCGCCGAGGGGGAGTCCACGTGGTACGCGGACGCCGACGGGGACACCTACGGCGATGCGGCGAGCACGACGCTGGCTTGCGACGCCCCCGCCGGGTACCTCGCCGACGGGCGCGACTGCGACGACACCGACGCGGCGGTCAGCCCCGGCGCGGTCGAGGTGTGCGACGACGCCGACGTGGACGAGGACTGCGACGGCGCGGCCGACGACGCCGACGCGAGCGTGTCCACGGCGAGCGAGTCGACCTGGTACATCGACTACGACAGCGACGGGTACGGGTCGACGGACTTCACCGTGGGCGCCTGCGAGGCGCCGGCCCGGTACGTGGCGAACGCGGATGACTGCGACGACGCGGACGCCGCGGTGAGCCCGGCCGGCACCGAGGTCTGCGACGACGCCGACGCCGACGAGGACTGCGACGGCGCGACCGAGGACGCCGACACGAGCGCGACCGGCAAGACCGCCGCGTACACCGACGCCGACGGCGACGGGTACGGGGACGCCGCGACCGCCGTGCTCGCCTGCGACCTCGGGAGCGGCCAGGTGCGCGCGGGAGACGACTGCGACGACGGCGACGGCGCGATCAGCCCCGGCGCCGCCGAGGTGTGCGACGCCGCCGACACCGACGAGGACTGCGACGGCCTCGCCGACGACCTCGACGTGGCCGTCGGCACGGTCGCGTTCTACTACGACGGGGACGGCGACGGGTTCGGCGACGCCGCGGTGACGGCGGCGAGCTGCGACGGCGCCGCGGCGTGGGTCGCGGACGCCACCGACTGCGACGACGACGACGGGGCCGACCACCCGGGCGCCGCCGAGACGGTGGGCAACGAGGACGACGAGGACTGCGACGGCGCCGAGGTCTGCTACGTCGACGACGACGACGACGGCTACCGCGCGACCGGCGGGGGGACGCTGTCGTCCGCGGACACCGACTGCGACGACGCGGGCGAGGCCCTCTCCGCCGACCCGACCGGGGACTGCGACGACGCCGTCGCCAGCAGCTCCCCCGCGGGCACCGAGACGTGCAACGCGGTGGACGACGACTGCGACGGCACGGTGGACGAGGGCGTGGAGCTCACCTTCTACGCGGACAGCGACGCGGACGGCTACGGCGACCCCGACGTGTCCACCCTCGCGTGCTCCCTCCCCTCCGGGTACGCCGTGAACGCCGAGGACTGCGACGACGCCGAGGCGCTCGCGGCGCCCAACCTCGCCGAGGTGTGCGGCGACGGCATCGACAACGACTGCGGCGACGACCCGGAGGAGTGCTCGTTTTCGGGCACCTACGCCGCCAGCACCTACGACTACCGCCTGACCGGCACGGCCAGCTCGGACTACTTCGGCAAGGGCCTCGCCGTCGGGGACTTCGACGGCGACGGCACGGGCGACCTCGTGGGCGGGATGTACAGCTACGACAGCCCGTCCTCGGGCGCCGGCGCGACGGCGGTCTGGTACGGCCCGCTCACCGCGTCGGGGACCGCGACGGCCACCGGCGCCGCCGTCCTGACGGGCGCGACCTCCTCCGCCTACCTCGGCTACTACCTCTCGGCGGGCGACCACGACGGCGACGGCGTCGACGACCTCGTCGCCGGCTCGTACGGCTGGTCCAGCTCGAAGGGCGCCGGCTACATCGTGTACGGCGGGAGTCGGTGGTCCTCGGGGACGATCACGGGGGCGTCGGCCGTCGCGGAGCTGACCGGCTCCACGAACTACGACTACGTCGGCTACAACGTCGCGGGCGGCGGAGACCTGGACGGCGACGGGACGGAGGAGGTCGCGTTCGGGGCCTACGGCCAGGACGGCGGCGGGTCCTCGGCGGGCGCGCTCTACCTCCTGTACGGCTCGGGGACGCGCCGGTCGGGGACGGCGGCCGCGTCCACCGCCGACGCCACGATCGTCGGCGCCGCCGGCGACTACCTGGGCTACTCCGTCGCCTTCGTCGACGACATGGACGGCGACGGGCTGGACGAGCTCCTGGTCGGGGCCTACCAGGTGGACGGCGTGGGGACGTCCTCCGGCCGGGCGTACCTGTTCCTCGGCGACACCTCCCGCCTCTCGGGCACCTTCGCGGCCACGACCGCGGACGCCCAGTACGACGGGACCGCGGCCTACGACTACGCCGGCTACGCCGTCTCCGGCCTGACCGACGTGACGGGAGACGGCTACGGCGACGCGGGCGTGCACGGCTACGGCTACGAGGCGGGCACCACCAGCCAGGCCGGCGCGTTGTGGATCTTCGCCGGCGGCGTCGGCGGCCTCTCCACCACCGCCGTCGCGACGCTCCACGGCGCCAGCACCTACGCCTACTTCGGGGAGGAGGCCTACTCCCCCGGCGACCAGGACGGGGACGGCGTGAACGACCTCGTCGTGGGCGCGTACGGCGACGACACCGCTGCCAGCAGCGCGGGCGCGGCGTCGTTCTGGTTCGGCCCGGTGAGCGGGACGCTCTCGGCGTCGAGCGCCGACGCGACGTTCTACGGCGCCGCCACCGGGTCCGGCTACCTCGGCCGGCGCGTCCCGGACCGCGCGGGCGACGTGACGGGCGACGGCGACCCCGACATCGTGCTCGGCGCGTACTACGACGACACCGTCGCGACCGACGCGGGCGCCATCTACGTGTGGGCGGGGCTCGGGGGGGAGTAGGGCCCACCGGAGGGACGCGCTGCACCGTCACGTCGGGGGGGCGTTGCGGGGGGGCTCGCCCCCCCGCCCCAAGATCAGTACTCCCCGAAGTGCGCGTCCAACCAGGCCGTGCGCTCGGGTAGCCAGGCGAGCACGCGATCGTGCTCCTCGTCCCAGGTCTCGGCCGGGCAGAGCCAGTTGTCCTCTTCGCCCCAGCCGAACATGATCTCGTCCACCGGCCACTTCTCGAAGTTGCGCGCGATGGCGTCGCCCATCGTCGCCTCGTAGGCGTCGATGCGGGCGCGGATCGCGGCGTCGGTGAGCACGTCCTGGCGCAGCTCGGCCCAGCGCTGCACGAGGCGGGCCTTGAACGCCGGGGAGTCCGCGAAGCCCTCGGGGAGCTCGGTGCGCCAGACGAAACCGGTCGCGCCGCAGTCCGTGTAGGGGTAGCCGAGGGTGAGGTCGAGGTCCCACGGCGTGAAGCGGATGGGCGAGCCGGCGTCGCGCCAGAGGTGCACGGAGAGGTAGTAGGCGTCGCTGTTCTTGAAGAGCTCCTGGAGGATCACCCAGTCCACGGCGCTCTCGAGGTCGACGTGGTCCCACTGCGCCTCGTCGCGGGCGAGCAGCGCCTCCTCCCAGGCGCCCAGCGCGGCGTCGACGCCGGCGATGCTCTCGGCGTTGCTCTCGGTCTGCCGGGGGTAGACCGACTGCCACTCGCCGAAGCCCACGGTGTTGGCGCGGAAGCCGCCCTCCTCGTCGTTCTTGACGATGAAGCTCGCGCCCGTGCCGTCGTCGGCGGCGAGGTCGAGGCGCTCGCCGTCGCGACGCACCGACTCGCTCAGCAGGTAGACGCCGCGGTAGTCGCCGTCGAGGGTGAGCTCGCAGAACACCTGCTCGGCGGCCCAGCGGTCCTCGCCGAAGCTGGCGAAGAGGTCGTAGGCGAGCTTGTTCCGCCACAACACGCGGTCGATGTAGGCGGAGGAGAGGATCCAGTCGTCCTCGCCGCCCATGCCGAAGAGGTCGGGGGTGTTGCGGCCGGCGCTCGCGAGGAGCGAGGCGTCGAAGCGGAGGTCGGAGCTCTCGGCGTCGGACTGGTGCACCTCGACGGCGATGGTGTTCTGGCCCGCCACGAGCAGCGCGGGGTCGATCTCCCAGTCGGTCCACTCCGCCTCGAACTCGTCCTGGATCCTGGCGATCGCCCAGTCGTCCGCGTCGGCGTCCGCCGCGAGGTTGGAGCGGGCGACCTCGACGCCGTTGATCCACACGATGGCTGCGTCGTCGCGGACGAGCCCGAGCTCGAGCTCCGCGATCCACGCGGGGTCCTCGACCTCGAACGTCGCGCGGAACCAGGCCGCGGGCGCGCTGCCGCCGCCGGTGTTGCCGTCGTCGATCTCGGTGGCGGGCTCGTCGCCGTAGCCGAGGGGGGCCGGGCCCCGCGACCACGCGCTGGCGTCGTAGCCGGGCTCTTCCCAGCCGGCGTCGGGGGAGCGCGCGCCGTCGAGGTAGTGCCACGTGGCGCGCGGGGGCACGAGGTAGGCCGCCCGCGCGTGGAGCTCCAGCCCGTACGGCGGCTTCGGGAAGTACTTCGAGGAGCGGCCGCGGATCTCGACCATCGCCATGGCGTCGTACACGCCGGCGCCGTCGCCGCTCACGACGGTGAGGTCGCAGGCCTGCTTGGGCTCGTCCTCGAGCCCGTCGGGGCAGCGGAGGTCGACCTGGCAGAGGAGCGCGGGATCGCCGACCGGGCCGTCGCCGGTGTCGTCGGTCGGGGCGGTGTCGTCGGCGGCCGTGTCGGGGCCGTCGACGACGGGCTTCGACGGGTCGCACGCGAGGAGCGCGAGGAGGAGGCGCATGGCGCAGTATAGGCGTGGGGCCGGCCGCGCCTCGCTAGAACCGCACGCCGAGCGCCGCGCCCGCCTGCCAGGGGAACGTGACGTCGCTCTCCGGGAAGACGAGCACGCCCGAGCCGACCCACGCGGGTGTCGGCAAGGGCTCGTTGCCGGGCCGCGCGACCACGTCGAAGGTCGGCCCGAGGAAGACGGAGAAGTGCTTCGCGACGTCCACACCCACGAGCGCGCGGGAGCGGAGCAGGTACCCGACCAGGAGCACGTCGCCGTCCGACGCCCATCCCAGGCCGAGGTTGCCCGCGCTCGCCTCGACGTCCAGGTAGACCGGGCCCGCGATGCGCCCGTGCCCGCCGATGCCGAGCTGCAGCGTCCAGAGCGCGGCCGGGTCGGCGACGTGTACACCCGCGGAGACGAGCGTGTAGACGTGCTTCGCGCCGAAGGTGACCCCGGCGTTGGCCATGCCCCCCGCGTCCATCCAGGCGCGGACGTGGTTGTAGCCGGTGCGCGAGTACGAGAGCAGCCCCACGGGGACGCCCTCGATGTCCCCGGAGAGGTTCACGAGCCCGATCTGCGTGCCCTTCACGTCCCCGGCCACGTTCACGAGCCCGATCTGCGCGCCGCGGACACGCTTCGCGAGGACCACCCCGCCGGTCTGCACGCCGTGGACCTCCTCCGCGACGCCCACCCCGGCGACCGACACGCCGCGCGACACGCCGCCGGCCACGTTCACGGCCCCGACCTGCACCCCGGCGACGCCCTCGCCGGCGACGTTCACGGTCGCGACCTGGAAGCCCTTCACGTCCTCCGCGGCCACGTTCACGCCCGCGGCGATCTGCGCCCCGCGGACCCGGCCCCTCGCCTGGTTGGCGCCCGCGGCGACCTGCACGCCGTCGACCGGCCCGCCGGACAGGTTCATGCCGGTCGTGTACTGGAGGCCGGTCGCGCCGTCGCGGACGCGGTTGGCGAGGAACGAGGCCTGGATGCCGTCGACCTGGGCGGCGTCCGCCACGGTGACGCTCAGCGCGAAGTGCTGGCGGTCGTTCGGGACGGGGAAGTGGTACGCGATGGAGGGCGTGAGCGCGAGGCTGTAGGGCACGTCCACGTAGGCGTCGGGGGATGGCTCGGGCACGTCGCCGCGGGCGCGGGCGACCTCGCTCGGGACGTCGGTGAACGCGAGGCTCGAGAGGCGCACCATGCCGTCCGCGGCCACGGTGAAGGAGGCCTCGCGGAGGCGCCCGCCGCGGTCGACGAGCACGGTGTAGCGCCCCGGGGAGAGCCCGAGCTCGACCCGACGGCCAGCGGGCTTGTACAGCTCCGCGACGAGGCGCCGCGCCCCGTCCCGCACGGTGAGGCGCCCGTCGACGGCCTCGTCGGCGACGAGCCCCGCGGTGGTGGCGCGCACGTCGGTCATCACGAGGTCGCCGGTGCCGGCGAGGCGGATGTCCCACGCGGCGTGTTGCGGCCCCGCCTGGGTGCGCGCGGTGCGGTCGAGCGTCTCGGTGTAGGCGAACTGGTAGGCCTCGGTGATGGTCACGCGGCCGTCCTGGCTCTGGTCGGCGGCGCCGCGGAGCCCGCTCACGAGGAAGTGGGTGAAGAACGAGGCGCCGAGCCGGTCGGACTCCTGCGCGGCCTCGTCGGCCGAGCTCGACGTGAGGAAGGCGGTGCCGCGCATGTCGACCGACTCGTCGACCAGGAAGGCCGGGCGCGCCTTGCCGCCCTTCGCGCGCACCACCGAGCCGGACGAGCAGGAGTCCAGGATCACCACCCGCACGTCGGCGGGGACGTTGTCGAGCGCGCGTCGGAGCTCGGTCCAGGCGAAGCGCTCGTCCCCGAGCAGCATCCCCTCCTCGTCGGAGTGGCCCGAGTAGTAGACGACGAGCTCCGTGCGGGCGCCGGCCGACTCGGCGGCGGCCACGCGCCCCCGCACGTCGCCGATGGCCTCGATCAGCGCGCCCCGGCCGGGCTCGGAGAGGAGCACGGCGTCGTCGGGGGCCACCCCGCCGAGCTGGCCGAGCACCTCGCCCACGGCGCGCGCGTCGTCGACGGCGTAGCGGAGGCGGACGCGGTCGGCGCCGCCGTCGTTGGCGCCGGCGAGCAGCGCGAAGCGACGGAGCTCCTCGGCGGCGTGGGCGGTGGCGAGGGCGGCGAGGGCGAGGATCACCGGCCCTCCTTCTCGACCGCGACCGACGCCTGCACGAGGGAGGCCGGGAGGGGGAGCGGCGCCGACGCGGCGGCGGGATCCGCGGCGAGGCGCTCGGCCGCCGATCGGACGGGGGCGTAGTCGAAGGGGGCGTCGCTCGCGACGAGGAAGAAGCGCTCGAAGCGCGGCGCGGCGTCGAGCTCGTAGGCGTTCACCAGCGGCACCTCGCCGCCCGGATCCAGCGCGGCGGAGCGCCCGCCCGGCCCGACGACGTGGTCGGTGACGACGCCGTTCCCGTCGATCGAGAGCACCACGCCGTACCCCGCGCCGCCGGCGACGTACCCGACCTGCAACAGGTCGCCCGCGCGGGCGGTGGCCCCGGGCGCGAGCCGCTCCACCTGGCCCTCCGCGCTCCGGTACACGCGGATCTCGGGCGTGAGCCCCTTCGGCCGCCCGACCTCCAGCGGCGCCTCGTCGGGGCCCCCCGTGACGGGCGCCGGGCCGCGCCCGACCATCACCACGAGCGCCGCCGCGGCCGCGAGCGCCGGCACGAGCCAGATCGGCCGCCAGCCGCGCGTCGACGCCACGCGCGCCTCCAGGCCCGGCACCACCCGGCGCGGGGGCCACGCCGCGAGGAACGCCGCGTCGTCCGCCCGGAGCGACGCGAGGCGAGCCGCGAGCTCCGGGTCCGTCTCGAGCCGCGCGCGGATCGCCGCGAGCCGCTCCGGGGGGAGCTCCCCGAGCGCGTAGCGCTCCAGTAACCAGTCGGGGATCCGTTCCATCTACACTCCCTCGAGCTCGTGCAGGTGCTCGCGCAGCGTGCGCAGGCGCTTCCGGACGCCGGACACGCTCAACCCGGCCTCCTCGGCCACCTCCTCCAGCGTCATCCCGTCTACGAGGTGCATCACCGCGATCGAGCGCGTGGAGGCGCGCGTCGCGTCGGGCATCCGCGCGAAGAGGCGGTCCAGCAGCGCGGCCGCGCCGACGCGGTCGTCGGCGTCGGGCATGTTCGCGATGCGGTCGAGGAGGGTCTCCCCTTCGATGCCGGCGTCCGGGGTCTCCGGGCGACGGCGCCCGGAGCGGAGGTGGTTGAGGCACACGTTCGTGGCCATGCGGTGGAGGAGCGCCGCGGAGCTCTGCACGTCGAGCGCGTCGCCCCGCCGCAGCAGCTGGACGAACACGTCCTGGCTCGCCTCGACCGCCCGCTGCGGGTCGCGCAGGAGCGCGAGGCAGCGCCGGTGCACCATCGGTCCGTAGCGGCGGTAGAGCTCTTCGGTGTCGACGGCCACGCGGCCTCTCCTTCACGAGGGCAACGACACCGGCCGGCGGAGGCCGTGTCACCCGCTCGGAAGAAAAACCGCTCGGGGGGGCGGGTCGCGTATCTCTCGCTCGACCGGGTGACACGAACCCGGGCGGCCGGTGTCGAGGGAGGCGTGGCCATCACCACCACGGAGACCCCCATGAACCGTTTCGCCCTCGCCTTCCCGCTCGCCCTGTCCGCCTGCGTCCCCGTCCGGGAGCACGAGACCGTCTTCGTGGACGAGCCCATCCACGCCGTGGAGGTGTTCGTCGACCACGGCACCGTCACGCTCAACGCCGCCGACGACGACGAGCGCGTCCGCGTCCAGAAGGACCTCGCCTCGCTGACCTGGAACCCGGCCTCCTCGCAGGTCGAGGTGTACGACGGCACGCTCCAGGTGTTCGCGAGCTGCGGCGGCGAGCCCAGCGACCTCTGCACCGCGGACCACCAGATCTTCGTGCCCCGCGAGGTCGCCGTGCTCGTGTCCATCGGCGCGGGCGACCTGGTGGTGTCCGGCATCGACGGCGAGGTCATCGGCCAGACCGGCGCCGGGGACCTGCACATGGTCGCGTCCCGCGGCAGCTTCGAGCTGGAGACCGGCGCGGGCGACATCAACCTCCTCGGCGCCGAGGGCCCCGGCGTCGCGTTCACCGACGCGGGCGACATCTACGGCGTGGAGCTCGTCTCCACCGACCTCGTCGCGTCGACCGGGGCCGGCGACGTGGACCTCGCGTTCTCGGAGGTCGGCGGCGTCGACGCGCGCTCCAGCGCCGGCGACATCTCCCTCCGCGTGCCCACCGGGCGCTACGACCTCGGCCTGGCCACGGACGCCGGCGACATCCGCGTCGCCGGCGTCACCGACACCCCCGGCGCCACCCCGCTCTCCGCGTCCACCAAGGCCGGGGACATCGAGGTCCTCGGGGAGTGAGCCGGGGAGGTTCGCGAGCGCGACCGGGCGGCTCCCCCGCCCGAAGACGGGCGGGGGCCGGGTGTCCTCCGGGCGCGCGCTCCGCGCTCGGTCGGGCCGCCGCGCGCGGCCCGACCGGCGCGGGCCCCTCACCGAGGCGTGGCCTCCGGCCCGGGACCCCCCCGCGCCCGCGCCGCCCTCCGGCCCCCCTGCCGCGGGCGTGGCTGGCGACACTGCGGTCGCGTGTGAGCCCACCGACGTCGTGGGTCACACCGCCCGCTCCACCGCCACCGCGTCCATCGTGAGCGCCGCGACCCACGCCGCCGCGAGCACGCGCCCGGCGACGGCCGCCCGCTCCGCGGCGAGCACGGACCGGAGCGCGGCCTCCAGCCGGAGGAGACCCGCCGCCCCGGCGTCGGCCGCCGCGTGCTCCAGCACGGTCGCGTCGAGCAGGGCCGCGCTCCCGGCAGCGGCGCGCACCTCGAGGGCGTCCATCGCCGCGCTCACGACGCGGGCCACGCCGCCGAGGGGGGGTGCCGCGTGATCGTCCGCGTCGCCCTCCGGCCCGGGCTCGGTGGTGCCGAGGGGCACCACGCCGGCGCCGTCGGCCGCGGCCCAGGACTCCACGCAGAGCCGTCCGTCGCGCAGGCGGAGGCGCCCGACGAGGCGGTCGGGCGCGGAGGTCCACTCCTCCACGGCGGCGCCGTCTCCGCTCCCGGGCCGGTGCGGCGCCACGACGTCGAGGGGGCGGCCCTCCTCGTCGAACAGCGCCCGGACCAGCGCCTGGGACGCGGTGTCGAAGCGCGCGGGCCCGAGCCCCGCGGGCGCGAGCACCACGACGTCGTCCCCCTCGCCACGCTCGGAGAGGCCACGCGCGAAGACGCGCCGGGCCAACACGCCGAGCGAAGCCCAGCGCGTCGTCGCCGCGGGGAGGTCCGCCGCGGTCGCGGGCCCGAGCCGGAGCGCGGCCTCGGCCTGCCCGGAGAGGCGGCCGTCGCCCGAGCGCGCGCCGCCCACGAGCCGGAGACGCGAGGCGGCCGCGACACGCGGCGAGGCGAGCCCCGGCCAGGGGCCCGGCCCGCCGAAGCGCGCGTGGGGGTCGAAGGCCTGGTCGGCCGGTCGCGCGTCGGTCCAGGTCGACCAGCGTTCGGCCGCCGGCTCCCAGAACAGCACGGTCACCCCGACGTAGCCGCTCGCCGCGCGCCAGGTCCGCGCGCCCGCGCCCACGAGCTCGAGCGCCGCCACGTCCTCGTAGCGGCGGCGGTGGCGCCCGACGAGCGCGGGCGTCGGCTCCGCGAGCGCGCGCGCCAGGGCGTGCAAGGCGGCGAGCTGCCGGAGCGCCACGTCCTCGCCAGCCCCCGCGAGGCGTCCGAGGAGCCCGTCCACGGCGTCCGCCGCCGCGCGGCACGCCCGCTCCAGCCGCGGGAGGTCGGCGCCGTGGGAGCTGGCGGCGAGCGCGCGCAGGCGCTCCCGGTCCGCGGCCCCGGCGCGCCCGAGCCCGCGCGCGACGACGCCCTCGCAGGTCGCGAGCACGGCGAGGCGGACCTCCTCCGGCGTCCGGACCGCGCCGGGCAGGGAGGGGGCGACGGACGGCGGCTCAGGTGCGCGCGCGCCCGTGCGCGCCAGCCACGCGACGACGGCAACGGCGCGGTGGAAGCAGGCGCCCGGCGCGTGGCAGGTGCAGAGCAGCGCGCCCAGCGAAGGGCCGAACGCGCGCACCTCCTCGCCCCGCGCGACGAGCCGCGCGCGCCAGCCCCCCTCCGTCGAGAACCGCACCTCCTCCCCGGCCCCGACGGCCTCGTCCGCGCGGCGCAGCAGCGCGGCGCCGGCCCAGCGCTTCAGCGCGTCCACGTCGACGGCCGGCGCGGCCTCCGCGGGGGCGGCCTCCACGGGGGCGGCCTCCGTGGGGGCGGCGTCGGCGGCCCCGCCCGCCGCGATCCAGGCCGCGAGCACGTGCCGGCACGCGCGCCCCGACGGGCACGTGCACCGCGCGTCCCCCGGCGTCTCGACGAGCCGGACGACGTGCTCCTCGACCTCGACCTCCACGGCGCCGTCCCGCTCCCCCCGCACGACCGGGGGGCGCGCGTCCACGTCCTTGCGCGCGCGCCGCGCGAGGCCGCGGTTCGCCAGGGCGGCGAGCGCGTCGTCGTCGAGGCGCCGCGCGACGGCGGCCACGCGCTCGGTGAGCGTCACCCGATCACCCCCGCGACCCACTCCGCGAGCCGGGAGGGCGTCATCGCCGCGACCTCGGCCCCCGCCGCCGCGCACTCCCCGGCCAGGTGGCGGTCGTAGACGGGCGTGGCGTCCCGGTCGAGCGCCGCGAGCCCGAGGACGCGCACGCCGTCGCCCCGCAGCTTGCGGATCTGCGCGACGAGGCGCGCGGGCGAGCCACCCTCGCAGAAGTCGGTCACGAGCACGAAGAGGCAGCGCGAGGGCTGCTCGATCCGCGTCGAGGCGTACGCGACCGCGCCCGCGATGTCGGTGCCGCCGCCGAGCTGGACGCTCATGAGCACGTCCGCGGGGTCGTCCGCCTGGGCGCTGAGGTCGACCACGGCGGTGTCGAACGCGAAGAGGCGGACCCGCAGCGAGGGGAGCCCCGCGAAGATGGCGGCCATCACGGCGCTGTGGATGACCGAGTCCGCCATCGAGCCGCTGCAGTCGACGCAGACGACGACCTCCCACGGCAGCGCGTAGCGACGCGCGCGGGAGGTGAACCAGAGCTCGCTCGCGACGATGGCGCGGCGCTCGGGGTCCCAGCGCGCCAGGTTGGCGCGGACGGTGCGCCGCGCGTCGAGATCCCGGGAGGAGCCGAAGCGCACCCGCCGCGCGCGGGACGGGCGCCCGGAGAGCGCGGCCCGCACGTCGCGCTCGAGCCGGCGGCGCAGATCCTCGACGACCGCGCGCACGATGGCGCGGGCCACGTCGAGCGCCTCGCCGCGCATGAGCCCCTTGAACGTGAGCACGGCCTTGAGCAGGTCGTAGCTGGGCGCCAGCGAGCGGAGGGTGTCGGGGTCGGAGACGATCTCCGTGAGGCCGTAGCGCTCGAGCGCGTGGTGCGTGACGACCTCGCAGACGTCGCTCGGGAAGAGGTCGCGGAGGCCGCGGATCCACTCGGGGACGGAGAGCACGCTCGCCCCGCTCCCCGCCGCGGGCCCGCCGGAAGGCCCGCGCACGCCGCGCTTCGTGTACTCGCGGCCGTAGAGGTGGTCGAGGAGCCGGTCCATCGCCTCGTACCCCTCCCCCGCGCCCATCGCGCCGGCGAGCGGCTCCTCCGCGAAACGCCCGAGCACGAGGCGCCACCGGGCGAGCGCGAGCGCGTCTTCAGCCATCGAGGCCGTCCCGGGCGAGCGCCTCGCCGACCGTCCGGTCCGCGGCGAGCCCCACCCGCAGCTCCGCCTCGGGGACCGCGAGGCGGAGGCCCGCGACCGGGGCGGCCCCGGCGATGTCCGCGACGACGGCGGCGACGCGCTGGGTGGCGCGGGGCGTGAGGTCGGCGAAGGCGAGCCGGAGGTGGGGCAACGCGCGGAGGAACGCGTCCTCGTCGAGCACCCCGAGGGCCTCGTGGAGCGCCCCGACGACGGCGCGCTCGCCCCATGCGGCGCCTCGGGCGGTGGTCAGCACGCCCCGCGCGAAGCGTGCGCCCAGCGCCGGGTCCGCGGCCCGGAGCCAGCCGGCGAGGCGCTCCCCCAGGGCGGCGCCGTCGAGCTCGCCATCGTCGTAGAGGAGCCCGGACGCCGCCCCGGCGACGACGGGGTTCGGCGCGGCCGCCCCGAGCTCGCGGAGCACCTCGCCGCGCAGCGCCTCCGCGCCCTCCACGAGCGCGCGGCCGTCCGACGTCGCCCACGCCGCGAGCCGCGCGCAGACCTCGTCCTCGCCCCCCTCCGTGACGCCCCCGACGCCGGTGGCGAGGTACGCGCCGCGCCGCCAGGCCTCGGCCCGCACCTCGTCGAGCCCCACGAGCGCGCTCGCCTCCAGCGGGTCGGCGGCGACGACGAGGCGCGCGAGGTGCTCGCCGGCCTCCACGACGGAGGCGAAGCCGGGGTCGCCGGCCAGGAGCGCGCGCACGCGGGCCAGCGCGGCGGCGGCCTCGACGTGCAGCCCGCAGCGGCAGGCCTCGACGACGAGCCGCGCCGCCGCCGCCGCCGGCTCGGTGTCCGGGGTGTCGAGCCGCTCCAGCAGCCGGTTCCCGGCCGCCTCGCCCACGCTCGCGCCGTAGCGCGACATCTCGATGAGCACGGACTCGGCAGCGGGGTGCCAGCGGTACCGCCAGGCCTCCTGCACGCGGCCCGCGGCCTCGGCCGCCGTCCAGTCGGGCCCGCGGACCCGCCGCGCGAACGGGACGCCGAGCAGGGCGAGCCGCCAGAAGAGCCGGCTCGTCCGGCGCGCCCCGGCGGAGCGGTAGAGGTCGAGCGTCACCTCCCGCTCCTCCGCGCCGTCGAGCTCGATCCGCGCGGCGGCGGCCTCCCGCTCGAAGTCGAGCACGAGCGGCGGCCGGCCCGCCTCCGCGGGGACCACGCCGGCCCGGTCGCCGGTGAGGAGCCGCCGGGCGACGGCGAGCACCGCGACCCCCTCGACGTCGTCGGTGCCCTTCACGAAGCAGGAGCGGACCGTGTCCAGCAGGTCCTCGCGCGTGGGCGAGCGGTGCCCGCGGAACGCGCCGAGCCGGGCGAGCTGCTCGCGCGCGGCGACGGCGTCCGCGACCGAGGGCGCGCCGAGCCGGGCGCGGAGGTCCCGGCCGATCTCCACGAGCAGGGCGGCCACGTCCTCCCCTGCCCAGGCGCGGCGCCGCAGCTCGGGCGCGGCCATGCCGCTCGCGTACCCGTTCAGGCGGTCGAGCGGCACGAAGTGGTAGCGCATCAGCGAGACGCCCGCGTCGTCGGGGCGCGCGAGCCGCACGGGGGCCGGCCGCGCCGGGCGGGTCGCCGGGAGCGCGACGGTGTGGAACCCGCCGGTGACCACGACCACGGGCCCGCCGCCGGCCAGCGCGTCGTCGACCTCGGCGCGCATGCACGCCTCGCGCACCAGCTCGGTGGGCCCGACGTGCGCGTCGTGACGTGCAAGCGCGCACCAGGTCAGGACCCCCGTGAAGAATGTGGCGGTGTCGGCCTCGCGGAAGCCCGCCTCGAAGAGGCCGTCCCACAGGTCCTCGGCGTCGCGCGCGCCCGCCCGCGCGCAGGCCGCCGCGAGCAGCGCGCTGTGGCGGTACCAGGGCTCGGCCTGGAGGCTCGCCGGCGTGGTGGCGGGGGCGTCGGCCGGCGCGTCCGCCGCGACCTTCTCGGGCCAGCCGAGGTCGACGAACCGCGCCTCCGCGCCCAGCTCCTCGGCGACCCGCAACGCGACCCACTCGGGCGACCACTCGCAGAGCGGGTAGTACGCGCCGGTGCGGCGCGGGGGGCCGTCGCCGCGACGGTCCACGAAGGTCGTGAACAACGCGATCGGCGGCGTGCAGCGCCGGATGAGCGGGACGAGCGGCGTCGCGTCGCGCGGCCCCTCGACGAGCACGGCGCGGGGGCGCACCTCCCGCAGCACCCGCGCGAGGTGGAACGCGCACGCCGGGCTGTGGTGGCGGACGGGCACCCACACGACGGGCCCACGCGCGTCGAAGGGCGCGACCTCGGGCCCGCCAGCCGCGCGGAGCGCCCCGAGGAGGCTCACGCCCCGAGGTCCCGCTTGTGGCGCAACAGCTCCGCCCAGAGCCCCTTCGATCGCTCCGCCCGATGCGGCACGACCGCGCCGAACCAGTGCTTCAGCTTCGCGATGTCGCCGCTCTCGTCCTTCACCAGCGCGCCCGCGAGGTGCCGCGCGATCTCGCGCGGGCCGAGGCTGCGGTCCCCGAAGTACCAGGCGTCGAGCCCCGCCGCCATCGCGACGGAGACGGCCTCCGCGGTCGACATCACCGCGGCGGGCCGCTCGACCTTGATGCCCTCGGGGGTGACCCCCCGGCGCAGGTCCTGGAACGCGGACACGAGCACCTCGACGGCGTCACGCCCAAGCGTGGCGGGCGCGCCGGCCTCGGCGAGGAGCCGGGTCGCCTCGCGCTGCACGAGGTCGACCTCGGCCGCGAGGTCGGTGATCGGGTGGAGCGTCTCGAAGTTGAAGCGCCGCTTGAGCGCGGCTGACATCTCGTGGACGCCCCGGTCGCGCACGTTCGCCGTCGCGATGACGTTGAAGCCCGGCCGCGCGAAGACGAGGCCGTCGGGGCCGCCGAGCTCCGGCACCGCCATCGCCTTCTCCGAGAGCAGGCTCACGAGCCCGTCCTGCACCTCCGGCGGGCAGCGCGTGATCTCCTCGAAGCGTGCGAGCCGCCCCGCCTTCATCGCGGTGAGCAGCGGCGACGGCACGAGCGCGCGGGGAGAAGGGCCCTCGGCGAGCAGGAGCGCGTAGTTCCAGCCGTAGCGGACCTGGTCCTCGGTGGTGCCGGCGGTCCCCTGCACGAGCAGCCGCGAGGTCCCCGAGATCGCGGCGGACAAGAGCTCGGAGAGCCAGCTCTTCGCCGTGCCGGGCTCGCCGACGAGGAGGAGCGCCCGGTTGGAGGCCAGCCCGACGATCGCGCGCTCCACGAGCGCGTCGTCGCCGTGGAACTTGCGGGAGATACGGTCGCTGTCGCCGAGCACGAACGTCCGCACGGCGCGGGGGGAGAGGCTCCAGCCCGGCGGGCGGTCGCCTCGGTCGGCCGAGGCGAGCGCCGCGAGCTCGTCGGCGAAGCGCTCCTCGGCGGGAGGGCGGAGGACGGGAGTGGACATCCGGCGATCCTACCGCCCCGGCGCGCTCACGGGCTCGTCGTCCGCTCCCACTCGGGGTCGTAGCCGGTGCCCTGCGCCGCGATCTCGGCCACGTCGCTCCAGACCTCGCTCAGGAGCACGGCCGGCACCTGCCCCAGCGGGCGCGCCTCGCCGCCGTCGCCGTCGAGGAAGCGGAACGAGGTGAGCGCGACCGTGCGGTTCTCCTCCGGGAGCGCGTTGCCGGAGAACTCGATCGACGCGCTGAGCCCGAGCGTCGGGAAGCGCTTGAGGTAGCGGTGGAACCAGCCGCCGTCCTCGGCCGGTCCCCGCCCGTACCCGAGCTTCGTCGCCCGCCCGCGGAGCTTGAACGCCTCGACGAGGTGGCCGCGGAAGGCCACCACCTCCGACTCCACGTCCTCGCCGTCCGGGAGCCGGTGGGCGCCGCGCGTGAGCTGCGCGAACAACGGCGCGACCTCGTACTCCGCGAGGTGGCGCACCCAGGTCGCGCGCGCGTCCGCGTCGAGGTCGAGGGCATGGGCCACGGAGACGGTGTCCCCGTCGTGCACCTCGACGCCCCCGTCGTCCGCGTCCGTGAGCGACCCGTCGCCGAGCGGGCGGGCCAGCCGGACCGCCCCGGCCGCCGGCTCGATCCGCCACACGAGCCCGCGCGCGAGTCGCCCCACGACGGGGTGGCCGAGCACGTAGGCGCGCCAGTCCTCCCCCCGCCAACGCCGGCCCGTGCACATGGCTTCGTACAGCCGGTCCCGCTGCAGGGCGGTGAGCACCTTGAGCTGCTTCTTCGCCTCCGCGAGCGCCTTCTTCGCCGCGCCGGCGCGCTCGGCGTCGTCGTCCGCGCGCGGCTCGGGGAGGGCGGCGAGCGCCCGCCCGTCGGACGTCTCGAGCCGGATGCCGAGGTCGTCGCCGAGCCGGGCCACGAAGCGCCGCGGCCCGTAGTCGAGCTCCAGCACGCCGTCGTCGTCGAAGCCCGCCGTCGGCACGGTGCGGTCCGCGAGCTCGTCGACCGTCCAGCCGCGACGCTCCGCGATCGCGTTCACGCACGCCTCGGCCTCGGCGCGGATGCCGGCCGTGCGGAAGCGCGCCGCCGTCGCGAGCACGACCTGGATCGCCGCCGGGCGGTCCACCCAGGAGAGCATCTGGAGGAGGGCGCGGCACTGCGCCGCGCGGAGCCCGTACCAGCGCTTGAGGTAGCCCTGGACGAGCTCAGGCGCGTCGGGCGGGCTCAGCGCCGCCGCGACGGCGAGGAGCCCCTTCGTCCCGATCGCGGAGCCCGCCGGTGTCTCGAGGTGCTGTCGGAAGAGCTGCTCCTCCGCCTCCGCGAGGCTCGAGCCCGTCCACTGCGCGTGGAACGGGGCCGCGGCGACGGCCCGGCTCCGGGCCTCGGCCTCGTCGATCGGGCGGGTGTCCTCCGCGATCCAGGCCCGGATCAGCGCGGAGCCCACCGCCGCCGCCTCCTCGCCGCGGAGGAACGCCGCGTACCTCCGCAGCAGCGGGCCCGGCTCGGCGGACTTGAGCCGGAGCGCCTGCACGCACCACGCGCGCAGGACCGCCGCGGGCACCTCCGCCCCGTCGTCCGCCCAGCGGAGCGTGGGGAGGCGGTCGAACGGGACCCACGCCAGCTCCGCCGGCAGGCCCTTCGCGAGCACCTTCTCGCTCTCCTTCACCATCCCCGCGCGGTCGAGGAAGCGGTCGAGCGGCACGCCGAGCGCCTCCAGCGCGACCATCATCGCGGCCTTCACGGGCTCGCTCCGCTCCTTCACGACGGCCTTCTCGAGCGCCGGGACGCTCTCCGGCGCGCGGAGCGCCGCGAGCCAGTCCGCGGCGACACGGCGGACGTCGGCCTTCGGGTCGGCGAGCGTGGCGACCACGCGCCCGACGGTGCCTTCCACCCCCGCGAGCGCCCGCTGAGCCAGCGCCCGCTCCGACGCGACGCTCCCGAGCGCGAAGCCCCAGAGGACGGGGACGAGGGAGGCCGCGGGCCGCGTCGCGGCGCACACGCGGAGCGCGTTGCGGCGGCGCGTGGACGCGCCCCAGTCCGGGGCGCCCGGGCCCAGCGCCTCCGCGAGCGCGTCCGGGTGCGCCGCGAAGAACGCCGCGGTCGACGCGGGGGTCCACGGGAGGCCGTCGAAGACGTGGCTCCCCAGGAGCGCCGCGCCGACGGCGGCCGGGGTGCCGCCCAGCCGCGCGATCTCCGCGGCGTACCGCGTGAAGTCGGGCGGCTCCTTCCGCGCGCGGAACCACTTGATGGCCGCGGCGGAGGCGTTGAAGTCCCAGAACTCGCCGTCCATCAGTCCGGCGAGGCCCAGGCACATGGCCAACCTCAGCACGGTCGCGAGCGAGACCGACGGGGCGCGCGCCATCCGATCGAGGATCACGACCTCCGCCGAGAAGGCCTGGGCGACGGTGCTGCCACGGACCTGCGCCCGCGCGTCGGGCGGGAAGACCTCGGCCTCCACGACCCGGACGATGGTGTCGAAGCGGGAGGCCCAGCCGGGCACGTCTGTCGCGCCCACCCCGAAGCGCGCCCAGGCCGCGGCCGCCTTCGCCGCCTCGGCGTCCGCCTGCGCGAGCGCGCCCCGGAGCACGTCGCGCGCCGCGGCGTCCAGCGGGGTGATCGGCGGGAGCAGGACCGAGGCGGCCTGGGGCACCGGCGCGGGCGCTCCGGCCGGCTCCGCGAGGCAGGTGAGGATCGCCTGGCGCGCGGCCGCGCTCGGCTCGTCGGGCTCGCGCGCGGCGAGGAACGCCCGGGTCTCCGCGGCGGGCGCCATCCGCCAGAGCAGCTCGACGGCGAACGCCCGCGCGTCCCCAGAGCGCGCGGAGGTCGCCTGCTCCCGGAGCGCGGGGATCGCCGCGGCGGGGCTCTTCTCGAGCCAGGCCGCGGCGGGCACCCGGACGGTCTTCGCCTTGTCGAGCGCGAGCGGCACCACGAGGGCGAGGAGCCGCTCCGCCGGCACGTGCGGCGACAGGAGGCCGACCGCGTGCGCACGCACCTTCACGTCGGGGTGCGCGAGGGCGTCCCGCACGACCTCCGGGTGCGCCTCCACCGCCGCCGCCACGCCCGGGACGCCGATCAGCACGCGGAGCGGCCCCCACCCGCCGACCTCGTCCGCGCGGGTCAGGAGCGCGCGGAACAGGAGGTCGGGCGGCTGCCCGCCGGCCACGAGCACCGCCGCCCACGTCGCCCAGTCCCACCAGCCCTCGGCGCCGGGGCCGTAGCCGTTCGGCTGGTAGCTCGACGCCTCCCAGGCGAGGAGCTGCACCCACGCGGGGACCCCGTCGGGGAGCCCGACCTGCATCCCCGCGCGGCGCTCCTGCGTCGCGGTCACGGCGTCGTACACCTTGCCGAGGCGCGCGCGCTGGGCCGGCGTGAGCGGGGTGCTCGCGAGCCAGCGCTTGTGCCCGAGCGGCGCGAAGCCCCGGCCCGTCAGCTTGAGGGGGAGCGTCCCGCCCAGCTCGTCGAGCAGCGTGTCGTCGCCGCCCTCGAGCACGTACCGCACGGCGCTCGCCGAGAGGCCGGGGCGGTGGTCGTCGAGGCCGGCGAGATCCAGGGCGAGGTTCGGGTCCACGTCGGCACCTCCCGGGGGCACGGATGGTACACGCTCGCGCGTGGCGCCGCCGCCCGTCGCGAGCGTGGAGGAGCCGGATCACCGCTCGAACGTGATCAGGTCCCCGGCGCGCACGTCCGCGACCTCGGAGGTGGTGCCGTCCGGCCACGTCACCACCACGCGCTCGGCCCCCGCCGCCCCGCCGAGCCCGAAGTAGAGCTCGGGCGCGCTCGACGAGCCGGAGGTGGACGGGAGCATCCACTGCGTGAGCACGCGGTCGCCGAGGTGGACCTCCACGCGGCTGCCGATGCCCTGCCGGTTCCTGCCGCCCGCGTCGGTGGTGACGACGACGCCGGGCTCGCAGCCGCCCTCGGTGCGCCACTGGCGGAGGAAGTACTTGCCCGCGGTCACCAGGTCGGGGCGCCCGTCGCGGTCGAGGTCGCCGATCGCGACGGCGCGCGTGCGCGAGGGGTCGTCCCAGCCCACGTCGGCGCGGGTGAAGCCGTCGGCGGAGCCGAGCAGGAGCACGTCGGGCTGATCGGGGCCGTCGACCCACAACTCGTCGTTGAGGTGCTCGACGGTCTCGGGCTGGCCGAGCTGCCCGTAGGTCACGACGATGTCGTTCCAGCTGTCCTGGTCGAGGTCGACGAAGGCGGTGCCCCAGGACGTGAGGTTGGTCGACTCGGGCGGGATGTAGGCGCCCATCGCGTGGGTGGCGTCGTAGAAGGCGCCGGTGCCGTCGTTGATCAGCAGGTTGGGCGGGCCCACGTCGGACACGAACAGGTCGGGGAGGCCGTCGGCGTTCGCGTCCCCCACCCCGGCGCCCATCGCGAACATCGTGAGGTTGCAGTAGCAGTCCTCGGCGACGGTGAAGTTGGCGGCGCCGTCGTTGAGGAAGAGCTGGTTGGACCCGAACCAGGCGCCGAAGTCGTTGGCCACGTAGATGTCGAGGTCGCCGTCCATGTCGGCGTCGATCGGCGAGCCCTGGAAGGTCCAGCCGTGCAGGAAGTCCTGCGGGAGGCGAGAGGTCGCGTCGACGAGCTGGCCACTCTCGTCCTGCAGGTAGAGCATGCAGCCGTCGCCGCCGTCGACCTCGCCGTTGATGACGGCCATGCCCTCGGTGGCGGTGGTGGTGGCCGCGAGGAAGAAGTCGAGGTCGCCGTCGCCGTCGAAGTCCGCGAAGGCGCCGGTGGAGGTGGCGGGCGTGCTGCCCCGGATGAGCTCCCCGACGAAGCCGCCCGGCCCGTCGTTGCGGAGGATCATGTCCTCCTGCTCGTACTCGCGGCCCAGGTACATGTCGATGTCGCCGTCGGCGTCGAAGTCGAGCAGCGCCGCCGAGGAGGCCTGCGGGAGGGGCACGCCGGCGAAGTTCCAGTCGGGCTCGTACAGCAGGCGGCCCGTGCCGTCGTTGCGGAACGCGGCGGCGCCGCCGCCGTAGGCCAAGAGCGCGTCGAGCCAGCCGTCGCCGTCGATGTCCCCGAGGGCGACGCCCGCGGGCGTGTGGGAGTGGTCGGCGACGTGCGGGAGGTCGTCCTGGAGCCACTCCTCGACGAGCGTGACGCGGAGCGGATCGCAGGCGCCGGGGGCGGGCTCGTCGGGCGGGGCGGCGCACGCGGCGACCGCGGACGCGGCGAGCGCGGCCCGGAGGACCCTGGGGACAACGTCGCCTCGCCGCCGCACCATCGGGCGGATGGTAGCAGGCTCGAGGGGGGCCCTTCCGCGGGGAGGCGCCTTGAGGTTCAGCCCCCCCGCTGCTCCGCCGCGTACCGCCCCGGCGGTCGGCCGATCACCGCGCTGAAGTCGCGGACGAAGTGGGCCTGGTCGGCGTAGCCGAGGGCCAGGGCGAGCTCGGTGTGGTCGACGGGGCGGCCGCGGGAGAGCGCTTCCGCGGCCTCGAGCAGCCGGAAGCGCCGGAGGAGCTGCTTGGGGCCGACGCCCACGTACTCGCGGAGGCCGCGCTGGAGCGTGCGGAGGCCCACGCCGGCGCGCTCGGCGAGCAGCTCGGCGCGGCCGATGGCGGGGTCGCGCTCGGCGAGGTCGACCCAGCGGCCGACCTCGGCGGCGTCGGCGGAGAGCGAGGGGCCCTCCGCGGCGAGCAGGGCCTCGAAGGCGGCGACGATGGCGGCGTCGTCGGCGCCCCCGAACGCGAGCTCGCGGACCGGCGCGACCGGGGCGGCCAACACCTCGGCGAAGGGGAGCGCGCGGTCGGCGAGGAGGTGCATGGAGCGGCGCCAGAAGGGGTGGAAGCCGGCGGGGCGGAAGAGCACCCCGAAGACGGCGCCGGCGTCCGCGAGGACGCGGTCGAAGCGCCGGGTGCGGACGCCGCTGACGGAGTCGACGGTGGCCTCGACCACGGCGTTGACCGCGGGCACGGTCAGCGTGGACTGGCGGTGGGGGGCCGTCCCGCGGAGATCCCAGCGGATGAACCAGTAGTGCCGCACGAACGGGGCGAGGTCCGGCCCCGGCGGGTGCCGGGCGAGGCGGAAGGCGCGCGCGGCCCGGGTGGGGTCGAGGACGGCGCCGTGGGGTGTCAGATCGCTCATGTCGCGTTCCTCCAAGCGCGGCCGGCGCCCCCGCAGCTAACAGGGGGCCAGGAGGAATCATGTCCAGTCGTCCAGGAAGTTGTCATTGCGGCGGGGTGCGGTTCGAGGCGGACGTCGAGCTCGAGAACCTCGCGACCTGCAACTGCTCGATGTGCGGGCGCAGCGGCGCCATCATGGTGTTCGTGCCCCGCGCGAAGGTGCGGCCGATCGCGGGCGAGGAGCTCCTGACCGACTACCAGTTCGGGAAGAAGACGATCCACCACGCCTTCTGCTCGGTGTGCGGCGTGCGCCCCTACGCCTGGGGCGTGGGGGACGACGGCAGCGAGTGGGCGATGGTGAACGTGCGCTGCCTCGACGGCGTGGACGTGAACACGCTCACGATCACGAAGCAGTACGACGGGAAGAGCCTGTAGATCAGGCGGGCGCCGGCTCCCGCACCGGGTGCCGGGCCGGGTGCGGCGCGGCGAACACGGTGTGCAGCGCGAGGCCCGCCTGGGCGATCGCGCCGCGGGCGGCGGGCGTGTCGCGCAGGCCGTGCAGCATCACGAAGTCGTGGACCGTGCCGTTGTAGCGGACGGAGGTGACCCGGACTCCGGCGTGGGCGAGGCGATCCGCGAAGGCCTCGCCCTCGTCGCGGAGCACGTCGTTCTCGGCGGTGGCGAGGAACGTCGGCGGGAGCGTCGCGAGCTGGGCGGGCGGCGCCTGGAGCGGCGACACGGTCGGAAGGGCGCGCTGGGACTCGTCGGGCACCCAGGCGTCCCAGAACCACCGCATGGCCGCGCGGGTGAGCCAGGGGCCGTCGGCGAACTCTGCGTAGGACGGCGTGGCCATCCCGGCGTCGGTGACGGGGTAGAAGAGCACCTGGAACGCGAAGGCCGGCCCGCCGCGCTCCGCCGCCAGCAGGGCCGCGCCGATCGCGAGGGTGCCCCCGGCGCTGTCGCCCGCGATCGCGAGCCGCTCGGGGTCGATGTCGAAGCGGGCGGCCTCGTCCACGACGTGCCGGGCCACGGCCCACGCCTGCTCGGTGGCCACGGGGAAGCGCGCCTCGGGCGCGCGGTCGTAGTCGACGAGGAAGACGACGGCGCCGGCGTGGTCGGCGAGGGACCGGGCGAGCAGGTCGTGGGTGTCGAGGTCGCCGAGCACCCAGCCGCCCCCGTGCAGGTAGACGATCGCCGGGTAGGGGCCCCCCTCCCCGAGCGGCCGCACGACGCGGACCCGCACGCGCCCGGTCGGGCCCACGGGGAGCACGGGATCGACCACGTCGGCGGGCGGCCGGGGGATGACGCCGGCCTGGAGCCGCGTGAGGACGGCACGGGCCTCGGCGGGCGAGAGCGTGTCGATGGGCGGGCCGGACAGGGTGTCCAGGAAGGCCTGGGTGGGCGGATCGATGGGCATGGCGCGGCGCTCCTCACCGGGAGAGGTAGGCAGCGGGGCGGCCGAAAATTGCGGGGTTGTGTCACCGGTGGCCCGCGCGGGGCGCCGCCGGTGGGGCGCCGCCGTGCGCCGACTGAGCGGACTACCCGCAGTCCTCGGGGCACACGCAGCGGTTCTCGCCCTCGCCGCAGGTGCCGTCGCCGCACGTGACGCACACGAGGATGCTCGGGGGGGCGTCGCCCGGGCCGCAGCCCTCCGGGTAGCCGTCGAAGACCTCGGTGGTCTCGACCATGGGCTCGCGCGCGGCCTCGCCGCTGCAGCAGAAGGCGCAGATCACCTTGCCCTCGAGCTGCTCCCCGTCCGGGATGCACTCCCCGTAGATGCCGCCGTACTCGAAGCACATGCCCTGCTCCTCGTCGGCGCAGCAGGTGGTGCCCTCGCCCTCCGCGCAGCACTCGTACACGCCGTCGGTGTAGGCGGGGGGTGTCGGGTCGGCGCCGATGTCGGTCCCGGCGCACGCGAGGAGGAGGAGGAGCGCGGTCATCTCCCCGGCGTATCACCGCTCGGCGTGGGTAAGCTGCACGTCCGGCGTCGCGTCGGCGAGCGCAGCTGGCAGATCCTCGTCTGGGCGTGATCCGGGGGGACCGGGGGGGCCCCGCCCCCCCGGCGGGGGCGTTGCGGGGGCAGCGCCCCCGCCCCAAGAGCAACCCGATCCATCACCACCGCCCGCTGACCCCCAACGTCCCGCCGATCGCCCGCCACGCGGTGTCGTCGGTGGCGCGGATCCGGGCGTCGAGCCGAACGTGGTCGCCGAGGCCGACGCCGGCGAAGGCGCCGGCGAGCCAGCCGGGCGGCGAGTCGGCGCGGAGCGGCACGCCCGCCTCCACGCCGAGGGTGAGCTTCGAGCCGGGCGACCAGCGCCACTCCGCGCCGGGGGTGTGCGCGAAGAAGGCGTCCGGCGAGAAGAAGCGGGGGTCGGGCGTCGCGACGTCGAGGTGGTAGAGGTCGTAGCGGACGGTCAGCGCGTGGGCCGAGCGGGGCGCGAGCAGGCGGAGGACGTCCTGGCCGAGCCCCGCGGAGACCGCGCGGCGCGTGTTGCCGTCGATGTCGCCGAGCGCGCCGTCGCCGTACACGTAGAAGCCGGACCACGGGGCGACGACGAGGCCGGCGTAGCCCTCGCGGACCTGGACGCGCTCCTCCACGGCGGCGAGGGTGCCACCGCCGGAGCCGACGGCGTTGAGCGGGGCGACGACGCGGTCGTCGGCGGGGAGATCGACGAGCGCGCGCTGCCGGACGCCGACGCGGAGCTCCACGGGGAGGTCGAGCGGGCGGGCGGTGCCGACCTCGAGGTCGACCTCGTGCGTGGGCGCGAAGTCGAGGAGCGCGTGGAGGCGGTACGCGCCGCGCGCGTAGAGGCCCTGGGGGAGGCCGGTCTGCTCGACCTCGGCGCCGAGGGAGACGCGGTCGAGCTCCACGCGGCCGGGGAGGAGGAGGTCGGCGTTGGGAGCGGCGACGCGCGGGTCGACGCTGAACCGCGTGAACCCCGCCTCGATCCGGAGCCGCGTGTCCGGGAGCGGGTAGAGCTCGCCGGGCACGGCGACGCCGAAGCGGCGGAAGCCGGTGGTCTCGTCGGTGACGGTGAAGCGGGCGGCCACGCTCGGGGCGGTGGCGTCCGCGATGGCGTCGAGCGCCTCCTCGCCCTCGTAGAGGCCAGGGGAGAGCTCCAGCGCGGAGCGGGCGGCGCCACGGGCCACGCCCCGCCGGCCCGCGTCGAGCTCCAGGCGAGAGCGCTCGGCCCGGACGCGCGGGTGCTCGGGGGCGAGCGCCTCGGCGCGCTCGATCAGGGCGCGGGCGGTGCGGCGGTCCCCGGTCCAGCGCGCGAGCTGGGCGCGCCCGAGGAGCGCCTCGACGTTCTTCGGATCCTCGGCGAGCAGCGCGTCGAACAGCGCCGCCGCCTCGTCGTTGATCCCGCTCCACGCGAGCGTGCGCGCGAGGCCGAGCCGCGCGCCGGCGTGCTTCTCGTCCACGGCCACGGCCCGGCGCCAGGCCTCGACGGACTCGGGCAGCCGGCCGGGCGACCAGGAGAGGAACAGGGCGAGGTTGCGCCAGGACTCGGCGTCGTCGGGGCGGGCCTCGACGAGCGCCCGGTAGCCGGCGATCGCCTCGTCCCGCCGCGACGGCGCGAGGCCGAGCACGTAGAGGCGCCAGCGCTCGAACGCCTCGTCGTCCGGCCGCTGGGCGAGCCGCGCGTCGGCCGCCCGGGCCGCCGCCTCCGGATCACCCACGGCGAGGTGGGCGCGGACGAGGCCGTCGTGCGCGTCCAGCCGCGTGGGGTCGGCGTCGAGGATCGACCGGAAGATGAGGATGGCGCGGTTCGGCTGCCCGGACTCGACCAGCTTCCAGGCGTCGGCGGCGCGCGCGTCCGCGGGGGGTTCGTCGGCGGCCGCGGCGGGCCCCACGAGGAGGAGCGCGAGCGCGGCGGCGATCGTCGTGCGGATCAACGGCCCTCCAGGCCGAGCAGGATGGTGTCGAGCGCGATCGGCGGGTCCTCGCCCTCCCGGATCGCGGCGGTGCCGAGCAGGACCACGTCCGCGGGCACGTAGACCTCCACGCGGGCCTCGCCGGCCGCGTCGGTGACGAGCTCGACGGCGCGGTCGAAGCGACGGGTCGGCTCGGAGAAGGCAAGGCGCACGGGCACACCCACGGCCGGCTGCCCGGCGCCGTCCCGCACGCGCGCGGTCACCTGGCGCCCCTCGCCCTCCCCGGTTGCCGTCAACTCGACGGTCGGCCCCTCGCCCGCGGGCACGAGCACGCGCTCGAAGCGCGCCGCGAGGCCGTCCGGGCCGGCGATCGTGATGGTCACCCGCTGCGGGCCCGTCGCCGACGCGAGGAGCCCCATGCGCCCGCGGACCCAGGGCCCTTCGCGCACGGTGGGCACGAGCACGGCCGGGCCGCCGTTCATGGAGGCCTCGACCCGGAGCGGGCCCGCCTCCTCGACGTGCGCCTCGATCTCGATCTCGCGCGTCGCCACCGGGCCGTCCGTGGGGAGGGTGAGCACCGCGCGGTTGAACGTCCGCATCGCCTGGAGCGCGGGTCGCGCGCGCCCGGCGTCGTCGGTCAGCGCGTCCATGGCGACCAGCCCGAACCACTCCTCGCCGTCGTTCGGATCGTGGGTCTGCTCGTCACCGGGCTCCTCCGCGTTCTTCCACCAGCCGTCGATCCACATGAACACCGCCCCGCCGGCCGCGCCGGCGCGCGACACGTCGTCCGCCAGCCGGGGGAGCCGCGTTTCCTGTTCCTCCTCGGTGGCGCCGCCCGGGGCGTCGGGCTCCGGGAGGCCGGGTGCGACGGACAGCCCGTACTCGGTCACGAGGAGCGGGCGCTCGCCCGCGATCTCCTGCTTCCAGAGCCGGACCATCCCGGCGTAGCCGACGCTCTCCAGGAGCCGCCCCGGCCGGAACGGGTATAGGTTGGCGGCCACGAAGTCGAGCGAGGGCTCGTCGAGCATCTCGAGGCCCGGCCAGCTCGCGAAGCCGATCGGCACGCCCGGGTCGCTCGCGCGCACCGCCTCGGCGAGCTCCCGCAGGAGCGTCCGCGTCGGCTCCAGGCCCTGCGCGAGGACGGTGGCGGGGCGCGGCTCGTTCATCACCAGCCAGGCGACCGTCGCGGGGTGCCCCTGGACGGAGCGCGCCACCTCGGCCACGCGCTCGACGGAGGCGCGGCGGAAGGCGGGGTCGGCGAAGTCCCCCTCCGGGTCGATCCAGATCCCCTGGATGACCGCGAGGCCGTGCCGCCGGGCGGTCGAGAGGTCCTCGCGGGTGAGCGGCTCCCACGTGCGGATGGTGTTGAAGCCCGCGGCGCGGATGCGCGCGAAGTCGTCGTCGAGGAGCGCGCGGGAGCGCTCGCGCGCCCAGGGCAGCTCGCCGGGGCGGGCCGGGTCGTAGCCGACCGCCTTGAGGAGGAGCTTCTCGCCGTCGCGGTAGAGCCAGCCGTCGCGCACCTCGACGCGGGCGCCGCGGGTGGTCTCGGGCAACAGGGCGTAGCGCCACGCGAGCGCGAAGATGAGCCCGACGTACACGCCGAGCGCGGCCAGCACGACGCCCAGGCGCCGGATGCGCCGCGCGCGGGTCGGGAGTCCGATCGGGGTGGCGGCGCTCAGAGGATTCCGCTCCGGACGGCGAGGAGCTCGCCGGTGGGGGTCACGTCGGCGTCGACCGGGTCGGGCGGCGGGCCCACGGGGGCGTCGCGCAGCCCGCTCAGGAAGCCGGGGAGCGCCACGTTGAAGAAGTAGCGGTCGAGCGCGTCGCGATCGAGCGGCGCGATCGGCGCCAGCTCCAGCTTGGCGACGGTGCCCTCGCGGGCGGGCTCGGTGGCCACGACGCGCGCAGGGACGGGGTGGCGGAGGCCGAGGCCGAGGTCGAGGGTGACCTCGGCGCCGACACGCAGGTCGCGCGTGGTGACGGCGTAGGCGATCTCGTGGTTCAGCCGCCGCACCACGAGCCCCTCGCCCGCGGGGAGGGAGACCGGGAAGGCGAAGTGCTCGTGGGCGCCGCGCCGCTCCCAGGCGTGGGCGAGCGCCAGCGCGCTCGCGATGCCGAACTGGGCGGCGAAGAAGGTCGTGAGCACCAGCGCGCCCGGGTACGGGTCGCCGCGGACCAGCCGGAACAGGCCGATGCCCACGGCGGTCAGGTTGAACACGAAGAGAGCGGCCGCCGGGAGCACGATCTCCAGCGGCAGGCCCGCGTGCCGGCCCTTCGGCGTGACGCGGAAGCTGAGCCCCTTCGGCGCGAGCAACGTGGCGCTCGCCCGCAGGAAGATCGCGACGGTGAGCATCTTGTAGCACTCACCGAGGAACAGGCGGGCGTGCGGCGCCCCGAGCAGGAGGTAGACGCCGAGGTCGAAGACGATGCGCGCCACGAAGATCGGGAAGCCGACGGCGGGGTCGACCGCGATGGGCGTGATGCCGGTCGCGAGGAAGATGCCCGGGGCCACGTAGAAGAGCAGGTGCTGCCAGGCGGCCAGGTAGCCGGCGAGCGAGTTGAGGTAGGTCACCCGCTGCGCGAACGTGAGGTTCGGGCGCAGGCTCGGGCCGTCGCGACGGAGGATCTGCATCGCGCCCTGGGCCCAGCGCAGGCGCTGGCCGGCGTAGGCGAGCGGGGTGTCGGGCGCGAGGAGGTAGCCGAGGGCCTCGTCGACGTACACGGACTTGTAGCCGGCGTCGTGGAGGCGCATCGAGGTGTCGATGTCCTCGGTGATGCTGCCCGTCGCGAACCCGCCCACCTTCTCCAGCGCCGAGCGGCGGAGCATCGCGCCGGTGCCGACGAAGAACGCCGCGTTCCACCGCGCCGCGCCCGGCTGCATCATGTGGTGGAACACCGTCGCCTCGTGCCAGAGCCGGCGGGCGCGCGTCGAGACGTGGTGCTGGTAGCTGTCGATGTTGTAGTAGACCTGGGGCGTCTGGACGAGCGCCACGTCCGGATCGGCGAAGAACGCCGCGAGCCGCGTCGCCATCTGCCGACGGGGCACGTGGTCCGCGTCGAGGACGAGCACGAGCTCGCCGTGCGTCCCGACGAGCGCCGCGTTCAGGTTGCCGGCCTTGAAGTGCTCGTTCGACGGCCGGGTGCGGTAGCCGACGCCGATCTCGCGCGCGAGCGCCTCGACCGCGGGCCGGCGGCCGTCGTCGCAGATCCACGTCGCGTGCGGGCCGTCCATGTCGCGGGCGGCCACCGCCGTGGTCCGGATGAGCTCGAGGTCCTCGTTGTACGTGCAGATGAAGACGTCGAGGCTCGGCGGGCGGCGCGCCGGCGGGGGCTCGGGGTTCTCCGCCCGTCCCGACACGAGCTGGTAGAACACCAGCGACGACAGGACGCAGAAGACCTCGGCCACGAAGAAGACCGCGGCGTAGACGGGGTGCTCGGCGTTCATCGTCGAGCCCGCGCGCCACGCGAGGTAGGGCAGGGCGAGGGCCGCGTGGAGCCCGACGAGCGCGCGCTTCCAGGTCATCGCGCGCCCCCCGCGAGCAGCACGGTGGAGCGCAGCGGACGGATGCGCGCCAGCACCGCGACAAGCAGCACGGACACGACGGACACGCCGACGAAGTTGGCGCCGACCGTGGCGGCGGGCCCGAGCCCCGCGCCGCGCTCGAGGATCTCGAAGCCGTCGAGCACCGCCGGGTGCACGAGGTAGACGCCGGGCGCGAGCGCGCCGAGCCGACGCAGCCACGCCGGCCACTCGCGGTCGGCGGCGAGAAACAGCGTGAAGACCGCCGGGGGGAGGAGCCAGGTCGCGAGCCACGCGCCGCGCGACGCGACGTGCCAGGCGCCCGCGTCGGCCACCACGAAGGCGCCCTGCGCGAGCAGCACGGCGGAGGCGAGCGCCACGAGCGTCGCCGCGGCGAGCAGCAGCCCCCGCGCCCGGTCCGCGAGCCCGTAGAGCGCGAACGCCACGAGCCCGTAGCCGGCGAAACCCACCGCGCGCGTTGCCCAGAGCGCCCAGGTGCGCGCCTCCAGCGCGGCGACGTCCGCGTACACCCAGGCGTCGAGCGCCGGCCACGCGGCGAGCGTCACGAGCGCGCCGAGCGCGAGGACCGGGCGGCGGACGGCGGGCGAGAACAGGGGGGACACGGCGACGAGCACCAGCAGGGTCGGGAGGGCGTACAGGTGGTACTGGGCGCCGCCGAGCAGCGCCGCGCGCAGCCAGGTGGCCCCCTGCGCCAGCTCCCGACGGTACGCGATGTCGTACCCGAACGCCACGGCCTTCCCGTGGCGGAGCAGCAGGTAGGCGACGGACCAGGAGAGCAACGCCGGCACGAGCCGCCGGGCGGCCGCCGCGATGGTGCTGCCGGCCCCCCGCCCCGCGCCGTGCCGGAGGTGCGCCACCACGAAGAGCGCGGCCAGCACGAACAGGGGCGCCTCGAAGCCCGCCGCGAGGGCGTGGACGACGAGCGGCAACACGCGATCGCCCGGCGGGTGCGCGACCCACGGCTGCCCCGCGGCGTCGGCGGTGACGTGGGCGGCGACGACCCCGAAGGCCGCCACGCCCATCAGGGCCTGCACCGACGCGAGCCGGGGATCCGTCGCGACCGCGGCCCGCGGCGCCCGCTCCCGCACCCGCGCGCCGGCCACCGTCGCGACGGCGGCCCCCACGGCGGCCGCGCCCAGCGCGAGCGGCAGGTGCTCCAGCCGCGGCGCGGCGAACGCGCGCACCACGGGCTCGAGCCCGACGGCCAGGAGCGGCCCGACCGCCAGCGCCGCCGGCGCGCGCACGGGCAGGGCCCGGAGCGCCCGCGGGAGCGTGCCGACGCCCACCGCGCCGACGAGGCAGAGGACCGCGGCCAGGAGCCGCAACGCGCCGCCGTGGCGGGCCGGGCCGTCCCCCGCGGGCTCCCCGACGACGAACATCGCCTCGGCCGGCGGGGCGCCGGGATCCAGCGCCGCGAGCGTGCCGAGCGCGTACCCGCTGCGCCGGGACCCGCCGAGCGCCGCCCGCGCGCTCGCGATGTCGAGCGCGAAGGACCCCGGCGGGCCGTCGTACACGAGCGCCACGCCCACCACGAGCCGCGGCGACACCGCCCCGAAGTCGAGCTGGTCGAGCGGCAGGCCGTAGCGGACGATCCCGTCCTCCGTCCGGGCGAGCGACGAGAGCGGCACCGACGCGCTCTCCACGCCGTCGCCGACGAGCCGCACCCGCCACCGCGGGTCGCCGGCCAGGAGCAGCTCGATCTCCCCCCGCGCGGCCCGCAACGCGCCGAGGTCGTGCACCCCCCAGGCCTCGCCGGAGAGCACCACCACGGCGTGCCCGCCCTCGACGTGCTCCCCCTCGATCCGCAGCGTCGGGACCGGGAGCGCGGCGGGCCCGGTCGCCGGCCCGGCGCGCCACGCCCGGGTGCCGCCGCCGGCCTCCACGGCCAGACCCGCGGGCTCGAGCGAGCGCCGCGCGTCGAAGAAGACCGCGGGGGGCAGCGGGTCGTCCGCGAGGCGGAGCCGGACCTTTCCGGTGTCGGGCCCGAGCCGCACGGTGTGCTGGAAGACCGCCGCCCCGCCGGGGGGCACCGCGCGCAGCTCGTCGGTCACGTCGACCGCCGTGCCGCCGGCCACGAGCTCCACCCGTGTCCCCGCCGCGACGGCGTCCCCGGTCCGCGCGCCGACCCAGCGCACGGTGGCCTCCCACGGCGCCTCCCGCCCCGGGACGAGGATCCGGGCGAGCTCGCCGGCCTCCTCGAGCGGCGCGGGCTCGAGATCGACGCAGCTCGACAGCGGCCCGCCGACACGCGCGCAGGGCCCGTCCACCCGCACGTCACCCGCGAGCAGGGCCTCGTGGAAGGACGGGGTGGTGCTCGCCGCGAGCGCGGCGACCGCCGCCGCGAGGGCGAACAGGCCCGCGGAGGCCCGGCCCGGCGCGACCTCGGAGCGCCCGCCGAGCACCAGCGCCAGCGCGCCGGTGGAGGCCGCGACCACGAGGTAGGGGAGCGCGTTGGACATCGCCAGCCGCAACGCGGCGAACAGCGGCGCCCGGTACTCCACGAGGACGCGCGGATCGAGCGCCGCGGCCTCCACCACGATCGGGAGGAGGACGAGCGCGAGCGCGGTGCCCGCGAACCGGCGCCCGGCCCCGGGGGCGGGCGTCGGGTCCGGTTCGGGCGCGATCCTCTCTGCTGCCAACATGCTCGATTTGTCCCGAGGTCAGCGCTTCCCGCCCCCTCTCGACTGCGGGCGCGGTCCGCGGGCTACTCGCCGAAGAAGCCGCCGTATCGACCGATGTCGTTCCGCGTCCCGTCGGGATCGTCGTAGGCGGCGTCCGGGTTCCCGGCGTCGATCAGCGGGCTCCCGGCGCGCGGCGTCAGGTCGTCGGGGAAGTCGGTGAACAGCGGGTCCGTCGAGACCGCCGGGTTCACGACCGTGCCGCACCCGTTCTGGGTGTTGCCGTAGAACGCGGAGTAGGTCTGCTGGAAGGGTTGGTCGCTCTCGACGCCGCACGAGGCGCCGTAGAACACGCTGTTCATGGCGTAGGAAGAGGCGTTGCACGCGACCATGGTGAGCGCGGCGTCCCCGCCCCAGAGCACGCTGTTCTCCACGATCACGTACTGGTACAGCATGTTGGCGCCGCGGCTGCCGCCGCCGATCGCGCTGTTGTAGATGAAGTTCTCTTCGCTCGGGCTGTCCGGCGTCTCGGGCGTGCTCTCCTCGTCGTAGGAGTAGAGCCCGTCGATGCCGCCGTAGATGTACGACCGTTGGATGATGGTCGTACCGTGGTAGTTGTGGATGCCGTACCCGCTGTCACACACGATGGTGCTGGAGTCGAGGTTGAGCGCCACGTGGTGCCAGATGGCCGTCTCGCCGCCGTCACAATCCACGTCGAGGCCCTCGGCCACGAGGATGCCGGAGTCGACCCAGATCGCGTCCTCGTAGACGGTGTTCCCGGAGACGGTGACATCCTTGGCGTCCACCCACCCGGTCACGATGCTGATCATCGAGTTGCCTTCACTGGCGGTCACGACGATGTCCTCGAGCTCCAGCGCGGAGTGCACCACCTCGATCGCGGCGCCGTCGAACTCGTCGTAGCCGTCCTCGATGGTGAAGCCCGCGAAGCGGGTCCCGCCGCCCTCGCCGGTCTCGATGTTGACCGCGGTGCCGCCCCGGTCCGCGTCGAGGATGGTGACGGCGCTCCCCTCGATGCCGTACACCTCGATGGTCTTGCCGAGGAAGTCGAGCCGCTCGTCGTACTCGCAGGGCATCACCCCGATGCGGTCTCCGCTCACGGAGGCCTCGATGGCGGGTTGGATCTCCGTGAAGTCGGCGCCGCCCTCGCAATCGACGGTGATGTCGGGGAGGCGGAAGCCGGTGTCGGTGTCCGTGTCGGTGTCGGTGTCCGCGTCGGTGTCGGTGTCCGTGTCGGTGTCGGCGTCGACCTCCCCCGCGGTGTCACCGCCGATGTCGATCTTGGTGTCCTGGCAGCCGAGCGCGAAGAGCGCGGCGAGGATCCAGAGGCGCATCACCACCCACCTCCGATGCTGCGCGGCCCGCCGTACAGGCCGATGTCGTTGGGGGACCCGTCGGGATCGTCGTACTCGTCGTCCGGGAGGCCCGCGTCGACGAGCGGCGAGGAGGAGCTGGTGCTGTAGTCCCCGCCCTCGGCGTCGGTGAACTCGGGGTCCGCGGCGATGTTGCCGTTGGAGCCCGAGTACTGGGTGCCGTCACACCCCTCGGTCGCGAGCCCGAAGAAGTCGTTGTGCTCCACCTCGAGCTCGGGCTCGACGGTGGTGTCCTCGCCGCTCCAGGTGCTGGTGAACGCGCAGCGGGTGTTCATGAACACGCTCGCCTGGAGCTCCAGGTCGAAGATGTCCAGGCCGGTGATGCTCCCGCCGTCGAGGATCGAGTTGCGGAAGATCAACGTCCCGTAGGTCTGCGAGATGTTCCCGCGCACCACCGTGTTCTCGAACCGGTTGGTGTCCTCGTAGTGGTCCTCGTCGGTGCTCGCGTACACGCCGCCGACGAGCGTGGACCGGTGGACGCGGCCCACCGAGTTCTCGTTGTAGAGCGCGTAGCCGGTGCGGCAGTTGAGCTCGCTGTGGTCCACGAAGAACGAGCCGTGCCCGGCGTGGAAGGCGTAGGAGTTGCCGGTGCAGGCGGCCGTGAGGCCGTCGATGACGAAGGCGCCGCGCGCCATGTAGATCGTGTAGTAGGAGGCGGACGAGTCCTCGATGCTCACGTCCACCATCTCGAGGTCGGCCGAGGCCCCGTAGATCACGAAGTAGCCGCCGCGCGCGCCGGAGATGACCACATCCTCGAGCCGCAGCGCGGCGAGCGAGGCGTACACCGCCCCGTAGGACGCGCCGGCGTTCTCGATCGTGAAGCCCACGAGCGCCGCGCCGTCGCCCTCGCCCCGGGCGGCGACCACGCCGTAGTCGCCGCCGGCGTCGATGATCGTGCTCTCGGGCCCGGCGGACGAGCTGATCCAGACCGACTTCCCGTTGAAGTTGACGGTCTCGTCGTACGTGCACGGCTCGACGAGGATCCACTCGTTGTCGGACGCGGCGTCGATCGCGTCGGCGATGGTCGTGAAGTCGCCGCCGCCGTTGCAGTCGACGACCCAGTCGGCGAGCGTCTGCTCGGGCGCGTTGACGGGGACGGGGTCGGACGGAGCCTCGGGCCCGAGGGCGATCTCCGGGGACCCGCAGGACGCGAGGAGGGCGAGGAGCATGGACGACTCCGGGGACCGCCGCAGTGTAGGCGATCGGGACGAGGATCCGCATGCCTCGAGCACGGCATTCGGATGTCCTTCCCGTCAAGTTTCGGTGGACTTACGCGCGCCGCGCCGCGCCGGGGCCTCGGTGGGGCCCCGGCGCCGCTCCGGCACCTCCTCTTCGCCCACCCCCACCCGCTACCACCAGGTCACGAACCCCACGAGCCCCGTCTCGCCCCGGGTGTGGCGGACCGTCTTGACCGCGTCGCCGGCGTTCCCCTCGATGCAGAGGATCTCGGCGCCGAGGTCCTCGAGCACGAGCCCGGTGTGCCCCTTCGCGAACGGCACCTCCGGGGCGGTCGTGTCTCCGGACCGGTTCTTGATCAGCACGGCGCCGGGCGGCACGGGCGCGCCGGCGGCGAGGAACGCGCCTCGCTCCACGCCCCAGCTCCGGATGTCGTTCACCGCGGCGAGCTCCGCGCCGAAGGGGATCCCGTCGAAGCTCGGCACCCCGAGGCCCCGCTTCATCCACGCGCACACCGCGAGCGCGCACCAGTACCAGCCGCGCGTCCCCACGAGCGCGTCGACCTCCTCGCCGCGGTTGCTGCCCTTCGGCTTCTCGCGGATGCCGTGCCAGCGGATGGCCTCGTGCAGCACGGCCCGGACCCGCGGGCGGGCGCTCGCGGGGAGGACGCCGAGGGCGCCGTCCACGCGCGCCCGGAGCGCCGCCTTCTCCGCGGCGAGCGCCTCCTCCGGCGCGTGCCCGAGGTCGTCTCCCAGCAAGAAGCGCCAGACGCGCGCGTCGATGCGGGCGTCGACGGGGAGGCCGTTCTCGGTCTGGAAGGAGACGAGCGCCTCGCGCGTCTTCCCGCCGAAGGTGCCCGTGCCGGAGAGCGCGGCGTAGCCGAGGTCGCGGAGGCGCAGCTGCGCGATGCGCACGGCGTCCGACGTCGCGCCCTCGACCAGCGCGGGCGCGTCCGCCATGAGCGCGGTCCAGGTGTCGTTGCCCACGACACCGTCCACCTCGGCGCCGCGGGCCGCCTGGAACGCGCGCACGGCCGCGCTCGTCGCGGATCCGAAGTCCCCGTCGACCGTCAGCCCCGCGCCCGCGAGCTCGTTCAGTCGCAGCTGGAGGAGCTCGACGGCGAGCGAGCCCCGGACGCCCTCGAGGACGAGCGGCCAGTCGGGGTCCTCGCCGAAGGCGTCCGACCCGGCGATGCGCGCCGCCGCGATGAGCGGCGTGGCGTCGCCCCCGCGCGCCACCACGCCCTGGGCGAGCTTCAGGAAGAGCTCGGTGCCGACCTGGCCGTCGGTGGGCAGGTGCGCGAAGCGCTGGAACGCGAGGAGCGCGAGCTCCGTGCCGGCGGGGGTGCGCACGTCCGCGCGCTCGGCCGCGCCGATGTCCACGAGGGCGTCCTTCACCGGCGCGAGCACCCGCGCCAGGAACACGTCCGCCAGGACGGGCTTCGCGCGCACCTCGGCGAGGCGGGCCGTGGTGGCGGGGTCGAGGCGCGCGATGAGGCGGCGGGCATCGAGCTCGACGGGCGTGGAAGGCGGCATCGGTCGCTCCTGGCGAAAACCGGAGTCTACCAGACGTGCGTGCGGATGTTCGGGACCTCGCCCGCGCCCCGACTTCACACACCTTCACACAGCTTCGCGCACCTTCGGGCGGCGCCGACCGTACGTACACAGGGCCCCCCTACGTTGGGAGCACCTACCAAGGAGGTCGGTGATGAAGGCGAACAAGTCGGTGGTGATCGCGATGGTGCTCGGTGGCCTGGCGCTCTCGGGGGCGGCGGTCGCCAAAGGGTACGGGCACGGGCCCGGCGGCTTCGGGCACGGGCTCCACGGGCTCCTCCGGGACGTGGAGCTGACGGACGAGCAGACCGAGATGCTCGAGGCGGTGCGCCCGGCCAAGGACGACCGGGAGGCCGTGCGTGCCGAGCGCGAGGCGGACCGCACGATCCTCGTGGCCGAGCTCGAGAAGGGCACGCCCGACGCGGAGCGCCTCCACGCGCTGCTCGACACGCACCTCGCGGAGCGGGCCGAGCGCATGCACGAGGCGCTCGACGCGGGCCTCGCGCTCTACGCGACGCTCACGCCCGAGCAGCGGGCGCAGGTGCTGGAGAACCTGGACGAGATGCCCCAGCGCGGCGAGCGCGGCGAGCGGGGGGAGCGGGGCCCGGGCAAGCACCGCCCCGAGATGGGCCAGCGGCCCGACTTCGAGCGGTAGCGCCTCCGGGCGGGCAGGCCCTCCTGCCCGCCCCTCCCCCCTCGATTAGGACTCCAGGATGAAGCGACTTCTCGTCATCGACGACGATGAGCGTCTCCGGCGCCTCCTCGCCGAGTACCTGGAGGCGCGCGGGTTCGCGGTCGAGACGGCGTCCGACGGCGACGCCGGGCTCGCCCGCCTCCGCGCCGGCGGCTTCGATCTCGTCGTCCTCGACGTGATGATGCCCGGCCGCGACGGGCTCGACGTGTGCCGGGAGGTGCGCCGCACGAGCGCGATCCCGATCGTGATGCTGACCGCCCGGGGCGACGAGACCGACCGCATCGTCGGGCTCGAGCTCGGCGCGGACGACTACCTGCCGAAGCCCTTCAACCCGCGGGAGCTCCTCGCCCGCATCCAGGCGGTGCTGCGCCGCGCCCAGGATCCCGCCCCCGCCGCGGCGCCCGCCGTGCTCGCGGCGGGGCCGATCGTCGTCGACCCCGACCGGCGCGTCGCCACGGTGGACGGCCGCGCCGTGGACCTCACCACCACCGAGTTCGACATCCTCCGCGCGCTGGTCGCCAACGCGGGGCGCGTCATCTCGCGGGAGCGGCTCATGGAGCTCGCGCGCGGCGAGGACTGGGCGTCCTTCGAGCGCTCGGTCGACGTGCACGTGAGCCACCTGCGCCGCAAGCTCGGGGACGATCCCCGGCAGCCCGCGCTCATCAAGACCGTCCGCGGCATCGGCTACCAGGTGCCGAGCCGCCCGGCGCCCCGGTGACGCTCCGGGCGCGCCTCACGCTCGCGATCGTCGGGCTGGTCCTGCTCGCGTCCCTGCTCGCGTCGGGCATCGCCAGCCGCGCGATCCTCGCGCCGTTCTCGGGCGCGGTCTTCCGCTCCTGGGTGCAGCAGGCGGTCTACGTGGTGGAGCAGGTCGAGGCGGGCGCCGACCCCCGGGACCTCGAGCGCCGCCTCTCCGTGGACATCCGGCCCGTCCCCGGGCCGCCGCCCGAGTCCCGCCGATGGCAGGAGCGCGAGTACGAGGGCCGGCAGGTGTGGTACCGACCCGGGCCGCGGGACGTCGTCGCGGTCGAGTCCGCCGAGGGCTGGTTCCTCATCCGCCGCGACCTCGACCTGGACCGTCCCGGCCGGCGGCTCCCGATCTTCCTCCTCGCCGGGATGGTCCCGCTCGCGCTCGGCGCCAGCTGGATCGCGTCGCGCAGCCTGCGTCCCGTGCAGACCGCGCGGGAGGCGATGGCCCGCATCGCCGCCGGCGACTTCGATCACCGCCTCGACGTCGAGGGCCCCGGCGAGCTGCGCCAGATGGCCGCGAGCTTCAACGCGATGGCCGAGGAGGTGACCCGGCGCATGCGGGCCGAGCGCGAGCTGATGGCGGGCATCTCCCACGATCTCCGCACCCCGCTCACCCGCGTCCGCCTGGAGCTCGAGCTGCTGCGGGACGCCGGCGCGCCCGAGGCGCGCATCGACGCGGCGGAGCACGACATCGAGGAGGTCGAGCGCCTCATCGCCGAGCTGCTGGAGCTCTCCCGCCTGGAGCTGGGGCAGGTCGCCGTGGATCGGCGGCCCACCGACCTCCGGGCGCTGGTGGAGGAGGTCGCGGCGGACCTCGGCCAGCCCGTGGAGCTGCGCGGCGAGGGCGCCGCGGAGGTCGATCCGCGCCTCCTCGCGCGCGCGGTGGCGAACCTGCTCTCGAACGCGGCGCGCCACGCCCCCGGCGCGCGGGTGACGGTGACGGTGGCCCCCGGCCGCCTCGTCTTCGAGGACGACGGCCCCGGCGTGTCCGACGAGGAGCTTCCCCGCCTGTTCGACCCCTTCTGGCGCGGAGGGACCGGCCGCCGCCGCCCCGAGGGAGGCCTCGGGCTCGGGCTCATGATCGTGCGCCAGGTCGCGGGGCTCCACGGCGGCGCCGTGCGGGCCGAGCGGCGGGAGGAGGGCGGGCTCCGGGTCGTGCTGGAGCTCGGGGCGGGGAGCGTCGCCGGCACCTGATCGCGCGGGCGGGCCTCGATCTCAGCCTCCGTCGCAGGCTCCGACGACCTGGTATCGGACCTCGATCGTGGAGGACGGGGCGGGCTCCTCCAGGAGGGTGAGCACGCTGACGTCCAGCTCCCAGGCGGTCGACGGCACCCCGTCGATCGTGACGGTCAGGGTGCCCTCCGCGGGCGGCTCCGTGAGCTCGAGGAGCGGCTCGAACCAGAAGCTCGCCTCCGCCAGGGTCAGCAGGCTCGTTTCGATGGGATCGCAGATGGGGAGGAGCGTGCCCCCGGTCCCCGTGGCGGCCAGGTAGAAGCGCGCGCCCTCGCCGAACCCGCCGCAGCCCCCCGGGTAGGGGCCCGCGATCGCGTGCATGCGCAGGGTGCTCGGGTCGTCCACGACCCGGGGCACGAGCGCCAACGCCGCGGCGTCGGTGCCATCGGACTGCTCGTCCTCGTCGGAGATGGAGATCGTCACGAGGCTCGCGTCCTCGCGGAGGAGGCCCTCGTTGCAGCCGCCGGGGACGTCCTGCTCGATGGCCGCGGCGAGCGTCGTGAAGGGGCTCTCGCACAGCTGCGTGTAGCCGAGCTGTGCGAGCATGTTCGCCTGCACGGAGAGGCGCTCCTCCGCCACCTCCGGCGCGTCGTCCCGGGTGGAGTAGAGCGCGCTCCCCCCGATGCAGCCGTCGTCCGTACCGACCCCGGCGAGCCGGTAGTCGTACCCCTCGAGCGCCGCCAGGAACGCCGGGAGCGCCGCCCGGACCTCGTCGACCCGCGTCCCGGACATGGACTGGTCGATCGTGACGAGGATGTCGGTCGGCCGGACGCCGGGGAAGGACTCCGTCCGCCAGCTCTCCTCGGTGGCCGTCCCCGTGAGGGCGACCTCCACGTCCGGCGCGAGCGCGTCGTTCGTCACGACCCGCGCGACGGTGGAGAGGCTCCCCGCCACCGCGGGCGCCCAGTTGAGCTCGACGCTGAGCTCCTCGGCGGCGGCCAGGGTGACGGGCCACGTGGACGCGGTGGTGACCGTCGGGTCCCCGAGGGCGAGCTCCACGATGAGGGGCTCGTCCCCGGCGTTGCGGAGCGCGAGGGTGGTCGTGCCGGCGCAGCCGACCTCGACGGCGCCGAAGTCCGCAGGGGAGGCCACGTCGAGCACAGGGCCCGCGACGGTCGCGGAGATCGGCACCGTGTGCACGCTGTCGTCCGCCAGGGTCACGTGGAGCTCGTCGGTGACCGGCCCCACGTCGATGGCGTCGAGGGTGAGCGTGAGCGCGAGGGTCTCGCCGTCGGAGAGGGTCGTCCACGCCGCCCCGTCCAGCGCCACGCGCCCACCCGCCACGGTCACGTCGGCGACCGTGAGTTCCGCGGCGGGCCCGTCGCAATCGTTGGTGAGCGTGAGCGTCTCCAAGGCGCGGGACCCGCGGGCCACGACGCCGAAGTCCACCGACGCCGGCGACACCACCAGGCAGCCCTGGTCGACCGACCCGAGCGGCGGCTTCTCGTCGGGCGTGCCGGCGCAGGCGGCGAGCAGGAGGAAGAGCGAGCGCATGGTGGATGAACCCCGCGGCTGGAACGCCGGCGGGTGCCGAGGTGTGACGGGACCGCGCGAGGTGCCCGGAGGGCGCGCGGGCGCGGAGCGGCCGCGCGGTCCGGCGCGGGGCCGACGCGGAGCGGCGGGGCGCGCCGACCGAGGGCGGAGCCCGAGCCCGCAGGGGACCGACCCCGGCGTCTTCGCCGGGGTCGCGCCCGGCGCTACTCCCCGCAGGGCACGTCGGCCTGGTAGCGCACCTCCACGGTGGATCCCTGGGCCGGCTCTTCCCGGAGGAGGACCGTGGCGCCGTCGAGCGTCCAGGCGTCGGTCGGCGCGCCGTCCACGGTGACGGAGACGGTCCCCGCGACCGCCACGTCCGCGAGCGGGAGGCGGGGGTCGAACCAGAAGCTCTCCCCGGCGAGCGCGACCAGGGTGTCCACCATGGGCTCGCAGATGGAGAGGAGCGTGCCGCCGGTGGCCTCGGCGGCCATTTGGTACCGCGTTCCAGGCCCCTTGTCGTCGCAGCCGTCCGGGTACGGCCCCGCGAGCGCGTGCATGCGCAGGGTGCCGTCCTCCCGCTGGGACGTGACCAGCTCGACGGCCTCCTCGTCGTCGACCAGCGACTGCTCGTCCTCGTCGGAGATCGAGATGGTCACGAGCATCGCCTCCTCCCGGAGGAGGCCTTCGTTGCAGCCGCCCTCGCCCGTCTCCTGCAACGCGGCGGCGAGCAGGCTGAACGAGCGCTCGACGTTGTGCATGTACCCGAGCTCGAAGAGGAGGTTCGACTGCGTGGTGAGCAGGTCGGCGGCGTCCTCCACCGCGTCGTCCCCGTCGGCGTAGAGCGCCCCGCCCACCTCCGCGACGCACCCGGAGTCCCGCGCGACGGCCGCGACGCGGACGTCGGTCTCCGCGAGCGCCGCCAGGAGGCTCGGAAACGCCGCGATGGCCTCGTCGCCCAGCGCCCCGCGCGCGCCCCCGGTCATCGAGCTGTCCGCCGTGATCAGGATGTCGGTGGGCGCGACGCCGTCCACGAGGAAGGTCTCCGTCCGCCAGCGGTCCAGGGTGGTGGTGCCCGTGAGCCCCACCTCCGTCTCCGGCGCGAACGCGTCGTTGGTCACCACGCGCACGGCGCCGGGCGGGTCCGAGGTGGTGGGCGCCCAGGTGAGCGCGACGTCGAGCACCCATGCGGGCTCCAGGGTGATCGGCCACGGGTGCTCGCTCGTGACCGTCACCGCGGGATCGTCGGGGACGACCTCGACGGTGAGCGGCTGGTCGCCGGCGTTCCGGAGCCGCAGGGTGGCCGTCCGGGAGCAGCCGACCTCCACCGCGCCGAGGTCCAGCGTGGAGGGCAGCTCCAGCACGGGCCCCGTGACCCGCCAGGAGATCGGCACCGTGCTCGTCCCGTCCTCGATCGTCGTGACGAGCAGCTCGTCGGTCCCCGCGCCGACCTCGGCGCCGTCGATCGTCAGCGTGAGCTCGAGCGCCTCGCCGTCGGCCAACGTCGCCGAGGCGGGTCCCTCCATCGTGATCAGCCCGCCCACGGTCACGTCGGTGATCGTGAGGTCCGCCGCGGGCGCGTCGCCGCAGTCGTTGCCGAGGGTGAGCACCTCGGTGGTGGAGGAGCCCCGGGCCACCACGCCGAAGTCGATCGACGCCGGCGACACGGTCAGGCAGCTCGTCTCGGCCGTCGGGAGCGGCGGCTTCGTGTCGTCCGGGTCGGCGCAGGCGAGGAGGAGCGATAGCATGGCGGGGCCTCGCGCATGAGACGCCGGAGCGGCCGCGGGTGTGACGGCGTCCCCTCGCCAATCCGCCGCCACCCGGGCTACTACCCGGAGATGCCTTCCCCCGCCCCCGGCCTCGTCGGCCAGCTCCGCGCGTTCGACCGCATCTTCTGGCTCTGCATCTTCATGGAGCTCATGGAGCGGATGGCCTACTACGGCATCCGCCTCGTGGTGCCGGTGTTCGTCGTGCTCGCGCCGAGCGAGGGCGGGCCGGGGCTCAGCCACACGGAGAAGGGCACGATGCTCGCGTGCTGGGCCGCCACGCAGAGCTGGCTCCCGACCTTCGCCGGGGGTTTCTCCGACCGCTTCGGCTACAAGCGCACCATCGCGGTGTCCGTCCTGCTCAAGGCGTCGGGCTACGCGCTGATGGCGCTCGCGAGCGGCTTCTGGAGCATGCTGCTCGGCACGCAGCTCCTCGCCGCGGGCACGGGGCTCTTCAAGCCCGGCATCCAGGGCACCATGGCCCACTCGATCGCGAAGTCGCCCGGCACCTCCTCGATGGGCTGGGGCCTGTTCTACCAGTCGGTGAACGTGGGCGCGGCGATCGCGGCGTTCGTGCCGGCCTTCGCGCGGGACACGATGGATTGGGGCTGGCACGGCGTGTTCGCGACCTGCTCGGTCATCGTGCTCTCGAACCTGATCCCGCTCGCGTTCTACGCCGACCCGAAGGACGAGCGGCAGTCCGCCGCCGACACCCGCGGGCCGCTCGAGCTCGTGCGGGAGAGCCTCGTGGAGCTGTTCACGAGCCCCGTGCTCCTCGGCTTCATCTTCATCAGCGCGGGCTTCTGGTTCGGCTTCCACCAGTTCTTCGACATGCTCCCGAACTACGTCGACGACTGGACCGACTCGTCGAAGCTCCTGGGCGCGCTCGGCCAGCTCACGGGGAACGAGGCGTGGATCGCGGAGGGCGCCCAGGGCGTCATGATCCCGCAGGAGCGGCTGCTCAACCTCAACGCGATCCTCATCATGACGACGATGTTCCTGTTCGCGTGGCTGTCGTCGCGCTTCAGCACGCTCGGCAGCACCATCCTCGGCATGGGCATCGCGAGCCTCTCGATGATCGCGTTCGTCTACACCGCCGACGTGTACGTCGTGCTGACCGGCGTGGCGCTGTTCACGGTCGGCGAGATGTTGTCCTCGCCCAAGCGGCAGGAGTACATGGCGAGCCTCGCGCCCCCGGGCAAGCGGGCGCTCTACCTGGGCTACGCCAACATGCCCGACGGCATCGGCTGGGTGCTCGGGAACCTCGTGGCGGGCGCCTCGTACGAGGAGAAGGGCGACAAGGTCAACCTCGCCCGGCAGTACCTCGCGGAGCACGCCTCCCCCGCCGCCGCCGACGCCTGGATCGCCGGCGCCCGCGCGGGCCGGGTGCCCGACACCGCGCTGGCCGAGCTCGCGAAGTCGATGGGCACGGGCAGTTCGCCCGACGCCCTCGCGGCGCTCGACGCGCTCGACGGCGCCGCGCTCGTCGACCGGCTCGCGGAGGTCATGCCGCGCGGCCAGGTCCTCGACTTCGCCGTCCAGGCGGTCCCCACCCTCCCGAACGGCGCGCCCGCGACCGCGGCGTCGCTGCGCGACTTCCTCTACGCGACCCACCAGCCCGGCCAGGTGTGGTGGACCTTCGTGGGGATCGGGCTCTTGAGCACCGCCGGCATGATCGTGTACGACCGCTGGGCGCGCGCGCGGGCGTCCCGGGAGGCGGCGAAGGCGGCGTGACACGCGGGGGGCCGGCCTCCGGGCGTGCCCCCCGCG